>NZ_ML112597.1:0-151711 GCF_003703915.1 Salipiger sp. D13
GATGGCGCCGGCGGCGGCCCCCGCGCCGAGGTTGCGCTCGAGGTGCAGTGCCGACCAGCCCTCGGCTGCCTGCTCGGTGAGAAATCCGATGAGGACGACGAGGCCCGCCGCGGTCACCAGCGCGCCGGGCAGCCGGGTGGCTGTGCCGGACCCGGCGTCGGGGTGCTGGACGCGGGGCGCGGCGAGGGTGAGCGCGACGCAGCCGAGCGCCGCCGCCGCGAGCCCGGTGAAGACCGGCTGCGGCGCGGCGCCCGCCTCGCGCGCAAGGCCGGTCAGGATCGCGGCGGCGGCATAGACCATCGAGTAGGTGCCATGGGCGAGGTTCATCAGCGGACGCCGGCGCGCAGCCTCGAGAGCCGCGACCTGCGCGTTCATCACCACGTCGAGCAGGCCTGCCGCCGCCCCGGCCGCGGTCATCGCCAGCGCGAAGCTCCACCAGCCGCGCGACAGGCCCGGCAGCAGGAAGGTGGAGACCATCAGCAGTGACAGCACCGGCAGCGCGGCGCGCCCGAGCCGCGCCTCGGCCCGGGGTGCGGCCCACATCGCCAGCACCGCGCCGCAGGTCGAGACCAGCATGGCCATGCCGAACGCCTCGTCGCCGAGCCCCGCCCGTGCCTTGATCGCCGGGACCAGCGCCGCGAATCCGCCCCAGAAGAGGCCCATCGCCGCGAAGGCCGCAAGCGGCCCGCCCGCGGCGGTCAGATCGTGTTTCACTGCCATGGCGGAGCGTTGCCATGACGACCGGGCGGCGTCCAGAGCGGCGGGTCGCCGCCGGCGCAGGAAAAGGGGTTGTGAAACGGCGCGATCCGGTCTATCGGAGCGGCTCTTACGCGGGGTGACAGCCTTGGAGGCACCCTGCCCTTACAGTATGGAGATATCAAATGGCTGGTGAGATTCCTGATCTCGAAGCCCTGGAACGGACGGGGACAGGCAAGGGCGCCGCTCGTCAATCGCGCCGTGACGGCATGGTTCCGGGGATTGTGTTTGGTGGCGACGTCGATCCGCTGCCGATCCAGATTCCGTTCAACGTCCTGCTCAAGCGCCTGCACGCGGGCCGCTTCAAGTCGACGCTGTTCAACCTCAAGGTTGACGGCCACGACGACGTGCGCGTGATCTGCCGCGACGTTCAGCGCGACGTGGTGAAGGACCTTCCGACCCACTTCGACCTGATGCGCCTGCGCCGCACCAGCCGGATCAACCTTTTCATCCACGCCGAGTTCATCAACGAGGACAAGGCGCCGGGTCTCAAGAAGGGCGGTGTGCTGACCATCGTGCGTCAGGAAGTCGAGCTCGAAGTGCTCGCCGGCGACATCCCCGACCAGATCGTCGTGGACCTCGAGGGCAAGGACATCGGCGACGTCATCCACATCTCGGACGTGCCGCTGCCGAAGGGCGCGAAGCCGACCATCGACCGTGACTTCGTGATCGCGAACATCTCGGCACCGCGCGGCCTTCGCGCAGGAGACGCCGAGGACGAAGGCGAAGAGGAAGCGTCCGAGGAATAATCCTCCGCTCCGACGCGACTTCGAGACGGCCCCGCCCTGCCAGGCGGGGCCGTTTTCTTTTTGCACGTCCCGTGCGCCGGGCGGACTTGCATTTCCCGGTGACGACACGGCAAGTGGGCGCATGGACAAGGTTGACTGCATCATCGCCGGCGCCGGGGTCGTGGGGCTCGCCATCGCCCGGGCGCTCGCCGCGCGCGGCGTCGAGGTTCTGCTGATCGAACCCGAAAGCGCCTTCGGCACCGGAACCTCTTCGCGCAATTCCGAGGTCATCCACGCCGGGCTCTACTACCCGAAGGACAGCCTCAAGGCGCGGCTCTGCGTGCGCGGCCGCGAGATGCTCTATGCCTATGCCGAGGCGCAGGGCGTGCCGCACAAACGCTGTGGCAAGCTCATCGTCGCCACGTCGGACGCCCAGGGAGACGCGCTTGCGGGCATTCGCGACCGGGCCTGCGCGAACGGCGTGACCGACCTGCGCCTGCTCGACGCGGCGGAGGCGCAGGAGATGGAGCCGGCGCTTGCCTGCACGGGGGCGCTGTATTCGCCCTCGACCGGGATCGTCGACAGCCACGCGCTCATGCTCTCCCTGCTCGGCGAGGCGGAAAACGCGGGCGCGCTGCTGAGCCTCGGCAGCGCGGTCCGGGGTGTGTCTTTGACCGCCGAGGGCTTCGTGGTCTCCACCGAGGACCTGGCGAGCGGCGAGCGGTTCGATCTGGGCTGCGACCGGTTCATCAATGCCGCCGGGCTGCATGCCTCCGAGATCGCGGCGACCATCGAGGGCCTCGACCCTGCGCATGTGCCGCAGACGCGATACGCGCGGGGCAACTACTACGGCGTGGCCGGGCGGCCGGCGTTCTCGCGGCTGATCTACCCGGTTCCCGAGCCCGGCGGGCTGGGGGTGCACCTGACGCTGGATCTTGGCGGCGGCATGCGGTTCGGGCCGGACGTGGAATGGATCGACGGCGTCGACTACAGCGTTAACGGCGACCGGCAGGCGCATTTCGAGACCGAGATCCGCAAGTACTGGCCCGCCCTGCCCGACGGTGCGCTGGCGCCGACCTACTGCGGCATCCGGCCGAAGCTGTCGGGGCCCGGCGAGCCGGCGGCGGATTTCCGCATCGACGGGGCCGCGCGGCACGGCATTCCGGGGCTCGTCAACATGTTCGGGATCGAAAGCCCGGGGCTCACCTCGTCTCTGGCGATCGCCGAGATGGTCGCCGAGATGGCGCTCGGCGAAGCCGGCTAGCAGCGGTCAGCCGTCCGAGCCGGTGCCCTTGCGGCGCACGTAGAGTTCGAGCCGGTGATGCACGATGTCGTAGCCGAGCTCGCGGGCGATCTCGGCCTGCAGTTTCTCGATCCGTTCCGAGGCGAACTCGATGACCTCGCCGCTGTCCACGTCGATCATGTGGTCATGGTGCGCCGATTCCGCGTGCTCGAAGCGCGCGGGCGCGCCCTCGAACTGGTGGCGGTGGATGACCCCCTGCGATTCCAGCGCCGAGAGCGTGCGGTAGACCGTCGACAGCGAAATCCCCGGCAGCTCGGATTCGGCGCGGCGATGCAGCTCGACCGCCTCGGGGTGGTCGTCGGCGCGCGCCAGCACCGAGAGCAGCGCCGCGCGCTGCCGCGTCACGCGCACGCCCGCGTCGCGCAGGGCCTCTGTCAGCCGTCGGGTTCGGTCGTCCTGCCTCGTCATGGCCTCTTTTTGCGTCATCGTCCGGGCGCGATCAAGCGCCAGTTGCAAGTTGGTTGCAACTGTCTTGACAGTTGCAAGTCATTCCTAGAAGCAGGAGGAAACACGCAGGAAGGAAAGAAGCATGATCGACAGACGCGGATTTCTGGCACTCGGCGCGGCGAGCCTGCTTGGCATCACACCGGCACTGGCACAGGAGCGGCTCAAGGTGGTCACCACCTTCACGGTGATCGCCGACATGGCGCGCAACGTCGCCGGAGACGCGGCCGAGGTCGTCTCGATCACCAAGCCGGGGGCCGAGATCCACGGCTACCAGCCCACCCCGCGCGACCTGGTGCGGGCGCAGGATGCGGATCTGATCCTGTGGAACGGGCTGAACCTCGAGCGCTGGTTCGAGCAGTTCTTCGCCAACCTCGGCGACGTTCCGGCGGCCGTGGTCTCGGAGGGGATCGCGCCCATCGCGATCTCGGGCGGTGATTACGACGGTAGCCCCAACCCGCACGGCTGGATGGCGCTGAGCTCGGCCGAGCTCTACGTCGACAACATCCGCGACGCGCTGAGCAATGCCGATCCCGCCAACGCCGAGACCTATTCCGCCAACGCCGCGCGCTACAAGGACGAGATCGCGGCGGTGATCGGCCCGCTGCGCGACGCGGCACATGCCCTGCCCGAGGCACGCCGCTGGCTCGTCACCTCGGAGGGCGCGTTCTCCTACCTTGCCCGCGACTTCGGCCTGCGGGAGGTCTACCTCTGGCCGATCAACGCCGATGCGCAGGGCACGCCGCAGCAGGTGCGGCAGGTGATCGACACCGTGCGCGCGCACGACATCCCCACGGTCTTCTCGGAAAGCACCGTCTCGGACCGGCCGGCGAAGCAGGTCGCGCGGGAAACCGGCGCGGCCTACGGCGGGGTGCTCTACGTCGACAGCCTCAGCGAGCCCGGCGGCCCGGTGCCGACCTACCTCGACCTGCTGCGCGTGACCTCGGAAACCATCGTTGCGGGCCTCACCCCATGACCGATGGCATCCGCGCAGACGGGCTGACGGTCACCTACCGCAACGGCCACACCGCGCTGCGTGACGCGAGTTTCGCCATCCCCACCGGCACGATCACCGCGCTCGTGGGCGTCAACGGGGCCGGAAAATCGACGCTGTTCAAGGCCCTGATGGGATTCGTTCCGCTCAGCGCCGGGCGGATCGAGATCCTCGGCCAGCCGGTCCGCGCGATGATGAAGGCTCAGGCGGTCGCCTATGTTCCGCAGGCCGAAGAGGTCGACTGGAGCTTCCCGGTCCTGGTCGAGGACGTCGTGATGATGGGCCGCTACGGGCACATGGGCTTCCTGCGCCGCCCCCGCGCCGCGGACCGCGCGGCGGTTGCGGCGGCGCTGCAACGGGTCAACATGGCTGACTTCCGGCACCGCCAGATCGGCGAGCTGTCGGGCGGCCAGCGCAAGCGCGTGTTCCTTGCACGCGCGCTGGCACAGGACGCACGGGTCATCCTGCTCGACGAGCCCTTCACCGGCGTCGACGTGAAGACCGAGGAGCAGATCGTCGCCCTGCTGCGCGACCTGCGCGAGGAAGGCCGGGTGATGCTGGTTGCAACCCACAACCTCGGCTCGGTGCCCGAGTTCTGCGATCGCGTGGTGCTGGTCAAGGGCACGGTGCTGGCACACGGCCCGACCGCCGAGGTCTTCACCCCCGACAAGCTGCGCGAGGCCTTCGGCGGCGTCTTGCGCCACTTCATGCTGGGCGGCGAACGCCTGCATGACGACGCCGATCCGCGCAGCCTCGATATCCTGACCGACGACGAACGGCCACTGGTGATCTACGACGACCGCGCCCGCACCGTGAAAGGCCGCCCGCGATGATCCTGCTCGAGCCCTTTCAATACGGCTACATGACCAACGCGATCTGGGTCTCGGCGCTGGTGGGCGGCGTCTGCGCGTTCCTGTCGGCCTACCTGATGCTCAAGGGCTGGTCGCTGATCGGCGACGCGCTCTCGCACTCGGTGGTGCCGGGGGTGGCCGGCGCCTACATGCTCGGCCTGCCCTTTGCGCTCGGCGCCTTCCTGTCGGGCGGGCTGGCGGCGCTGGCGATGCTCGCGCTGCGGCAGCGCTCGGGGCTGAAAGAGGACGTGGTGATCGGACTGATCTTCACCAGCTTCTTCGGGCTGGGGCTGTTCATGGTCTCTCTCAATCCCATGGCGATCTCGATCCAGACGATCATCATGGGCAACATCCTTGCGATCACGCCCGAGGACACGCTGCAACTGGTCATCATCGGTGGCGTCTCCCTTGCCGTCCTTCTGGCGAAATGGCGCGACCTGCTGGCGGTGTTCTTCGACGAGGCGCACGCCCGCAGCATCGGGCTGAACGTGGGCGCCCTGCGGCTGGTGTTCTTCACCCTGCTCTCGGCCTCGACCGTCGCGGCGATGCAGACCGTCGGCGCGTTTCTCGTCATCGCGCTGGTGGTGACGCCGGGCGCGACCGCCTACCTGCTCACCGACCGCTTCCCGCGGCTGCTGATGCTCTCGGTGGCGATCGGCGCCATGACCTCGGCGCTCGGCGCCTATGCAAGCTACTTTCTCGACGGGGCGACCGGCGGCGTGATCGTCTGTCTTCAAACCGCCCTCTTCGGGCTGGCCTTCGTCTTCGCGCCCACCCACGGCACGCTCGCCGCCCGGCGCCGGGGCCGCGCCGCGCTTGCGGAGGCCCGCTGATGGAGACTCTGCTTCTGCCGCTGCAATTCCCGTTCATGCAGAACGCTTTCCTGATCGTGGCGCTGATCGCCCCGGCGGCAGCGCTGCTGAGCTGCTTTCTCGTGCTCAAGGGCTGGGCCCTGCTGGGAGACGCCACGAGCCACGCGGTGCTGCCGGGGGTGGTGCTGGCCCATGTCGCCGGCCTGCCGCTGTTGCTGGGGGCGTTTCTCGCGGGGCTGTTCTGCGCGCTGGCCACGGGGTTCATCAAGGACCACTCGCGGATCAAGCAGGACACGGTGATGGGCGTGGTCTTCTCGGGCATGTTCGGCTTCGGCGTGGTGCTCTACACGCAGATCGAGACCGGACTGCACCTCGACCATATCCTGTTCGGCAACATGCTGGGGGTCGGCACGGACGATCTCTGGACTTCCGGCCTCATCGCCGGGACCGTGGCACTGGGGCTCGTGCTCAAGTGGCGCGACGTGCTCGCCCATGCCTTCGACCCGGTACAGGCACGGATGATCGGCCTGCCGGTGGGCGTGATCCACTACGGGTTGCTCGCGGTGCTGTCGGCGGTGATCGTGGCGATGCTGAGCTCGGTGGGCATCATCCTCGCCATCGCCTACCTGATCGCCCCGGGCGCCATCGCCTTTCTGCTGACGCGGCGCTTCGCGGCAATGATGCCCGTGGCGGTGCTCGCGGCACTGATCGCCGGGATCGGAGGGGTCTACCTGTCGTTCTGGCTCGATAGTGCGCCCGCGCCCACCATCGTCCTTATCCTAACGGGGATGGTCCTGCTCGCGCTCGTGACACAGCAGGTCAGGACACGCCGCGCGATGCAGGCGGCGCGCCCCTGAGCCGCTTCAGCTGCGCGGCACCGAGGCGACAGCCGGCGCCGGGCCGAGCTCCGCCATGCGCGGCTCGCGCGGTCGCTCCTTTGCGCCCCCGGACGAGCCTCCGCCGCCCTTGCGACGCTTCTCGGCCAGCAGCGCCACCCCGAGCATCACGAAGGCGCCCACCGGCAGCACCATCCACGAGAGCGGTGCCGGGTTGACGGCCGATGACAGCACGACCTGAAACGCCAGCGAGGCCAGCGTGCCTGCGGCGAAGACCAGCAGCCCGTGCCGGCCGAGCAGCCGGAAGGGGGATGCAAGGTCATGCGCGGCGGCGCGGCGGACGACCGGCAGGCAGGACAGGACGTAGGCCAGCGACAGCGCATGCAGCAGCCGCGGGACAGCCACGAAGGTCTTGTCGTGCGACACGATGTGGAACGGCACGCCCGCAGCGCCGAGCCGGGCCATCTGGTGATTGAGAAACGCACCGACCCCGGGCACGTAGCGCCATGCGAGCACCAGCACCAGAAATCCGACCGCCGCCCAGAACAGACCCCGCGAGACGGGCACGAAGCGTTCGCCCTTGCGGATGCCGATGCCGGTCAGAAGCCCCATCACGAAGATGATCTGCCACGAGAACGGGTTGAAGAACCAGCCTCCCGGGTTGGGATGGTTGGGCAAGTTCAGACGCCAGAGGCCCGCCGCGAACCATAGAAGGACCGAAGCCCCTGCAAGCACCTTGGGCCATGAAATGCCGACGCGGATCAGAAACGGCGCCGAGAGAAGAAGCACGCAGTAGACCGGCAGGATATTCACGTAGCCAAGTTGATGCAGGAGCAGCGGAAGTGCCGGCAACGTCTGCTCCGGCATATCGAAGACCTTGGCCAGGTTGATCTTTTCCAGGAGTCCAGGCGTATCGAAAAGCGCGGCACCTCCGGCGAAGATTGCGATCGCCCAGAACGTCAGGAACAGGTGCACGAGATAGAGCGTCCACGAGCGCCGCCAGACCGGCAGCGCCCCGTTCAGAAACGTCCCCGACCCCATCCCCTTGGAATAGGCGAGCCCCGCCGCGATCCCCGACATGAGGAAGAACGCTTCGGCGGCGTCCGAGAACCCCCAGTTGCGCAGCGTGAGGTGCTCGTAGGGATTTCCCGGCACATGGTCGATGAAGATGGTGACAAGTGCGGCACCGCGAAAGGCGTCGATCCGCGGATCGCGGGCGCTTCGGGCGCCGGCGACGGGCACGCCGCCGGCTTCAAGGCCGGGCTCAGACGGTCGCATCGGCAGCCGCTCCCTGCCCGGGCGTGGGGTTGTCGTTCGCGCCCACGCGGCGCTCGTGGTTGGCCATGAGCTTGCGGTAGCGCGTCACCACCGGGGAAGGGTCGGCCTCGTCCGGCACCCGGAAGAGCGAATGGGTCAGCGGGCGCGAACTCCATGCGATCAGAACCGGCGCGAGGATCATCGGTACGCAGACCGGCAACAGCCAGAGCACGAGGTCGGCGGACAGCGCGTAGACCGACGCCAGCCCGACGGTGCCGATGGCGACGATCCAGGCACTCGCGCGGAACGCCTCGCCGATGTTCAGGATACCCTCGCCCCGCGCGTTCGCGGGCCAGCCGCCGTCACGGCCCATGAGAACCTGCAGCACGGCGCGGACCTGGTACATCATCATGACCGGCGCCATGAGCGAGCTGAGAAGGATCTCGCCGGTCAGCGAGGCAAGCGCACGGCCCACGCCGCCGAAGCCACGGACCCGGCCGCTGCCTGCGGCCTGAACCACGATGGCGAGTTTCGGCAAGATCAGAAGCCCCACGATGCCGATGGCAAGCGCGGTGATCTCCTTGGTGCGGTCGCTCGGGAACACCGGGAAAAGCTGGTGCGGCTCGGGGAAGTAGTCCGGCACCGGCGCCATGACGGTCGCCCCGATAGAGACGAGAAGGAAGGAAGCCCAGAACAGCGACACGATGTAGGACAGGATGCCCTGCAGGAAGACAAAGCGGCTCCAGCCGGCAAGACCGGGCGCATTGAGCAGCCGGATGTGTTGCAGGTTGCCCTGACACCAGCGCCGGTCGCGCTTGGCGTAGGACAGCACGTTCTCGGGGCCTTCCTCGAAGGAGCCCTCGATGGCGCTGTCGACCTGCACCTTCCAGCCGGCGCGCGCGAGCAGCGCTGCCTCGACGTAGTCGTGGCTGAGGATATGCCCGCCGAACGGCGGCTTGCCGCGCAGCTCGGGAAGCGCGCAGCTTTCCGCGAAAGCGCGCAGGCGGACGATGGCGTTGTGCCCCCAGAACGGGCCGGTCGCGCCCTGCATCCGCTCGAGCCCGCGCGTGAAGACGGGGCCGTGAAAGGCCGCAGCGAACTGCATCGCGCGCCCGAAGAAGGACCGCGCCGCAACCACGCGCGGCAACGTCTGCAGCAGCCCGAGGTCCGGGTCCGCCTGCATCCGCGCGATCATCTCGCGCATCGCGGAGCCTTCCATGAGGCTGTCGGCATCGAGGATCACCGCGAACTCGTAGGCGCCGCCGGAGCGGCGGATGAAATCCTCGATGTTGCCCGCCTTGCGGCCGCGGTTGTCCTCGCGGCGGCGGTAGAAGACCCGCCCGGGCCCGCCATCGGCGCGTGCCGAGGCATCGAGGCGGGCAAATGCCGCCTCTTCGCGCGCGGCGGCCTGTGGATCGCGGGTGTCGGACAGGACCGCGACGTCGAGCACGAGACCGGCATCCAGCGCCGAGCCCCTCATCGCCTCGATACGGGTGAAGGTCTCGACCGGGTCCTCGTTGCAGATCGGGACCATCACGACGGTCGGCGGCTGCGGCATTTTCAGCGCGGTCGCCTCACCGCTGCGGTTGGCGCGCGGGAGGCCCGCAAAGGCCAGCATCGCGCCCCACGCGAGCCAAGCGGTGGTGACGAAGATCAGCGCCGTGCGCGCAACGTCCCAGACATCGAAGCCGTCTGTCAGGCCCGCTTCGGCCACCAGCCCGGCGGCAATCAGAGCAAGAAGAAGCGCGCCGGACACCGCGCCGGCGCGCACCATCCGCGTCCGCGGATCGGGTTTCAGGGGAGCTCTCTGCATCTGTCGCCGTCAGGCCCGCGTGCGCGTCCGGAACAGACGCAGCACGGCCCCCCAGTCAGAGGCGCCGGCCTCGCGCTCGAGCGCCTGGCGCGGCATGTCCAGCGGGGCCGCAGGCGGCTCCCAGTTATTTGCAGGTTCCGCGGAGTCGTTCAGCTGCGGAATAGAATGTGTCTGTGTCTCGATCATTGTCTGACCCATTGATACAACCATGTTTCCGTGAGCGTCCGGCCAAAGCCTTTGAGGGAGGCCCTGAGTTCCACCGTGGACTCGGGTTGTCCCAGGACATCGATCACAAGCCGCCAGGTCTGTGTCCCGCTGATCCGCGAGAGCGCCTGTTCTTCAATTTCGCCGTTCTGAACCGTGATCTCCGGCTCAACCTCTGCGGTCCCGGAAAGTTCCCGCAGCAACCCGCCTTCAAAATCGATGACGAATTTCTGGGCCTCGTTGTCCTCGTCGACCCCCGCAACACCGCCTTCGCCGACGCGCGTGCGCACGATGTGAGCCAGCGTGTCGCTGCCATCGCCCGGGGGCGACATGCCCCAATGCAGCCGATAGGCAAATTCCAGCTCGTCACCGGCTTCGGCCGGCGCGTCGGGCAGCCAGTAGGCCACCACGTTGTCGTTGGTCTCGAGGTCGGTGGGCAGCTCGAGCAACCGCACCGTGCCCTTGCCCCAGTCTCCGATGGGTTCGACCATCAGCGAGGGCCGGCGTTCGTAATGGGCCTGCGCATCGAGATACTGGCTGAAGTCGCGCTCGCGCTGCACCAGCCCGAAGGAGCGCGGCGCATGCGCCCCGAGATAGGAGCTCGCGAGCCGCGGCGGGTTCTTGAGTTGCCGGTAAAAGGTCGTTTCGCCGACGTTCAGGACAAGCGCCGAACTGTCGTGCACCGCCGCGCGGTAGTCGTGGAAATTCCCGGGGTCGCTGCCGTCGAAGAGGAACATCGAGGTCAGCGGCGAGATACCGAGCTGCTCGACGTCATTGCGCAGGAAGAGCCGCGCCGTGACCTCCATCGTGGTGTTCGCCCCCGGGGTGATGACGAAGCGGTAGGCACCGGTCACCGACTGGCTGCGCAGCGCCGCGTAGAGGGTCACGCTGCCCGCGCCATCCGCCGGGCGTTCGATCCAGAACTCGGTGAAGCGCGGGAATTCCTCGCCCTCGGCGACGCCTGTGTTCACCGCGAGACCGCGCGCACTGATCCCGTACAGGTTGTCACGCCCCAGCGCCCGGAAGTAGCTTGCACCAAGGAATGCAACGAGCTCGTCGTAGACATCGGCGCGGTTGAGCTGGTTCTGCAGCCGGAAGCCGGCGATGCCGGGCATCACCAGATCCTCCGGCACGTCGCGCTCGAGCGAGGAATAATCGAAATCGCGGGTCGAGAAGATCATCGGGATGGCGCGACCGTCGACCAGCTCGTTGATGACCACCGGCTCCTTGAAGAGCCAGCCGAGATGGAACGGCTGCAGGTGAAACTGCGACTTCTCGTTCTCCCGCCAGCGGGCGTGATCCTCGCGGAAGCGGACGCGCTGGTATTGGTCGTAGTCGAGTTCGGCGAGAAAGCCCTCGATGCTGTCTCGCTCACCCGGCTCCTGCTTGCTTGCCGCGCGCATCCGCTCGGTCAGCATGTCGAAGCTGAAACTTTCGCCGGGTTCCGGCTGCGGCTGCTCACCCTGTTCGTCCTGGGCACGCACGGCGGCAGGCAACATCACCCCGCCCATGCTCGCCCCGAGACCGGCAAGTGCCGCCCGCCGGGTCAATCCGCGCGAGCGGATCGCGCCGACGCGTGATCGAGCTGAAAAATCGAAATATTTTTCTGAAGTCATTGATCCGTCCGTCTAACTCGATGCAACGATATGAGTTTAATTTAGCGGAAAACCATCCCTCGGAACCGGCATGCGCGCTCTTTCGCTCATGCAGCAACACGGTTTCGTCAGCTCACCGCCCGCGCGAACCAAACCCCTGAATTCGCAGGGGGTTCCCATCGGCCTTCTCTTGCCGACCGTTGTGCAGTTTCTTGCAAGTTCTCGCGTCAGTTGCGCCTTGAAACGCCCGAAAACCGGGCGGGGATCACATCTGATGCTACCCGTCGTCAGGCACCACGATGCGCGACAACGCCTCGACCGTCCGCTCCGCGCGTCCCGCCGCTTCCCGGAGCCCCTTGGCAATCTCGGTCATCGCCTCGTCGTCCGAAATCCGTTCGAGAAGCCGCGCGCTGGACGCATTCACATTGGCCACGTTCGAGATGGCATGGGCGGCCTCGCGCAGGGCTTGCATCACCTCGGCGTTCTCGGTCGTGCGCGCCCGTGACAGGTCAGTCACGGCAAGGGCAAGCGAAACGACCTGCCCGGACTGTTCGAAAGGAGCGATGTCGACATCATGGGCGTTCTCGGGTGTCTCGCCGGCTCGTGGCAGCGCCTCGGTCACAGCCTCGCCGGATAGGGCACGCTCGAGCGCGGCGCGAGCCGCCTCGCGATGCGACCCGTCCCAGAGCGTCGACCAGGGCTGCGAGATCACCTCGTCGCGGGTCGCTGACAGACGCTCGAGACCGCCGCGATTGATGGCAACGACACGGCCCGTGCGGTCAATCACCATCGCGCAGACCGATGCCCGCTCGGCCAGTTGCCCGAGAAGCTTGGACGCGATGCCGGCGCCCATCTCGCTGTCACTCAGAATCAGAGTCATTGCCACACCCAGATTGTGAGGTGTGATTATACCTCAGGGCAAATGGGAGGTTAAGCCGCCATTTTCGCTCAACCTTCCTTGGTCGGAACCTTTGATATCGCCTTTTTCAGCGCGGTTTCGAGAGAGCTTGCCGAGAACGGTTTCTGCACCACGCCACAGGGTGGATAGGTCTGGGCCAATTCCTCGATCTCGCCGTAGCCGGTGGCGAGGATGATCGGCACACCCGCCTTGTAGAGGCGCTCCGCCACGGGCAGCGACTGCTCGTCCCCGAGGTTCACGTCGAGCACGGCGAAATCCACGTTGTTGTCATCGAGCCAGGTCATCGCGGCGGTCACCGACGAGGTGATCTTGACGTCGCTCGCGCCGAGATCCTCGAGGATGCCCGCCGCGTCCATCGCGATGATGAGCGTATCCTCGAGCACCAGCCCCTGCCCCTTGAGCCCGAGCGAGCCGTCCGCCTCGACCACCGCGGCCGGCTCCTGCGTCGCAGCGGCGGCGGCTTCCCCCTCGGCCTGGTAGCGGATGCTCGAAATCGCCGTGGGCGGCAGCCGGAAATGCGCCTCGAGCCCGGTCATCTTGTAACAAACCTTGGCATCGCCGCGCAGTTCATGCGGGATCGAGCCCTCGATGATCATGCTGCCGAACCCGCGCCGCTTGGGCGGGGTCACCGGCGGGCCCCCGCGCTCGAGCCAGTCGATGAGGACACCGCCGCTGCTGTCCTCTGCAACCTTCACCTCGACGCGCCCCGACTTGTCGCAGAGCGCCCCGTACTTGATCGAGTTGGTGGCCATCTCGTGCAGCACCAGCGCCATCGTGGTGAAAGCCTTCGAGTTCACGAAGACCTCGGGTCCGTCGATGATCACACGGTCCATCTTGTGGTCGGCGTAGGCCTCGAACTCGCATTCGATCAGCGAGGTCAGCGATGCCGGCTCGTATTGCTCGGCGGTCAGCTGGTCATGCGCGCGGCCGAGCGCCTGGATGCGCCCGTCGAGATTGGCGGTGAATTCCTCGAGCGTCGAGGTCGAGGCGCGCGACTGTGCAAGGAGTCCCCGCATGAGGTTGAGGATGTTGCGCACCCGGTGGTTCAATTCCGAGATCAGCAGTTGCTGCTGCTGCTGGTTGCGCTCTCGCTCGTCGTTCGCAGCGTCGGTCATCTTGAGGAAGACCTCGAGCAGGATCATGCGCAGTCGCTCGGCCGAATGCATCTCCTGCGGCGCCCACGGGATGCTGCGACCGCTGACGGTCTCGCGCCAGACCTCGAAGCTCTTGCGCGGTGTCAGCCTCTCGCCGTTCGGGCCTGCCGTCACAGGCTTGCGCGGATCACCGGCCCAGCTCACCGTCTCCTCGATCTGGCGGCGGACGAAGACAAGGTAGTCGCGCGGCCGCTTCGAGATCGGAATGGCGAGGATCCCGGCAGCACGACCGCCGAAATCGCGGGCCCGGGGAAAGACCTTCTCGAGGCGGTCCGTCGCGTAGACCTCTTCGCCGATCGACCGGTCGAGGAACTGGGCAATGGCGCGGAATTCCTCTTCGGTCGGGGCAAGCCCGGTCGCGTGAAAGGTTTCGTCCTCATAGAGCACGAGCCCGTCGTGCGCGATGACCGAGCCGATGTCCTCGGACACCGAAAGCAGGCTCTCGGCCATGGGGCGACCGTCGGCCATGTAGCCCATCAACCGGGTCTGAAGCCGGCTCGTGTCCTCGACCGCGCGCTTGCGCAGCTCATCCTCGAAGCGTGACAGCTCGTAGGAGAACATGTGCGCGAACATCTCGAAGGCGGTGCGGCGCTCGTAGTCGATATAGAGCGGAGTGTGGTTGTGGCAGGCAAACAGCCCCCAGAGCTCACCGTCCTTCATGATCGAGACCGACATCGAGGCGCCGACGCCCATGTTCTTGAGGTACTCGATATGAATGGGCGACACCGCGCGGGTCACCGCCAGCGACAGGTCGAGCGGCTCTCCGTCCAGCGTGGTGCCGGGCGAAATGGCGCTGCCGGGGTCGTCCACGTCGGCGATGAGCCGCAACAGCGACCTCGTGTAGAGCTTGCGGGCCTGCGCGGGGATGTCCGAGGCCGGGAACATGAGGCCGTCGTAGACGCTCTGCGAATCCTTGCGCCGCTCGGCAATGACCTTGCCGGACTGGTCCGGCTGAAACTGGTAGACCATGACGCTGTCGAAGCCCGAAAGCTCCTGCAGGCCGCGCGCCGCCGCCATCGCCAGCGCGGCGAGATCACCGTCGCGCTTGAGCGCGGAAATCTGCGGATAGACATCGGACATCACGTCGCGGCCGCGCGGACCGGACTTCGGCTCGAACTCGACGATCAGCAGGTTTCCCGAGCCGTGCACCGACACGTCGAACGCGCGCCCGTTCGCGCGCATCGCGACGTTGAAGAGCCGGATCGCACCGCCCGGCTCATCGAGCAGCCGCATGTTCTGCCGGATGCGTTCGTATCCGTCCGAGACGATCAGCCCCCTGAGTGGCGCGCCGATCGCGTCCTCCGCGGCAATGCCCAGGATGCTCTCGAGATTCTCCGAGGCATGCTGGACGATCCAGTCCGACGAGAGCGCCAGCAGCGCGCCGTAGGATTGCACCCGCCCCAGCTGGTGGATGGGTTCGCGGTCGCAGTTGGTCAGGTCCACGCTCTGCCCGGGCGCGTGTCTGGACGGCTCAGAAGTCATGCGATGTGTCTTTCATGGATTGGCCTGCGCGGTCGCCGCCTGCTCGAACAGGGCAAAGCCCGCGAGTGTATCGTCGGTGATGCGGGTGCCACGGTCGGATCCGGGCTCGACGGCGTCGAGCATGTCGCAATGGCGCCGCCACAGCAGCGGCAGCGGACCGGCGCGAAAGAAAGCGGGCGTCGCCTGCCCGTTCCCGTAGAAACTGCGCCGCATCGTCTCGCTGCCAAGACGCGATCCCAGCACGAGATAGTCGACGGCAAGCGGATCGAGCGGACGCGACGGAGAGATCGAGGCGGTCTCGCGGCGCATCGCGGCGAGGTCTGCCGCAAGCCGTTTCAGGAGATCGGACAACACGGCGCCCGACAGCACACCCGGTGCCGGCCCGCATCCCTCGCGCAGCGCACCGAGCGCTGCGCCCTGGGTCGACAGGAACCAGCCGAGATGCCGCTCGGGCGACTCGAGGAATGGCCGGAAGCTCTCTTCGGCGGCGTCATGCGCCTGCCGGGAGTCATGGCGAAGCATGTGCCGGAACGAGGTTTTCGTTCCGGTGGAGGTCTTGTCGATCGTGTCCAAAAGGTGGAAAGCCCGTTCGCGTAGCGCGTTGTCCCTAGTCGTCGAATACGCATAACGCGAGGGACAAAAAGAGGTTCCCGCCGTTGTTCATTTTTTCTTAACTTCTTTCGGCATCCACATCCCGAGCACCGGCCAGTCGCTCAACCCGCATCCGCCAGTTCCGCGACCAGCTCTGCCGTGGTGATCTGGCGGCAGTATCCCCGGATCGCGCGCAGAGAGCTGTCCTGCCGCTCCTGCGTGTAGGTCAGGCAGGCGTCGGTGACCTGCGTCACGAGGTAGCCGAGATCGCAGGCATCGCGGATCGCGCTTTCGACGCATTGATCTGTGACCAGTCCGCAAAGGACCAGCTGACGGACGCCGAGATTGCGCAGGATGTAGTCGATATGCGTCGACACGAACACCGACGACGAGCTTTTCGGCAGCACGATCTCGTCGCCCTCCGGGGCGATCTCGTCGATGACCTTGCCGTCCCACGACCCCTTGGGCACGTTGAAGCCGGTGATCTTGTAATCAAGACTGCGGTCCCGGCCATCGAGCGTCAGGCTCTCGATCGTGGTATACATGACCTCGACCCCGGCCGCGCGACAGGCGCGCTGAACCGCCTGCATGTTGGGAATGGTCTCGGCCTCGAGCCGCTCGAGGAAGCTGCCGTAGGTCTCGGCAAAGGCGGCATCCGAGAGCCCGGCGAACTCGGCCCCCTCGCGGCGCGCGCTGAAATTCTGAACGTCGATGAAGAGAACGGCGGATTGCGCCGGAACAAGCGGCACGTCGCGGGTAAGGCTCATGCGGAAGTCTCCATGAGAAAGGGGCGGAAGATGTGGGCGAGCCGCGTGGTCCAGAGCGCCTGCCCCGAAGCCTCGCGGATGTGGTCGTTGCGGATCTCGACAAGACTGTGCGGCAGACCGCTCGGCTCGGCATGACGCGGCACGAACCAGTCCGAGGCCGCGTCGACGTCGTAGGGCTGGTTGAGCCCGATCGTCAGATCGCCGGAAAGCGCCTGAAGCGCCCGCGCCAGCCGCTCGGAGGTCGCGCGGTCCTCGCGGAAGAGGAAGCCTGCGTCCCATGCGCGCGGCTGCCCGTCGCGCATCCGGGGCGTGTAGCTGTGGATCGAGAAGGTCGCCCGCAGCCCCGACCGTGCCAGCTGTCGCGCAACCGCCTCCTGGAACGGCGTGAATATCTCGTCGATGCGCGCCCGCCGCGCGGCCTCGGAGAGTGCGTGGTTGCCGGGCACGGGGCGCGCGTCGCTTACCTCGGGCATCGCGTCGGGTGCCTCGGGCGGACGGTTGCAGTCGATCACCAGCCGGCTGTAGCGCTGCAGCACCGCCGGGGCGTCGAGCGCGAGCGCAAGGCGCCGGGCGAGTGCGGCGGCGCCGATGTCCCAGCCGATGTGGTCGTCGAGATCCGCCTGCGTCAAGCCGAGCCGCCCGAGCCGCGCCGGCACCGCCTGCCCCGCGTGTTCGCAGACCAGCAGCAGCGGTGCCCGGCCCTTGGGATTGACCAGTTCGACCGGCGCCGGATCTTCCGGCCCAAGCAGGTTCTCCGAACTCATGGTGTTGCCGCCGCGCAAGACAAATGGCGCCCGCCGCCTTGAGTTCTGCCGGTTGCGGGACCTGTCGCAACCATCGTTCCCGTGCACCGTTTGCCTTTATTCATGCTGCGTCGACGCATGACGATCCATTTTCATGTGCATCCATTATTTCCCGTTTGACATGATATTTTCAAAAAGAGATCGTCAAGCGCGAATGGAGAGGTCCGATGCAGGTCAAAGAGCGCCTTGATCGAATTGCCGACGAAATGACCGCTGCCGACAGGCGGATCGGCACGGCGTTGCGCCTAGACTACCCGTTTGCCGGGCTGCTGCCGATCCAGGAGCTCGCGCAGAAGACCGGCACTTCGGCGCCATCGATCTCGCGCTTCGTGACCAAGCTGGGCTTCCAGGGTTTCCACGAATTCCAGCGCAGCCTGATCGACGAGTTGAAGGAGGGCGAGCGCTCTCCCGTCGATCTGCAGCGAACGGCGCAGCCGGTCGAGGGCGCCTATCTCGCGAGTTTCCTCGCCCGCTCGGCGCAGGTGATGCAGGAGGCGCCGACAGCCATCCCCGAGGCTCAGTTCGAGCGCATTTGCGCCCTGCTCGCCGACCCCCGCCGCGCGGTCTTCGTGCTGGGCGGACGGATGAGCGACACCGTTCTCGGCTTCATGTCCCGCCACCTGCGTCAGGCCCGCGACAAGGTGCACCACCTGCCCGCCGACCCCGAAAGCTGGCCCGACGACCTGCTGCGCATGAAGCCGCGCGACGTGCTCTTCATCGCCGATTTCCGTCGCTACCAGAAAAGCCTCGAGCGGCTCACCGAACGCGCCGTGCGCGACCGGCGGGTGCAGGTTGTGGTGATGACCGACCGCTGGCTCTCGCCATGCTCGGCCCATGCGAGCGAAGTGCTCGCGGTGCCGATCGAGAACGGCACGCTCTGGGACACCTACACCGGCGCCTTCGCGCTGATCGAGGCGATCTGCACGCGGATCGCAGACACCAACTGGACGACCACCAAGACGCGCATCGAGGCATGGGATGCCATGCGCCTCGATTTCGGAGACAGCGACCCATGATTTCTGATCCCCTCGTATTCGCCGCCACCTCGGACATCGCCGGCAAGATGCGCGGCAAGGCCTTTCCCCTGTCGCACGTCGAGAAACGCAGCGGGCGCGGCGTCGGCTGGACCCCCACCAACGTGCAGATCACCTGCTTCGACGCCATCGCCGAAAGCCCCTTCGGCGCGCTCGGCGACCTGCTGCTGGTGCCCGACGCCGACACCATGGCCACGGTCGATTTCGACGACGCCGGCCCGGTCGAGCGGATGGCGATCGGGGACATAACCAATCTGGACGGGGCGCCTTGGGCCTGCTGCACCCGCTCGATCCTCAAGCAGGCGCTGGCCCGGCTGAAGCGGGTCGCCGGGCTCGAGCTGATAGCGGCCTTCGAGCACGAATTCCAGTTCCGGCCGACCATGACCGCGCCCGGGCAAGCCTACACCTTGCAGGGCTTCACCCGCCGGCGCGCCTTTGCCGAGGCGCTCATGGCGGCGCTCGCGCAGGCCGGGCTCGGGCCCGATACCTTCATGAAGGAATACGGCCCCGACCAGTACGAGATCACCGTGACCCCGACCCGGGGCGTCACCCCCGCCGACCAGGCGGCGCTCTTGCGCGAGATCACCCGCATGACCGCCGCGCGGGTGGGTGAACAGGCGACCTTTGCGCCGATCCTCGATCCCGAAACGTCGGCAACGGCGTGCACATCCACATGAGCTTTGTCGACGAGACCGGCGCCCCGGCCACCTACGATCCCGACCACCCGGCGGGCATGTCACCGGTGACCGGCAGCTTCATCGCCGGGGTGCTCAAGTATCTCGACAGCATCCTCGCGCTGACCGCGCCCTCGGATGTCTCCTACCTCCGGCTCACGCCGCACCGCTGGAGCGCCGCCTACAACAACCTCGGCTTCCGCGACCGGGAGGCTTCACTGAGGATCTGCCCGGTAACCGCGACCGACCCCGAGAGCATCGCGAAGCAATACAATTTCGAATTCCGCGCGGGCGATGCGGCGGCCTCGCCGCACCTCGCGCTGGCTGCCATCGTTCACGCCGGATGCCAAGGGATCGAGGACGCGCTGCCGATCCCCTCCGTCACCGAGGAGGACCTCTCGACCCTGCCCCCGGCCGAACTCGAGGCGCGCGGCTACGCCCGGCTGCCGCAGACGCTGGCCGAGGCGCTGGAGCGGTTCGCCGCCAATGCGACCGTCACCGGCTGGTTCCCCGAGGGTTTCGCCGAGGTCTACCTCGCCCACAAGAAGGGCGAGCTGGCCTGGCTGCGGGACATGGACACCGCCGCGCGCTGTGCCGCCTACGGCACCACCTACTAGCCGCGCCGCTCTGCCACCGCGCTGCCGAAGGAGTGCGCTTTGCCGCGAAAGCTTTGAAAAACCACGCCTGCTCAGGGGCGCGTGGCCTTTTCGTTCGGGCCCGAAACCGCCATATTCCGCCAGACGAGATGGAGGACAGGGCATGAGACAGGCGCCGACGCCTAAGGAAGACGACAAGATCACCGGAGTGGCGCGAAAGTGACGCTATCGTTGCGCCAATTCGCCTATTTCGTCGCGCTGATGATCATGTTCGGCTGGCTTCTGCACGTCGGCAAACCGGTGCTGCTGCCGGTGCTGATCGCGATGATCGCGCTCTACATCCTGTCGAACGTGACCGACCGGCTGGGCGCGATGCCGTTGATCGGACGGCTGCCCGCGACGCTGCGCCGTTTCATGGTGCTCGCGGCCTTCACGGTTGTTCTGGTCCTGCTCGTTCTCTACGTGGCCGAGACCTTCACCCAGGTCGCGACCGTTCTGCCGCGCTACGATTCAAACCTCGACGCGCTGGCAACCCAGCTTGGGCTGCTCATGCATCTCGAGGACGAACCGACCTGGGCCACGGTGCGGGCCGCGACCATCGACCAGTTCCAGATCCAGTCCTACATCGGGCCGATCCTCGCCTCGGTGCGCGGCTTCGGAGGCACGCTGTTTCTCGTCGTGCTCTACGCCGCGTTCTTCATGGCAGAGCGCGCGCGGATGGCCGAGAAGCTGGCGCTGGCCATCGGCGATCCGGGCCGCGAGAGCCGCACGCTGGCCCTGCTCGCCCGCATCAACGCGCGGGTCGGCAATTACCTGTCGGTCAAGACCGTGGTGAACGTGGTGCTGGGGACGATCTCCTTCGGCATCCTGCTGCTCTTCGGGATCGACTTCGCGCTGTTCTGGGCCATCCTGATCGGACTGCTGAACTACATCCCCTACATCGGCTCGATGATCGGGGTGCTGTTCCCGATCCTGCTGAGCCTCGCGCAGTTCGGCTCGTTCCCGCTGGCGGCCGCCGTCGCCTCGGCGCTGACCGTGGCGCAGCTTTTCGTCGCGGGCTACCTCGAGCCGCGGATGATGAGCCGGGCATTCAACCTCAGCCCCTTCGTGGTGCTCTTCGCGCTGGCGTTCTGGAGCGCGCTCTGGGGCCTGCCCGGCGCGGTGCTCGCGGTGCCGCTGACCGCGAGCCTCATCATCGTCATGGCCGAGATCGACGCGACCCGCCCGGTGGCGATCATGCTGTCGGCGACCGGAAAGGTCTGAGCCCGCTCAGTCGAGCACCTGCACCGCGTCGAAGATCTCGAGCTCGGGCGGCCCGAGATACATGCCCTCGGAGCTTTTCGCGCCCTTGTGGGCGGCGCGGAAGGCCTCGGATTTCGTCCAGTCGCGAAAGCTCGCCTCGTCGGCCCACACGGTGTGCGAGGCATATAGAACGTGGTCTTCGTGCACCGGCCCCTTCATCAGCGCGAAGCTCTTGAAGCCCGGCACCGATTTCAGGTGACTGTCGCGGGCAGCCCACATTTCTTCGAACTCTGCGGCGCGTTCGGGCACGACCTTGAAGCGGTTCATGGTCAGATACATCGCATCTCTCCTGCGGCGGGTTGTGAATTCTTGTCGTCCCGCCCTATCTAGGGGCGAAAGGCGACATGCGGAGGCGACCCTTGCAGATTCTCGTGGGGCTGGGCAATCCCGGCGGCAAATATGCGAAGAACCGGCACAACATCGGCTTCATGGCCGTGGACCGGATCGCCGAGGACCACGGCTTCGGCCCGTGGCGCTCGCGCTTTCAGGGCGAAGTGAGCGAGGGCCGGCTCGGCGGCGACAAGGTGCTGCTGCTGAAACCCGGCACCTACATGAACCTCTCGGGTCAGTCGGTCGGCGAGGCGATGCGCTTCTTCAAGCTCGAGCCCGGCGACGTCACCGTCTTTCACGACGAACTCGACCTCGCGCCGGGCAAGTGCCGGGTGAAGATGGGCGGCGGTCATGCCGGCCACAACGGCCTGCGCTCGATGCACCAGCACATCGGCGAGGCCTACCGCCGCATCCGGCTGGGCATCGGTCATCCCGGTCGCAAGGAGGCGGTCGCGGGCTACGTGCTGCACGACTTCGGCAAGGCCGACGAGGACTGGCTCGACGACCTGTTGCGCGGGATCTCGGACGGTGCCGACGCGCTTATGCGCGGCGACACCAACGGCTTCCAGAACGCCGTCGCGCTCCGCGTGGCCCCTGCGCGGTCGTCGAAGACCACGAAGCCGGAGACAAAGGCCGATGTGCCGAAGCCCGCGGCGAAAGCGCCCGAGGCCGAGACCAAACCCGAGGACGACCAGCGCTCGCCGCTGCAGAAACTCGCCGACCGGTTCCGCTGAGCCCGGCCCACTGGACAGCGCGCCGAGGGTTTGTCAGGCTCACCGCCCAAGGAGATGCGCCATGATCCGCAAGGACCCCGCAGTCAACGTTCTCGGAGAGCCGCTTGTCGGCTGTTCCGCCGACCCGGTCACCGGCTTTTTCCGGGACGGTCATTGCAACACCTGCGCCGAAGATGCCGGCAGTCATACGGTCTGCGCGATCATGACCGCCGAGTTCCTCGCCTACTCGGCCTATGTCGGCAACGACCTGTCGACGCCGCGCCCAGAGTTCCGCTTTCCGGGCCTGAAGCCCGGCGATCGCTGGTGCCTCTGTGCCGCGCGCTTTCTGCAGGCGCATGACGAGGGCTGCGCGCCCGACGTGGCGCTGGATGCGACCCACGTCCGTGCGCTCGAGATCGTGCCGATGGACGTGCTCAAGAGCCACGCCGCCTGAGAGCCCGCCCGTAGGGTATCAGGCCCGCGCCATGCGGCGTCCCGGCAGCGCCTCGTCGAAGATCAGCCACATGCCAGAGCCCACCACGAGCATCACGCCCACGAGGGTGCCCGCGGTCGGAAGCTCGCCGAAGCCCCACCAGCCGATCGCGACCATCCAGACGAACTGCAGGTTCATCAGCGGGGTTGCGACGTAGGCCGGCAGCAGCCGCAGCGCCTCGACCGAGAGCCAGCGCGCGGCAAACAGAAAGACGGCATACCCCGCGACCCAGCCAAGATCGGCAAGCGGCATCGGCGTCCAGACGAACGGCAGCGCCGCGGCCATCACGAGCATGACCGCGAGGTTCGGCCAGAACACCTGCGCGAGCGGGACCCGCTCGATCCGCGCGATGCGACGCGCGGCCACCATCGAGCCGGTCCCCGTCAGCGCGGCAAAGAGCGCCCAGAGATGGCCCGCGTCGAGCGACAGCCGCCCCGCCGGCATCAGGCAAAGCACGCCGCCCGCACCGAGCAGTAGCGCGGTCCAGGTCGCTGGCCGCACGCGCTCGCCCAGCACCGGTCCCGACAGCGCCGCCGCGATCAGCGGCATGAGCGCGATGAAGACGAAGACATCCGCGAAGGGCAGCAGCCGGAACGCCTGGAAGAAACCGATGGCGGCACAGACCGTCAGCACCGCCCGCACCGCCATGGTGCCGGGAGACCGCGTCGAAAGCCCCGCGCCCTGCCCCCGCGCCGCGAGCAGCGACAGCGCGATGACAAGCCCCGAGGACAGCGCGAAGAGCTGCGGCGCCGCGTAGCCTCCGGCGATCAGCTTGGTGATCCCGTCCGCCGCCGCGATGGCGCCGGTATAGAGCGCGACGAGCGCGGCGCCCGTCAGTGCGGCCCTTCGTGTGTTCATGGCCGACCTGCCCGGGCGAAGCCCTGGAAGAACGCATCGAAATGGGCGGACTGGTCGGCCAGCGCATCGACGATATCGCGGGTTAGCGGCGAGAGCCGTGCGCCCAGCCGGGCGCGGGTTGCCTCCCAGTCGGGACGGCGTTCGCTGCCCTCGGCGAACAGCGCCTCGGAGAGTTCGCGCAGCGGGGCCACCTGCCGGTCGGCGCGCGAGAAGCGCATCCGCGAGGCCACCAGCGGCTTGCGGAACGGCGCGTTGCCGATGGTGGCCGCGTGCCAGTTGCAGACGAGGAAATCGTGGTAGTCGTCGGCGATCGCCACATCGTCGCCCCCCTCGACCTCGAAGAGATGTGTCTCGCGCTCGAGCCAGCCGGTCCAGAGCGCCGGGGCGGTTTCGCCCGCGTGATGGAGGGCGATGCAGATCTCGGCCAGCAGGTCCGAGTTCTGCTCAAGAAATGCGAGGTTGCCGGCGAAATGCAGGCTGGTGATGGCATCCCGGTCAAGTCCGGGGTCGCGCCGCCCGTATTCGCTGAGGTAGAAGACGATATGTGTCAGTTCGTAGGCGGCTTTCTTGTTCGGCAGCGCGAAGGTCGCCGACCGCGCGCAGAACCGGCGCAGCCGCTCGACGAGGTCGGGCTCTGCCGGACCCGCCGCGCCACGGCGCGCAAGCAGCCGGATTGCCTCCATTCGCTGCAGATCCGAGAGCTCCTGTTCCGCGAGGCCCTGCCGCGCCACCTGTTGCGCCAGCCGCGCGCCGGTGTCGCCGGGCATCCCGAGGTCCTCGAGATCCAGCGTCATCGACAGCAGGAAGCGGTAATACTGCGGGAAGAAGGCCATGCGGTCCTCGACAGTGTCGTAGAAACCATCCAGGACGTCGAGCGCCGTGCCGGGCACATCGGCCCCCGTGCACTCGAGGATGTTGAGAAGCTCGGCGTTCTCCTTGAGCCAGAACACGTCATCCTCGCGGCGCCTGCAGGTCGCGAAGCAGCTGAGCAGAGCGGCCGCGCCGGTTTCGGGCGTGGCGATGCGGGTCTTCGGGCTGAGCGCGATAACGTTGGTCATTCTGGCCTCTCCTGTCCTTTCGCGCGCGGGCGTCTCATCCCCAAGACGCCCGCTGCAATGTCATCCGGCGGCGATCACGCGCCGGAGGTGAAAAGGCCGGTAGCCTCGCCGGCTGCGGCACGGGTCGCCTGCGGTGCGGCACCCGAGGTGAAGGCACCCGTGGCCTCGCCTGCTGTCACGTCCGAGCGGGTCGGCGCGGCGCCGGAGGTGAAGAGCTCGACCGCGTCGCCGCGCATCGCTTCGCTGCTGGTCGGCGCGGCACCCGAGGTGAAGGCGCCCGTGGCCTCGCCTGCGGTCACGTCCGAGCGGGTCGGCGCGGCGCCGGAGGTGAACAGCTCGACCGCGTCGCCGCGCATCGCTTCGCTGGTGGTCGGTGCGGCACCCGAGGTGAAGGCGCCCGTGGCCTCGCCTGCGGTCACGTCCGAGCGGGACGGTGCGGCGCCGGAGGTGAACAGCTCGACCGCGTCGCCGCGCATCGCTTCGCTGGTGGTCGGTGCGGCACCCGAGGTGAAGGCGCCCGTGGCCTCGCCTGCGGTCACGTCCGAGCGGGACGGTGCGGCGCCGGAGGTGAACAGCTCGACCGCGTCGCCGCGCATAGCTTCGCTGGTGGTCGGTGCGGCACCCGAGGTGAACAGGCCCACGGCCTCGCCGAGTGCGGTTTCGGTCCGACGCGGCGCGGCACCCGAGGTGAAGAGCGCCATGCCATCGCCCATCAGCGTATCGGCCGAGCTGGTCGGTGCGGCACCGGAGGTGAACATCTCGCAGCCATCTCCGCCGAACAGATCGGCGCCGCGAGTATCAACGAAATCTTCAGAAATCAGCTGCTTGAATTGAGCGGTCATCGGGAACCCCTTTACTGTTTGATCCTGCCCTTTCGGCACCAACAGGGTTTCCTCTTGCGGCTGTTTCTGACAATATAGTTTCTTGCTAAGGTTGAGTTATACACGAGTTACCCACACGCAGAGAGACTGACAAGAAACTGAAACTCCGAGCCTAAACTGAATAATTCACAGAATAAAAATTTCTGTGGATAGTTTTTCTGCGCCCATTGATCACCGGCCAGACCTCCGATAGACAGCCCGAATCGCCGGCGAATCCAGAGCGCGCCCTTGCCCCCCGGCGGCGCCTGAGCGATAGCGGGGCCAGCTTGACGGAGGGCCCAAATGAAGATCGCGACCTTCAACATCAACGGCATCAAGGCGCGGATCTCCGCGCTGACGGACTGGCTCGAAGAGGCCCAGCCCGACGTGGTTCTCCTGCAGGAAATCAAGTCGGTGGATGAGGCCTTCCCCCGAGAGGCCCTCGAAGACCTCGGCTACCAGGTCGAAACGCACGGTCAGAAAAGCTTCAACGGCGTCGGCATCCTGTCGAAGCTGCCGCTCGAGGACGTCACGCGCGGCCTGCCGGGCGACGACAGCGACGAGCAGGCCCGCTGGATAGAGGCCACCGTCGTCGGCGAGCATCACGCGCTGCGGCTCTGCGGGCTCTACCTGCCAAACGGCAACCCGGCACCGGGCCCGAAGTACGACTACAAGCTCGCCTGGATGGCCCGGATGGAAGAGCGGGCCCGCGCCCTGCTGGCCGAGGAGATGCCGGCGCTCATGGCGGGCGACTACAACGTCATCCCGCAGGCCGAGGACGCCGCGAAACCGGAGGCCTGGACCGAGGACGCGCTGTTCCTGCCCGAGACGCGGGCTGCCTTCCGGCGGATCGTGAACCTCGGCTTCACAGAGGCGTTCCGGGCGCGCCATCCCGGTCCCGGGCATTATTCCTTCTGGGACTACCAGGCCGGTGCGTGGCAGCGGAACAACGGCATCCGCATCGACCATTTCCTGCTCAGCCCGCAGGCCGCCGACCTGATGACCGACGTGCAGATCGATCGCGACATCCGTGGTCGCGAAAAGCCCTCGGACCACGTGCCGGTCTGGGTCGACCTCGCGCTCTGACCGTTTCGCGGCCGCCGCGCTGCTTGCACCATGGCGGCACGCGGCTTACATCTGTGGCGAACAGCAAACCAGTGGAGACCACGCGCAATGGCCATTGAAGCGACGGAGATCGAGCAGCTCATCCGGGCCGCCTTTCCCGATGCCAAGATCAACATCACCGACCTCGCGGGCGACGGCAACCACTACGCCGCCGAGGTGATCGACGAGAGCTTCCGTGGCAAGAACCGCGTCCAGCAGCAGCGCGCGGTCTACGCGGCGCTCAAGGAAAAGATGGCCGGCAGCAACGGCGCGCTTCACGCGCTGGCGCTGACCACCAAGGCCCCGGACTGACCGGACCCACGGACCACGGACCGCCCCTCGGGCGGCATCGGCGAGCGCGGGGCATCCGCGCACATAGGAGACAGACATGACCGACGCGAAGACGCAGATCGACGAAACGGTGAAAAGCAACGACGTGGTGCTCTTCATGAAGGGCACCAAGACCATGCCCCAGTGCGGTTTCTCGAGCCGCGTGGCGGGCGTTCTCAACTACATGGGCGTCGAGTTCACCGACGTGAACGTGCTCAGCGACGATGCCATCCGCCAGGGGATCAAGGATTACTCCGACTGGCCGACCATCCCGCAGCTCTACGTGAAGGGCGAGTTCGTCGGCGGTTGCGACATCATCACCGAGATGACCCTGTCGGGCGAGCTCGACCAGCTCTTCGACACCAACGGTGTCGAGTTCAACAAGGAAGCAGCGGAGAAGATCCGCGAAGCGAACGCCTGAGGCGACGCCGCTTCAAAGACACGAAAAGCGGGCCGCTCGGCCCGCTTTTTTATTTCCAACCAAGATATCGCGGCGCGGGTCGGCCACCTGGAAACCCGCCGGTGCAGCGAAGGTGCGGAGCCTCAGCTGTTCGGATCCTCGTAGACACCCTGTTCCTTCAGCGCGTCGATGACCTCTTTCGGCATGTAGGTCTCGTCGTGCTTGGCAAGGATCTCGGAGGCGACGAAGGTGCCGTCGACATACTTGCCGGTGCCGACCATGCCCTGGTTCTCGGCGAAAAGATCGGGCAGCACGCCGGCGAAGACCACGGGCACGGTGGCGCCGCCGTCGGTCACGTTGAAGCGGATCTCGTGCCCCTGTCCGCGCACGAGGGAGCCCCCCTCGACCAGCCCGCCGATGCGGAAGGTCTCGTTCGGCGCGGGCGGCTCCTGCATGACCTGGCTTGGCGAGCGGAAGAAGTTGATCCCGTCGCGCATCGCGTATCCGACGAGCCCCGTGGAGATCACGAGCGCCACGGCGGCGAGCGCGACGACCTGGATACGGCGCTTCTTCTTCAGCGACTTGAGCGACATGGCTTCTCCTCCTGACGTGACTTCGCCGCCTGTGTGTGCGGGTGCCAGACTATACCATATGGCATTCGGCGGGGTGCATGTAAGTGAGCGAGATCAAATTGCGGCGCACTGACGCGGTCACAACGCCGCGTCACGCCGGCTCGAAGGTGATCTGGCGGCGCAGGAACCGGGTCGCATGGCCCGACACCTTGGCCGGGTTGCCCGTGGTGAGGAACCGCGCCTCCGTCCCGGGCCCGAGCATGTGGGGATGGCGCTTGAGGTAGTCGGCCAGCGACTCGGCCACGAGGTTGGCCTGCGAATAGACCGATACATCGGCGCCGAGCGCGTCCTGGAAGACCTCCTGCAGAAGCGGGTAATGGGTGCAGCCGAGGATCGCCGCGTCGGGCTTCGGCATCTTGCGCTTCAGCGCGTCGACATGGCTGCGCACCAGCGCCTCGGCGAGGATCATGTCGCCCTCCTCGATGGCATCCACGAGCCCGCCGCAGGCCTGCGCCTCGACATCGACGCCGATGGCGCGGAATGCCAGCTCGCGCTGGAACGCGCGGCTGCTCACCGTGGCGGGCGTGGCGAAGAGCGCGACGTGCTGCACGCCCACCTCGCGCGGCGGCGAGTTGTCGCCCCACTGCCGTTCGGTCAGCGCCTCGATCAGCGGCACGAAGACACCCAGCACCCGCTTGCCCGGCGGAATCCAGTTTTCCTGCATCCGCCGGAGGGCCGCGGCGCTCGCGGTGTTGCAGGCCAGGATCACGAGATCGCAGCCGGCGTCCCAGAGGCGTTCGACCGCAGCGGTGGTCAGCTCGTAGATGTCGTCGGCATCGCGCACGCCGTAGGGCGCATGGGCGCTGTCGGCGAAATAGACGAAGGGAACGTCCGGCAGCCGCTTGCTCACCGCGTCGAGCACCGTGAGCCCGCCCAGCCCCGAATCGAACACACCCACTGCCATCGGCCTGCCTCCCGCCTTGTCGCGCGCGGCGCGCGAGTCGCGCGCCGCTTTCTTCCGCTCTTACGGGGCTTTGCCGCGGAAATCCATTGCGACCGTCGGCGCAGCCTACTCGGCCGCCTGCGTCAGCGGAGCACCGCCCTGCCGGATGACCGAGAGCAGTTCCTCGCGGCGTTTCGAGGCCTCGCGCTCGTTTGCCTCCTTCACCGGACCGAAGCCCCGGATTGTCAGGGGAAGCCGCGCCAGCGCGATGGCGGCCTCGGTGGTTTCGGGCGTCAGCAGCGGCAGGATCTCGTCCATGTCGCGCTCGTACTGCGCGATCAGCGCCCGCTCCATCCGCCGCTCGGTGGTGCGGCCGAACGGGTCGAGCGGCGTGCCGCGCAGCCCCTTCAGCTTCGCGAGGATCCCGAAGGCGCGCAGCATGCCCTCCCCATACTGCTTCTTCACCGGGCGCCCGTCCGGGCCCTCCTTCGACATCACCGGGGGCGAGAGGTGGAAGTTCATCCGGAAGCCTTCCTCGAAGGTTTCCGAGGCCTTCCTGCGGGTCTCGAGATGCAGCCGGGCGACCTCGTATTCGTCCTTGTAGGACAGGAGCTTGTGGTAGCCCTCGGCGACCGCCTCGCGCAGGCTAGGGTCCTCGATCCGGTCGAGCATCCGGCGATAGCGACGCGCCAGCCGCTTGTTCTGGTAGGCGGTCAGATGCTCCTCGCGGAAGGCGATCTTCTGCTCGGGCGTCTTCGGCTTCTCGACCACGTTGGGGGTCACGATACGTTCGGCCTCTTCCGGGTGCAGCATCGCCCAGCGTCCGATCTCGAAGGCCCGCAGGTTCTTTTCGACCGCCGCGCCGTTCAGCTCGACCGCCTTGGCGATGGCGTCATGCGGCACCGGAACCAGCCCCTGTTGCCAGGCCGCGCCTAGGATCATCATGTTCGAGAAGATCGAGTCCCCAAGCGTCGCGCGCGCCAGCTCGGTCGCGTCGAAGAGCTGGACACGATCCTGCATCCGCGCCTCAAGAGCGAGCCGCAACCTGTCGGCAGGCAATGCAAATTCCGTGTCACGGGTGAAGTCGCCGGTGATGATCTCGTGACTGTTGACCACAGCGCCCGTGCGCCCGGACCGGGTGAGCCCCAGCGTCTTGGCCCCGGCACTGACCACGAGGTCGCCGCCGATGAGCGCGTCGGCCTCGCCGATGGCCACGCGCACCGCCGAGATGTCCTCGGGGCGGTTGGCAACTCGCAGGTGGATGTGCACGGCGCCGCCCTTCTGGGCGAGCCCCGCCATCTCCATCATGCCCGCGCCAAGCCCGGCGATCTGCGCCGCCTGCGCGAGCACCGCGCCGATGGTCACCACGCCGGTTCCGCCGACGCCGGTGATCACCAGGTTATGCGTGCCGTCGATCTGCGGCAGCGTCGGCAACGGCATGTCGGGCAGCTTCAGCTCGGTCGTGGCGGACTTGCGCAGCTTCGCGCCCTCGAGGGTCACGAAGGATGGGCAGAACCCCTTGAGACAGGAGAAATCCTTGTTGCAGCTCGACTGGTCGATGGCCCGCTTGCGGCCAAGCTCGGTCTCTTCCGGCACGATGGCAACGCAATTGGACTGCACGCCGCAATCGCCGCAGCCCTCGCAGACGTCGGTGTTGATGAAGACGCGCTTGTCAGGGTCCGGGAAGGTGCCGCGCTTGCGCCGGCGTCGCTTCTCGGCGGCGCAGGTCTGGATGTAGACGATGGCCGAAACGCCCTCGAGCGTCGCATAACGCGACTGCACGTCTTCGAGCTCGGAACGTTCATGGGTTTCAACGCCTTGCGGGAAGCCCTTCAGGTCCACCTCTTCCTTCTCGTCGTAGACCACGGCGACATTCTGCACGCCCATCGCCACCAGTTCATGCGCGATGCGGTCGGCCGTAAGGCCGCCTTCGTTGGCCTGTCCGCCGGTCATGGCGACGGCGTCGTTGTAGAGGATCTTGAAGGTGATGTTGGTGCCCGCTGCCAGCGCCGCGCGGATCGCCTGCACGCCGGAGTGGTTGTAGGTGCCATCCCCGAGGTTCTGGAATACGTGCTTGCGGGTCGAGAACGGTGCCTCGCCGATCCAGTTGGCGCCTTCGCCGCCCATGTGGGTGAAGCCCGAGGTCTCGCGGTCCATCCACTGCACCATGTAATGACAGCCGATGCCCGCGTAGGCACGGCTGCCCTCGGGCAGCTTGGTCGAGCTGTTGTGTGGACAGCCGGCGCAGAAATACGGAAGCCGCGCGGCGATGTCTTCGGCGTTATCGGATTTACGCGCCTCATCAAGGCTTTGCATCGCGGCCTTGAGGCGATCTGTGGTGCGGCCTTCTTCCAGCAGGATGGCGCCCAGACGCTCGGCGATCATCACCGGGTCGAGCGCGCCCTGCGTCGGGAACAGTTCGGGGCCGTGCATCGTGCCGGCGCCGCCGCCCTTGTGCCAGCCCCAGACGCGGCGGCCGCGGCGGTCGTCGAAGATCGCCTCCTTGACCTGCACTTCGATCAGCTTGCGCTTTTCCTCGACCACGACGATCAGGTCGAGCCCCTCGGCCCAGTCGTGAAACCCCTTCATGTCGAGCGGGAAGACCTGTCCCACCTTGTAGGTGGTGATGCCCAGCCGTTCGGCCTCGGCCTCGTCGATGCCCAGCAGCGACATCGCGTGCACGAGATCGAGCCAGTTCTTGCCGACCGAGACGAAGCCGATCTTCGCACCGGGCTTGCCCCAGACGCGCCGGTCGATGCGGTTGGCGTGCGAGAATTCCTCGGCGGCGAAGCGCTTGAAGTCGATGATCCGCCGCTCCTGCTCGTGCGGCGTGTCACCGAGCCGGATGTTGAGCCCGCCCGGCGGCATGTCGAAATCGGGCATCACCAGCGACATGCGATCGGGACGCCCGTCGACGACCGCCGTCGCCTCGACCGTATCCTTCATGGTCTTGAGACCGACCCAGACGCCGGCAAAACGCGACAGCGCGTAGCCGTAGACGCCGTAGTCGAGGATCTCCTGCACGCCCGCAGGCGAGACAACCGGCATGTAGGCATCGACCAGCGCCCATTCGGACTGGTGCAGCACGGTCGAGCTTTCGCCGGTGTGATCGTCGCCCATTGCCATGAGCACGCCGCCGTGCTTCGAGGTGCCGGCCATGTTGGCGTGGCGCATGACGTCGCCGGAGCGGTCGACGCCCGGCCCCTTGCCGTACCAGAGGCCGAAAACCCCGTCGAACTTGCCTTCGCCGCGCAGCTCGGCCTGTTGGCTGCCCCAGAGCGCCGTGGCGGCGAGATCCTCGTTCAGGCCTTCCTTGAAGAGCACGTCGCTCGCCGCGAGGTGTTTCGCGGCGCGGGTCATCTGCATGTCGACGGCACCGAGCGGAGAGCCTCGGTAGCCCGTCACGTATCCGGCGGTATTGAGCCCCGCCGCTCGGTCGCGGGCCTTCTGTATCAGCATCAGGCGCACGAGGGCCTGGGTTCCGTTCAGCAGGACCGGGCTGCGGTCCAGGTTGAAGCGGTCTTCGAGCGTGATTTCCTGCTTGGTCATGTGCGCCTCCCAACGCTCATCACTTGGGCAATATAGCTCGATATTAGGTCAAATATGTTGACCTTGATAGGAATTTTTTCGGGAAATCAGGCTGTCACGAAAGGATAGGTTCCTTATTAGGCATTGTGTCGTATACATGGCCCGAAATTCCGAATTGGTAACGTTATGGACTGGGACAAGCTAAGGATCTTTCACGCCGTCGCGGACGCCGGCAGCCTCACGCATGCGGGGGATGCACTGCATCTGTCGCAGTCGGCGGTGTCCCGGCAGATACGCGCGCTTGAGGAATCGCTGAACACCACACTCTTCCACCGCCACGCGCGAGGGCTGATTCTCACCGAGCAGGGCGAACTGCTGTTCGACGCGACCGCCGCCATGGTGAAGCGGATCGACGCCGCCACCGCGCGCATCCGCGACAGCGAGGAAGAAGTGTTCGGCGAACTCAAGGTGACCACCACGCACGGCTTCGGCGTGCTGTGGCTCGCCCCGCGCCTCACCAAGCTCTACGAGAAGTATCCCGACCTGCGCGTCGACCTGATGCTCGAGGAACGGGTGCTCGACCTGCCCATGCGCGAGGCCGACGTGGCCATCCGCATGAAGGAGCCGAGCCAGGCGGACCTCATCCGCAAGCGGCTCATGTCGATCCGGATGCGCATGTATGCCGCGCCGCAGTATATCGCAGAGCGCGGCATGCCCGGATCGCTCGACGAGCTGTCGACCCACCGGCTGATCTGTCAGAATCCGGCCTCGTCGCAGGTCGCGGCGGGCAAGCTGCTGGTGCAGGAGCTTCTGACCTACGACATCCAGACAGCGCTCACGGTGAACAACTACTTCGGCGTGCTGCAGGCGGTGGTCGCGAACCTCGGTATCGGCGTGCTGCCCGACTACATCATCGAGGATTTCCCCTCGGTCGTGCGGGTTCTCCCCGAGATCGAAAGCAACGAGGTGCCGGTGTTCCTCGCGTACCCCGAGGAACTGCGTCATTCCAAGCGCGTCGCCGCCTTCCGCGACTTCGTGCAAGAGGAAATCTTCGCGCATCGACGCCAACTTAGGGCGATGGGAGCAGACTGAGTTCGCGCTAAAAGTGTGAGCCATGCGCCACACGCATGCCGGGAATGCTGCCTCTGCGGCACGTTATCCCTTGATCGACTCAGAACTGATAACATATTCGGCACATGAAGCTTGAAGCGCCCGAGTGCGCATCATCTTCATACCTCCCTGTTGGACTTCGGCCGAGCTTTGTGCTCGGCCTTTTTTTTGGTCGTAACGCATCCGGATTCCTGGGTAGTCTGAGGCGGAACGGAGGAACGATGTCAGCGCAAACAGGACCCGGCCCGAACGACGCTCAGCAACGCTTCTGGAGCGAGGGTCCCGGCCGCCACTGGGTCAGGCTTCACCGGGAACTCGACGTGCTGCACGCGCGGCTCACGGACATCATCCTTGATGCCGCTGCCCCGCAACCCGGCGAGCGAGTGGTCGACATCGGCTGCGGCGCCGGCGCGATCGCGATCGCGGCGGCGCAGCGTGTCGGCCCGTCGGGTCATGTGCTCGGGCTCGATATCTCGGAACCGCTTCTCGAGGTCGGACGCGACCGGGCCGCCGAACTCGACACCTGCGCGCCGGACTTCGCACTCGCGGATGCGCAGATCTGGGCCCATGAGGGCGCACCGTTCGATCTTTGTGTCTCGCGGATGGGGCTGATGTTCTTTGCCGACCCGGTTGAGGGCTTCGCCAACATCCTGACGCATCTGCGCCCCGGGGGCCGGCTGGTGTTCGCTGCATGGGCGGCCGCCGAACACAACGCGTGGTTCCACGTCGCCTCAGAGGAAGCGGCGGCGCGGCTTGGCCCGTCCGAGCCCGGAGACCCGCACGCCCCCGGCCCGACCGCATTCGCGGACCGCGCCCGCGTGGCCGACCTGCTGGCCCGCGCCGGCGCAACAGAAATAGGGTCACGGGAAATCGACACCACGCTCACCATGCCCGGCGGCGCGGCCGAGGCGGCGGCGCTTGCCCGCCACGTCGGCCCCGTCGCGGCACAGCTTCGCGCCAAGGAGGGCTCGGACGAGGACGCACAGGCCATCCTCGCGGCCGTCGAGCGCCGTTTCGCGCAATGGGAAGACGCGCGGGGGTGTCACATCCCTGCCCGGATCAATCTTTTCCATGCGATCCGACCCTGAGAGAGCCCCACGGCCTCTTCCCCCTGCGCCGCCCTTGCCGTAAAGAGCGGCCAAGTTTGCCAGAGGGGAATGAGAATGCAGGAACCCGCCATCACCGAAGAGCTGATCGAGGCCCACGGCATCAATCCGGACGAATACGCGCGGATCCTGCAGATCCTGAACCGCGAGCCGACCTTCACCGAACTCGGCATCTTCTCGGCGATGTGGAACGAGCACTGCTCCTACAAGTCGTCGAAGATCCACCTCAAGGGTCTGCCGACCACCGGCCCGCAGGTGATCTGCGGCCCCGGCGAGAACGCCGGCGTGGTCGACATCGGCGATGGTCAGGCGGTGGTCTTCAAGATGGAAAGCCACAACCACCCCTCCTACATCGAGCCCTACCAGGGCGCGGCCACCGGCGTCGGTGGCATCCTGCGCGACGTCTTCACCATGGGCGCGCGCCCGATCGCGGCGATGAACTCGCTGTCGTTTGGTGAGAAGGACCATGCCAAGACCCGCCAGCTCGTGCACGGCGTGGTCGAGGGCGTGGGCGGCTACGGCAACTGCTTCGGCGTGCCCACGGTCGGCGGCGAGGTCCGCTTCCACCCCGCCTACAACGGCAACTGCCTGGTCAACGCCTTCGCGGCGGGCCTCGCGGACAGCGACAAGATCTTCTACTCGGCCGCCAGCGGCATCGGCCGCCCCGTGGTCTACCTCGGCGCCAAGACCGGCCGTGACGGTGTCGGCGGCGCCACCATGGCCAGCGCCGAGTTCGACGAGAGCATCGAGGAGAAGCGCCCCACCGTTCAGGTCGGCGACCCCTTCACCGAGAAGCGCCTGATGGAGGCCACGCTGGAGCTGATGCAGACCGGCGCGGTGATCTCGATCCAGGACATGGGCGCGGCCGGCCTGACCTGCTCGGCCGTGGAAATGGGCGACAAGGGCGGTCTGGGCGTGCGGCTCGACCTCGAGAAGGTGCCGCAGCGCGAAAAGGACATGACCGCCTACGAGATGATGCTCTCGGAGAGCCAGGAACGGATGCTGATGGTGCTCGACCCCGCGAAGGAGGCCGAGGCCAAGGCGGTCTTCGACAAGTGGGATCTCGACTTCGCCATCGTCGGCGAGACCATCGCCGAGGACCGCTTCCTCATCATGCACAACGGCGCATGCATGGCCGACGTGCCGCTGTCGCGGCTGTCGTCCTCGGCGCCGGAATACGACCGCCCGTGGGACGAGCCCGCGCCCGCGACCCCGCTCGAGGACGTGCCGCAGATCGACCCGGTGGATGGCCTCAAGGCGCTGCTCTCGAGCCCCAACTACTGCTCGCGCGAATGGGTCTACGAGCAGTATGACAGCCAGGTCATGGCCGACACGATGCGCATTCCGGGCTTCGGCTCGGGTGTCATCCGTGTGCATGGCACCGACAAGAAGCTCGCCTTCACGAGCGACGTGACCCCGCGCTACGTCAAGGCCAACCCCGTCGAGGGCGGCAAACAGGCGGTGGCAGAAGCCTACCGCAACCTGACCGCCGTCGGTGCGCTGCCGCTGGCGACGACCGACAACCTCAACTTCGGCAACCCCGAGAAGCCCGAGATCATGGGCCAGTTCGTGCAGGCCCTGCGCGGCATCGGTGACGCCTGCTCGGCACTCGACATGCCGATCGTCTCGGGCAATGTCTCGCTCTACAACGAGACCGACGGCGTCGGCATCCTGCCAACCCCGACCATCGGCGCCGTGGGCCTGATCGCCGCCGGCGAAGAGCCTATCCTCGGCTATGCCCGCGATGGCCACGTCGCCATTCTGGTGGGCGCCACCGGAAGCCATCTCGGCCAGTCGGCATTGCTTGCCGAGGTCTTCAACCGCGAGGAAGGCGACGCCCCCGCGGTCGACCTGGCGGAAGAGAAGCGCAACGGCGAGTTCATCCGTGCCAACCGTGACTGGATCAAGTGCTGCACCGACCTCAGTGACGGCGGACTTGCCATGGCCGCCTTCGAGATGGCCGAAGCCTCGGGCGTCGGCGTGCATCTCGACAGCGCCGACACCGCCGAGCTCTTCGGCGAGGACCAGGGCCGCTATCTCATCGCCTGCAACTTCGACGAGGCCGAGGCCCTGATGACCGCTGCCGGCAGCGCGGGGGTCACGCTGCAGAGCGTCGGTCGTTTCGCGGGCGACAGCGTGAAATTCGGCACCAGCGAAGCGCCGCTCTCGGAGCTTTCCGCGCTGTATCGGGGCCGCTTCGGCGAACTGTTCGGCTGACCGGTCAAGCCAAGGACCGGGGCAATTTCCCCGGCTTCCCGGTGCGATAGCGTCGCTCCGGGTGCAATCTCCCGCAGGTGCATCAGGCATGTTGCAGGGAAACCTCCATTTCCGCGGGAGGTCGGGCAAACGGGAAATGCCGCAATGCTGCCCTTGCGGCAATGACACTCCCGGACCTAGGCTGGTTTCCATATTGAACCGCCCTAGTTGATTTTCCGCCACAGCCATTTTCCAGTATGCCGCACGTTTCGTTGCGCGGCCCCTTTCCCACCGTGTCCGAACTGGAAGAGAACGCACGAGATGAACAACTGGGATGATCTGCGCTTTCTGGTCGCGCTGTCGAAAACCGGAACGATGACCGCGGCGGCGAAGAGCCTCGGCACCAATACCGCAACGGTATCGCGCCGGATCGAACGGCTTTCGGAGTCGCTCGGGATGCCCGCGTTCGTGAAGACCTCCGAAGGCTGGCGCCCCTCCGAGGCCGTCGCCTCGCTCATCCAGCTTGCCCAGAGCTTCGACGGCGAGTTGCAGGCCACGCTCAACAGCCAGGCGGTGGATTCGGACGCGGAGCCGGTGACCATCAGCATCGGCAGCCTGCCCGTGATCAGCGCTCTCGTGCTCTTCCCGGGGCTGAAGCAGCACGGCAGCCGGCTGTCCGGCGTGAAGCTGAACTTCTCCGATCGCGTGTTCAAGGAGGGCCTCGGCGAGCACGACATCGTGCTGCAATACGCCCGCCCCGCGCAGGGACGCATCATCGCGCGCAAGGTCGGCAGCATGAGCTACCAGCTCTATCGCTTCGTCGACACACCTGCCGGAGAGGACTGGGCCGGTCTCGGCGAAGGCCATGACGATGCCGAGGTCATGCGGATCGGGCACAGCACCTTTGGCCGCGCCCCGCGTTTGCGGGTCGACAGCATCATGGCACTCTACCGCCTGATGCAGACCACGCGCCTGCCCGGACCGCTGCCCGATCTGCTGGCCGAAAGCGACCCCGAGCTTGTCCCGCTCGATCCGACCCAGCCCGGGAACATGCAGGAATGCTGGCTGTTCTTCCACGAGAGCCGGCGCAACGACCCCGGCATTCGCCGTGCGGTCGATTGGGTGACGCATTGCTTCGAGCAGCTGAACACCGTCAACATGCCCGGCACCACCAAGATCTAGCCAGCCTCCTTCGCGCCCGCCGCTCTGGAAAAAGCGCCAAGCACCCGGCATCAGCCAGCCGATCCGGCGGCGCCCGTGCGCCGGCCGGGGTCTAGCTCACAGGCTGTAGATCGTCCCGAACTTCGCCTCGAGGTAGTCGAGCAGAGGGGCCTCGGTCGGTGCGTCGCCGCAGGCTCGCTGGATGACCTCGCGCGGGGCGAAGAGCCCCCCGAACTGCTGGACGTTGTCGCGCAGCCATGCGGTTGCCGCCCCAAGGTCACCCGCCGCCATCTGCGCGTCGAGATCGGGCACATCGCTGCGCAGGGCCTTGTGCAGGCAGCCCGCGTAGACGTTGCCGAGGCTGTAGGTCGGGAAGTAGCCGAACAGCCCGGCCGACCAGTGGACATCCTGCAGCACCCCGTCCGAGGGCTTGTCCACGGCAAAGCCGAAGTCCGCGAGGAACCGCTCGTTCCAGGCATCTTCGAGATCGTCGACCTCGAGCGCCCCGGCAATCAGCGCCCGTTCTAGGTCGAAACGCAAGAGCACGTGCAGGTTGTATTGCACCTCGTCGGCCTCGGTGCGGATATAGCCGTTCTTCACCCGGTTCACGGCAGCATAGAAGGCATCCGCATCCGCAAGCCCGAGATCGCCGAACTGCTCGGTCATCCGGGCGTAGAGCCACGAGGTAAAGGCGCGAGACCGGCCGATCTGGTTCTCGTAGATGCGGCTCTGGCTCTCGTGCACGCCCATCGAGACACCCTGCCCCAGCGGCGTGAATCGGTAGCTGCGACGGACCGCCTGCTCATAGGCGGCGTGGCCGACCTCGTGGATCGTGGAATAGAGACAGTTGAACGGATCGAGCGCGTCGGTGCGCGTGGTGATCCGCACATCGTCGGCCCCGCCCGATGTGAACGGATGCACCGACTTGTCGAGCCTCCCGCGCGCCATCTCGTAGCCGAAGGTCTTTGCGACGGTGCGGGCCAGCGTCATCTGCGCCTGCTCGTCGAAGGTCCCCTGCAGCGCCGGTGGCTGCGGCCGCTCGAGCACCGCCTGCCGCAGCGCCACGAGGCGCGGGCGCAGCGCGCCGAACATCTCCGAGAGCTGTGCTGCGGTTGCGCCCGGCTCATAGTCGTCGAGGAGCGCGTCATAGACGTCGCCACCATCGGCGAGCGCCGCGCCTTCCTCGCGCTTGAGGCGCACGACCTCCCGCAGGGTCGGCGCAAAGGCGGCGAAATCATCGTCGGCGCGGGCCTCGGCCCAGACGCGATGCGCCCGGCTCGTGAGCCGCGCCAGCGCGCTGGCGAGGTCCGCGGGCACCCGCCGTGAACGGTCGTAGGTCCGGCGGATCTGGCGGACCATCGCCGCGCCCTCGTCGTCGAGATCGCCCGGGTCGATTACCGCGAGCCACTCGCCGACCCGCGGATCGGTGCGGCGCGCGTGCAGCATCGCCTCCATCACCGCCATTTCGTCGGCCCGCTGCTCGCCGGCGCCCGGTGGCATCATCACCTCCTGGTCCCAGCCGAGGCGGCCCGCCACCTGCGCCAGAGCCCCGGTGTCACGCTCGAATTGCATGAGGTCCTGGAATGCGCTCATCGTGCCGTCCCCCGGATGGATTGCGCTTTCGGATATTGCGCGCCGAAGCGGGCGCGGATGATCAGCACCCAGAGCACCACGGCGCCGACCTGATGGGTGATCGCGATGTGCAGCGGCGCGATGTAGATCACCGTGAAGATGCCAAGCACCACCTGCACCAGCAGCATCGCCATGACGGCGTTGAAGCGGAAGCGGGTGTCGGCATTGGCGGACTTGCGCGCCCGCAGCCAGGTCACGATGCCGAAGATGAAGAGCAGGTAGCCCGCCATCCGGTGCATGAACTGTACCAGCCCCGGGTCCTCGAAGAAGTTGCGCCACACCGGCTGCAGGTCGAACGGCTGCGGCGGGAAGAAACCGCCCGCCATAAGCGGCCAGTCGGTGTAGGTGCGGCCCGCGTCGATGCCCGCCACCAGCGCGCCGAGCAGGATCTGCAGGAAGGCGAAATGCATGAGCCCGGTGCCCATCGAGAACAGCTTGGCCTCGCGCCCGCGTCGCGCCTGCATCAGGTCACGCTCGGAACGGCCCAGCTGGAAGACATACCACGCGATCAGACCGAGGATGACGAAGGCAAGCCCGAGGTGCGTCGCCAGCCGGTAGGAGGCGACGTCGAGCATCTCGCCCTCGAGCCCCGAGGCCACCATCCACCAGCCGATCGCGCCCTGCAGCCCGCCGAGCGCGCCGAGGCCCAGCAGCCGCGGCGCCCAGCCCGTCGGGATCTTGCGCGCCACGAGAAAGCCGAAGAACCCCAGCGCCCAGACGAGGCCGATCACCCGCCCGAGCTGCCGGTGGCCCCATTCCCACCAGTAGATCGACTTGAACTCTTCAAGCGTCATCTGGTTGTTCTGCAACTGGAATTCGGGGATCTTCTGGTAGAGCGCGAATTCCATCTGCCAGTCGGTCTGGCTGAGCGGCGGCAGCGCACCGGTGAGCGGCTTCCACTCGGTGATGGACAGACCGCTGTCGGTAAGCCGGGTGAGCCCCCCCACCGCGATCATCACCATGACCAGCGCGAAGATCAGCATGAGCCAGATCCGGATGGCGCCGCGTGCCCCGCCGCGCCCCTTGTCGATCATGCCGCCCGCGGGCGTTGCCTTGGGCTGTTCGGCGCCCACTTCCTCGAAGAGCTTGCGCTTTTCGGCCATGCCTGTCTCTCTCCTTGAACCTCGCGGACGATAGGCCCGGCCCGGACGCGCTTCAACCCCGCGCCGGCCCGCCGGCCGGGGCGTCTCGCCGCAGTCCGCGCGCCCCGGTCAGCCGCGTTCCTTCCAGCGCACCATCTGGCGCATGATCCCGTGCAGCGTGCGCACGTCCTCGCGGGTGAGCGGCATCCGGCTCCAGAGGTTGCGCAGCGTCAGCTTCATCGCCGGTGCCTTGTGCTCGGGGAAGAAGAAGCCGGCCTCGTCGAGCCGCTCCTCGTAGTGCTCCGCGAGCTTCTCGACCTCGATGGCGCTGGCCCATTCCGCCCCCGCCAACTCGTCGCGGCGGCCTTCGACCGCCCCGCTCGCCCGGCGCCACTCGTAGCCGCAGAGCAGCACGCATTGCGCGAGGTTCAGCGACGGAAACTCGGGGTTCACCGGCACCGAGATGATGGCATTGGCCTGCGCCACGTCGGCGTTCTCGAGCCCGGCCCGCTCGGGGCCGAACATCACCGCCACGCGCCCGCCCGCCGCGATCCGCTCGGCGGCCTCGCGCATCGCCTCTTCCGGCGAATAGACCGGCTTGGTCATGCCACGCTGCCGCGCCGTTGTGGCGAAGACGAGATCGCAGTCGCCCACGGCGTCGGCCACCTCGTTGCTCAGCACCGCGTCATCGAGCAGCCGCCCCGCCCCCGAGGCCATGGCCACCGAAGACGGGTTCGGCCAGCCGTCGCGCGGCGCGACCAGCCGCATCCGGTCGAGCCCGAAATTCCACATCGCCCGCGCCGCAGCCCCGATGTTCTCGCCCATCTGCGGGCGCACGAGCACGAATGCGGGCTGTCTCTCTTCGCTGGGCATGGGGCCTCCTTGTTCTGCGCCGTCTCAGTAAGCGCCCCGCAAAACAAGGGCAAGCGGGCATCTTCTGGCCAGAAATATCCCCGCCGGAGGCATCCGCCCTCTATGCTGGGCGCGACGGCCTGAAACGGAGCCCTGCCCATGCCACATGACGAAGGTCTTGCCGAGCTCCTGCGCGAGGATCTCGCCGAGGTGGCGCAACTGCGCGAGATCGCGATGTTCGGCGGTCTGTGCTTCACCACGCAGGGCCACATGATCTGCGGCACCTTCCGCGACCATGTGCTCTACCGCGTCGGCAAGAGCGCCATGGCCACAGCCCTCGCGCTTCCGCACACCGACCGGATGCGCATGGGGGCCCGCACCATGGGCGGCTTCGTCACCCTCGGCGCCCCGGACGTGGCCGACGACGCCCTGCGCGCGCGGCTCACCGCCATGGCGCTGGACTTCGTCGCGACCCTCGATCCGAAATGACCCGAGCAACCCCTTGGCAGCACTGGGACTCCCGGGATATAGACCCCCAAGTTTGAAGGAGCCCCAGCCATGGCCGAGACCGATCAGCCCCAGCTCTACCTGATCACCCCGCCGGAATTCGACCTCTCGGAGTTCCCCGAGCGGCTCGACGCCGTGCTCGACAGCGCCGAGATCGCCTGCATCCGGCTGTCGCTCGCCACCCGCGACGAGGACCGCATCATGCGCGCCGCCGACGCCGTGCGCGAGGTTGCGCACCGGCATGACATCGCGCTGGTCATCGACACGCACGTGGTGCTGGCGCAGCGGCTCGGGCTAGACGGGGTGCATTTGACCGACGGGTCGCGCTCGGTGCGCCATGCGCGCAAGGAACTGGGCGGCGATGCCATCGTCGGCGCCTTCTGCGGCGCATCGCGGCACGACGGCATGACCGCGGGCGAAAGCGGCGCCGACTACGTCTCCTTCGGCCCGGTCGGCGGCGCCTCGCTGGGCGACGGCACGCTGGCCGAGCGTGAGCTTTTCGCCTGGTGGTCCGAGATGATCGAGGTGCCGGTGGTGGCCGAGGGCGGGCTGACCCCGGAACTGGTCTCCGAGCTGGCCCCCGTCACCGACTTCTTCGGCATCGGCGAGGAAATCTGGTCGCAAGACGACGCCCCGGCGGCCCTGAAGGCCCTCATCGACGCGATGGGCTGAGCCGCGGCTCAGCCGCCGGCCGGATGGGCGCTGCGCACCTGCGCCTCGAGGTGCGCGGCCAACGTCTTGCGGTTCGGATGATCGTCGACCCGCACGGGCGGATGGTAGACCACCTCGACCCGGCCGCCCCTGGGGGCGGCCAGCAGCTTGAGCAGGTGTGGCCCGAAATCCATGTCGCCCCACCAGCCGTGGAATCGCGGATCCTCGCCGCCCGGCGCGTGGTAGACGACCGTCACCGCCTGTATGCGCGCCTCGTGCCGCAGCCCGTCCGAGAAGAACGCCGCGAAGAGCGTCGGCTTGAACGGCAGGATGCGCTGGCCGTCGGTCGAGGTGCCCTCGGGGAAGAACAGCAGGCGGTGACCGTGCAGGAGCCGTTCCTCGAACAGCTGTTTCTGATCCCCCGCCGCGCGCGGATCGCGCGAGATGAAGACCGTGCCCGTCGCCCGCGCCAGCCAGCCGATGAACGGCCAGTTCGCCACCTCGGCCTTCGAGACGAAATAGACGTTGCGGCGGGCGTTCAGCACGAAGATGTCCAGCCACGAGCTGTGGTTGGCCACCATCGCGCCCGGGCCCGGCATGGTCGGGCCGCGAGTGTCGAGCGACAGGCGCAGGATCACGAGCGCGGCCCGCGACACCCATTGCGTGATCCATGGCGTCACCGGGCGCCGCTGACCGCAGAGCGGGCGCTCGACCAGCCGCAGCACCAGCTTTGCCAGAAGTCCGATCAGGAGAACCAGCGCCAGCAACCCGCCGCGAAGCACTGCGCGCAGCCACCCGATGGCACAGATCCGCGTCTCGGGCGGCTCCGCGCCGCGCCAGGTCGGCCCGGTCATGCGCGGCCCCGCGTGTAGACACCGGCGGCCTTGGCGTTGAGCCGGGCGGTGTCCATGATAAGGCAGATGTCGGTGGTGTTGAAATCATGGTCGACGAAGGCGCCCTCGCCCACCATGCCGCCAAGCCGCAGGTAGCCCTTGATCAGCGCCGGCACGTCGCGCATCGCCGCGCGCCGGTCGATCTCGGGCTCGGGGATCAGGTCCATGCGCTGGAACCGGCGCGAACGCACGCGCAACGGCTCGGGCGCGAGATGGCGGTGATGCAGCAGTGACAGCGGCTCGGCAATTCGGCGCACGTCGGTGCCGTGGAAGGACGCCGTGCCGAAGAGGATTTCGATGCCATGTTCGGCGACGTAGTCGGCGAGCGCAGCCCAGAGGTGCATCATCGCGGTGCCGCCGCGATAGTCCGCATGCAGGCAGGATCGCCCCAACTCCAGCAGCCTGCGCCCCGAGGTCCTCAGGGGCGCCAGGTCGTATTCGTCCTCGGAGTAGAACTGCCGGGCCGCCCTGGCCTGGTCGTCGCGCAGCAGCCGGTAGACACCGACGACGGCATCGTCACGACACCCGTCGGTCAGGATGAGGTGATCGAAGAACGGGTCGAAACGGTCGCGTTCGAGCCGCGCCTCGTGGTCGACCATCGCGCCGGAGCCGCCCAGCTCCTCGACGAAGACCTCGTAGCGCAGACGTTGCGCCGCCACGAGATCGGCCTCGTCGCGGGCCAGCCGCACCGTGAACTTCGTCTCGTCCAGCGCCATGTCGTCTCCCGTTCTGCCGGTAAGCCGTTCTTACTGCCCTGACGCCACGAGGAAAACCGGTTTTGCGAGGCACGCCATCCCCTGCGCCCGCGCCAGCCCCCTACGCGTTAACCATTCGTAAACCACTGGCGGTTAGCCCTAGTCCTCGATCACCGGCATCAGGGTGACACGGCTTCCGTCGATCACGACCTTGCCTTCCTCGCGGAAGTTGACGGTGATGCGGCCGGCGATGTTGGATTGCACCTGACCGGTGCCCCAGTCGGGCCGTTCGGGATGCATGACAAGCATGCCGGGTTCGAGTAACGCGTTGAGTTCGTCCATGTGCCCTGATGTCCTTGAGGAGCTTTCGATGTCCAACGATAGTGCGAGAATAGCCACTCTGGTAGGGTCGCGGCTCTGTCACGATCTCGTCAGCCCGGTGGGCGCCATCTCGAACGGGCTCGAGCTGATCGCGCTGGCGGGCGCGCCGGGCCCCGACGAGATCGGCCTGATCGAGCAGAGCTGCGCGTCGGCCACGGCGCGGATCAACCTTTTCCGGGTGGCGTTCGGCCATGCCTCGCTCGATCAGCAGGTCAGCGCGCGGGAGGCGGCAAAACTTCTCTCCGACTACTGCCTCGGCAGCCGGCTGCAGATGGACTGGCAGGTGCAGGGCGACAGCCAGCGCACCGATGTGCAGTTGGCCTGCCTTGCCGCGCTCTGTTGCGAGACCGCGCTGCCCCTCGGCGGTCGGGTCCAGATCACCGAGTCCGGGGGCCGATGGCGCATCACCGCAACCGGACAGCGCCTTGCGACGGAACCGGTCCTCTGGTCGATGCTCGAGACGGCCCAGATCCCGCCCGACCTCAGTGCCGCGCGCGTCCAGTTCGCCTGCCTCGCGATGCTTGCGCCCGAACGCGGGCGCAAGCTCACGTCGCAATTCGGCGACGCGGCAGCCTCGATCGAGATCGCCTGACGCCGCAGGGTTACGCCCGAACGGCGCCGTCGGCACGCACCACGTATTTGAACGAGGTGAGCTGTTCGGCCCCGACCGGCCCGCGCGCATGCATCTTGCCGGTGGCGATGCCGATCTCGGCACCCATGCCGAACTCGCCACCGTCGGCGAACTGCGTCGAGGCGTTGACCATCACGATGGCGCTGTCGACCCGCTCGATGAAGCGGTCGATGGCGGCCTCGTTCTCGGCGAGGATGCAGTCGGTGTGATCCGAGCCATACTGCCGGATATGCGCAATCGCCGCGTCCTCGTCCTCGACGACGCGGGCCGCGATGATCCGGTCGAGATACTCGCGCCCCCAGTCGTCGTCAGAGGCTGGCACCGTGCCCTCGACCGATTGCAGCGCCGCATCGGCGCGCACCTCGACCCCGGCGTCGATCAGCGCGCGAATCACGTCGCGCCCCAGGGTTTCGGCCACGTCGCGATGGATCAGCAAGCATTCGGCCGCGCCACAGATGCCGGTGCGGCGGGTCTTGGCGTTCATCACCACCTTCAGCGCCTTGTCCGGATCGGCAGAGACGTCGATATAGACGTGCACGATGCCCTCGAGGTGGGCGAAGACCGGCACCCGCGCATCGCGCTGCACCAGACCGACAAGCCCCTTGCCGCCGCGCGGCACGATCACATCGACGTAGTCGGTCATGGTCAGCAGCGCGCTCACCGCCGCCCGGTCGCGGGTCGGCACAAGCTGGATCGCATCCTCGGGCAGGCCGGCGGCGCGCAGCCCCTCGACCAGGCAGGCGTGGATCGCGTGGCTGGAATGGAAGCTCTCGGAGCCGCCGCGCAGGATCACCGCGTTGCCCGACTTGAGACAGAGCGCGCCGGCGTCGGCGGTCACGTTGGGCCGGGATTCGTAGATTACGCCGACCACGCCGAGCGGCGTGCGCACCCGCTTGATGTGCAACCCCGTGGGGCGGTCCCACTCGGTGATGACCTGGCCCACCGGATCGGGCTGGGCGGCGATCGCGCGCAGCCCCTCGACGATGCCGGCGATCCGGTCCTCGGTGAGCGTGAGGCGATCCATCATCGCGTCGCTCAGACCCTTGTCGCGGCCGAAGTCGAGATCCTGGGCGTTCGCCTCGACGATCGCGCCGCGGTTCGCCCAGACCGCATCGGCGGCAGCCTCGAGCGCCTGCGTCTTCCGCTCTGGCGGGGTGAAGGCGAGCTCTGCGGCGGCAGCCTTTGCCCGGCGGCCGATTTCGGTCATGACGGCGGGAATGTCGCTCATGTCGTTCATCGCTGTTCACCCATCTGGTGCGGTTGCAAGGAGCCCCCTTATAGCGACGGTCCGGCGGCGACGACAGGGTCGAAATGCACCCCGCTCCGCACTGTCCGCTGAACGGCGCGCAACCTCGTAGGGTAGGTGTTCAACCCACCTTTCGCCTGCTCCTCACCGCCGGTGTGGCTCAGAGCGCCATGTCGTCGCGATGAATGAGAACCGCGCGTCCCGGGTAGCCGAGCGCTTCCTCGATCTCCCAGGAATGGCGCCCGACGATCAGTCGGGTTTCCTCGGCGGTGTAGCGCGACAGCCCCTGCCCCAGCGTGGCTCCCTGGGGGTCACGGATCACCACCGGGTCGCCGCGCCCGAAGCTTCCGTGCGCCGCGATCACGCCCACGGGCAGAAGCGACCGCCCGTCCGCCATCGCCTGTGCCGCGCCGGCGTCGAGGGTGACCTCGCCGCAGGGCTTCATCGAGGCGATCCAGCGCTTGCGCGCCGCATGCGGATCGAGTCGCGAGGTGAACCACGTGGCATTGGCGCCCGCTTCGAGCGCCATCAGCGGATGCAGCACCGAGCCCTCGGTGATCGCCATGGCGCAGCCCGCCGCCGTGGCGGTCTTGGCCGCGAGCAGCTTGGTCTTCATGCCGCCCTTCGACAGGCCGCTGCCCGCGTCGCCGGCCATCGCCTCGATCTCGGGGGTGATGCTGTCGATCACCTCGTAACGGTGGGCCGAGGGATCTTCGGAGGGGTTGGCTGAATAGAAACCGTCGACGTCCGACAGCAGGATCAGCTGGTCGGCGCCCACGGTCACGGCGACCTGCGCCGCGAGCCGGTCGTTGTCGCCGTAGCGGATCTCGTCGGTGGCAATGGTGTCGTTCTCGTTGACGATGGGCACCACGCCGAAGCCGAGCAGCGTCTCCATCGTGGCGCGCTGGTTGAGGTAGCGGCGCCGGTCGGCGCTGTCCTCGAGCGTCACCAGAACCTGTGCCGTGGTGATCCCGTGCGGCACGAGCGCGTCTTCCCATTCTCGCGCGAGGCGGATCTGGCCGACGGCGGCCGCGGCCTGGCTTTGTTCGAGCGGCAGCGTCGTGGCGGGCAGTTTCAGGATGCCGCGCCCGAGCGCGATGGAGCCCGAGGACACGAGAATGACGTCGGTGCCCCGTGCCCGGATGCGGGCGATGTCCTCGGCGATGGAGCGCAGCCAGTCTCCGCGGAAGGCGCCGGTCTGCTTGTCCACCAGCAGCGCCGAGCCGATCTTGACGACCAGGCGCTGCGCCGTGCTCAGGGTTGCCATTCGCTGTCGTCCTCGGGCGCGTCGCGCAGGCGCTTTTCCTCGATATGGGCGCGCAGCGCGCGCAGCACGTCGGTCGTGCCCTCGCCCGAGGCCCCGGACATCAGCAGGACCTTCTCGCCGGAATGGGTTTCCAGCTCGTCACGCAGGAAGGCCCGCTCTTCGTCGTCCATCGTGTCGACCTTGTTGAGCACCAGCACGCGCGGCTTGTCGGCGAGCCCGGACCCGTATTCGCGGATCTCGTGGACGATGGTGTCATAGTCCTCGAGCAGCGTGCCGGAACTGCCGTCGACGAGATGCAGCAGAACCGCGCAGCGCTCGACGTGGCCGAGGAACAGATCGCCCAGGCCGCGCCCCTCGTGCGCGCCCTCGATCAGGCCGGGGATATCCGCGACAACGAATTCCTTGCCGTCGACGCCGACGACACCGAGATTCGGATGCAGCGTGGTAAACGGATAGTCGGCGACCTTGGGCCGCGCGTTCGAGGTCGCGGCGAGGAAGGTCGACTTGCCGGCGTTGGGCAGCCCAAGGAGGCCGACGTCGGCGATGAGTTTCAGCCGCAGCCAGATCGTGCGCTCGACGCCGGGCTGGCCCGGGTTCGCGCGACGCGGCGCCTGGTTGGTGCTGGTCTTGAAGTGCAGGTTGCCCCAGCCGCCGTTGCCGCCCTTGGCGATCAGCACCCGCTCGCCGAGCTCGGTGAGGTCGGCGATCACGGTTTCCTCGTCCTCGTCGAGGATCTCGGTGCCCACGGGCACGCGCAGCACGATGTCCTCGCCGTCCTTGCCGGTGCGCTGACGGCCCATGCCGGGGCGCCCGTTCTCGGCGAAGAAATGCTGCTGGTAGCGGAAGTCGATGAGAGTATTGAGCCCGTCCACGGTTTCGACCCAGACGTCGCCGCCATGACCGCCGTCACCGCCGTCGGGACCGCCATACTCGATATACTTCTCGCGCCGGAAGGAGATGCACCCCTTCCCGCCGCTGCCGGAGCGGATGTAGACCTTGGCGAGATCGAGGAATTTCATGGTCTGGGTCCAATCGGGAATGGGTGGCGCGATCCGGCGCGGTTTAGCGCGGCTGCGCGCGTATCTCAAGCAGGCTGAAAGCTGCGTCCGCTTCGGGGTATCGCAGTCAGGGGCTCTGCCCCTCTGGCCCTGCGGGCCATTCACCCCGAGGTATTTGTGGAACCGGAGAAGGGCAGGACAGTGCGCCGGTCCGGCACGCGTGGCGCATCGGGGCCGGGCGCCGGTGGCGCCTTGCTGACATGTCCTCGGACCTAGGGGAGGAAAAGTGGCGCGGTTGACGGGGCTCGAACCCGCGACCCCCGGCGTGACAGGCCGGTACTCTAACCATCTGAGCTACAACCGCGCTTTTCCAGCCGGAGCGTGCATCGGGGCAGTGGTGGCGCGGTTGACGGGGCTCGAACCCGCGACCCCCGGCGTGACAGGCCGGTACTCTAACCATCTGAGCTACAACCGCTCACTGCCTCCGGGGTGCAGCCCCGAATGTGGAGGCCCTTCTAGGCGGGGGACTTTGCCCCGTCAAGCGCTTTCGTCACCCCGACCTGCGCATTTTTTCAAGAAATTTGCGGAGCCCCTTCAGGCGGGCTCGGAACGACCCCGCCAGCGCGGGCGCAAAATCGAANGCTTTTCCAGCCGGAGCGTGCATCGGGGCAGTGGTGGCGCGGTTGACGGGGCTCGAACCCGCGACCCCCGGCGTGACAGGCCGGTACTCTAACCATCTGAGCTACAACCGCTCACTGCCTCCGGGGTGCAGCCCCGAATGTGGAGGCCCTTCTAGGCGGGGGACTTTGCCCCGTCAAGCGCTTTCGTCACCCCGACCTGCGCATTTTTTCAAGAAATTTGCGGAGCCCCTTCAGGCGGGCTCGGAACGACCCCGCCAGCGCGGGCGCAAAATCGAATTCTCCTTCAGCGGCAAGGTTTTGCGGAAGCATCTTGCTGGCAGCGCCCGAGCCGCGACGGCGCGATCCGGCCGCGCTGAGGGCACTTTTCGCCGTTTGCAGCCTGAACGTGGCACGCGATGACCTGACGGAAGGCCTAGCGCGCGTAGCCGTCGCCCCGGACTTTTGCCGCTAGCTCCTGTTTGGCCCTTGAAAGGCGCGCGTCGGCAGAAGGGTTTTCGCCGTCGACCGGGCTCGTCAGGGTCGTTGCCAATCCTTCGAGTTCCGCGGAAAGCAACATCATTCGCGTGACGCTCGCACGGGATTCGTTGCGTGCGGCCTCGTAGCCTGCCCGTTCCGTGAGTGCCGCGGCGGTCCGCAGAAGGGCAGCCGCACTCCCCTTGCCGGACAGCGCCAGAGCCGCACCGAGCAACTCCTCCAGCAATTTCTCGCAATTGTGTGTCAAGGAAACTCCCCCAGTTCGTTACCCACCCCATCGCGGCGGCCGTGCAGATTGCGCGACGGCCATGTCACTCATTGCACCGAAGCGGTGCAGACAGTGGCGCTTCGATGCGCCCGTTCGGCTGCACGGCGTCGCATCGTCCAGTTCGACAACCCATCCCCGGTCGCGGAAGCTCGCAGTCTGCTGCTGGCTCCACCCCAAGAAAACCACGTTGAATTCGACCTGATCCCCCCGAGCGGCTTTCATGGAGCGCAAACGAACGCGCCGCTAAACCAAGGCGTAACACATTCGCGTATATATATGAACGACTGCATTTCGACGTGGCGTCGCAATTGAGGCGCAACTGCAACGCGTGATTTTGCGTTGCCCGCGTCGCTGACGCCATTAAGCATCAGAAGGTCTTGAAACATCATGAAATTGCGGGCATTCGTCCGCTGTTTCGTCTTTTCGGAAAGTTGCACCGTTGTCTGGAGTCCTGCATCTCGACCTCAATTTGCGCGCGAGCACGCTCGAACGGATCGAGATCAGTGCTGCGCAATTCATGGACCTTTTCCGCCATCGCCTGTCGTGGAGATACTTCGGGCTGTCACTGACGATTCTGCTCGCCACCGATCCGGCAGAGCTGACGGGAACACTGTCGTTGCCCGTATACGTTGCCACATGGGTCGGCGCCTTCGGCCTTTACCTGGCGCATCAAACGGCCCTGATCCTGCTCCTGGCAAGCCTTCGCAGGCTATTTCCCACGCCGGCGTTCTACTGGCCCTTTCTCACAATCGGCGCCTTCGTACCGACCCTGGTCGTTGTCGAAAACGTCCTCGACGCCTTTTCGAACGCGCAGGCATCCGCCATCGTCATCGGGCGGGTCGCCTATATCGCGCTGACCGTTCTGGTGCTGGAAACAATCTATCAGCGGTTCGTTCTGCCGCGCATTCTCGAACAGTCCGAGCAACCTGCGGCCGGCAGTGGGGGTCCGGAGATGGAAACATCGCAGCAGGACGCAAGGGTGTTGCACGTCGGCGGCGCCACGCTGGCCTTCGATGAGATTTCGGTGATCGAGGCGCGCGAGCATCACGTGCATCTGCGGACTACCGACGGCACGCAGGTCCATCGGGCGCGACTGTCCGATATCGTGGCGCAGACATGCCCTGACGACGGCCTGCAACCTCATCGGTCTTGGTGGGTCTCCCGCAGCTCGGTGCGCGAGCTTGGCCGTGAGGACGGAAAACCGGTGCTCTGGCTGACCGATGGCACTTCGGTCCCGGTGGCTCGCGGCCGGCTCGAGGACGTGCGCGACTGGGTCGAACGCTATCTGGGGTGATCCGGACCGGCCGGCCTTTACGCGAGCGGGCTCATTTCCTATATAATCGCTCAGGTTACAGGCAGACAGCAGACAGAGGACTGGCCATGCAAGACGCACCGCTCGAAGGCGCACCGCTTATCGCGCCCTCCAGTACCGAGCACCCGCTCTACGCCGCGGCCGTCGAGGCTTGCCGCTCGGTCTACGATCCCGAGATCCCGGTGAATATCTACGACCTCGGGCTGATCTACACCATCGACATCGACGCGGAGAACATGGTGAAGATCACCATGACGCTCACCGCGCCGGGCTGCCCCGTTGCCGGCGAGATGCCGGGCTGGGTTCAGGATTCCGTGGGCGCCGTCCCGGGAGTGAAGGACGTCGACGTGGACATGGTCTTCGATCCGCCTTGGGGCATGGACATGATGACCGACGAAGCCCGGCTCGAACTGGGCTTCATGTAACCCGCTGACGGGGCCGACGACGGGGGTCGCGGCCCCTTTCGCAGAATTTCACGCCGGCGGCGGAACAGAAGCGCCACATCCGCCGTTTATGGGCGATGCTGCGCTATATTCAGATTCTCCTATTCGCGCTTGGCGCCCTGTGGATGACCCAGGCCGCGAACGCTCAATCGGGCTCCGATCCCGGCATCGGCCGCTGGTACGAGGTCGAGTTGGTCAATCCCGGACTCGCCGACGCGCCCCGGAACATCGACCGTTCGACCCCGCGGTCGAGCCTCGAGAGCTTCATGTTTCGTGCCGATGCCGAAGACTGGGACGGCGCGGCGCACATGCTCGACCTTTCTTCGGTCGAGCCGTCGAAACAGGCCGAAGTCGGCCCCGAGCGCGCCGAGCAGTTCGCGACGCTGCTCGACAGGAAGATCATCATCGACTGGTACGACCTGCGCGACCGCCCCGATGGCGTGGATGCGCGCAGCGCGGATGCCCCCATGGCCGGCGAGCCGCGCCGTTCGCTCCTGCTGTGGTACGTGAAGCTGGGCGACCGGCCGGTGCCGATCCGCATCAACCGCGTCAAGCCGGCGGTTGGTGAGCCCGTGTGGCTGGTCTCGCAGCAGACCGTGAAGGCACTACCGGCACTGGCCGAAGCCTACGGGCCGACGGAGCTTGAGAAGATGCTGCCGCAGCCTCTTCGCGAACGGGCGTTCTGGGGCCTGCGCTGGTGGGAGGTCGTCGGCTTTCCGCTGGTCCTGCTGGTGACCGGGCTCGTCGCCTATGTCACCAATCAGCTGATGTCGCGTGGTCTGAACCGGACCCACCGCGACTCGCCAACTTCGATGCTCGTTGCGCTGCGGGCGCCGATCACCCTGGCCGTGACCACGCTCACGCTGTCTCTGCTGACCAGCAAGGTCTTCGTCTTCTCCGGACGGATCGACACGGTCCTGTCACCACTGATCATCCTCGGCTTCGTCGTGGCGGCGCTCTGGATGATCGTCAACGTGGCCGACGTGATCCTGACCCGGCTCGTCAACTTCGACGACGAGAAGCTGTCCGAGATGGGCGAGGGCATGGAGCAGCGTCGCAACATCGCGACGCGGATTTCGGCTCTCCGGCGCGCCGTGATCGTGATCGTCGTGCTGATCGGGGCCGGCATCACCATCAGCGAGGCCAGCGTCATGCGCTCGCTCGGGATCTCGCTGCTGGCGTCTGCGGGCACCGCGACGATCATTCTCGCCTATGCCGGGCGCAACGTTCTGACCAACATCATGGCGTCGCTGCAGATCGCGCTCAACAAGTCGGCGCGCATCGGCGACAAGCTGATTTTCCGCGGCAGCTACTGCACCGTCGAGCGCATTCACTTCACCTTCGTGCAGCTTCGCATCTGGACCGGCAAGCGTCTGGTCGTGCCGGTCGTGGACTTCGTGGCCGAGCCGTTCGAGAACTGGACCATGACCGATCACTTCATGATCGAGCTCATCGAACTGAGGCTGTCACACCGGGCCGACGTCACCCCGCTGCGCGAGAAATACTACGAACTCATCGAAGGCATGGAGCTCGTGCCGGACCGCGACGACAGCAAGGGCGTCTACGTGACAGAGCACGACGTGTTCGGCCAGACCGCGCTCTTCATGGTGCCCTGCCCCGACCCGAATGTCGCCTGGACCCTCGCATGCGAGATGCGCGAAGAACTGCTCAAGGTTGCGCGCGAACTCGACGACGGCGCCACGGCCGTCTTCCCCGAGGTCACACCGGCGCAGTCGACCTGATCCTTGCGCCCGCCCCTGCTCTCGGTCACGCTCGCCCGTGAGCGGGAGCCGGAGGAACGCATGGCATCAGAGAAGGACAGGATGATCGCCGGCGAGCTCTACCTGCCCGGAGACTCCGAGCTGGTGGCAGACCGCAAACGGGCGCAATCGCTCATGCGGGCCTACAACGACACGATCATGGGAGACGCGGCGCGCGGCGACCTGCTTGCGGCGCTGTTCGGCAGCTGCGCCGCCGATGCCGCGGTGCGGGCGCCGGTCTACGTGGATTACGGCTACAACATCCACATCGAGCACGGGGTCTTTCTCAACTATGGCTGCGTCCTGCTAGATGTCTGCGCGATCCGCATCGGCGCCGGCACGCAGGTCGGCCCGGCGGTGCAGATCCTCACCGCCGACCATCCGCGCGACCCCGAGACCCGCGCCTCGGGGCGCGAGTTCGGCCGGGCGATCTCGATCGGCCGCAATTGCTGGATCGGCGGCGCGGCGATCCTGCTGCCGGGCGTCACCGTGGGCGACGACGCGGTGATCGGTGCGGGCGCCGTGGTGACCCGCGACGTCGCGCCCGGCACCACGGTCGCGGGAAACCCTGCACGCCCGCTTGTGTCATCTGCCCCGAATGCTTAGATTCCCGGTTCGACAAGGAGACAACGCATGTTCGGCATTCCAGGCAAACAAGCCGTCACCATGACCCCGGCCGCCGTGACACAGGTGCGCAAGCTGATGGAGCGCGATGGACGCGCGGGGCTGCGCATCGGCGTCAAGAAGGGCGGCTGCGCCGGCATGGAATACACCATGGAGTTCGTCGACGAGGCGGACAAGAACGACGAGATCGTCGATCAGGACGGTGCGCGCGTGATGATCGCGCCGATGGCACAGATGTTCCTCTTCGGCACCGAGATCGACTACCAGACGTCGCTGCTCGAATCCGGGTTCCACTTCAACAACCCGAACGTGGCCGACGCCTGCGGTTGCGGCGAATCGATCAAGTTCAAGGACGTCGAAGAGCTTCAGGCAGAGCGCGGCGACCTCTGACAGCAGACCTGTTCGCGCAAACTCTCCCGCGGCACCTTGACGTTGCCGCGCGGCCCCCGATGATGGGCGCGACGCGACAAAGGGAGTGACCATGCGCAAGAAACTCGCCGCCGGAAACTGGAAGATGAACGGCCTCTCCGAGGCGCTGTCCGAGCTTTCCGGCATGGAAGAGGCCGCCAAGGGCGACGCCGAAGTGCTGATCTGCCCGCCCGCCACACTGGTCGCCGCCGCAGCCGGCGCCGCGTCGGGAATCGCCATCGGCGGTCAGGACTGCCACGCGGCAGCTTCGGGCGCCCACACCGGCGATATCTCGGCAACGATGCTGAAGGACGTGGGCGCAAGCTACGTGATTCTCGGCCACTCCGAGCGCCGCACCGACCACGACGAACACGACGAGGACGTGCGGGCAAAATGTGCCGCCGCGTGGGAGGCCGGTCTGAGCGTCGTGCTCTGCGTCGGCGAAAGCCTCGACGAGCGCGAGGCCTCGAACACCCTCGACATCATCGGCGGCCAACTCGCCGGCTCGATCCCCGACGGCGCAACCGGTCATAACCTCGTGGTGGCCTATGAGCCGATCTGGGCCATCGGCACCGGCAAGGTTCCGACCAATGACCAGATCGGCGAGGTGCACGACTTCATGCGCGCCCGCCTCGAGAAGCGGTTCGGCGAAGGCGTCGGCCGCTCGGTCCGCCTGCTCTACGGCGGCTCGGTGAAGCCCGGCAACGCCTCCGAGATCTTTGCGGTCTCAAATGTCGACGGCGCGCTTGTCGGGGGCGCCTCGCTGAAGGCGTCGGACTTCGTGCCGATCATCGAGGCGCTGAACGGCTGAGACGCCCTTCGAATGTTTGAACATGGAAACGGCCGGACAATCTGTCCGGCCGTTTTCGTTTCGGGGCGATGCGCTGCAATCAGACGAAGTTGAACAGGTCCGCCGTCATGTCACCGGCAAACAGCGCCGGCTCGCCCGCGCCGCTGTCGAGCGAGATCGTCAGGTCGCCGGCGGTGATGAAGAGCGGCCCGTAGGTGTCGAATTTCTGGAACGTCAGATCCTCGAACCCACCGTCGAAGCCCACGAAGGTCAGCACGTCGGTGCCCAGTTCGAAATCGAGCACGGTATCGGTTTCCGGGCTGTCGAAGACGTTGAACACGAAGACGTCCGCTCCGTCGCCGCCCACCAGCGTGTCCGAGCCGAAACCGCCGTTGAGCGTGTCGTCGCCGGCGCCGCCGCGCAACAGGTCGTGACCCGCGCCGCCGCCAAGGTAGTCGTCGCCGCCCTCGCCGTAGATCGTGTCGGCGCCATAGCCGCCGCCCACCGCGTCGTTGCCGTTGCCCGCGAAGATCAGGTCCTGGCCGGCGCCGCCGCCGAGGCTGTCGTCGCCCGAGCCGCCGTTGATCGTGTCGTCGCCGGTCACTCCGCCGATGGTCGAGTCGCCCGCCTCGTCGATGATGAGGTCGTTGCCGGCGCCGCCCGAGGCGACGTTGTCGCCCGACCCGAGAAGGATGATGTCGTCACCGCCGCCACCGCCGACGATGTCGTTGCCGTCGCCGGCCTCGATCGAATCGCTGCCCTCGCCGCCGCCGATCTGGTCGTTGCCGCCCTCGCCGAACACCGTGTCGTCGCCGTTCGAGGCCGCGATCACGTCGCCCCGGTCGCCGCCGAGCACCACGTCATCGCCATCGCCCGCAAGGATGCTGTCGGAGCCGCTGTCACCGAGCAGCGTGTCGTTGCCCGCGCCGCCTTCGAGACGGTCCGGCCCGTCGAGCGCCCAGATGACATCGTCGCCGGCGGTGCCCTGCAGCAGGTCGCCGCCGTCTGTGCCGATGATGAGGTTGGTATCCGGCGCGTAGGAATCGGCGAGTGCGTCGAGGTCGTAGGCGTCGGGAAAATCTGCCGGATCGACCGGGTCGAGATCGACGTTCAGCCCGGAGACCTGCCCCCAGAGATCGTTGGCGTCTGCAGCCGACATGTTCTCCGACAGCGCGTCGCCCCCAAGCTGGATGATCGCGTAGTTATAGGTATCGGGATCGGCCGCGAGCCCGTAGGAGACCACGAGGAAATTCGCCTCGAACTGGTCGTTGTCGCCCCAGATCCAGGTGTTTTCGCTGATCGACAGGCGGGTGCCGACCTCTCCGATGTCGACGGTAGTCCCGCCGTCGGTGATCGCCACTTCGGTCAGCCAGCCCGAGAGGGTCGCCGCGCCCGCAAGACTGAGGTCCGATCCGAGCACCCGGGTGCTCTGCTCGGGGTCTATGGAGAAATCCCAGTTGCCGATGGTCCCGATCTCGAGGGTCTGGCTGCTGAGGTCGATCTCGGGTGCGAGACCGCCATCGAAATACCATTCAAGAAGAAGAGCGTCGAAGCTGTAATAGGGCATGACAGGCCATCCGGTGTGGGAAACTGCGAAACGTTAAGACTTTGTTAACGCGTCAAGCAAGCGTTCCCGCATTGCCCCGACCTACTCTCAACCCTGCGGGCGACAGTCCCGTGATCCTCTCCGGGATTGTTCTCGCTTTCGCTGGCCCGCGCCAATTTCTCCTTCGAATCGAACCGCGTGCCGCCCGCCCCTGCCCGAAAAGCGAAGCGGCCCGCCCTCCGGACAGGAAGGCGGGCCGTGGGATCTGGCAGCGGCATCCCGTGCCGCCGTGACCGGATCAGCGGGTGATGATCTCCGGCCCCATGAAGGTGGTCGGCAGCCAGGTCGAGAGCACCGGGATGTAGGTCACCATGATGAGGAACACGAAGAGCACCGCGAGGAACGGCAGCGCCGCGCGCACCACGGACATCATCGGCATGCCGGCCACGCCCGAGGTCACGAAGAGGTTCAGGCCCACCGGTGGCGTGATCATCCCGATCTCCATGTTCACCACCATGATGATGCCGAGATGGATCGGGTCGATGCCGAGCTCGATGGCGATGGGGAACACCAGCGGTGCCACGATCACCAGGAGGCCCGAGGGCTCCATGAACTGCCCGCCGATCAGCAGGATGACGTTCACGATCACCAGGAACATCACCGGGCCGAGGCCGGCGTCGAGCATCGCCGCCGCGATCTGCTGCGGGATCTGCTCGTCGGTCAGCACGTGCTTGAGGATCAGCGCGTTGGCGATGATGAACATCAGCGTGATCGTCAGCTTGCCGGCGTCGAACAGCGTGTCGCGCGTGTCGCGGTGGAAGAACGCGGTGACCAGCGCGATGGGCTTGCGGATCAGCGGCACGTTCGGCGCACCGTCCCGGCCCGCGAGCGGCCCCATGTCGCGATAGACGAAGTTCGCGATCAGGAAGGCGTAGACGGCGGCGACCGCGGCGGCCTCGGTCGGGGTGAAGATGCCGCCGTAGATGCCGCCCAGGATGATGATGATGAGGAACAGTCCCCAGAGCGCCTCGCGACCGGCGGAAAAGACCTCGCTCCAGCCCATCCATTCGCCTTTCGGCAGGTTGCGCACACGGGCGATGATGTAGATCGTCGCCATCAGCATGGTGCCGGCCATCAGGCCCGGGATGACGCCTGCGAGGAACATCCGTCCCACCGACACGTCGGTCGCCGAGGCGTAGACCACCATCACGATCGACGGCGGAATGAGGATGCCCAGCGTGCCGGCGTTGGCAATGACGCCCGCGGCGAAATCCTTGCTGTAGCCCACCTGCCGCATGCCTGCGATGACGATGGAGCCGATGGCCACCACGGTCGCCGGCGACGACCCCGAGAGCGCCGCAAAGAGCATGCAGGCAAAAACGCCGGCGATGGCGAGACCGCCGTGCATGTGACCGACAAGCGCGATCGAGAAGCGGATGATCCGTCGCGCCACGCCGCCCGTCGACATGAACGACGAGGCAAGGATGAAGAACGGGATCGCCAGCAGCGTGTAGTGCCCGGCCATGGCCTGGAAGAAGCTCTGCGCCACCGAGGCAAGCGAGGTGTCCGACAGCACCAGCAGGAAGATGATCGACGACAGGCCGAGCGAGACCGCGATCGGCACGCCGATCAGCATCAGGCCCACGACGGAGACGAAAAGAAGAAGCACGTCCATCTGGATCAGTCCTCGCGGTTCATGTGGGCGACGTCATCGATGGCGTCTTCGGCCTCGTGACTGACGATCAGGCTGTCCTGGCGGCCGGTGAAGATGCGCACGCCCGCCTGGATGAAGCGGAAGAGCAGCAGCGCGGCGCCGAGCGGCAGCATGGCGTAGGGAATGAACCGCGGCAGCTTCTCGTAGGCGTCGCCGTAGTTGATGAGCGGTTCAATGAAGCGCAGCCAGTCGGGCATCGGGATGTCGACGACCTCGTACCACGAGCGGTAGGAGGTGCGTTTCATCTCCTCGAAGCCGGTGGGAAACCAGCGGCCGGTGGTCTGCGGCAGGTTGGCGAAGTTGGCCCAGTAGTCCCAGGCGCCCTTGAGCAGCAGCGCGGCGTAGAAGATGCAAACAACAGCAGCGACGATGGCGAACACCCGACGCACTCCGTGCGGCACGATGCTGATCACCGCGTCCACCCCGAGATGGGCGGTGACCTTCACGGCGTAGCTGATGCCGAAGAGCACGAGCCAGGCGAACAGGATGGTCGTCGCCTCGAGGCCCCAGATCAGGCCGGTGTTGAAGATGTAGCGCAGCACCACGTTCACGAAGGTGATGAGCGTCATCAGCCCGAGGATGACCGCGATGGCCGTCTCCTCGAACTCGTTCACGAAGCGGCCCAGCATGGACGGGCCGTGCGAATGACTGGACATCCTGTCCCCCCTATGGATCGCGGAGGCGCCGCCCCCGGTATGTCATCAGGATATGCGAAGAGGTCCGGCCCCCTGTCCCGGGAGCCGGACCCGACGTGTCAAGGCGTCGGGATCAGCCCTGAACTTGCGAGTTGATCGCCTGCGCGGCGTCGATGTTCTCCTGGCCGACGTCGTCGGTGAACTGCTCCCAGACCGGCTTCATCGCCTCGACCCAGGCCTCGCGCTGCTCGGGGCTGAGCTCGCGGATGGTGGCGCCGGCATCGAGCACCGCCTGACGGTTCTCTGCGTCGACCTCGGCGATGGCCGCGTTGCGGTCCGCAGTCACCTCGTCGACGATGGTGCCGAGCTGCTCGCGCACGTCGTCGGGCAGGCTGTCCCACCAGTCGGCCGAGGTCACGACCATGTAGTCGAGCACACCGTGGTTGGTCTCGGTGATGCCGTCCTGCACTTCGAAGAACTTCTGGCCGTAGATGTTCGACCAGGTGTTTTCTTGCCCGTCGACAACGCCGGTCTGCAGGGCGCCGTAGACCTCGGAGAAGGCCATCGGCTGCGGGCTGGCGTCGAGCGCCTCGAACTGCGCCTTGAGCACTTCCGACGGCTGCACGCGGAACTTGAGGCCGGCGGCGTCACCGGGCACCTCGAGCGGCTTGTTGGCCGACATCTGCTTCATGCCGTTGTGCCAGAAGCCAAGGCCGAGCAGGCCGCGACGGACCATCGATTCCTTCATCGCCTGGCCGGTTTCCGAGTTCTGGAACTGGTCGACGGCATCCATGTTCACGAACATGAACGGCAGGTCGAAGATGCGGAACACCTTGGTGAACTGCTCGAACTTCGACAGCGACGGCGCGGCCATCTGGACGTCGCCGTTCAGCATCGCCTCGAGGACCTGGTCGTCGTTGTAGAGCGTCGAGTTGGGGTAGACCTCCATGCAGGCCTTGCCGTCCATCTCCTCGTTGACGCGCTCCTGCAGCAGCGACGCGGCGATGCCCTTGGGGTGCTTGTCGGTGTTGGTGACGTGGCTGAACTTGATGACGATCTCGCCGTCGTCACAGGCGGCCATCGCTCCGTTGGCACCGGCGGTCAGCGCTGCTGCAGCCACGGCGGTCATCAGAAAGGTCTTCATTGGGTATCCTCCCGAGTGTCTGGATGTTCGGGACCCGCTCCCCTGCGGGCCCTTCGCCAGACACAAGACAGCCATGCAGAAAATGCATCAAGAGGATGCGAGGCGCGCGTGAAGATATGTCTTAAAATACAATATTATCAATCAGATGAACATCAGACGACCATTCCGGCCCCGACACCGGAGACCCGAACGGTGCGAAACTTCGCACATCGCATACCGGCATATGTGCGGATTTCCGCACAGTGCTGCCCCGACTCGCGCCAATCTCAGCGGGTGCAAAGCTCGCGCGGGCGGTTGCCGTAGGGCTGGAAGGTACAGTCCGAGGCGCGAAACGACCGGTAGGCACGTTCGCAGGCCGACACGTTGCAGTTGCCTGCGGCACGCGCCCCGCCGCCGGACGTGTCCTGCTGCAAGGCATTTACCACGTCGCGGGCCGACACCCGCTGACCATTGAGTGCCCGGCCCAGGAGCGTCTCGACCGCGCTAGAGCGACCACCGCTGGCCGAAGGTCGAGGCGCCGGGGCTGCAACGGCCCGTGCTGGTTCAGGAAGATCGGAGAGTGTTTCGGGGCGCGCCTGCGGGCTCGGCATGTCCGACGCAACGATCTCGGGCGCGGCGTCCTCGGGTTCGGCAGTGCCGTCTGGGACTTCCTCCGGCGCACCCTGGAAGAAGGCCGTGAAGATCTCGGCAGGCAGCGAGCCGCCGGTCACTTCGTCCATGGGGCTGTTGTCGTCATTGCCGACCCACACGCCGACCACGAGATCCCCTGCCCAGCCGATGAACAGCGCGTCGCGGTAATCCTGGCTGGTGCCGGTCTTGCCCACGGCGCCCGGCACGGCCCCGGCGGCCTGCCCGGTACCATCGGTGACCACCGCGCGCAGCATGCCGGTCATCGTGCCGCGATGCTCCAGCAACTGCGCGGCACGCCCCTCGGGCTCGGGATCGCCCCACTCGAACGGATGGAAGTCCATGTCGCGCCCCGACACCCCGGCGAGCCCCCTCGCCTGCACCGGCGCGCGCCCGCTGGCGATGGCCGCGTAGGCTTCGGTCATGTCGAGCAACGTCACCCCCGACGCCCCAAGCGCCAGCGCGGGCGTTTCGCTCAGCTCGGCCTCGATACCAAGGGCGCGGGCGGTCTCTGCCACGGCGTCAATGCCCAGGGTCCGGGCAAGCTGGACCGTGGCGGCGTTCATCGACTCCACGAAGGCCACGGCCATCGCAACGTCGCCATGGAATTTGCCGTCGAAATTCTGCGGAGCATAGCCGTCGATGTCTACAGGACGGTCGGAGATCGCATCCTCGGGCCGCATGCCCCGTTGCAGGGCCGTGAGGTAGACGAAGGTCTTGAAGGTCGACCCCGGCGCGCGCAGGGCATCGGTGGCGCGGTTGAATTCGCTTTGCGCGTAGTCGCGACCGCCCACCATGGCCGCAACCGAGCCGTCGCCGCGCAGCGCGACGAGCGCCGCCTCATAGGCGCGGTCTCCCAGAACGGATGCCACGGCGTTCTCTGCCGCGACCTGCAGGCCGGGGTCCAGCGTCGTGCGCAGCGTTACGGCCCCGTCAAGCGTCGCGGTCATCGCATCGGCCTGCCCTTTTACCCAGTCAGCGAACCAGCCGCCATAGGGCGCCCGGCCACGCTGCGGTGACATGGTGGCAAGCTCGATACGGGCGGCATTGGCCACGCCTGCATCGATCCGGCCCTGATCCTCCATGAGGTCCAGCACCAGCGCCGCCCGGTCGCGCAGCGCATCGGGGGCGCTGAACGGATTGATCTCGGACGGCGCGCGGATGATCGCCGCAAGCGCCGCAGACTGCGCCAGCGACAGGTTCGCGGCGGAGGTGTCGAAGTAGATCCGCGCGCCCGCCCCGACCCCGGTGGCCCCGGCGCCCATGTAGACGCGGTTGAGATAGGCCTCGAGGATCTCGTCCTTGGTGAAGCTGTCTTCCATCTGGGCCGCCAGTCGCGCCTCGCGCAGCTTGCGCATGTAGGATTTCTCGGGGGTGAGGTAGCTGATCTTGACCAGCTGCTGCGTGATCGTGCTACCTCCCTCGACGATACCGTCCGAGACCATGTTGCGCATGCCGGCGCGCAGGATGCCGCGCAGGTCCACACCGCCATGCTCGCGAAAGCGCTGGTCCTCGAGGGCGATCACCGCCTCCTGCAGATGCGCCGGAATGCGGTCGAGCGTCACGTATTCACTGGTCACGCCATGGGCGAGGTACAGCGGGTTGCCGACCGCATCCTCGAAGTCCAGCTCGGCAGGCATGGCGGCTTGAGCTGCGGCAAGATCGGGCTTCGTGGCGATCCATGCGCCCGCACCGCCAACCACCAGGATGCCAAGCGCCGCACCTAACACCAGCGGCAGTCTGCCTCGGCCATGTCGGCCACCCCATCCCGGCCCCCTCGACAGCGACTTGACCTTGTGGCCCCCACGACGGGCGGCACTGCCGAAACGGGACGCAAGGTTGCGGAACTGGCTGGGGTCGGGCTTTTTCACGGCGATCCTGGCTCTGGCTGTGGACGTCATGGACCAATCCGTCACCGCCCAGGTAGTTCCCGCCAATGTTCGGACGCGCCGCGCTGTGGCGAAATTCTGCCGGCTATCGGAACGCCTCGGCCTTCAGCCCGTATTTCGCCAGCTTGTCGTAGAAGGTCTTGCGCGGAAGCTTCAGCATCTCGGCGGCGGCGCTCGCCTGTCCGCCGGTGCGGCGCAGCGCGTCGGCCAGCAGCGAGCGCTCCACCTGCGCCAGCCGCTCGCTGAGACCGAGCCCCTCGTCGCTCGCGTCCTTCTCGCCAAGCCCGAGCACGAAGCGCATCGCCGCCGACATCAGTGAGCGCGCGTTGCCCGGCCAGTCCCGCGCGATGAGCCCCGCGATCATCTCCTCGCCGATCTCCGGCTCGGGCAGGCCCGACTGCTCGGCGGCCTGCGCGACGTAGTGGCGAAACAGCACGGGAATGTCCTCGGGGCGCTCGGACAGGGCCGGGATGCGCAGCTGCATCACCTCGAGCCGGTAGAAGAGTTCTGCCGAGAAGCCGCCCGCCTCGACCTGGGCCCCGAGATCCTCGACCGTGCCCGCGATCAGACGGGCCCCGCCCGCCTCCAGCGCATCCTGCAGCGCCATCTGCGTGTCCATCGGCAGCTGGCCGATCTCGTCGAGGAACAGTGTCCCGCCGGCGCAGCCCTGCCACAGCTCCGACAGGTCGTCGCGCGAGAGCCCCGCCGCCGAGCGCTTCTCGAACGCTCCCTTGGCGCGCGAGGAACACAGGTGCACGACCTCGGCGACCTTGGGAATACCCGAGCCGCGCGCGCCGCGGATGAGCACGTCGGTGCCTGCCCGTGCCGCCGCGCGAGCCTGCGCGCGCAGACTCTCGGACTGAGGCGAGATGCCGAAGATCATGCGTGCCGCCGGGTCGCCGGTCTCGAGCTGGGCCTTGAGCCTGCGGTTCTCCAGCACCAGCGAACGGGTCCGCAGCGCCCGTTCGATCACCGAGATCAGCTCGGCCGGCGCGCAGGGCTTCTCGAGGAAGTCGAAGGCGCCCGCAGACATCGCCCGCACCGCCATCGGGATGTCGCCCTCGCCGGTGAGCAGGATCACCGGCAGCTCGGCGTCCTGTTCGTGCGCGTAGTCGAGCAGGTGGAAGCCGTCGCGCCCCGGCATGCGGATGTCCGAGACGATGACACCCTCGAAGCGCGGGCCGATCCGGTCCTTGGCCTCGACGAAGCTGCCGGCGGTGATCGCGTCGAACTCGGCAAGCTCGAGCGTCTGGCCCAGCGCCTCGCGCACCGCCGCGTCGTCATCGACCAGAAGCACCCTGCGCACGCTCATGCCATTTCCTCCGCCTGAAGCAGTTCCACCGTGAAGAGCGCCCCGCCCGCGACGTTCTCGCCGCGCAGCCGCCCGCCGAAGCCCTCGACGATGCCATGTGAGATCGACAGGCCCAGGCCCATGCCCTCGGCCGCACCGACCTCCTTGGTCGAGTAGAACGGATCGAAGATACGCGACGGGTCGGCGATGCCCGGCCCGGTGTCGCGTACCGTGAGAAACGCCATTCCCAACGAGTCGTCGCGGGCGATACGGATGGTGAGGCACCGCGTCTCGCACTCTGCCATCGCGTCCATCGCGTTCGACAGCAGGTTGATCACCACCTGCCCCAGCCGGACCTCGCCCGCCATCACGACGGTCGCCCGTTCGGGCCGCTGCCAGTCGATCCGCGTGCCGGTCTCGGCAATACGGGGCCCCAGCACCTCGAGCGCGCTTTCCACCACCGCCGCCAGCCCTACGCGCCGCGCGGGCTCGGGCTCGGCCTTGGCAAAGGCGCGCAGGTTCTTGATGATGCGCCCCATGCGGTTCGCCATGTCCGAGATGCGCCCGAGGTTCTCGGCGGCGCGCTCGGCCTTGCCGCGTTCGAGGAAGGCGGTGCCGTTCTCGGCGAAACTGCGGATCGCCATGAGCGGCTGGTTCAATTCGTGGCTGATGCCGGCACTCATCTTGCCCAGCGCGGACAGCTTCGAGGCCTGCACGAGATCCGCCTGCGCCCGCTTCAGCGCGGCCTCGGCCTCCTGCCGTTCGGCGATCTCGCGGCGCAACGCGACGTTGCTCTGCTCGAGCGCCCGGGTCCGGGCCGCAACACGGTCCTCGAGCTCGAGGTTGGCCTCGGCCAGCGTGCGGCGCCGTTCCAGCCCCAGCCACAGCAGCGCCCCGAAGAACAGCACCACCGAGGTCACCACGGCGGACTGCAGCGCCGCGACGCGCATGGTCGGCATCACGTCGGCCAGCAGCACGCCAGTCATGCCGATGACCGGCAGCGCGGTCTCGAGCCGCAGCGCGCGAGGCGGGACGTAGGACGACAGGCGCTGCACCGAGACGGTATGCCCCCCGGGATGGCGCAGCGTCACCTCGTAGCTCGTGCCGTCGGGGCTCAGCAGCGCGTCGCCGTTCTTTCGCCAGCCCAACAGCTCGGAGCGGTTGGTCACGAAAATCTCGCCCGAGGCATCGGTGAAGAAGACCGCCGGCAGCGAGCCGCGCCAGTCCTGTTCGAGACCCGCCACGTCGACGGCGACGATCAGCGCGCCCCGCACCCGCCCGTCCGGTCCGAAGCTGGGCGCGGCGTAGTAGAAGGCCCGGTCGATGCCGTTCGGTCCTGCGCCGTGCGAGACGCCCAGCGCCCCGTCCATGGCACGCGCAAATGGGCCGGCTTGCAGAACGTGCGACGGCAGGCCGGGCGCGGAGGCGGCAAGTGTCTCACCACTACGGTCCACGTAGGCCGCGAGCACCGCGCCCGACCGGTCGGCCGCGCGCAGGAGCATGGCATCCGCCGTTTCGCGCGACCCTCCTTCGTGGAGGGCGGCAAGCGCCGGATGATCGGCGGTCAGCACCGCGAATTCCCGAAAGCGCTGGAGCTGCGTGACAAGCCGGTCAGAGGCCAGTTCCAGGTCGCTCTGTCCCCGTGCCGCGAGCGGGTCGAGCCCCTGCAGGTAGGCCTGCCGCCAGACGCCCAGCGCCAGCGCCGCCGTGACGACGAGAGCCAGCGCGATCAGCGCGGCGCGGTTTCGGGATGCGGGAACCATCGCGTTCCACATAGCAAGCCGCCGCCGCTCAGGGAAGCGCGGCCGATCCGCTTGCCAGCCGTTTGCCGGCGGGGCAGTGTCACGGCCATGCAGCGCTTTTCCCAGTCCCCGACCGATCCCGACTTCGTGCAGAACCCCTACCCGTTCTACGACCGGATGCGTGCCTCGGGCGATCTCGCCTGGTGGGACGAGTATGACACCGTCTGCGCCACCTCGCACCGCGCGGTGCATGCGCTGCTGCGCGACCGCCGCTTCGGACGCGAGATCCCCGCCGAGCTCGCTCAGCCCGTGCCGCCGCATCTCGCACCCTTCTACGCCATCGAGAACCACTCGATGCTCGAACTCGAGGCGCCACGTCACACCCGGTTGCGCGGGCTCGTGCTGCGCGCCTTCACCACCCGGCGGATCGCCGGGCTGGGGCCCGAGATCGCGACCCTGTCCCATGCGCTGATCGACGCCTTCCCCGACGGTCCCTTCGACCTGCTCGACCGCTTCTGTCAGCCCTTGCCGGTGATCGTCATCTCGCGGCTTCTCGGCGTGCCAGACGAGATGGCGCCGCAGCTTCTCGGCTGGTCGAACGCCATGGTCGCGATGTACCAGGCGCGCCGCACACGCGAGATCGAGGACAACGCCGCGCGGGCCGCCTCGGAGTTCAGCGCCTTCCTGAGGGATTACGTCGAGGCCCGCCGCAGGACCCCGGGCGACGACCTGCTGTCACAGCTCATCGCGGCGGAGGAGGCCGGAGAGCGGCTTTCGACCGACGAGTTGATCGCCACCTGTGTGCTGTTGCTGAACGCCGGACACGAGGCAACGGTGCACACCATGGGCAACGGCATCCGGACGCTGCTGGAGACCGGCCACGGCATCACCGCCGAGACCGCCGCCCCGGTCACCGAAGAAATCATGCGGCACGATCCGCCGCTGCATCTTTTCACCCGCCACGCCTACGAGGAGGTCGAGGTGTTCGGCCACCGCTTCCGGCGCGGCGACACGGTGGCACTGTTGCTGGGGGCGGCGGGCCGCGACCCCGAGGTTCACGCCGACCCGGCGCGGTTCGACCCGGGAAGGACCAGCACTGCCCACCATGCCTTTGGCGGCGGGCCGCATTTCTGCGTCGGTGCGCCGCTCGCCCGGCTGGAATTGCAGACCGCCCTGCCCATCCTCTTCGAGCGATGCCCGACCCTGCGGCTGGCCGAGCCCGCGCGCTATGCGGATCTTTACCATTTTCACGGGCTCGAGACGCTGGTCGTCACGACCTGAGGGACTGGCCGTGCTCAGCTCTTGCGGTCGGAATGCCCGAGGTCGCGCTCTGGTTCGATTACGTCGCGCAACCGCTGCTTGATCTCCTTGGGCTCTGGAAAACCGCCGTCGCGCTTGCGTTCCCACAGGAGCGTGCCGTCGACGGAAATCTCGTAGACACCCCCGTAACCGGGCACCAGCGTCACGCCGCCCAGCGCCTCTCCGAAGGTCTGCAACAGTTCCTGTGCCATCCATCCGGCCCGCAACAGCCAGTTGCAGCCGGTGCAGTAGGTGATGCTCACGCGTGGTTTGTCTTTCGTCTCGGTCATGCGCCGCATCCTGCCCGATGCCACCGGGCGCGACAATGCACCAAAGAAAGCTGACGCCTCAGACCGGCAGCGCCGTGGTCGCCTTGATCTCTTCCATGGACAGCAGTGCCGTCACGTTGTGCACCTTCACCTCCGAGATGAGCGCCTGGTAGAAGACATCGTAGGCCCGGGCGTTCGCCACGCGCACCTTGAGGATGTAGTCGATATCCCCGGCGAGCCTGTGCGCCTCGAGCACCTCGGGACGCGAGCGCACCGCGTGCAGGAACCTTGTCTGCCAGTCGGAATCGTGCTCGGAGGTGCGGATCAGCACGAAGAAGCAGGCCTCGAAGCCGAGCTTGTCGGGATCGGCCACCACGATCTGCGGACCGATCACCTCGGCCTCGCGCATCTTGCGAATCCGGTTCCAGACCGGGGTCTTGGATGACCCCACGGCACGGGCGATCTCGTCGAGCGAACGTCCCGCGTCGCGCTGCAGTTCGCGAAGGATTTTCCGGTCGGTGGCGTCGAGCTGCATCGGTTTTCCCCTAATCCTGCCTCACGTAGACGATGTTCCATACCACGGCTCCGGGGTGGAACAAATGTCTTAATGAAAGCCCCCGGCTAGCGAGAAAGGGGGACAACGTTCTATATTCATGAGGACACTCACCCACACCGGAGCTGCCCCCAATGGCACGATCCCCCATCCTCCTGAGCCAGGGCCATGTGGCCTTCGTCGGCGCCGGTCCCGGCGACCCCGAGCTTCTCACCATGCGGGCGGTTCGGATGATGGAATGTGCCGACGTGATCCTGCACGACGCGCTGGTGCCCGCCGACATCCTCGCCGTGGCCGGCGACAGCGCACGGCTCGTGCCGGTCGGCAAGCGCGGCTTCGGCCCCTCGATGAAGCAGGACGAGATCAACGCCCTCATCATCGAGCACGCGCTGGGCGGAGCCCGCGTCGTGCGGCTCAAGTCTGGCGATCCCGGCATCTTCGGGCGGCTCGACGAGGAAACCCAGGCGCTGGAAGCCGCGGGCATTCCCTATCACGTCACCCCCGGGCTGACGGCCGCATCGGCCGCGGCGGCCGGCATGGGCGTCTCGCTCACCAAGCGCGGGCGCAACAGCGACCTGCGCCTGCTGACCGGCCATGACGTGAAGGGCTTCGCCGAGCAGGACTGGCGCACGCTGGCCCGCCCCGGTGCCGTCGCCGCCATCTACATGGGCAAGCGCGCCGCGCGCTTCCTGCAGGGCCGCCTGATGATGCACGGCGCCCACCCCGACACCCCGGTGACGGTCGTCGAGAACGCCTCGCGCGCCGACGAGCGTCACCTGCCCGCCACGCTCGCCACGCTGGCCGCCGATCTCGACGCGGCCGCGCTCGACGGTCCCGCCGTGCTGCTGCTCGGCCTCGCCCCTCAGGCGAGCGTCGCAAGCCGCATCGCCGCCGAGGCCGCGGCCCGTGGCGCCACCGAACACGCCGCAGCGCGGTAATGCACGCAAGACAGGAGACCTCCTGATGCCCAAAGCCTTCACACCCAAAGTCGTCACCGCCAACGCGTTGCTCGAGGGTGACGTCATCTACCTTGCCGCCGACGACCGCTGGGTCCGCAGCCTCGAAGAGGCGGAAGTGCTCACCGACGAGGCCGTCGCGCAGGTTCGCCTGCTCGCCGCACAGGCGCGCAGCGCCGAGGCGGTCGGCGTCTACCTCGCCGATGTCGCGCCCACCGACGCGGGCCCCGAGCCCACCCATTTCCGCGAGGCGTTCCGGGCCAAGGGCCCCTCGAACTACGCCCACGGCAAACAGGAAACCGCCTGAGCGGCGCAGACCCCACTCGGAAAGATTTGCAAATTCCCCACGCGGATTTGCGGGAGACAAGACCAGATGTATCGCTACAACGACTTCGACGCCGCCTTCGTGGCCGAGCGCAACCGTCAGTTCCGCCAGCAGGTCGAACGCCGCATCGCCGGCCATCTGACCGAGGATGAATTCAAGCCGCTGCGCCTGATGAACGGGCTCTACCTGCAGCTGCACGCCTACATGCTGCGCGTCGCCGTGCCCTATGGCACCCTGAACAGCGCGCAGATGGACCAGCTCGCGCTGCTGGCCGAGAAGTGGGACAAGGGCTACGGCCATTTCACCACGCGCCAGAACATCCAGTACAACTGGCCCGAGCTGCGCGATATCCCCGACATGCTCGACGCGCTGGCCGAGGTGGGGATGCATGCCATCCAGACCTCGGGCAACACGATCCGCAACGTGACTGCCGACCATTTCGCCGGTGCCGCCGCCGACGAGGTCGCCGATCCGCGCCCCGTGGCCGAGCTGCTGCGCCAGTGGTCCACCGACCACCCGGAGTTCCAGTTCCTGCCGCGCAAGTTCAAGATCGCCGTCACCGGTGCCGAGAACGACCGCGCCGTCATCAAGGCGCATGACATCGGCATCCAGGTCGTCGAGAAGAACGGCCAGATCGGCTACCGCGTGCTGGTGGGCGGCGGACTTGGCCGCACGCCGATGATCGGCAAGGAGCTCGCGAGCTTCGTGCCGCAGGACGACCTGCTGCCCTTCGTCGAGGCAACCGTCTCGGTGTGGAACCTGCTCGGCCGTCGCGACAACAAGTACAAGGCGCGGATCAAGATCACCGTGCACGAGCACGGCATCGACGAGATCCGCTCGCTGGTCGAGACCCGCTTCGAAGAGACCAAGCAGGCGTTCAACGGTGCCGACCTCGCGCTCTTCGAGGAGATCAAGGCGCAGTTCGCGCCGCCGGCGTTCCGCAACGCGCCCACGGATGTCTTCGACGCGGCCTACGCGACCGACCCGGTCTTCCAGGCCTGGGCCGACAGCAACCTGACCGCGCACAAGGTGGACGGATATGCCATCGCGCAGATCAGCCTGAAGGCGCATGGCGAAACCCCCGGCGACGCGACCGCCGACCAGATGCGCGTGATGGCCGACATCGCGCGCCGCTTCGGCCACGACGAGCTGCGCATCAGTCACGAGCAGAACGTGGTGCTGCCGCACGTCCACAAGTCGGACCTGCCGGCGATCCACAAGATCCTCAAGGCCAACGGGCTCGCCACCGCGAACATCGGCATGATCTCGGACATCATCGCATGCCCGGGCATGGATTACTGCGCGCTGGCCACGGCCCGCTCGATCCCGATCGCGCAGGAGATCGCCACCCGCTTCGACGAGCTGAAGACCGAGAAGGACATCGGCGAGCTGAAGATCAAGATCTCGGGCTGCATCAACGCCTGCGGCCACCACCACGTGGGCCACATCGGCATTCTCGGCCTCGACCGCGCGGGCGTGGAGAACTACCAGATCACGCTGGGCGGCGACGCCACCGAGACCGCGAGCCTTGGCACCCGCACCGGGCCCGGCTTCTCGGCCGAGGAGATCGTGCCCGCCATCGAACGCATCGTCAGCGCCTACCTCGAGCATCGCGAAAGCCCCGAGGAGACGTTCCTGCAGACCTACCGACGCCTCGGTATGGCGCCCTTCAAGACGGCGCTCTACGGCGAGGAGGCCGGAAAAAAAGCAAGGGCAGCCTAGACGCATGACCTTTCAACTTTCCGCAAATACGGCCGCTGGCGGAAGCCCGGCGCGCAGCGCTGCGGAGCTTGCGGACCTGCGCGCCCGCGTCGATGCGCTGAACACACGCTACCGTCACCACGGGGCCGTGTCGGTGCTCGAGGGCGCGCTGCGCGACCCCGAGGCCGGCAACATCGCGCTGGTCTCGTCCTTCGGGGCCGAGTCGGTGGCGCTGCTGCACCTCGTGGCGATGATCGACCGCAAGACTCCGGTGCTGTTCATCGACACGCGTCTGCTCTTCGCCGAGACGCTGGCCTACCAGCAGGACGTGGCCGAGCGGCTGCACCTCGAGAACGTGCGGGTGATCCGCACCGACGAGGCGGTGCTGAACGCCCAGGACCCGGACGACGACCTGCGCCAGCGCAGCACCGACGCCTGCTGCGCGCTGCGCAAGACGCTGCCGCTCGAGCAGGCGCTCGACGGCTACGACGGCTGGATCACCGGCCGCAAGCGCTTCCAGTCGTCGACCCGTGCCGCGCTCGAGTTCTTCGAGCTCGAGGACGAGACCGGCCGGATCAAGGTGAACCCGCTCGCGCACTGGGCCCCCGAGGACGTGCGCGCCTACATGGACGAGAACCGCCTGCCCCGGCATCCGCTGGTGTCCAGGGGCTACCCGTCCATCGGCTGCGCGCCGTGCACCTCGCCGGTGAAGCCGGGCGAAGATCCCCGCGCCGGTCGCTGGCGCGGCGAACAGAAAGAGGAATGCGGCATCCATTTCGTCAATGGCCGCATGGTGAGACAAGGACCGAGCACATGAGCATCCTCGTGACCGACAAGGGCTTCACGGCCGACGACTGGACGCAGGGCTACGAGAGCGCGAGCGCGCTCGACCTGGCCTCCGACACCGATCCCGCCGCGCTGGAGATAGCGCCGCAGGTCGAGATGGTCCGGATCGACTTCCCGAGCTTCTCCGACGGGCGCGGCTTCACGCTGGCGCGGCTGCTGCGCCTGCGCGGCTACCGCGGCCGGCTGCGTGCCAAGGGCCACGTGATCGCCGACCAGTATGCGATGGCGCGGCGCGCGGGCTTCGACGAGGTCGAGATTTCCGACGAGCTTGCCGCCCGGCAGCCCGAGGAAGACTGGCTGTTCCGCGCGAATTGGCAGCAGCACGACTACCAGAGCCGCCTGCGCGGTTGAGTCATCTTTCAATTCTACCAATGACGCTCTAGAAAGGGACTCGGGTTTCGTTTGTCTACAAACGAATTCTGCGGTATGCACGACCGGCGGAACCCGATGAGATCAGCCATGACCGAGATGAGCCCCGTGACCGACACCCAAGCGACCCAAGCCGACGCGCCCAAGAAGATGGTGCTGCCCGACGCCCAGACCGTGACCGAGGTCAAGCACTGGACCGACCGCCTGTTCTCGTTCCGCGTGACCCGGCCCGCGAGCCTGCGCTTCCGCTCGGGCGAGTTCGTGATGATCGGCCTGATGGGCGATCCGAACCCCGACACCGGCAAGCAGAAGCCGCTGCTGCGCGCCTACTCCATCGCTTCGCCCTCCTGGGACGAGGAGCTCGAGTTCTACTCGATCAAGGTGCAGGACGGCCCGCTGACCTCGAAGCTGCAGCACATCCAGCCCGGCGACCAGATCATCCTGCGGCCCAAGCCCGTCGGCACGCTGGTGCATGACGCGCTTCTGCCCGGCAAACGGATCTGGTTCTTCTCCACCGGCACCGGTTTCGCGCCCTTCGCCTCGCTGCTGCGCGAGCCGCAGACTTACGAGGATTACGACGAGATCATCATCACCCACACCTGCCGCGAAGCCGGCGAGCTGCAGTATGGCGCCGATCTGATCGAGAGCCTCAAGACCGACGAGCTGCTCAACGAGGTGATCGGCGAGGGCTTCTGGAAGAAGATCAAGTACTACCCCACCACCACGCGCGAAGAGAGCGCGAAGATGGGGCGGATCACCGACCTGATGCGCTCGGGCGAGGCCTTCGAGGATCTCGGCGTCGCGCCGATCAACCCCGAGACCGACCGCGCGATGATCTGCGGCAACCTCGCCTTCAACCTCGAGCTCAAGGAAATGCTCGAAGGCTACGGGCTCGAGGAAGGTGCGAACTCGGATCCCAAGCAATACGTGGTCGAGAAAGCCTTTCTCGACTGAGACCCTCGTGGACCCACACGCGATGAGAAAGGCCCGCACCCCCGGTGCGGGCCTTTCTTTCTTCATGGGATCTGCCGGTTGCGCCGCGGGCCGGTCCTGCGCGTGCGACCGGGCACCGCGACGGAAGGCGCCGGCTCAGGCCTCCAGGGCGGCGTCGGCGGGATGCGCATCGATCCAGAGCAGCTGGTTCAGGAAGAACATGCTGAGAGCGACGGCGGTGTAGAACGACATCCCCTGCAAGCCCGGCAGGTTGAAGATGGACCCGACGACGAAGGGATTGAGAAGGCTGATCCCGACGAAGACGGACAGGCCGAGCACGGCCAGCAGGCAGCCAGCAGCGCGGCTCGCGGGCCCGAGGCTGAGCATCAGCGTCAGTGACGCAAACATGATCCCGACGCTCGTTGCCGGCGACATGAAATCCCGCGACGATAGTGCAACAGGATCATCGAGCCCCTCTGCGGCGACCTGCAGCAGCATCTGGCTTCCCATGGCCACGGCGGCGGCCGTCAACGCCGCTCCGATGGCGACGGGCCGGGCCCTGTGCCATGACCGGGTTGTCAGACCGAGGCCAAGGAAAAGCAGCCCGATGCAGAGGGCGGTCGACGGAACGGTGCCATACTGGTTTTCACCATTCCGGACCAAGGTCTGATCATCCGTCAGCCAGCCCGCAATCACCAGCAGCATCCAGAAGGCTCCTGCCAGCGACAGGACGAAGACAAGTTGTCTTTTGACGTTTCTCATCACGCCCGGGCACCCCATGTTCGAAACTGGTTGCATGATTTAACGTGGTCGGTGGATTCGGCGCAATATCGGCTTTGCACGAAAGCGCGCGACCTTTTGGCCTGCCCGCCCCGGACAGGTCTCCGTCAGCGGCCGGTCAACCGCTCCGTAACAGCCGGGCAACGGAAATCGACCCTTGCAGGTGCGGATTTGGCGCTTGAAACAGGGCCGTTGCAAGTTTATTTTGCACGCTCAAAGCATTCACGGAATAAGGACCGATACCATAGCCCGCAGACCTCACAACGCGCCTCCCACGCGCGACACCGGCCCCCGAGTCAACGACCGTATCCGGGCCCCGGAAATTCGTCTGATCGGCGCCGAAGGCGAGAACCTCGGCGTCCAAACGCCCCGGCGTGCCATGGAGCTTGCCGAGCAGGCGGGGCTCGATCTCGTCGAGATCTCGCCCAACGCGAACCCGCCTGTCTGCAAGATCATGGATTTCGGCAAGTTCAAGTACGAGCAGCAGAAGCGCGAGTCCGAGGCGAAGAAGAAGCAGAAGATCATCGAGGTCAAAGAGGTCAAGTTCCGTCCCGGCACGGACACGCATGACTACGATGTGAAGATGCGCAACGTGCTGAAGTTTCTCGAAAAGGGCGACAAGGTGAAGATCACCCTGCGCTTCCGCGGCCGCGAGATGGCGCACCAGAACCTCGGGCGCGAGCTGCTCGAGCGCGTCGCCGAAGACGTGAAGGAACTGGGCAAGGTCGAGAACATGCCCAAGATGGAAGGCCGCCAGATGATCATGATGATCGGCCCCGTCGCCAAGTAAGCCCGGGCCTTTCGTCACCGGACACGATTACCGAACCCGCCGCTTCGCCGGCGGGTTTTCTTTTTGGAGCCTTGAGATGTGTCGGTTGGGAGACCCGGCACCGCGCCTCTTGCGAGGGCGGGATCTTTCGGGGGCGCTGCCCCCGTCGCTGCGCGACTCCCCCGGGATATTTGGGGCCAGAAGAAACGCCTGCCGAGGCCCCTGGCTGGCGGTTGCGCTCAGCCCTCGCGGGGGCGCGGGCGCGAGGGAGGCTCTTTCAGGAGGCCGCCCACGCCCATGCCCATGATGTCGCCCGGCGTGACCTCGACCCCGCAGAGAATCCGCTCGAGGACCCAGTCGGCGCCGTTGAGCGCCGGCGAGCGCGCGCAGCCCGGCAGGCCGATGACCGGCCGCGCCCCCAGCGCACCGAAGAACAGCAGGTTGCCGGGATCGACCGGCATGCCGAAATGGGTGACGTGGCCGCCCGCCGCACGCAGCGCCTCGGGGGCGGTGTCGTGCAGGTCGGAGGTGGCCGAGCCGGTGAGCACCAGCACCACGTCGGAGGTGGCATTGCCGATCGCGGCGGCGAGCGGCGCGGTCTCGTGCGGGACGACAACCGGATCACCGAGCTCGACCCCCATGCGCTGCAACCGCCCCCGCATCGCCCGGTGGCCCTTGGGCGACGGCGGCTTGCCGATGGTGGTCTCGATGAGGGTGGCGGTGCGGGCCCGCACGGGGCGCAGGCGCAGCGCGCCGCCGGCCTCGGCGCAGGCGGCATCGAGCGCCTCGCCCGGCACCGCGTAGGAGATGATCTTGATCGTCGCCGCCATGCTGCGCGCCGCGACCGCCTGGTAGGGGCGCAGCGTGGCCACGGTGATCATCGGGTGGATGGCGTTCACCGCGTCGATGCGGGCCGCGTCGACCTCGAGCACGCCGGTGCCGGTGGCGTGCAGGTTCACCCGTCCGGTGGCCGCCCGGCCAATGCGCAGGCCCGCGGCCTCGGGCTCGGGGAGCAGCGCGCGGGCCAGACGTTCGGCAGCGGCGTCCTCGGCCAAGTCGCCGGGCTCGAGCCGGGCGACGACGATCTCGTCGAGCTCTGCCGCGGCGAGCTGGTCGAGATGTTCGGGCGCGATGATCAACCCCTTGCGCAGCCGCCCGGAGGGCAGTTGCAGCGAATGCGCCAGCACCCCGCCGACCGCATCCTTCAGCGGAACGGGGCCGAACTTCATGCGCCCTTCCTCAGCACCCGCGTAATCTCGGCGAGGATCGAGACGGCAATCTCGGAGGGGCCGGCGGCGCCGATATCGAGCCCGATCGGACCGTGGATGCGGTCGATCTCGGCCTGCAGGAAGCCGGCCTCCTGCATCCGCGCGACCCGCTTGGCGTGGGTACGGGGGGAGCCAAGTGCGCCGATGTAGAAACAGGGCGCGCGCAGGGCAAGCTCGAGCGCCGGGTCGTCGATCTTGGGATCATGGGTCAGCAGCACCAGCGCGGTGCGGGTGTCGAGGCCGAGCTTCTGCACCGCCTCGTCGGGCCAGTCGTTCGAGACCGTCTCGCCGGGGAAGCGGGCCTCGGCTCCGAAGGTCTCGCGCGGGTCGACGATCACCGGGTCGTAGCCGGCGATCCGGGCCATCGGCACCAGCGCCTGGGCGATGTGCACCGCGCCCACGACAATCAGGCGCAGCGGCGGATTGTGGATTGCGACGAAGGTGCGGCCGTCTTCCTCGAAGCCGGAGCGATCCATGCGGAACCGGGTCTCGTGGCCGGTCTCGTCGAGGCGGCGCGCGCCGCCCTCGGTGTCGACGACATAGGCCACGGGGCGCCGTGCGGCACGGGCCTCGCAGAGCGCCGCGAGCATGTCCTCGGGGAGGACCTTGCCGACCGGCTCGACCATCACGCGGATCCTGCCGCCGCAGGCGAGGCCCACCGCGAAGGCATCGTCGTCGGAGACGCCGAACTCGAGCAACCGCGCGGCGCCCGCGTCCAGCGCTTCGAGCGCCTCGACGATCACCGCGCCCTCGACGCAACCGCCGGACACCGAGCCTTCGATCTCGGCGTCGCCCGAAATCACCAGCTGCGCGCCCACGCGGCGGGGCGCCGAGCCCCATGTCTCGACCACCGTGGCGAGCACGGCACCGCGCCCTTCGCGGTGCCATGCAAGCGCGGTTTCCGGAATGCTGTCGACGTTGGTCATAGCGGTTGTCTCCCTGCTCCGTTCCTATCACGCGCGCGTTGTACGCGGCCCTCCTCCCAAGGTCTCATCCGACCACCGGCCGGCTTGTCAGCCGCCCTGCTGATGCACCGCCGAAACCTCGGCGCGGATGATCCGGGCGATCTGCGCGCAATCGTCGTGCGAGAAGGTAAGCGGCAGACGCAGATCGACCAGCCCCGCGAGGATGCGGTCTGTAGCGGCCATAGGCGCGCACGGGGCATAGCGCCAGGAGTCGTAGCGCGAGGTGAAGGCCACCGGCTCGGGCGCGCCGAACCATTTCAGCTCGACCCCGCGCGCGGCACAGCGCGCCAGCAGCGCCTCGAGCGCCGACGCCGGCCAGTCGAGCATCAGCGCCTGGAAGGAGGAGCCGACAAAGCGCTCGCGCGGGTCACGGTCGACCAGCGTGAGCCCGGGACAGTCGCGCAGGCCCGCCTCGAGCGTCCGGTAGAGCCCGTTCCACCGGTCGACCTGAGCGTCGAGCGCGCGCAGCTGGGGGCGCAGGATCGCGGCGCGCAGGTTGTCCATGCGGCCAGAGACGTTCGGCGTGTGATATTTCACCCGCTCGAAGACCTCGGGCCCCGGCGCCGCGAGATGGCGCTCGTAAAGCATGTAGGAGCCCGACAGGATCACGGCCCGCGCGGCGATCTCCTCGTCATCGGTGACGAGGAAGCCGCCCTCGCCCGAGTTCATGTGCTTGTAGGTCTGCGTCGAATAGCAGCCGACCGCGCCGTGACGGCCCGAGGGCACGGCGTTCCACGCCGCCCCCATCGTGTGGGCGCAATCCTCGATCACCGTGACGCCGGCGGCATCGCAGAGCGACATCAACCGGTCCATGTCGCAAATGTGGCCGCGCATGTGGCTGAGCATCAGCACCCGCGCGCCACTGTCGGCGATACGCTCCCCGAGGTCGTCGAGGTCGATCACCAGCCGTTCGGTCACGCCCACGAATACCGGCGTCGCCCCGACCGAGGCGATGGCCCCCGGCACCGGCGCCAGCGTGAAGGCGTTTGTCAGGACCTTGTCTCCGGGCCCGACGCCCACGGCGCGCAGCGCGCAGCCGAGCGCGTAGCCGCCCGAGGCCACCGCCAGCGCATAGCGGGCGCCGGTGGCCTGCGCGAACTCCTGCTCGAGCAGTGCGGTCTCGGAGAGTTCGCCCGCAGCCACGTTGTAGCGGTGCAGGCGCCCGTGCCGCAGCACCTCGAGGGCGGCGGCGATCCCCTCGCCGGGGATCGGTTCCTGCTGGGTGAAACTGCCTTGGAAACGCTCGGTCATGGCCTCTTCATGCGCCTGCCTGCCGCGCGCGTCAATCCGCGAGCCTTGTAAGCACGCGGCATTTGGACTGTCCGCCCGACAGCGGCGGGCGCCGCCCTCAACCGAGCAGCCGGTCGACCTCGGACCCGAGCTCGCGGAAGTGACCGATGACGCCTTCCGGCGCGAGGTCACGAACGGCCTCGCCGTCGGGGCCGAAGCTGACGAGGATGCAGGGCGCGCCCACGGCGGCTGCGGTCTTGCGGTCCGTGTCGGTGTCGCCGACGAGCAGGCTGCGGCCCACGGCCCCGCCGACGCGGGCGACCGCTTCGGTGTAGGGCGCGGGATCAGGCTTGCGCACCGGCAGCGTGTCGGCCCCGACGAGCGCGCCGAACAGATCGCGCACCCCCAGACGGCACAGCAGCGTCTCGGCCAGCGCTTCGGGTTTGTTGGTGCAGATCGACACGGTGCTGCCGGCCTCGCGCAGCGCCTCGACCGCCTCCACCGCGCCCGGATAGAGCACCGTGTGAACGTCGATGGCCTCGCCGTAGGCAGTCAGCAGCTGCGGATACCAACGTTCGACCGTCTCCTCGTCCGCCTGACCCATACGCCCCAGGCCCAGCCGCAGCATCGCCCGCGCGCCGCGGAACGCCGTCGCGGCGTCGGCCTCGGGATCGAGCCGGACGGAGGCGCCCATTTCCGCGAAACACCAGTTCGCCGCGGCGATCAGGTCGCCGCTCGTGTCCGCGAGCGTTCCGTCCAGATCGAAAACCACCGTGCGCATGCCGTCACCCCTCTGCTGTCACACCTCGAAATCCAACGTGATACGTGCGACCTTGCCCCTGTTACCCGACCCGATAAAACGGGCGCAGAACAAACACAAAGAGAAACGCATGAGCATCGCCCTGATCATCCTTGCTGCGGGAAAGGGCACCCGCATGGAGTCAGATCTCCCCAAGGTCCTTCACCGCATCGCGCACGCGCCGATGCTCTGGCACGCCATGCGCGCCGGCCAGACACTCGACCCCGCGCGGACCATCGTGGTCGCCGGACACGAGGCAGAGCAGGTCGCGGCCTCGGCGCGCGACTACGATCCCGAAACGCACGTGGTGATCCAGCGCGAGCAGCTCGGCACCGCCCACGCTGTGGCGCAGGCTGGCCCGGAACTCGAGGGCTTCGACGGCGATGCCATCGTGCTCTACGGCGACACCCCCTTCATCAGCCAGGACACGCTCGAGTCCATGGCCCGCGCGCGGGCCCACCACGACGTCGTGGTGCTGGGCTTCGAGGCCGCCGACCCGGGCCGCTACGGTCGGCTCGTGACCGAGGGAGACGCGCTTCTGCGCATCGTCGAATACAAGGACGCGACGGATGAAGAGCGCGCCATAACGCTTTGCAATTCGGGCGTTGTCGCGGCTGACGCACAGACGCTCATGGCGCTGATCGAAGCGGTGGAGAACGACAACGCGGCGGGCGAATACTACCTGCCCGACATCGTCGAGATCGCCCGCGCGCGCGGGCTTTCGGCGGGGGTCGTGCCCTGCGCCGAGACCGAGACGCTTGGCGTCAACTCGCGCGCCGAGCTTGCCGGAGCCGAGGCCGCCTTCCAGCAGTCGGCCCGCATGCGGCTGATGGCCGACGGGGTCACGCTGCAGGCCCCCGAGACCGTCTACACCGCCTGGGACACCACCATCGGGCGCGACACCGAGATCGAGCCGAACGTCATCTTCGGCCCCGGCGTCACCATCGAGAGCGGCGCCCGCATCCGGGCCTTCAGCCATCTCGAGGGGTGCCACGTCAGCCGCGGCGCGGCAGTCGGGCCCTTCGCCCGGCTGCGCCCGGGCGCCGAGCTGGCCGAGGACACCCATGTCGGCAACTTCGTCGAGATCAAGAACGCTTATCTCGGCGAGGGCGCCAAGGCCAACCACCTGAGCTATCTCGGCGATGCCGAGATCGGCGAAGGCACCAACATCGGGGCCGGCACGATCACCTGCAACTACGACGGCGTGTTCAAGCATCGCACCACCATCGGTCGCGGCGCCTTCATCGGCTCGAACACCATGCTGGTCGCGCCGGTCACGCTGGGCGACGGCTCGATGACCGGCTCGGGCTCGGTCATCACCGAGGATGTGGCCCCCGGTGCGCTGGCGCTGGGACGCGCGAGGCAGGTCGAGAAAGCCGGTTTCGCAACCCGGCTCTTCGACGTGCTGCGTGCCAAAAAAGCAAAACAGACCAAGGGGTAACGGGCATGTGTGGAATTGTCGGCGTTCTGGGCACGCATGAAGCGGCGCCCATCCTCGTGGAGGCGCTGAAGCGTCTCGAATACCGCGGCTACGACAGCGCGGGCATCGCCACCGTCAACGGCGCGGGCAAGCTCGACCGGCGGCGCGCGGTGGGCAAGCTCGTCAACCTGTCCGACCGGCTGGTGCACGATCCGCTGGCCGGAAAGGCCGGCATCGGCCACACCCGCTGGGCCACCCACGGGGCGCCCAACGAGAAGAACGCGCACCCGCACCGCTCCGGTCCCGTCGCCGTGGTGCACAACGGAATCATCGAGAACTTCCGCGAGCTGCGCAACGAGCTGGCCGCCGAGGGCCACGCGCCCGAGACCGACACCGACACCGAGACCGTCGCCATGCTCGCGCGGCATCATCTCGACAGCGGCATGACCCCGGTGCAGGCCGCCCGAGCCACGCTCGCCCGCCTCGAGGGCGCCTTTGCCCTGGCGTTTCTTTTCGAAGGCGAAGAGGACCTGATGATCGTCGCGCGCAAGGGCTCGCCGCTGGCGATCGGCCATGGCGACGCCGAGATGTATGTGGGCTCCGACGCCATCGCGCTCGCGCCGTTCACCGACCGCATCACCTATCTCGAAGAGGGCGACTGGGCCGTCATCACCCGCGCCGGCGCCGAGATCTTCGACGAGGCCGATGCTCCGGTCAGCCGCGAGATGCGTCGCATCCGCATGGACGCCGCCCGGGTCGACAAGGCAGGCTACAAGCACTTCATGGCCAAGGAGATCGCCGAACAGCCGACGGTTCTTGCCGATGCGCTCACCGCCTACCTTGCCGGGGATGACATCAACATCCCGACGGAAAGCCTTGATTTCACGAAGATAGATCGGCTCACCATGGTCGCCTGCGGGACCGCGTATTACGCCTGTCTCACGGCGAAATACTGGTTCGAGAAGCTGGCGCGCCTGCCGGTCGAGGTCGATATCGCCTCGGAATTCCGCTACCGCGAGCCGCCGATCCTGCCGGGCACCGTGTCCCTGTTCGTCAGCCAGTCGGGTGAGACCGCCGACACGCTGGCGGCGCTGCGCTACTGCCGGGGCAAGGCCGACCGGATCGTGTCGGTCGTCAACGTCGAGACCAGCAGCATCGCCCGCGAGAGTGACCTCGCACTGCCCATTCACGCCGGTGTCGAGATCGGCGTCGCCTCGACCAAGGCCTTCACCTGCCAGCTCAACGTGCTGCTGCTGCTGGCCATCAAGGCGGCAAAGGTGCGCGGCACCATGAGCGCGGACGAGGTCGCCTCGCTGCTCGACCAGCTGCGCGGGCTGCCCGGGCATTTCAACGCCGCGCTCGACCGCGACCAGACCATCGAGAAGGCCGCGATCCGCATTTCCGAGGCGCGCGACGTGCTCTTCCTGGGGCGCGGCATGATGTATCCCCTCGCTTACGAGGGTGCTCTGAAACTTAAGGAAATCAGCTACATACACGCCGAGGCTTATGCGTCCGGCGAGCTGAAGCATGGCCCCATTGCGCTGATCGACAAGACCGTGCCGGTGATCGTCATGGCACCGCATGACGCGCTGTTCGACAAGACCGTGTCGAACATGCAGGAGGTCATGGCGCGCGGCGGCAAGGTCTGTCTCATCACCGACCCGGCGGGCGCCGCCGAGGCGGGCGAAGATGTCTGGCAGATGATCACCATGCCCGCCGTCGACGACCGGCTCGCGCCGCTGCTCTACGCGCTGCCGGCACAGATGCTCGCCTACCACGCCGCCGTCGCCAAGGGCACCGACGTAGACCAGCCGCGCAACCTCGCGAAATCGGTCACCGTGGAGTAACGCCCCGGTCGAACGCGCTTGAACAGAAAGCCCCCGAAGTCCTTCGGGGGCTTTTCCATGCTGTCAGGCCCTCAGAGCCGCTCTCGCAGCACCGCTACGGCGGCGCGCAGCTCATCGCGCACAGGCCCTTCGCGCGGGGCATCACGCACCGTCTCGAGCAGCACGGGCTCGGGGCGTCCCTTGCGGCTCCAGCCGAGCGAGGCCATATGCGCCCGCGCCGCCTCGGGCAGCCGTTCGGGCAACGCCTGCCCCGACAGCGTTGCCCAGACCGCCGCCCAGCAGCGCGCCACGCTCCACGGGTTGTAGCCGCCGCCTCCCGAGACGATCAGCCGGGGCGCCAGCGCCCGCAACGCCGAAACCGCCCGGATATGGCTGTTGTTCGACAGCGCCAGCCGCGACAGCGGATCCTCGGTCAGCGCGTCCGAGCCGCATTGCAGGAACACCGCGTCGGGCGCGAACCCTTCGACGGCGGGTAGAATGACCTCTTCCAGTGCCAGCGCGAACTCGCTGTCGTTGAAGCCGCGCGGCACCGGCAGGTTGAACGCCGCGCCGCCGCCGGTGTCCTCGAGCGCGCCGGTGAAGGGCCAGCGCCGGTCCTCGTGCACCGAGATCACCCGTACCCGCTCGGAGCCGTGAAAGGCGATCTCGACACCGTCGCCGTGGTGCGCGTCGATGTCGACGTAAGCCACACGCCGCGCGCCGAGCCGCAGCAGATGCTGGATCGTCAGCACCGGCTCGTTGAGGAAGCAGAAGCCGCTGGCACCGTCCGCAAGCGCGTGGTGGGTGCCGCCGCCGATGTTGTGCACCGCGTGCACCTGCCCCGACATAACCAGCTCGGCGGCCAGCAGCCCGCCACCGACCGCCGTGGCGGGGCGGCGGAACATCTCGGGGAAGACCGGGTTCGACAGCGTGCCGAGCCCGTGCCGCTTGCGGGTCTCCTCGCTCACCGTGCCGGCGTCTTCCGCTGCCTGCAGGGCCGCGATGTAGTCCGGCGTGTGGAACCCGGTAAGCGCCGCCGGTCGCGCGCGCGGGCTGGTGCGGAACAGGGCGCGTGGCAGGTGGCCGAGCGCCCGGGTCAGATCCATCGCCGCCGGCACCCGTTCGATCGAAAGCGGGTGCCGGGCGCCGTAGTTCGAACCACGGTAGATCTCGGCGGCGATGAAGAGCGCGGGCTGCATGTGCCCGTATCTATGGCAGGAGCCGGCCCCCGGAAAGTGCCGGTAGCGCGGCACGTTGCACATCTGCCGCGCATCGGCTTAGGTCGCGCCATGCCCGGCACAACGCTGACCCTCCGCATGATCGCCCTCACCACCCTGCTGCTCGCCCTCGGCGGCGCCGGCGGGCTGGTGGCGCAGGCGCTGCATCTGCCGATGCCCTTCATGCTCGGCAGTCTCGCCGTCGCGGCGCTGGCGGTCGGCCTGTTCCAGCACGGGCAACTGCGCGACTACCGCTTCCCGATGCGCTTCCGGACGTTCTTCATCGGCCTCATCGGCGTGATGATCGGCACGCAGGTGCGCCCCGAGCTGATCTCCGAGGCCGGGGACCTGGTCCTTACGCTCTCGGCCCTTGCGGTCTTCGTCGCGCTGGCCCACGGCGGCAACTTCCTGATCTTCCGGCGGCTCGGAGGCTACAGCCGCGCCACCGCCTACTACGCCGGCACACCCGGCGGGCTGATGGAGAGCCTCGTGATGGGCGAGCGCGCCGGCGCCGACCTGCCGCTGCTGACCGCGCAGCAGTTCCTGCGCATCATCATCGTCATCACCGTGATCCCGACCGGCATGTCGCTGTGGTTCGGTCACCCCGTCGGCAGTGCCGCGGGGTTCGGCCCCGATGCGCGCCAGCCGGTCACCCCCGAGGCGCTGGCGCTGATCGCGCTTGCCGCCGCAGCCGGGCTCGGGCTCGCACGGGTCGTGCGCCTGCCCGCCGGGCAGATCACCGGCCCGCTGCTGCTTTCGGCCGCGCTGACCCTGAGCGGCGTCGTGGACCTGCACCTGCCGTTCTGGCTGATCGCGGTGGCGCAGGTGGTGGTCGGCGTATCGCTGGGGCTGCGCTTCTCGGGCATGAACGCCGCGATGCTTCGGCGCTCGGTCTGGCTGAGCGTGGTCTCGGTGTCGTGGATGCTGACGCTCGGCGCGGGCTTCGCCACGGTGCTAGGCTGGGCGACCGGCTTGCCGTTCCTGCAGCTGCTGATCTCCTACGCGCCGGGTGGCGTGACCGAGATGTCGGTGATCGCGCTGAGCCTCGCCGTGAACCCCGCGATGGTGAGCCTGCACCACGTGGTGCGCATCCTCTTCACTGTGGGCTTCATGGGGCTTGCCGAGAAACGGGTGAACATGGAGGCCGGTTGACCGCCGCCCGCCCCGCGTTTCAGCCTGCGGCCTCGGCCTTTTCCTCGAGCGCCAGCCATTCTTCCTCGGCGCCGGCGAGCTTCTCCTGCCGCTGGCTGAGCGCCTCGGTGGCCTTCCTGAACTTCACCGGCTCGCGGGTGAAAAGCTCCGGATCGGCCAGAAGCTCCTCGAGCTTCGCGATCTCGGCCTCGAGCCGCTCGATCAGGGCGGGCAGCTCCTCGAGCCGGTGCTTCTCGGTGTAGCTGAGACCGGCCGGCTTCTTCGGCGCGGGCTTCGCCGCGCCTTTCGGAGCCTGTGCTTGGGCCGCCTTGCCCGGCTTGCCGTCCTTGCCCTGCGCCGCGCCCTCGGGAGGGTTCTCGGCCCGCTGCGCGCGGTAGTCGCTCCAGCCGCCGGCGTAGACGGTGGCCCGGCCATCGCCCTCCATCGCCACGGTGGTGGTGGCGATCCGGTCGAGGAAATCCCGGTCGTGGCTGACCAGAAGCACGGTGCCGTCGTATTCGCCCAGCAGGTCCTGCAACAGGTCCAGCGTCTCGACGTCGAGATCGTTGGTCGGCTCGTCGAGCACCAGCAGGTTCGATTCCTTCGCCATCAGCTTGGCCAGCAGAAGCCGCGCCTTCTCGCCACCCGAGAGCGACCGCACCGGCGCCCGGGCCTGCCGCTCGTCGAAGAGGAAGTCCTTGAGATAGCCCACCACGTGCCGCGGCTGGCCGCGCACGAGCACCTGGTCGGCCTTGCCCGAGACGCGCATCTCCTTGTCGCCGGTGAGGCTCTCCCAGAGGCTCATGTCCGGGTCGAGCTGCGCGCGCGACTGGTCGAACAGCGCCACCTCGAGGTTGGTGCCGAGCTTTACGTGCCCCTCGTCGGGCGCGAGGTCGCCGAGCAGCATGTGGATGAGGGTTGTCTTGCCGGTGCCGTTCGGCCCGACGAAGGCCACCCGCTCGCCGCGCTGCACGGTGATGTCGAGCCCCTTCACGATGGTCTTGTCGCCGAAGCGCTTCGCGAGGCCCGTCGCCTCGATCACCTTCTTGCCCGAGGTCGGTGCCGAAGCGAGTTCCATCGCCGCCGTGCCCTGCCGCCGGATCATGCCGGCGCGCTCCTGCCGCAGCGCCTTGAGCGCGCGCACCCGGCCCTGGTTGCGGGTGCGCCGGGCCGAGATGCCCTCGACCGCCCACTTGGCCTCGGCCTTGATCTTGCGGTCGAGCTTGTGCCGCGCCTCGTCCTCCTCGGCCCAGACGGTATCGCGCCAGTCCTCGAAGGCGGCGAACCCCTGCTCCTGCCGGCGCACCGCGCCCCGGTCGATCCACAGCGTCGCCCGCGTCAGCTCCTCGAGGAAGCGGCGGTCGTGGCTGATCAGGACGAAGGCCTTGCGCGTGCGCTTCAGCTCGTCCTCGAGCCAGCCGATCGCGTTGATGTCGAGATGGTTGGTGGGCTCGTCGAGCAGCATCACGTCGGGATCCTGCGCCATCAGCTTGGCCAGCGCCGCGCGCCGCCGCTCGCCACCCGAGGCGGTGGCGACGGGACGCTCGGGGTCGAAGCCGAGCCCCTGCCCGGCCGCCTCGACGAGATACATCTCGGCCGGCCCCAGCCCCTCGGCCGCGTAGTCGCCAAGCGTCTCGTAACCGGTGAGATCCGGCTCCTGCTCCATGTAGCCGACGCTGGTGCCGCTGGGCACGATCCGCGCCCCGGTGTCCGGCTCCACGAGCCCGGCCATCACCTTCATCAGGGTGGACTTGCCGGAGCCGTTACGCCCCACGAGCGCGACCCGGTCGCCGGGCTGCACGATGAGGGAAAGGTCGGAGAAGACGGGATCGCCCCCGAAGGTGAGCGAGATGTCGTTGAGCTGGAGAAGCGGTGCCTGTGCCATGCCGATGCGCTATGGCGGGACAGGCCGCGCGTCAAGGGGGCACGGCAGCGCCTGCCGCGCGGGTCCGGACAAGGGGGCTCTGCCCCCCGCCTTCGGCTCCCCCCGAGGGTATTTGAGAAGAGAAGAAGACGAAGGCGCCGCGCCCGGGCCTTCTTCTCTTTCCAAATACCTCCGCCGGAGGCGGGCCCGACCGCGCGGCCGGGCACGGCGCCGGATCAGATGCGCGAGATCCGGCCGCCGCTGACCGCCGCCGCCACGCCGGTGGTGTCGGGTGCAGAGGTGGGCATGCCGCGCATGACCCGCACCGCGAGATAGGCGAAGGCCTGTGCCTCGAGCATGTCGCCGTCGAGGCCCACCGCTTCGACGGGCTCCACCGGGCAGTCGAGCCCCGCCGCGAGCATCGCCATCATCACCGGGTTCTTGCGTCCGCCACCGGTGACAAGGACCCGTTCGGGCGGCACGGGGCAATGCTCCATCGCCAGCATGACGGACGTCGCCGACATCGCCGTGAGCGTCGCGGCGGCATCGGCATCGGAAAGGTCCTTCACGAGCTCGGTGGTCATCCGGAAGTCGTCGCGGTCAAGCGACTTGGGTGGCATCTTGCGAAAGTAGGCCTCGTCCAGGAACCGTTCGAGCGCGCCGTCGGCCACCGTGCCCCGCGCCGCGAGCGCCCCGTCGCGGTCGCAGTCGAGCCCGAGTCGGTCCGCCACGAGGTCGTTCAGCGGTGCATTCGCCGGCCCGGTGTCGAAAGCCAGAAGCGCGCCCTCCTCCTCGGGGGTCATGCGGGTCGGATCGACCCAGGTCAGGTTGCCGACGCCTCCGAGGTTGAGAAACGCCAGCGGCGCCTGTGCCCCGGTCCATTGCGCGCAGGCGAAGTGGAAGAACGGCGCCAGCGGCGCACCTTCGCCGCCAAGTGCCACATCGGCGGAGCGGAAATCCCAAACCGTATCGCGCTCCAGCGCCTCGGCCAGCGCGTCACCGTCGCCGAGCTGGTGCGTGCCGCGCCCCCGCGGCTCATGCGCCAGCGTCTGGCCGTGGAAACCCACCACCTCGACCTGTGGGAAGCGCGCGAGCAGCTCCAGATGCGCCTGCTGCACGACCCGAAGGGCGTCGGCGGTATCCTCGCCCGGCCAGCGCCCCAGTGCCTCCCGCAGCACGCGGCGTTCGTCTCCGCTATATTCCCGGTAGCCGCTCTCGCCGAACGCGTGGATTCGGTGGCCGTCGGTCTGCACCAGCGCCGCATCGACCCCGTCGAGCGATGTCCCGGACATCGCACCCAGCGCCCACAGTGGCGCATCCATCATCTTGCCCTTCAACTCTGCTCGCCCCGCCCTTATAGGAACGGGCGAACTATAAGAGGGAAGCCCCATGACCTACCATCCCAAATCGGACTTCATGCGCGTCATGATGGAGCGTGGCTTTCTGGCCGACTGCACCGATTATCAGGGCCTCGACGAGGCGCTGAGCAAGGGCGTGGTCACGGCCTACATCGGCTACGATGCCACGGCGAAGTCGCTGCACGTCGGCCATCTCCTGAACATCATGATGCTGCGCTGGTTGCAGAAGACCGGTCACAAGCCGATCACGCTGATGGGCGGCGGCACCACCAAGGTCGGCGATCCCTCGTTCCGGTCCGACGAACGGCCGCTGCTCGGGCCCGAGCAGATCGACGCCAACATCGACGGCATGAAGCAGGTCTTCGCGAAATACCTCGGCTACGGAGAAGGTGCGACCGACGCGCTCATGCTCAACAACGCCGAATGGCTCGACGGGCTCAACTACCTCGAGTTCCTGCGCGACATCGGACGGCATTTCTCGGTCAACCGGATGCTGTCCTTCGAGAGCGTGAAGTCGCGGCTCGACCGCGAGCAGTCGCTGAGCTTCCTCGAGTTCAACTACATGATCCTGCAGGCCTACGATTTCCTCGAGCTGCATCGCCGCTACGGTTGCAGCCTGCAGATGGGCGGCTCGGACCAGTGGGGCAACATCGTCAACGGCATCGACCTGACGCGCCGGGTGCTCGACGCCGAGATCTACGGCCTCACCTCGCCGCTGCTGACCACCAGCGACGGGCGCAAGATGGGCAAGAGCCAGGGTGGCGCAATGTGGCTCAACGCCGACATGCTCAGCCCCTATGCGTTCTGGCAGTTCTGGCGCAACACCACCGACGCCGACGTGGGCCGGTTCCTGAAGCTCTACACCGAGCTGCCGGTCGAGGAATGCGACCGGCTCGGCGCGCTCGGCGGCGCCGAGATCAACGAGGCCAAGATCGTGCTCGCCAACGAGGTCACCACCCTCTGCCATGGCGCCGAGGCGGCGGCGGCGGCCGAGGCGACCGCCCGCGAGGTGTTCGAGAAGGGCGGTGTGGGCGACGACCTGCCGAAGTTCGACGTGACGCTCGAGGTCATCCCGGCCGAGACGATCGACGCGCCGCAACCGGGCTTCTACGTGCCCGCGGGCGCCCTCTTCGTCGAGGCGAAGCTCGCGAAATCGGGCAAGGATGCCAAGCGCCTGATCGCCGAGGGCGGCGCCATGGTAAACGACCAGCCCATCGACAAGAGCTTCCCCTTCGTCGAACGCTCGGTCCTGCAGGGCGACTACGCCAAGCTCAGCGCCGGCAAGAAGCGCCACGCCCTCATCAGGCTGGCCGACTGACTCCGGCGACGCGCCGCGCGTCCGCGCGGCGCGTCAGAAGAGCCCCTGTACCACCGCCTGCAAGAGCGCCAGCCCCGCGAAGGGCAGCGAAAGCACCACCGCCAGCAGAAGCGCGGCCGCGGCCGTCGGTTTCGGACGGGGCGCCACGGCGGCGGAAGAGCGGGGCGCCGCGCGGCGCTTGAAGGGACTCGGGGCCATGTTCCGGAGTTAACCACCGATTCACTTTCCGATCCCTTAATCCGGATCATGGAATCGCTCCGCCCGCCCCTCCTGCAATCGCCCGAATATGCCCGCACGCTCGACGCGCTCGGCCTGCCGCTGCGACGCGGCAGCCTCGGGCCCGACAGCGCGCCAGAGGCAAGCTGGCTGATCCAGTCCCGCCACATGCCCCTGCTCGGAAAGGTCGAACTCCTCTCCCGTGGCCCTGTCTTGGGGACTCCGCTCCTGCCGGAGGACTGGTGGCCCGCCTGTCGCTCCCCGCGGGGCACGCCGCTCCTGCTCAACGCCACCGGGGACGCGCCCGAGCGCCTGCTCGCCGCCGGCTTCTGGCCCCTCGTCACCCCGGCCACCATTGCCATGCTCACGCTGGCGCCGCCCGAGACCATGCGCCAGGCGATGCATCAGAAATGGCGCAACCGCCTCAACCACAGCCTCGACGCGGGCCTCGGGATCAGGCGCATGCCACTCACCCCCGGTCACTGGCTACTCGAAGCCGAGGCCGCACAGGCCCGCGCCCGCCGCTACCGCGGCCTGCCGCCCCCGCTGATCGCGGCCTTCGCCCAGGCGAACCCCGGCCGCGCTCTGATCTGGGAAGCCCGCTGCAACGACACGCCGGTCGCGGCCATCGCGATCCTGCGGCACGGTCCCATGGCCACTTGGCAGATCGGCGTCACGCCCCCCGAAGGCCGCCGCCGCAACGCCATGAACGCCCTCCTGTGGGACGCCATGTGCTGGCTCGCCGCGCACGGCCATGACAGGCTCGATCTCGGCATGCTCAATTCCGACGACGCGGCCGGCCTCACCCGTTTCAAGCTTGGCACTGGCGCCCGCGCCGAGCGCCTCGGCGGCACCTGGCTGCACCATCCGGCCCTCGCCCCGCTCGCACGCCGGCTGCCCAAAAGGCTCGCGGCCTGACCGGCTTCTTCTGGCCGGAAATATTCCCGGGAGGTGAATTGCCCGGGGCCTCCCGGGCAAGAGGAGGGCAGCGCCCTCCTCGGCGGCCGCCGGGCGCCAGCGGCGCGCGGCGGCTCGGAACAGGGCGCGCCGCGACAGCGGCGCGCTCCGCCAGATCAGTCCGTGACCTCGACCGAGACCATCCGGTCCGGCTGGCCGACCACGGCGCCGTTGCGGCCGGTGCCGCGCTTGATGGCGTCGATCACGTCCATGCCCGAGGTCACCTCGCCCACGACGGTATATTGCCCGTTCAGGTGCGGCGCCGGGGCGAACATGATGAAGAACTGCGAATTCGCCGAATCCGGGTTCTGCGACCGCGCCATGCCCACCGTGCCGCGGCCGAAATCGCGATCCGAGAACTCTGCGGACAGGTCCGGCATCTCCGAGCCGCCCATGCCCGCCATGCGCATGTCGCCGCCCATCTTGCCATGCTCGACATCGCCGGTCTGCGCCATGAAGCCGTCGATCACGCGGTGGAACACCACGTCGTCATAGGCGCCCTCTTCGGCAAGCGTGGTGATGCGCTCGACATGGTTGGGGGCCACGTCCTCGAAGAGGTCGATGTGGAAGGTGCCGTTGGCGCCCTCCCCCTCGACCGTCACGTCCAGCCCCGCCGCCGACAGCGGCGCGGCCAGCACGCAAAGCGCGGCTGCAACGAGATTACGCATCGGCGGCCACCTTGACGCTGACCATCTTGTCCGGGTTCGCGGGCGGCTCGCCGCGGGTGATGGCATCGACATGCGCCATGCCGTCGATCACCCGGCCGTAGACCGTGTACTGCCCGTTCAGGAAGTGGTTGTCCTTGAAGTTGATGAAGAACTGCGAGTTGGCCGAGTTCGGGTTCTGCGAGCGCGCCGCGCCCAGCGTGCCGCGGTCGTGCGGCAGCTTCGAGAACTCCGCCGGCAGGTCGGGCAGCTCCGAACCGCCGGTGCCGGCGCGGCCCATGTTGCCGCCCTTGTCGGCGTTGCCATGCTGCACGTCGCCGGTCTGCGCCATGAAGCCCTCGATCACGCGGTGGAACACCACGCCGTCATACTGGCCCGCGCGCGCCAGCTCCTTCATCCGCTCCACGTGCTTCGGCGCCACGTCGGGCAGCAGCTCGATCGTCACGGTGCCGTCCTTCAGCTCCATGAGGATGGTGTTTTCCGGGTCCTTGATCTCGGCCATGTCGCATCACTCCCTGTGCGCTCAAAGATGCCTCGTGACGTAATACGCCCCCGCCCGATTGCCAAGACGCCGCGGCGCATTGACGCCAGCGGCCTCAGGGGGCATCCCTTTGGCAACGCTTTGACAGGAGGACAATATGGCCTGGAAGACCCTCGACGACATGGAGCTTGACGGCAAGCGCGTGCTCACCCGTGTCGACATCAACGTGCCGGTGGAGAACGGCGAGGTCACAGACGCCACGCGCATCGAGCGTGTCGGCCCCACCGTGCAGGATGTCCTGTCGCGCGGCGGCACACCGGTGCTGCTGGCCCACTTCGGCCGCCCGAAGGGCAAGGTCGTGCCCGAGATGTCGCTGAAGATGCTGGTGCCCGCGCTCGAGGCCGCCTTCGGCACCAAGGTGCATTTCGCCACGCTCGACGAGGCCGAGGCCGTCATCGGCGCCTGCCCCAAGGGGGATGTCGTGCTGCTCGAGAACACCCGCTTCGAGCCGGGCGAGGAAAAGAACGACACCGAGCTTGCCAAGACCTATGCCGCGCTCGGCGATGTCTACTGCAACGACGCCTTCTCGGCGGCGCACCGCGCCCATGCCTCGACCGAGGCGCTGGCACGGCTGCTGCCCTGCTGCGCCGGCCGGCTGATGCAGGCCGAGCTCGAGGCGCTCGAGGCAGCGCTCGGCAACCCCAAGCGCCCGGTGCTCGCCGTCGTCGGCGGCGCCAAGGTCTCGACCAAGCTCGAACTGCTGTCGAACCTCGTGGAGAAGGTCGACATGCTGGTGATCGGCGGCGGCATGGCCAACACCTTCCTCGCGGCGCAGGGCATCGACGTGGGCAAGTCGCTCTGCGAGCACGAGATGACCGGCACCGCCAAGGAGATCGCCGAGAAGGCCGCGACCACCGGCTGCGAGATCTTGCTGCCGCGTGACGTCGTCGTCGCCCGCGAGTTCCGCGAGAACGCACCCTCCGAGGTGGTGAAGGCCGAGGAGTGCCCCGCCGACGCGATGATCCTCGACGCGGGTCCCGACAGCGTTGCGCATGTCGAGCAGGCCATCGACCGGGCCGAGACGCTGATCTGGAACGGCCCGCTCGGCGCCTTCGAGATCGCCCCCTTCGACGCTGCGACCAATGCCGCGGCCGCCCATGCCGCCAAGGCGACGTCCACCGGCAAGCTCGTCTCGGTCGCAGGCGGCGGCGATACCGTCGCGGCGCTCAACAAGGCCGGCGCGTCCGAGGATTTCACCTATATCTCGACCGCAGGCGGCGCCTTCCTCGAGTGGATGGAAGGCAAGGTGCTGCCGGGCGTCGCCGCGCTCGGCTGAACCCACGCCCACTGACCGGACCGGCGGCCACGTGCCCGCCGGTCCACACCGGGCCTTCACGAAGATTTTCGGCAGCCCGCTGCACACAGGGGATTCCCATGGCGAATCGCCTGTGCCATAGTCACTTGCACGCATCCGCAAAGAGATGCGCACCCTGAGGCAGATCGAGAGCGCGTCCATGAACGCTAGGCGCAAACCCGCATTCGGCATCGTCATCTACGCCGCCGTGACGCTGAGTCTCTCGGCGTATTTCATCTTTGCCGCCGTGCAGGGGGATTTCGGTCTGTTCCGTCGTGCCGAGATCGAGGTCGAGGGCGAGAAGCTCGCCGCCGAGCTCAAGACGCTCGAGACCGAGGTCGCCCGGATGGAGAACCTCACCCGGCGGCTCTCCGACGACTACCTCGACCTCGACCTGCTCGACGAACAGGCCCGCGACGTCCTGGGGCTCATGCGGTCGGACGAGATCGTCGTCCGCTGATCCGCTCGCCGCACCCGGCACCACGCACCACCCTTCGTCATGACATGAAAAAAGGGCGCCCCGAGGCGCCCTTCTGTCGTTCGGCCTGCCCTCTCGCGGCTCAGCGCCCGAGCGCCTCGTGGAGTTTCGGCAGGAACTCCCTTGTGTACATGGTGCCGGCCAGCGGCCCGACGTGCTTGTGCAGAACGGTGCCGTCGCCGTCGACGATGAAGGTCTCGGGCGGTCCGGTGACGCCCCAGTTGATCGCGGCGCGGCCCTGCGGATCGAAGGGCACCCCGATGAAGGGGGATTTTTCTTCGGTCAGGTAGCCCGACGCGGCGCCGACCTTGTCCTTGAAGTTCACGCCGACGATGCGGACGCCCTCATCCTGCAGTTCCAGAAGGCGCGGATGCTCGGCCCGGCACGGCGGGCACCACGACGCCCAGAAGTTCACGACGGTGACTTCACCGGTGCGCAGGTCCGCATCGGTGACCGAGGGAAAGCCCTCGAGCGTCTGCTCGGGCAGCGGCGGCGCCGGCTGCCCGATGAAGGTCGAGGGCAACTCCCGCGTGTCACCGCGCTGCAGGCCGAAATAGGCCATCACCGCGAAGCCGAGGAAGATCAGCGGCGGCAGGAACACCAGCGGCGAGATCTTGCGCTTCGGGCGGTCGGGATTGGTGTCAGCCATGATGACGTTTGCTCCGTTTCTCGATGTCCTCGAGGTCGCGCCGCACCCGGCGGGCCCGCAGCAGGCTGGCCGCGACCAGCAGGACGATCAGGCCGAGGCTCACGCCATAGGACGCGAGCACGGCAAAGGCGTATTTCCCCAGATCCGGCATCATGCCTGACGCTCCCGTGCCAGCAGGGCGCGCGACCGGCGCGCCCGGATTTCCGTCTGCGTGCGCAGGAAGACCAGTGCCACGAACAGCAGGATGAAGCCCGCGATGCAGACCAGCGCCGGATACCAGAACACGTCGGCCACGTTTTCCTCGGCGTCCATCGACAGCGACGCGCCCTGATGCAGGCCCTGGTTCCAGAACAGCACCGCGTAGCGCGACAGCAGCGCGAAGACCGAGCCCACGAGACAGAGGATCGAGGTCAGGTCGGCGGCGGTGTCATCGTTCTCGATCGCCGTCCAGAGCGCCATGTAGCCAAGGTAGAACAGGAACAGCACGAGGAAGGACGTCAGGCGCGGATCCCACGCCCACCACGTGCCCCACATCGGCTGTCCCCAGAGCGCCCCCGTGGCCAGCGCGATGAGCGTGAATACCGCGCCCACCGGCGCCGCCGCGCGGGCCGCCAGCGCCGAGACATGATGGCGGCGGATGATCCAGACCAACGAGGTGACCAGCATCATCACCCATGCGTTGATCGCCATCATCGCGGCGGGCACGTGGATGTAGAAGATCTTGACGGTCGAGCCCTGCCGATAGTCGTCGGGCGTGAAGAAGAAGCCCCAGACAAGCCCGGTCACGAGACAGATCACCGCCCCGGCCGCCACCCAAGGCAGCACCAGGTCGGTGGTCCGGATGAACTTCACAGGGTTGGCATATTCCCAGATCGACATGGCTCTCCCCCTAGCGCAAGTGTCTTACGGTTTCACCTGAATTTTGCGTCATGAGCAAGGGCACGTGGTGCCGCAGGCTGGTCGCCGTGGCGTCCTCCACGGCCTTGGCTCAGCGCAGGTTGATGCGCAGCACGGCGGCGCTGGCGAAGGGCAGCAGCGCGATGACGCCGGCACTGATGCCCGCCAGCATGAGCAGCGGCGTCTGCACGGCCAGCCCCTCGGCGCCGCGCCGGGCCACCTCGGCGCCGAAGATCAGCGTGGGCACGTAGAGCGGCAGCACCAGCAGCGACATGAGCAGCCCGCCGCGCTTGAGGCCGACGGTGAGCGCCGCGCCGAAGGTCCCGATGACCGACAGCGCCGGCGTGCCTGCCGCGAGCGACACCAGAACCCAGAGATAGCCTTCGGGCGGCAGGCTCAGCAGCACACCCAACACCGGCGCGGCCAGCACCAGCGGCAGCCCGGTGGTCAGCCAGTGGGCCAGCGCCTTGACCGAGACGATGCCCTCCATCGGCAGCGGCGCCGTGGCCAGCAGGTCGAGCGAGCCGTCCTCCCAGTCGAGCGCGAAGATCCGGTCGAGCGACAGCAGGCAGGCCAGCAGTGCCCCGATCCACAGCACGCCCGGCGCGATCCGCGTCAGCAGCCCGGTCTCGGGGCCGACACCGAAGGGCACCAGCACGGTGACGATCAGGAAGAACGCAAGGCCCAGCCCGAAGCCGCCTCCGGCCCGCACCGCGAGCCGCAGATCCCGTGTCAGAAGAGCGATCACAGAAAGGCCTCGTCCTGTTTGGCGGCGCGCGGTCTGGCCTTCAGCGGCGTGACGTCGAACACGTCGGCCTCGGGAATGCCGAGGTCGATGTGGGTGGCCATCAGCGCCGAGCCTCCCGCCGCGAGGTGCTTGCGCACGGCCGTGGCGAACAGCGCGACCGAGGCGGTGTCGAGCGAGACCGTCGGCTCGTCGAGCACCCAGACCGGGCGCCCGGTGACCATCAGCCGCGCAAGGCCGAGCCGCCGCTTCTGCCCCGCCGAAAGGTTCCCGGCGAGCCGGTCGGCAAGGGTGTCGAGGTCGAAGTCGTGCAGCGCGGGAGCGATATCGGAGGTGCCGAAGACATGCGCCCAGAAGCGCAGGTTCTCGGTCACCGTCAGCATGGATTTCAGCCCATCGGAATGTGCGGCATAGGCGATGCGCTCGCCGGCGCCCTCGACCGTGCCCTCGAACGGCGGCTGAAGCCCCGCCACTGTGCGCAGAAGCGTGGTCTTGCCCGAGCCGTTGGGCCCGCGCAGCACCAGCGCCCGCCCGGGGGCAAGATCGAAGCTCACCCCTTCGAGCACCGGCACACCGCCCCGGGCCACCGCAAGATCGCGCACGCTCAACATCATGGCCGACGGCTTAGCGCAGCCGGAGCCCCTGCGAAAGACGCAATCCCACCGCGACGCGGCGACAGAGCCGCGCAGGGGCGTTCAGGTCATCGGCCGTGTGCCTGTGCGTCAGGTGTCAGACCGGCAGCGCCGCAAGCGCCACGCGACGCCCTTCGCCGAGCAGCACGTTGTAGGTGCGGCAGGCCGACGGCGTGCTCATGACCTCGATGCCGATGCCGGCGTCTTCGAGCCGGCTGCGAAGGCTTCGCGGCAACGGCGCCATCTCTGGCCCGGTGCCGATGAACAGCACGTCCACGTCGCCCGCGAGGGCCACCAGCGGCTCTTCATCCTCGAGCCCGCCCCAGGCGAGCGCGCCTTCCATGGCCAGGCAAAGCGTGCCTTCGACCGCACGGCCACCGACCCGGAAGAATCCCGGGCCATAGCCATCGACCGGCTGCGCTGCGCCGAAGCTGATCTCGTTCATCTGCATGGTGATCCCCTAGCCCCATACCGGCAATCCCAGCACGATTGCCGTTGCGATGATCCCGTAGGCCACGACACGGTATCCCTCCTCCCGTGCCGGATCGAACAGCGCCTGGCCCACTCTCGTGCCCAGACCATAGGGCAGAAGCATCAGGAAACCAAGCGGAATGGCCGAACGGGTTAACGCCCCCTGCATCGCCAGAAGCGGCAGCAGCGCCACCGAGGTCACGGTCAGGAAGACGAGGATCGTGGCCCGCGAGCGCGCGACGCTCTCCTGCCCGGCGAGCTGGAACAGGATGAGCACCGGCCCGAGCAGCCCCGTCGCGCCGCCGACGAAGCCGGTCGCCCCGGCCACCGCGATGCGCAGGCCCGGCCCGGGTGTCGCGCGGTAGCGCCAGCCGGTCACCAGCGCCGCGAGCGTGATCGCGGCCACCGCCACCACGGCCCATCGCAGCAGCGTCACGTCGGTGACGCGCAGCACGCGGATCCCGAGCGCCACCATCGGCAGCGCAATGACGATCATCATCCCGCTGGTCCTGAGGTCGACCTGTCGAAGCGCCCGCGGCAGCAGTGTCACCACCGAGGCCAGCGCCGCGAGGTTGAAGGCCGCGATGGCGGTCTCCATGGGCAGAAAAATGGCGCCGACCGGCATGAAGACCAGCGCGGCGCCAAAGCCGGAAAACCCGTAGATCGCCCCCGCCACGAAGGCGGTGAGCATCATCGCCCAGAGCCCCGGCGTAGCGAGGATCTGGGCCGTGAGATCAGACACTCGAGCCGGCGGCGGCCTTCTTCGCCTCGCCTTCGGCCTGTGGCTTCGACCAGTCGCGCTTGACGCCGAGCCAGAGCAGGATGGCCGAGGCCACGAAGATCGACGAGTAGGTGCCGACGAACACGCCCCAGATCATCGCGAAGACGAAGCCCCGGATCACGTCTCCGCCGAGGGTGAAGAGCGCGAAGAGCGCCAGCAGCGTGGTCAGCGATGTCATGATCGTGCGCGACAGCGTCTCGTTGATCGAGACGTTCAGCACTTCCTTAAGCGACCGCTTCTTGTACTTGATCAGGTTCTCGCGAACCCGGTCGAAGACCACCACCGTGTCGTTCAGCGAGTAGCCGACGATGGTCAGCAGCGCCGCGATGATGGCAAGGTCGAACTGGATGCCAACCTCGGAGAAGACACCGATGGTGAGCAGCACGTCATGCACCAGCGCGGCCACGGCGCCGACCGCGAACTGCCATTCGAAGCGCAGCCAGATGTAGATCAGCACCGCCGCGATGGCGAGCCCGACCGCGATGAAGGCGGTCTGGATCAGCTCGCCCGATACCTTGGGGCCGACGCTCTCGACCGAGATGAACTGGATGTCGGGGGCGACCTCCTGCAGCGCGCCCTCGACCGCGCTGATGGTCTCCTCGGTCACCGACGAGGTGTCGTCCTGCGCCTGGATGCGGACCTGCGCGACGTTACGGTCGGGGCCGAAGCTCGGGTCGAAGACCTCGGTGATCGAGCTGTCGCCCAGACCCAGCGCATCGACCGCGTCGCGGTAGGCGCCCACGTCCACCGGCTGCGTGCTCTCGGTGCGGATGGTCGTGCCGCCCCGGAAGTCGATGCCGTAGTTCAGGCCCCGCACCCCGAAGCTGACCATGGCGAGCACGATCAGGAAGCCCGAGATACCGAGCCAGAGCTTCCAGTGCTTGAAGAAGTCGAAGGAGGTTCCGTCCTTGACCAGTCTCAGATGGCGCATGTCAGATCTCCAGCGTCTTCGGGCGGCGGCGTTCGAACCACATCACGATCAGCAGGCGCGTCACCCAGATCGCGGTGAACACCGAGGTCACGATGCCCAGCCCCAGCGTGATGGCGAAGCCACGCACCGGCCCCGAGCCCATCACGTAGAGGATGATGGCGGTGATGATGGTGGTGATGTTGGCGTCGACGATGGCCGAAAGCGCCTTTTCGTAGCCGAGTTCGATGGCACGGGCCGGCCCGCGCGCCGATTTCAGCTCTTCGCGGATGCGCTCGAAGATCAGCACGTTGGCGTCGACCGCCATGCCGACCGTCAGCACGATGCCGGCGATGCCGGGCAGCGTCAGCGTCGCGCCGATCATCGACAGGATTCCCATGATGAGCCCGATGTTCAGGATCAGCGCCACATTGGCGAAGAGCCCGAACAGGCCATAGCTCAGGAACATGAAGACCAGCACCATCGCGAAGGCGACGGCGGTGGCGAGCTTGCCCGCCTCGATGCTGTCCTGCCCGAGCTGCGGCCCGATCGTGCGCTCCTCGAGGAAGTCCATCCCCGCCGGCAGCGCGCCGGCGCGCAGCAGCACGGCGAGGTTGTTGGCTTCCTCGACTGAGAAGTCGCCGGTGATGATGCCCGAGCCGCCGGCGATGTGGCTCTGGATGACCGGGGCCGAGATGACCTCGTCGTCGAGCACGATGGCGAAGGGCGAGCCGATGTTCTCGGCGGTGTAGTCGCCGAACTTGCGCGCCCCGCCGGGGTTGAAGCGGAAGCTCACCGCCGGGCGACCGTTCTGGTCATAGGTCGGCTGCGCGTCGGTCAGTTCCTCGCCGGTGACGACGGGGGCCTGCTCGAGCACGTAGTAGACGCCGTCCTCGTCCATCGAGGGCAGCACCTCGTTGCCGACGCCGGCGGATTCGTTGGCGTTGCCGCTGCGGCTGACGACCGGCTGGAAGGTCAGCTGCGCGGTGGTGCCGATGATGTTCTTCAGCTCCTCCGCCGAGCCGATGCCCGGCACCTCGATGAGGATGCGGTCGGCCCCCTGACGCTGGATCGTCGGCTCGCGCGTGCCGACCTCGTCGATGCGGCGGCGAATGATCTCGAGGCTCTGCTGAAGCGTGCGCTCGTCGGTGGCCTGTTTCTCGGCCTCCGAAAGGGTGACCACGACCTCGTTGCCGTCGCCGGCGACCTGAAGGTCGGTGGCGCCCGCCCCGGTGAGCGAGACGACCGGCTGTGCCAGCCCCCGCACCAGCTCGAGCGCCCGCGCCATGCCGTCGGGGTTCGAGATGCGCACCCGCAGGGTGCCCGGCGCGCTGTCCTGAAGCCGGATGGTGCCGACCTCGTCGCGGGCATCGCGCAGCACGTCGCGGACGTCGGGCCAGAGCGACTCCATCCGCGCGGCGTAGACATCGGCGACCCGGACCTCGGCGAGCAGATGCGCCCCGCCCCTGAGGTCGAGGCCGAGGTTCACGAGGTCGGAAGGCAGCCAGGACGGCCATTGCGCCGCCTCGGCCTCGCGCTCGGGCGTGCTGCCCGAGGTCTCGATCGCCTTGACGGCGTCATTGTGGGATTCCACGCGGGAATAGAAGAGGTTTGGCGCCGCCAGCACCAGCCCCGCCACCACGAGCGCCCAGATGAGGACGCGTTTCCAGGTATCGATCTGTAGCATGTCGGCGCCTTGTACGGCTCAGCTCTCGGCCGGTTCGGTCTTGGAGATCACCTGCGTGATGGTGTTCTGCACGACGCGAACCCGGACGCCCTCGGCGATCTCGATCTCGACCTCGTTGTTCTCCTTGACCTTGGACACCTTGCCGATGATCCCGCCCTGCGTGACCACCTGGTCGCCCCGGCGCAGCGCCGCGACCATCTTCTGATGCTCCTTCATCTTCTTCTGCTGCGGACGGATGAGCAGGAAGTACATGATCGCGAAGATCAGGATGAGCGGTACGAACTGTGCAATGGCGCTTGTGTCCATGGGCGGGCTCCTCGTTGGATGAAAGCAGGGGGAGGCCCCCCGTGAAGTCGCGCGGAACCTATGTGCGAACGCTATCGGATGCAAGGCGCGGAAACGCGGCGGTCGCCGGATGGTTCCGCGACCTCCGGGCGCACCCCGCCGCGCCGGCTTGCCGGGAAATCACCGGCCAAGTAGCCTTTGCGGGCCCGCCCGGGCAAGACACGGGATGCCCGCGACGACCATGCGCCTTGTTACCGCTCTCATTTTGTTGTTCGCGACGGACTGCCCCGCGCCTGCACAGGATCTCCCAGCCCTGCCGCTCGAGGATCACCCGCGCTGGGAGGCGGTCGGGCGGCTCAACACCCAGGGCTACAACCGGCGCGGCATGTGTTCCGCCGCGCTCGTGGCGCCCGATCTGGTGCTGACCGCCGCGCATTGCGTCGCCGGTCGCGACGCCCGCCCCGAGCGGCCGGAAAATCTGCATTTCGTCGCGGGCTGGCTCGGCGGACGCTACGCGGACGAGGCCGCCGTCGCCTCCTACGAGGTCCCCCCCGAGGCCTACGCCCGCGTCAACCTCGACATCGAGCACGACGTAGCACTCGTCACGCTCGCGCGGCCGCTCGACGTGGCGCCCCTGCCCGTCGGCAGCCATATCGCGCCGCCCTTCGCCGTCGTCGGCTACCACGACCACCGCGAGAACCGGCTTTCGGCGCGCTTCGACTGCGCCGGCGCGCTCGACCATGCGCTGATCCGGATCGCTTGCCCGGTGCGCCCCGGCAACTCCGGCGGGCCGGTGCTTGCCGGCGGCCCGGACTGGAAGATCGTCGGCGTCATCACCGCCTCGGTCGCGGGCGGAACGCTGGTCGTGCCGGTGGATGAGTGGGTCCGCGAGCGGCTCGTGCGGGGCGCCCCCTACACCTCCGAGTGAAAAGAGGGCATAACCGCCCCGACTCGACCCCGGAAAAGAGAAGGACAAGGGACGATGCACGACATCCGCACCATCCGCGATAACCCCGCCGCATTCGACGCGGCGCTGTCTCGCCGCGGGATGGAGCCGCAGTCGCCCTCGATTCTCGCGCTCGATGAAGAGCGCCGCGCCGCCATCCACGCCGCCGAGACCGCACAGGCCGACCAGAAGAAGGCCGCGAAAGAGGTTGGTGCCGCCAAGGCCGCCGGCAACGAGGCCGAGTTCGAGCGCCTGCGCGCGCTGGTGGGCGAGAAGAAGGCCGAGGTCGCCGACATGCAGACCCGCGCCAAGGAGCTCGACGCGCAGCTCAACGAACTGCTGATGGGCCTGCCGAACCTCCCCTACGACGACACCCCCGAGGGCGCCGACGAGGACGACAACGTCGAGATCCACCGCTGGGGCACGCCCGGCAGCTTCGATTTCACCCCGATGGAGCATTACGAGCTGCCGGCGGTACAGAAGGGCATGGATTTCGAGACCGCCGCCAAGCTCTCGGGTTCGCGCTTCGTGGTGCTCTCGGGCGCCGTGGCGCGGCTGCACCGGGCGCTCGCGCAGTTCATGCTCGACACCCATACCGAGGAAAACGGACTCACCGAGACCTGGACCCCGGTGCTGGTGCGCGAAGAGATGATGTATGGCACCGGCCAGCTGCCGAAATTCGGCGAGGACAGCTACCAGACCCGCGAGGGCTGGTGGCTGGTGCCCACCGCCGAGGTGACGCTGACCAACATCGTCAACGGCATGACCGTCGACGAGGATTACCTGCCGCGTCGCTTCGTCGCGCACACCCAGTGCTTCCGCTCGGAAGCGGGCAGCGCCGGCCGCGACACCTCGGGCATGCTGCGCCAGCACCAGTTCGAGAAGGTCGAGATGGTCTCGGTGACCCACCCCGACAAATCCCGCGAAGAGCTTGACCGGATGACCGGCTGCGCGCAGGGCATCCTTGAAAAGCTGGGGCTCCCCTACCGCACCGTGGTGCTCTGCACCGGCGACATGGGCTTCGGCGCGCGCCGCACCCATGACATCGAGGTCTGGCTGCCCGGGCAGGACAGCTACCGCGAGATCTCCTCGGTCTCGGTCTGCGGCGACTTCCAGGCGCGGCGGATGAACGCCCGCTTCAAGCCAGGGGATGGCGGCAAGCCGGGCTATGTCCACACGCTGAACGGCTCCGGCCTTGCCGTCGGGCGCTGCCTCATCGCGGTGCTCGAGAACGGCCAGCAAGCCGACGGATCGGTCCTCCTGCCCGAGGCGCTCCACCCCTGGCTGGGCGGCAAGACGACGCTCACCGCAGACGGAGAGCTGGTCTGACCATGCAAACACTCTGGGCGGCACTGGTGTTCTTGGCCGCGGTGATCTTCGCCGCCGGGCCGTTTCTGTTTCCCGGCTTCCAGGGCTTCGACCCCGGGGCCTTCCCGGTGCCGCAGGACGACCCGCCGGTGCAGCCCGCGGGCTACGCCTTTGCGATCTGGGGGCTGATCTACCTCTGGCTCGTCGCGGGCACGGGCTTCGGCCTGTTCCGCCGAGCCGACGACCCCGACTGGCAGCCGCACCGGATGCCGCTGCTCGTGAGCCTTGTCGTCGGCATCGTCTGGCTGCCGGTGGCGCAGATCTCGCCGATCGCGGCGACCGTGCTGATCTGGGTGATGATGCTCGCAGCCCTCGTGGCGCTGTTTCTCGCCGGTGACATGGACCGCTGGCTGCAGGTCGCGCCGCTCGCCGTCTACGCCGGCTGGCTGACCGCCGCCGCCTCGGTCTCGATCGGCCTGATGCTGGGCGGCTACGGCCTCCTGCCCGAGACTCCCGCCGCACTCGTCGGCCTCGGCATCGCGCTCGCGATCGCGCTGGTCGTGCAATACCGGCTGCACCGCGCGCCGCTCTACGGCATCACGGTGATCTGGGCGCTGGTGGCGGTGATCGTGGCGAACTCGGCCCCGCTCAACATCGCCGTGACGGGTGTCGCGGTGCTCGGCATCTTCGGCATCCTCGCGCTGCGGGGCACCGACACCGAATAAGGCGGCGCGGGGCCACCGCGCCCCTGCGCGCCCCTGCGTACCGCGGGAAGTGCAAACCACCGAAGACCCTCGCGCAACACGCGGCCCGCGCACGCGGCGGCCGGCTTCGGCCCCGCACGCTGCCACGCGAGGCGCCCGCGCGTCATTTCCAAGCTTGCAGGCTCCGGCGTTCCGGGCAGACTGCCGCGCAGTCAATCGCGACAGCGACGGAACCCGCCCGGCGGCGGCGCGGTTGACCCCCGCTGTCACGGTCAGGACATGAACCCATGCAAATCTTCACCTGCCCCGCCTGCGGGGCCGATCTCTACTTCCACAACACTGGCTGCACCTGCGGCCAGCAGGTCAGCTTTGACCCCGACGCGCAGACCATGCGTCCGCTCGAAAGCCCCTGCGCCAATCGCGAGGCCATTGCCTGCAACTGGCAGGCCGAAACCGAGGGCGCGCTCTGCCGGTCCTGCGCCATGACCGAGGTGCTGCCCGACCTGCGCGAGGACGCCAACCGCCCGCTGTGGGAAACCTCCGAGCGTGCCAAGCGCTGGATGCTCGCCAATCTCGCGCGCTGGGGCTGGTTCACCCCAGACGACCCCGGCGATCGGCCGGTGTACCGGATGCTCTCCGAGCAGACCACGACAGGGCAGGAAGACGTGGTCATGGGCCATGCCAACGGTGTCATCACCATCAACGTCACCGAGGCCAGCGAGGCAGAGATCGTCAAGCGCCAGGAAGCCCTCGGCGAGCTCTACCGCAGCATGCTTGGCCACATGCGCCACGAAACCGCGCATTTCCTGCACATCCGCCTCTCCGAGGAGCCCGGCTTCCCCGAGGCCTTCCGCGCCCTCTTCGGCGACGAGCGAGCCGACTATGGCGCCGCACTCAAGGCGCACTACGAAAACCCGAAACCCGCCGGTTTCGACCATGTCACCAGCTACGCAACCGCCCACCCCCACGAGGACTGGGCCGAGACGCTCGCGCACCTGATGCACCTGATCGACCTGCTCGACAGCGCAGCCGCGGCGAAACTCGCGCTGCCGGACGGCCCGCCGCCGGGCTACGACGCCTACGCCAGCGGCGACACCGAGCACGAGCTGACCCTCGCCATCGACCTCGCCATCGCGGTCAACCACGTCAACCGCGCCATGGACCTGCCAGACCTCTACCCCTTCGTGCTGGCGCAGGGCGTGCGTGACAAGATTGCCTTCGCGCACGGCTGGCTGCGCCGCAACGCCCGACACTGAAATGCCGGGCGCCCACGGTGCCCGGCCCTTCTTCTCTTTTCAAATACCTCGGGGGTGAGGCGCGGCACGCGCCGAGGGGGCAGCGCCCCCTCGCGGGGTCCACGGGGCCGCGCCCGCACCTCANCGCGGGGTCCACGGGGCCGCGCCCGCACCTCAGCCCTTCTTGCGCCCGAGGTGCTTCTTCAGCGCGCCGGCGTTCTTCTCGCGCTTGTTCTTGTAGGGGTTCCGGTCGCCCTGCCCGCGCATGTAGAGCCGGATCGGCGTCCCCGGCATGTCGAAGGCCTCGCGCAGCCCGTTCACCAGGTAGCGGGTGTAGCTGTCGGGCATCTTGTCGGGGTGCGAGCACATCACCACGAACCCCGGCGGACGGGTCTTGGCCTGCGTCATGTAGCGCAGCTTGATGCGGCGGCCCTGCGGCGCGGGCGGCGGGTGGCTCGACACCATCCCCTCAAGCCAGCGGTTGAGCTGGCCGGTCGAGACTCGCCGGTTCCACACTTCCCAGGCCTTCACCACCGCGTCGTGCAGCCGGTCGAGCCCGCGCCCGGTGCGCGCCGAGACGGTGACCAGCGGCGCGCCGCGCAGCTGCGGCAGCAGCCGGTCGAAGGCTTCCTTGAGGTCGCGCAGCTTCTCCTGCTTGTTGTCCTCGACGTCCCACTTGTTGACGGCGACGACCACGGCGCGGCCCTCGCGCTCGGCAAGGTCGGCGATGCGCAGGTCCTGCTGCTCGAACGGGATCGCCGCGTCCAGCAGCACCACCACGACCTCGGCGAATTTCACCGCGCGCAGACCGTCCGAGACCGACAGCTTCTCGAGCTTTTCCTGAACCTTCGCGCGCTTGCGCATGCCGGCGGTGTCGAAGATCCGCATCGGCGTGCCGTCCCAGGCGGTGCGCACCGAGATCGCATCGCGGGTGATGCCCGCCTCGGGTCCGGTGAGCAGCCGCTCCTCGCCGAGGATCTTGTTGATCAGCGTCGACTTGCCGGCGTTCGGCCGGCCGACCACGGCGATCTGCAGCGGCTTCTCGTCGGTGAGCGCGGGCAGGCTCTCGTCGGGCGCCACCTCGTCCTCGGGCACGTTCACGTCGACCTCTGGGGCCTCCTCGGCGGCGCGTTCGGCGAAGCCGTCGGCCAGCGGCTGCAGCATCGTGTAGAGATCCGGCATGCCCTCGCCGTGCTCGGCCGAGAGCCGCAGCGGCTCGCCCAGCCCCAGCGCGTAGGCTTCGAGGATTCCGGCGTCGGCGGCAGCGCCCTCGGCCTTGTTCGCGGCGAGGATCACGTGCTTGGCGCGCTTGCGCAGGATCTCGGCGAAGATCTCGTCGGTCGGCGTCACGCCGGTGCGCGCGTCGATCATGAACAGACAGACGTCGGCCATGTCGACGGCGCGCTCGGTGAGCCGCCGCATCCGGCCCGGCAGGCTGTCGTCGGTCGCGTCCTCGAGCCCGGCGGTGTCGATCACCGTGAAGCGCAGGTCGCCGAGCTTGCCCTCGCCCTCGCGCAGGTCGCGGGTCACGCCGGGCTGGTCGTCGACCAGCGCGAGCCGGCGGCCGACGAGTCGGTTGAACAGCGTCGACTTGCCCACGTTCGGGCGTCCGACGATGGCGAGGGAAAAGGTCATCTCATGCACCCCAAATCAGAAGACGCCCCGATAGCGCATTTGCGCAGGCGGCGAAAGGGGGCGCGCGCCGCGACGCCCCCGCCGGAAACCCGGTCTCGCGCCCCGCCCCGTTCAGCGGTAGGCGACGAGCTCGCCCTTCGTGGTCACGACGTAGAGCGTGCCGTTGGCGATGGCCGGCGCGGCGGTCGCGCCGCCCGGGATCTCGATGGCCGAGAGCAGCGCGCCGTTTTCCGGGTTGAAGCTGCGAAGCGCGCCGTCCGACGAGGCCACGATCAGCCGCCCGCCCGCCATGACGGGCCCGTGGTTCGCATAGGCGCTGTCACGGCGGCGCTGCGGTTTGCGCACCGGCTCGTAGCCCGGAAGTTCGACCGCCCAGACCTGCTCGCCGGTCTGCGCGTCGAGCCGCACCAGCTCGTTGCGGTCGGAGACGAGGAACACCGAGTCGCCGGCCGGCCAGACCGGCTGCCGGGCGCCCATGCGCGCGGTCCAGATCCGCTCGCCGCTGCCGGCCCGGAAGGCCACGACCCGGCCCGAGTGATTCCCGACGTAGACCGTGCCGCCCGAGATCACCGGAGCGCCGGTGATGTCGGTCACGCCCGCCAGCGCCGAGCCGGTGCGCGTGCCGACCACGTCGGCATTCCACAGTTGCAGCCCGCCCTGCCGCAGCACGGAGCGCACGCTGCCGTTGCCGAAGGCGAAGATGACGGAATCGTCCGACAGCGCGGGCGCCGGGGCGCCGGCCACGTTGTTCACGTCCTCGAGCCCCTCGACCTGCCAGCGGATGCGGCCGTCCTCGGCCTCGATCGCCCAGCCGCGCTGGTCGCCCGACGTCACGTAGACCAGCCCGCCCGCGATCGTCGGCGCGCCGGTGGCGGTGTCGCCGAGCTCCTGCACCCAGATCTCGTTGCCGGTCGTGGCATCGAGCGCGCTCAGCCGGCCGAAGCCCGAGGCCACGTAGAGGCGCCCGCCGGCGACGGCGAGCCCGCCGCCCTGCGCCTGCTTCGCAGTGTCGCGCGCGGGCACCATGCTCTTTTGCCACAGCACCTGCCCGGAGGTGCTGACCGCGCTGACGCGGTGCTCGGCATCCATGGTGAAGATGCGGCCATCGGCCACCACCGGGTCGACGTTGATCCGCGCGCGGCGGCTGTCACCGGCGCCGATGTCGACCGAGAAGACCGGCCGCAGCGCCTGCCCCAGCGTCGCGTTGCCGGTGCGCGCGAAGGGCGACACCGGGCTTTGCGCCCAAGAGGCGTTGCGCGTGGGCGCGGCAAGGGCGATCGCCCGCGCGGTGTTCGCCGGCGTCGCGGCCTCGGCGGCGCTTTCGCTGAGCACCTCGCGGGTGCCGAAGCGCTCGCCCTGAAGGATGGGTTCCGGCTCTTCGCAGGACGCGAGAACCGTGAGCCCGACGAGCCCCGCCGTGATCGTGGTGATGCGCAAATCCCTGCCCCCGTCTTGCCTGCCCGAGTTGTCTGCCGTCATGTTGCCGGCTCAGCCGGCGTCGAGTTCGCCGCCGAGCGCCACAATCAACTGAGACGCCCGCTGGCGCAAGCCCGCGGTCGTTTCCGAATCCTCGATGATCCGCTGCAGCCGCGCGATGGCGTCATCGGTGTTCCCGGCCTCGACGTCGAGCAGCGCCAGTTGTTCTTCCGCCAGCAGCCGCAAGGGCTTGCCGGGCACTGCGAGCGCTTCGAGCCCGATGCGCCGATCCTCGAGCGAGTAGTTGGACGCGGCGCTGGTCAGCGCCTTGAAGCTCGCCATCTCGCGGTAGATCTCGGCCACGTCGCCGTTCGTCGACACGGCTTCTAGCCGCGCGGCGGCATCCTCGGCGTTGCCGGCGGCCTTGGCCTCGGCGGCGCCGAGCATCGCCACCAGCGCCTGCGTGCCGGGCGTGGGGGCATCGATCTCCGCGAGCGCCTCGGCACGGGCCTCGGGCGCCTCGGCGTCGAGCGCGGCAAGGATCCGGTCGCCCAGTTCCTGCGCCTCGGCCCGGTCCCGCGATGCCGCGTATTCGCGCCACGCGGCGCCACCCACGAGCACCAGAACCAGCAGCACCGCCACCCAGCCGTAGCGCTTCATGAGCCCGAAAAGCCGGTCGCGGCGGACCTCTTCGGTCACTTCGTCAATGAAACTGTCGGTATCGCTCAAGGTGGCCTCGCTGCTCGTCGTGTTGCCCCCTCTTACAGTCCCATATCCGGGCTGCCAAGGCGTCCTGTCCCCCGCCGCCGGCCGAGCGGCTCCGTGCCGCTTGATCGGTGCGGCGCGCACGGCTAAACTGAACCAATCAGTTCAGTGGCGAACACCCGACTCCGGGAGGCGCGCCCGTTGCCCGGACGGTGCCGCCGTCCGCCTGCGGCACAAAGCGGCAGCCCGGCTGTCTTGCCCCGTGCCCCATTCGTCGTAACGTCCGGCTCGCGGACAGAGTGGAAAGACCGGGACCATGCGCATCATCTCGATCATCACCGCGGTCGTCGTCATGGCCGTGCTCTACGGCGTCGTGATGGAGCGCGACCGGCTCTTGGACTTTGCGCGGGACATCGCCCCCGCCGGCAGCGCCGAGGACGCCCCGGCTGCCGAAAGGGAAGCGCCCGGGACCGAGGCGCTTCTCGAAGAGACACCGGAAGAAGAGGGCGTAGCCCCGGTTGCCGTCATGGCGATGCACTCTGTCGCGCAGAAGATCGACGACGCGGTGACGCTTCGCGGCGAGACCCAGCCTTCGCGCGAGGTCGACGTGCTGGCGGAAACCACTGGCCGGGTGATCTCGGAGCCACTGCCCAAGGGCAGCGAGGTTGAGGCCGGGCAGCTGCTGTGCGAGCTTGATCCCGGCACCTCGCAGGCCTCGCTCGACGAGGCCGAGGCCGCGCTGAACGAGGCAGAAGCGCAGCGCCCGCAGGTCGAGGCGCGCATCCCCGAGGCCGAGGCGACGGTCGCACAGGCCGAGGCGCGGCTCGAAGAGGCACGAATCAACCTGACCGCCGCCGAAGAGCTGTCGAAAAACGGCTATTCCTCGCGCACCGCGCTTGCTTCGGCCCGGGCGGCACAGCGCACCGCCGAGGCCGGGGTGCGCAGCGCCGAGGCCGGGCTGAAATCGGCGCAATCGGGGCTCGACAGCCTCGGCGCCCAGATCGAGAGCGCGCGCGCCGCCGTGGCCCGGGCGCAGACCGTCGTCGACAACCTGACCATCGAGGCGCCCTTTTCCGGCGTGCTGGAAAGCGATACCGCCGAGCTTGGCGCACTGCTGAGCGTCGGCACGCCCTGCGCCACGGTGCTGCAGCTCGACCCGATCCGGCTGGTGGGTTACGTCCCCGAGACCTCGGTCGCGCGGGTCGAGGACGGCGCCCGCGCCGGGGCCCGGCTGATCGACGGCGAGACGGTCACCGGCACCGTCACCTTCGTCGCGCGCCGCGCCGACGAGACCACCCGCACCTTCCGCGTCGACATCACCCTGCCGAACCCCGACCTTGCGGTGCGCGCCGGGCAGACCGCCGAGATCGCCATCGCCGCCGACGGCGTCACGGCGCACCTGCTGCCGCAATCCTCGCTCACGCTCGACGACGACGGGCGGCTCGGCATCCGCGCGGTGGCGGGCGACGACACGGCGCTCTTCATGCCGGTCACCGTGCTGCGCGACACCCGCCGGGGCATCTGGGTCGGCGGCCTCCCCGAGACGGTCGACGTGATCACCCTGGGGCAGGAATACGTCACCGACGGCGTGCCGGTCGCGCCGAGCTACGAGGAGGTCCTGCAGTGACCGGCCTCGTCGACTGGGCCGCGACCCGCGCCCGCATGGTGCTGGCCTTCATCGTGCTGTCGATCGTCGCCGGCGCCTATGCCTACGTGACGCTGCCCAAGGAAGGCGAGCCCGACATCGAGATCCCGGCGCTCTTCGTGTCGGTCCCCTTCCCGGGCATCTCGGCGGAGGATTCCGAGAAGCTTCTGGTCAAGCCGATGGAGACCGAGCTTGCCGACCTCGACGGGCTCAAGACGCTTTCCGGCACCGCCGCCGAGGGCTACGCGGGCGTGGCGCTGGAATTCGAGTTCGGCTGGGACAAGACCGAGACCATGGCCGATGTGCGCGATGCGATGAACACCGCCGCCGGCAACTTCCCCGACGGAGCCGAGAACTACTCGATCAACGAGATCAACTTCTCGGAATTCCCGGTGCTCATCATCTCGCTGACCGGGCCGGTGCCCGAGCGCACCATGGCGCAGGTCGTCAAGGACCTGCAGGACCGGGTCGAAGCGCTCGACTCGGTGCTCGAGGCGGGCATCGCCGGCAACCGGGACGAGATGACCGAGGTCACCATCGATCCGCTGCGGCTGGAAAGCTACAACGTCACGGCGAACGAGCTGATCAACGTCGTGCAGAACAACAACCTGCTGGTGGCTGCGGGCGAGGTCGAGACCGACCAGGGCTCGTTCTCGGTCAAGATCCCCTCGAGTTTCGACGACCCGCGCGACATCTACGACCTGCCGGTGAAGGTGAACGGCGACCGGGTGGTGACGCTGGGCGACCTTGCCACGATCCACCTGACCTTCGAGGACCGCGAGGGCACCGCGCGCTTCAATGGCGAGAACACGGTCGCGCTGCAGGTGGTCAAGCGCAAGGGCTTCAACCTGATCGACACCACGGCCGAGGTGCGCGAGGTGGTCGCCGCGGCCGAGACCAACTGGCCGCAGGAACTGCGCGCGGCGGTGACCGTGACCGCGAGCAACGACCAGAGCCGCATCGTCGACTCGATGGTCAAGCAGCTCGAGGGGTCGGTGCTGACCGCCATCGCACTGGTGATGATCGTGGTGCTGGGCGCGCTCGGCACGCGTGCCGCGCTGCTGGTGGGCTTCGCCATCCCCACCTCTTTCCTGCTGTGCTTCCTGCTGCTCTGGGGCATGGGCATCACCGTGTCGAACATCGTCATGTTCGGCCTGATCCTCGCGGTGGGGATGCTGGTCGACGGCGCCATCGTGGTGGTCGAATACGCCGACAAGCGCATCTCGGACGGCACCGGCCCGATGCACGCCTACGTCGAGGCCGCCAAGCGGATGTTCTGGCCGGTGGTCTCGTCCACTGCCACCACGCTCTGTGCCTTCCTGCCGATGCTGTTCTGGCCCGGCGTCGCGGGGCAGTTCATGGGGATGCTGCCGGTCACGCTGATCTTCGTCCTGTCGGCCTCGCTGATCGTGGCGCTGGTCTACCTGCCGGTCATGGGCGGTGTGTCGGGGCGCTTTTCGCGCCTGCTGCACCGCAAGTCCGAACGCCTCCGCCGCGCGCTGCCGCGCTGGTGGACGCGCGCCGCGCTGGTGCCGGTCGCGCTTCTGGGCATGTTCGTCGGCGCGATGATGGTGCTGAACCCAGATTTCCTCTTCTACAGCCCGTTTTCGGGCTACGGCGCGCGGGCACCGGGGGTGGCGGTCTTCCTGCTGTTCGCGGTGATGGCCTCGGTCACGCTGGATGCCGCGCGCATCGAGCGCCGCCGCAAGCGCATCCGGGCGCAGTATCGCCGTTCGCGGTTCGGCTGGCTGATCCAGATCGTCACCGGCAACCCGCTGATGCCGCTGGTGACCATCGGTGCGGTGATCTTCTTCGTCGTCTCGGTCTTCGGCTACTACGGCGAGAACAACAACGGCACGCAGTTCTTTACCGACAGCGAGCCCGAGCAGGCCATCGTCTACGTCCGCGCCCGCGGCAACCTCTCGCTTGCCGAGAAGGATGCGCTGGTGCGCCGCGCCGAACGGATCGTGCTTGCCCATCCGGGCATCGAGACCGCCTTTTCCTTTGCCGGCGATGGCGGGCTGTCGTCGAACACCGGCGGCGCGCAGCCGCCCAAGGACACCATCGGCCAGATCCAGCTCGAGATCGTGCCGTGGGAAGACCGCCGCGACCGCCCCGAGCTCGACGGCGACATCGTCTTGGCCGAGCTCACCGAGGCGATGCAGGCGATCCCCGGCATCGAGATCGAGATCCTCGACCTTGCCATGGGGCCGGCCTCGGCCAAGCCGGTGCACCTGCGCCTGAAATCCGACGACTGGGACAGCCTGCTCGCCGCGACCGACACCGCCCGGGCCCGCTTCGACGCCATGGCCGGGCTGCGCCAGATCGAGGACACGCGGCCCCTGCCCGGCATCGACTGGCAGATCGACGTCGACGTCGAAAAGGCCGGCCGCTACGGCGCCAACGTCGCGACCGTGGGTGCGATGGTGCAGCTGGTGACGCGCGGGCTCACGCTCGACACCATGCGGGTCGACAGCTCGGACGAGGAGATCGACATCCGTGTGCGCTTCCCCGAGCAGGACCGGGTGCTCTCGACGCTCGACAGCCTCAAGGTGCGCACCGAGGACGGGCTCGTGCCCCTGTCGAACTTCATCAGCCGCAGGCCGGTCGAGAAGCTGGCCGAGATCAACCGCGTCGACCAGAAGCGGCATTTCGACATCAAGGCGGGCGTCGCCGATGGGCTGGTGAAATTCACCTCCGAAGGCGAGACGGTGGGCTATGGACGCGAAAGCGCCGGCGGCGGGCTCGACCTGCGCGGCACCTCCTACGAGATCACCCGATCCGAGGCCGATCTTGCCGGGCTCGCGGCTGATGGCGCACTGGCGGTCGTGCCGGTCACCGCCAACGAACGCATCGCCGAGCTGACGCAATGGCTCGAGACCGACCCGCTGCCCTCGGACGTGAGCTGGGAATGGACCGGCGACCAGGAGGAAGAGGCCGACAGCCAAGCCTTCCTGAGCCAGGCGTTCTCGGCCGCGCTGGCGCTGATGTTCATCATCCTGCTGGCGCAGTTCAACAGCTTCTACAACGCGGTGCTGGTGCTGCTCGCGGTGGTGCTGTCGACCGCCGGTGTCTTCCTCGGGATGATCGTGCTCGACCAGACGTTCTCGATCATCATGTCCGGCACCGGGGTCGTGGCGCTCGCGGGGATCGTGGTGAACAACAACATCGTTCTGATCGACACCTTCCAGGATTACTCCCGCTACATGCCGCGGATCGAGGCCATCATCCGCACCGCCGAGGACCGTATCCGCCCGGTGCTGCTGACAACGATCACCACCATCGCCGGGCTGTTCCCGATGATGATCGGCCTGTCGCTCGACTTCTTCGGCGGCGGCTACTCGATCGATTCCCCGACCTCGCTGTGGTGGAAGCCGCTGGCCTCGGCGGTGGTCTTCGGCCTGTCCATCGCGACGGTGCTGACGCTGGTCTTCACGCCGGCGATGCTGGCGCTGCGGGTGTGGTTCAACACCTACCTCCACTGGATCGCCCGCGCGCTCGCGGCCCTGTCGCTGGGCGCCGGCAGCCGGGCGGCACGGGACTGGGCGCTCACCCGCGCCGCGCGTCGCGTGAAGGCTCCGACGATCCTGTGGGAAGACCTGCCCGATCCCGCCAGCGCGCGGGCCGCCTCGGACGACAGCCTCTCGTCGCTGCGGGCGGCCGAGTAACACCCCCTTGCCGGGCACCCGCCCCAAAGAAAAAGCCGCCGCGTCCGGGGGAGGACGCGGCGGCAAGTTGCGTGTCTTCAAAGGCTCCGGACCGGGGCGCCGGGATCAGGCAGAAATCCGTGGGCGCGGGCGCGGGGACAGCCGCGTGCACATCGGGGACAGGTGATGCGCATGGCCGATCCGAAGGAAAAAGACCGCAGGCAGAAACGTTCAGAAACTGGGGAGGTGCAGAAGCACCACGAGAATGGCCATGAGCGAAACCGCTCCGATCATGTCCTGGATAAAGGTGGCCTCGGAGCGCGAAAGAACCTGGCGAATTGTCTCGATCATATCGTCATTCCCTGTGTAATCGCTTTTGTTGCCACTTTGTTCCCATATCCTTAACCACCTGTAAAGAACTTTTTGAGAACATTTGTGAACACAGGATGGACGAGGCGGAACATCCACCTGACCTGTCGGGCCTTTTCCCTGTCCCCTACCCGACAGAAATCAGGCGGATCGCCTCGTCCTGACGCATCAGCCACAGCAGCATCCGGGCCGCCTGCCCGCGCGGGCTTTCGAGCGTGGGATCGTCGGCCAGCAGCTTGCGGGCGTCGCTCTGCGCCATCGCCATCAGACCCGCCTGGTGCTCGAGGTCGGCGACCCGGAAACGCGGCAGCCCAGATTGCGCGGTGCCGATCAGGTCGCCGGCGCCGCGCATCTCGAGGTCGACCTCGGAGATGCGGAAGCCGTCCTCGGTCTCGCGCAGGGTCGTCAGGCGCTTCATCCCGGCATCGTTGAGCGGCGGGCGATACATCAGCAGGCAGGTGCTCTCGGCCTCGCCGCGCCCGACCCGGCCGCGCAGCTGGTGCAGCTGCGCCAGCCCGAACCACTCCGCCCGCTCGATCACCATGATCGAGGCGTTGGGCACGTTCACACCCACCTCGATCACCGTCGTCGCCACCAGAACCTGCGTGTCGCCCGCAACGAATTTCGCCATGGCGGCGTCCTTCTCGGCGGGCGGCATCTGGCCGTGCACGAGCCCCACTACGCCCTCGCCGAGCGCGGCGCGCAGGTGCTTGAAGCGGTCCTCGGCGGCGGTCAGATCGACCGACTCGCTTTCCTCGACCAGCGGGCAGACCCAGTAGGCCTGACGCCCCTCGCTCACCGCCCTCTGAAGGTGCGCGACGACCTCCTCCATCCGTTCGGAGGAGACCAGCGCGGTGCGGATCGGCTTTCGCCCGGGCGGCTTCTCGTCGAGCACCGAAACATCCATGTCGCCGTATTGCGCCAGCGCCAGGCTGCGCGGGATCGGCGTCGCGGTCATCACCAGCACGTCCGCGCCCGCGCCCTTGCGCCCGAGTTCGAGCCGCTGGCGCACGCCGAAGCGGTGCTGTTCGTCGACAATGGCGAGTCGCAGGTCGTCGAAGACCACATCCGCCTGGAACACCGCGTGCGTGCCCAGGAGCACCTGGATGTCGCCACGTGCCAGCGCCGCGAGCTTGGCCTTGCGCTCGGAGCCCTTGTCGCGCCCGGTGAGCAGCTCGACGACTACGCCCGCGCTTTCCGCCAGCGGTTGCAGCCCCTCGAGATGCTGCCGGGCGAGGATCTCGGTCGGGGCCATCATCACGCCCTGCCCGCCGGCCTCGACCGCGATCAGCAGCGCCATGAAGGCGACCAGCGTCTTGCCCGCGCCGACGTCGCCCTGCAGCAGCCGGTTCATCTTCTGCGGCGCCGCCATGTCGGTGGCGATCTCGTCCATCGCCCGCATCTGCGCGCCGGTGGGCCGGAACGGCAGCGCCGCCAGCACGCGGCGGCGCAGCGCCCCGTCGCCCTGCGTGACGCGCCCCTTGCCCTTGCGCCGGTTCACCCGCGCCAGCGCCAGCGTCAGCTGATGCGCCATCAGCTCGTCATAGGCCAGACGCGCCCGCGCCTTGGCGCTGGGTGCAAGATCGTCGGCCCCCTCGGGCGCATGGGCGCGGGCGACGGCGTCGCGCCAGTCCGGCCAGCCCTCGCGCGCCTTCAGCGGCCCGTCGATCCATTCCCCAAGCTCCGGCGCCCGGGCCAGCGCATCCGCCGAGGCCCGCGCCATGAGCTTCTGCGTGACCCCAGAGGTCAGCGGGTAGACCGGCTCGAACTGCGGCAGCGTGGCGGCCTCGTCAGGTGGCAGGATGTGGTCCGGATGGACCATCTGCGCCATGCCGTCGAACAGCTCGACCCGCCCCGAGACCAGCCGGCGCGCGCCCTCGGGCAGCACTCGGGAGAGGTAGTCCGAACGGCCGTGGAAGAACACCAGCTGGAAGCCGGTCTGCGCGTCCTCGACGTGGATGCGATAGGGCCGCCCGCGCTGTGCGGGCTTCATGTGGCGCCCGACGGTCACCTCGACCGTCACCACGCCGGGCAGATCGGCATCCTGCACCGAGGCCCGCGGCCGGCGGTCGATCACCCCGTGCGGCAGGGTGAACAGCAGGTCGCGCGGTGCGACGATGTCCATGCCCTCGAGCGCCTGCGCGGTCTTCGGGCCAACCCCATCGAGCGTGGTCAGCTCCGCGAACAGCGGCCAGAGCGGTTCCGGCCGCTGCGTCATGCGCCGATCAGCGCCAGCCAGGAGTCCTCGTCCATGAGCTCGACGCCGAGCTCGCGGGCCTTGGCCTCCTTCGAGCCGGCGCCCGGGCCGGCGACGACGATGTCGGTCTTCTTGCTGACCGAGCCCGAGACCTTGGCGCCCAGTGCCTCGGCCCGCGCCTTGGCCTCGGCCCGGGTCATCTTCTCGAGCGTGCCGGTGAAGACCACGGTCTTGCCCGCCACCGGGCTGCCCTCGGTCGCCGGACGCTCGGCATCCTCGATCTCGAGCTGCGCGACGAGCCGGTCAATCGACGCGCGCTCGGCCTCCTGCGCGAAGGAGGTCACGAGCGAGACCGCCACCGTGTGCCCGATGCCGTCGACACCGACGAGATCGTCCCAGGCCGCGCGGGCCTCCTGCGGCACGGCCGGCTCCTGGGCCCAGGCGGCGTCGCGCGTTTCCTTGAGGCGCGCGCGCCGGCCTTCCTCGGCGGCGGCCTTGCGCTCGGCCTCGACCGCGGCCTCGGCCTGGCGGTAGCGCTCCATCGCCGGGCGGGCGGCATCGACCGCCGTCAGCAGCGCGCTCCAGCTGAGGTAATGGCGCGCCAGATCATTCGCGACCACCTCGCCAACGTGGCGGATCCCGAGCGAGAAGATCACCCGGCCTAGCGGGATTTTTCGCCGCTCGTCAATAGCATCGAAGAGGTTGTTCGCGCTCTTCTCGCCCCAACCCTCGCGGTTCTTGAGCTGCTGCAACCCGCTGCCGTAGCGCTCGCGCAGGGTGAAGATGTCTGCGGGTTCGGCGATCCAGCCGTCGCGGTGGAACTGCTCCACCTGCTTGGCGCCGAGGCCCTCGATGTCGAAGGCCGCGCGCGAGACGAAATGCGCCAGTTTCTCGACCGCCTGGGCCGGGCAGACCAAGCCGCCGGTGCAGCGGCGCGCGGCGTCACCCTCCTCGCGGATGGCCTCCGAGCCGCATTCGGGGCACGTTTCGGGGAAGACGTAGGGCGTGGCATCCTCGGGGCGCTTGTCGAGGTCGACATCGGCGACCTTGGGGATCACGTCGCCGGCGCGGTAGACCTGCACCCAGTCGCCGACGCGGATGTCCTTGCCGTCGCGGATCGGGTTGCCCGAAGCGTCGCGCCCGGCGATGTAATCCTCGTTGTGCAGGGTGGCGTTCGAGACCACGACGCCGCCCACCGTCACCGGCGTCAGCCGTGCCACCGGCGACAGCGCGCCGGTGCGGCCGACCTGGATGTCGATGGCCTCGAGCCGGGTCCATGCAAGCTCGGCGGGGAACTTGTGGGCGATGGCCCAGCGCGGCGTGGTCGAGCGGAACCCGAGCCGCTGTTGCAGCGCGAGATCGTTGACCTTGTAGACGACGCCGTCGATGTCGTAGCCGAGCGTCGCGCGCTGCTCCTCGATCTGGGCGTAGTGGTCGAGCATGCCGTCGGGACCGTCGCAGAGCTCGGTCAGCGGGTTGGTCGAGAAGCCCAGCGCGGAGAGCCGCTCGATGGCGCCCATCTGCGTGTCCGAAAGCGGCTCGGACAGCTCGCCCCAGGCGTAGGCAAAGTATTTCAGCGGACGGTCGCGGGGGATCGCGGGATCGAGCTGGCGAAGCGAGCCGGCGGCAGCGTTGCGCGGGTTGGCGAACCGTTTGCCCCCGCGCGCCTCCTGCCGCTCGTTGAGCGCTGCGAAATCGGCGTGGCTCATGTAGACCTCGCCGCGCACCTCGAGCACCTCCGGCGCGCCTTCGAGCCGTTCTGGAATGTCGTCGATGGTGCGGGCGTTGGCGGTGACGTTCTCGCCCTCGGCCCCGTCGCCACGGGTGGCGGCCTGGACCAGCACACCGTTCTCGTAGCGCAGCGAGAGCGACAGGCCGTCGATCTTCGGCTCGGCAGTGAAGGCGAGCGGCGCGTCGTCGGCCATGCCGAGATAGCGGCGGATGCTGCGGTCGAAATCGCGGACCTCGTCACCGTCGAAGGCATTTGCCAGCGACATCATCCGGATCCGGTGCCGCACCTTGGCGAAGCCCTCGGCCAGCGGCGCCCCGACCTGCTCGCTGGGGCTGTCTTCGCGCTTCAGGTCTGGAAAACGCGCTTCGATCTCGAGGTTACGGCGCTTCAGCGCATCATATTCGGCGTCGCTGATCTCCGGGGCGTCTTCGGTATGATAGGCAAGGTTGGCCTGCCCGAGCAGCTCCGCAAGCCGCGCGAGTTCGTCCCTCGCCTGCGTCTTGGTCAGTGCCTCGACCTCGATCCCTGATACCGCCTGGTCCGCCATCGGACTGCCCCCGTTTCACGCCGTCATCTGGCGCAAGTGATAGGGCGCGGACGCGGTGTCGTCCACCCGGTCGGTCAGGCGCTGGCGGCGATCTTCGGCGGCTCGTCCGAGCGCGGTTCGGGATCGCGCAGCACGTAGCCGCGGCCCCACACCGTCTCGATGTAGTTCTCCTCGCCCGTCGCCTCCGAAAGCTTCTTGCGCAGCTTGCAGATGAAGACGTCGATGATCTTGAGTTCCGGCTCATCCATGCCGCCATAAAGGTGGTTGAGAAACATCTCCTTGGTCAGCGTGGTCCCCTTGCGGAGCGAGAGCAGCTCGAGCATCTGGTATTCCTTGCCGGTCAGATGCACCGGCTTGCCCGCCACCTCAACGGTCTTGGCGTCGAGGTTCACCGAGATCTTGCCGGTGTTGATGACCGACTGGGAATGCCCCTTCGAGCGACGGATGATCGCGTGGATGCGGGCCACCAGCTCGTCGCGGTGGAACGGCTTGGTAAGGTAGTCGTCGGCGCCGAAGCCGAAACCCTTGATCTTGTTCTCGGTGTCGTCGGCCCCCGACAGGATCAGGATCGGGGTTCCGATCCGGGCCATTCGGAGCTGCCGCAGAACCTCGTGACCGTCAATGTCGGGCAGGTTCAGGTCCAGCAGGATCAGATCGTAATCGTAGAGCTTGGCAAGATCGATGCCCTCTTCGCCCAGGTCGGTGGCGTAGACGTTGAGATTGGCATGCGTCAGCATCAGTTCGATGCTCTTCGACGTGGTCGGGTCATCTTCCACCAGAAGGATACGCATAAGCTGTTCTCCACTTGTACTGTCCCTTTGCGTCGACCCTGTCGCAAAGAGGTTAATGCTTCTTTACTGTAGACGAACAATCGGCTCACGCAACTTGCGGTTGCCCTGACGCGGCGTCGCGAATTGGCGCAGAGCGACGCTCATTCGTCCGCCGGCTGCCCGGGCGCCCGAAAGCGCTGCACGAGGGTGGCCTTGAGCGCCTCTTCGCCATGACTGGCGACGGCGCGCATCCACTCCTCCAGTTCTTCGACGCTGAGGCCATACCGTTCCATCGCCTGCGCCTCCGAAAGCAGCCCGTGATGGACCGCACGAACCACCGCCGCCTTGCGCGAGGCGACCCAGCGGCGTGTCTCCACGGGCGGCAGGTCGGCGCGCGTCATGATCGTGCCGTCCGGAAGGGTGATCGCGCGCGGGCCATCGACTTTCTTGAGATACATCGGTTCAGGTCCCGTTCATTCCGGCTGCGGAGCATCTGACCCGAGCCGATTTAACGGCACCTAAAACCGCCTCTTGAGAGTGCCTCGCATTTTCCTATATTCGCGGCAATTCCCGAAACACCTGTCCCCCTGGAGGCCGCGATGCCCCTCGACGCCCCGAAACTCAATTCGCTCGGCCTGCCCAAGGCCCCCCAGGACACCCGCGTCGTGGTCGCGATGTCCGGCGGCGTGGACAGTTCCGTCGTCGCCGCGATGCTGGCGGAAGAGGGCTACGACGTGGTCGGCGTGACGCTGCAGCTCTACGACCACGGCGCCGCGCTTGCCAAGAAGGGCGCCTGCTGCGCCGGGATCGACATCCATGACGCCCGCCGCGTGGCCGAGCAGATGGGCTTTCCGCACTACGTGCTCGACTACGAGAACATCTTCAAGGATGCCGTGATCGACGAGTTCGCCGAAAGCTACCTTGGCGGGGCGACCCCGGTGCCCTGCATCCGCTGCAACGAGCGGGTGAAGTTCAAGGACCTGCTCGAGACCGCCAAGGATCTCGAGGCCGACTGCATGGCCACCGGCCACTACATCCAGCGCATGGACGGCGAGACCGGTCCCGAGTTGCACTCGGCCGCCGACCCCAATCGCGACCAGAGCTACTTCCTGTTCTCGACCACGCCGGAGCAGCTCGACTACCTGCGCTTCCCGCTCGGCCACCTGAAGAGCAAGGCGGAAACCCGTGAACTCGCTGCGAAATACGGGCTGAGCGTGGCCGACAAGCCGGACAGCCAGGACATCTGCTTCGTGCCCGACGGCAACTACGCGAGCGTCATCGAGAAGCTGCGCCCCGGCGCCGCCGAACCGGGAGAGATCGTCCATGCCGACGGCCGCGTGCTGGGCGAGCACCGAGGGGTCATCCACTACACGATCGGCCAGCGCCGGGGCCTCGGGATCGGCGGGCTGACCGAGCCGCTCTACGTGGTGAAGCTCGACGTCGACGGCAAGCGTGTCGTGGTCGGCCCCAAGGAGATGCTGGCGACGCGGACCGTGCCCGTGCGCGAGATCAACTGGCTTGGCGATGCGCCCTTCACCTCGCGCGACGAATGGCACGTCGCGGTCAAGGTCCGTTCGACCCGCCCCCCGCGCGAGGCGATCATCCGGCCGATCTCGGACACGGAAGCCGAGGTCGAGCTGGTGACTCCCGAAGAGGGCGTGAGCCCGGGCCAGGCCTGCGTGTTCTACGACCCGGACAGCAGCCGCATCTTCGGCGGCGGCTGGATCTGGCGCGGCTGACGCTGCCCGAAAAACGATTCGCGAAACGCGGTGTCGGACCAGCCCCGGCGCCGCGTTTTTAGTTCAGTCGAGCAGTTCGAAGCGCCCCTCGGCCACGTCGCGCCCGTTGACCTGCAGCACGATCGCGTGAGGTCCGGGGTGCAGCCGGAAGGTCGAGGCATCCCGCTTCATCGGGTGACGCCTGGTCAGCTCCAGCGGTGCGCCCGGCGCGACATGGCCGGTCTTCAGCTTGAACACCTTCTCGGCCTGCCCCGAGGGCCGGTGGAAGCGCAGCCGATAATCCACCATCACCGCACCGGGCGCGTCGCTCTCGAGCGTGGCCGCGATGACGAGCGGGGTGCCGATCCGCACCACCTCGGGCAGCGACAGCGATGCGGTCACGGGCAGGTCCGGGGAATAGCCGAGCAGCGCCAGCGCCTCGGGCTCACCGCGCTTGACGGCGGTGCGCAGCGCGTGGCGGGTGAGCCAGTCGCGCTCGTGCGCGGTCTGGAGGTCGGCCGATTGCCATGCGCCGAGCCGCTCGAGCACGGCGCCGGGGTGGATCTTTGACAGGTCGTTGAGGTGGTTCGCCACCGAGCGGGTCACGAAGCGTGTCGGATCGGCGTGCAGCCTGTCCAGAAGTGGCAGCGGTCGCAACGGGTCGATGCGCAGCCCCGTGCCCCACGGTAGACGCGGGCGGGTGCCCTCGGAGACGAGCCGGCGGACGTGGTAATGTGAGTCCCCGGCCCAGCGGTCGAGCCTGTCGAAGACCGCGTCGGGCCAGCGGTTGAGGAAGGGCCGGATGGCGTATTCCATCGAGAACCGCTGCGTGGCCGCGTGCAGCAGGTCGAGCGCGCGCTCGGGCTGATCCATCCCGTGGCGCACCGCCAACACGCCGGGCACCGCGTGCACGAAGCGGCCGAAGTCGTCGTCGCGGCGCGTGGGGTCGAGCGGCGGCGGCATGGCGGCCACGAGCGCCTCGGCCATGGCGGGGAAGTCGCGGGGAAGCTGCGCCTCGAGCCCGTCGGCGAGCACGTCGAGCCGCGCGTGGATGCCGAGCCCCTCGAAACGGGGCAGCACCTCCGCGAGGAACCGCTCTGGGTCGAACCCCGGAAGCACGGCATGTTCCTGCGCGATCCGCCCCGACGTGTCCACGTTGAAGAGCTGGTCGGCCAGCGAGAAACCCGCGCCGCCGCCCTTGCCGTCAGGACCGCGTGCCATCGGCATTCCAGCAGGTTCGGGGGCGCTGCCCCCGTCGCTGCGCGTCTCCCCCGGGATATTTCCGGCCAGAAGAAAGCCCGGGACCGCGCGCGGGCAGCGGCTTGCGGTCAGATGGTCGCAAAGGTCTCGCCGCCGTCGAGCACGATGTTCTGGCCGACGATGTAGCCCGCGTGGTCCGAGCAGAGGAAGGCGCACATCTTGCCGAATTCGCCCGGGTCGCCGTAGCGGCCGGCAGGGATGCCCTCGGCGCGGATGCGGCGGGCGTCCTCGCGGCTGATGCCCTGCTGTTCGGCCATGGCGTCGTCCATCTGGTCGATGCGGGCGGTGTCATGCACGCCGGGCAGCAGGTTGTTGATGGTGACGCCCTTCGAGGCGATCTGGCGCGAGGTGCCGGCCGTGAACCCGGTGAGGCCGGCGCGGGCGCTGTTCGAGAGCCCCAGCGGCAGCAGCGGCGCCTTGACCGAGCGCGAGGTGATGTTGACCACCCTGCCCCAGCCGCGCTCGATCATGCCCGGCACCAGCGCCTGCATGAGGGCAATCGGCGTCAGCATGTTGCCGTCGAGCGCGTCGATGAAGTCGTCACGGTCCCAGTCGGTCCAGTAGCCCGGCGGCGGGCCCCCGGCGTTGGTCACGAGGATGTCGACCGCGCCGGCCGCTTCGAGCACTTCGGCACGTCCGGCCGGGTCGACGATGTCGGCGGCGACGGCGGTGACCTCGACGCCATGGGCGGCGCTGATCTCCTTGGCCGCGGCCTCGAGCGGACCGGCGCTGCGGGCGTTCATCACCAGCGCGCAGCCGGCTTCGGCCAGCGCCTCGGCGCAGCCCCGGCCCAGCCCCTTCGACGAGGCGCAGACGAGCGCGCGCTTCCCGGCGATATTCAGATCCATGCGGTCGATCTCCCTGTTCCGGCGTGTCTTTCGCGGCCCTGAAAAGGCCACGGGCGTCCCCATAAGATGACACATTCCGCTGGCTTACAATGGGGGGACGGTGTTTCCTCTCCGGGCATGGCGCAAGCTGCGGGCAGTTCCATCGGCACGCGCACTGCCCGGTCGATCCGGACACCCGCATCAGACGACAGCGACAGAAGGCGCAACGACAGCACCATGAGCGAGACCGGCCCCTTTCGTTCGGCGCACAGCGTGCGCGTCTACCGCGCCGAGCAGATCCGGGTGGTCAACGGTGCGAACCTCGGCGACGGCATCGGCATCGCCGAGGATCTCGTGCCCGACGACATCTACCGCCTGTCACCGGTGGCGGTGATGCGGCGGCTGTCGCTCTATCCGACGAGCACGCCTCCGTTCAGCGTCGCGCCCGACAGCGAGGTCGGGCAGCCGGGCGCCGATCTGCATCTCGACTGCGTCGTCACCTTCATGTCCGGCGATGGCGCGACCACCGAGGCGCTGATCCTCGTCGAGACCGACCCCGAGGGTGCGGTGGCCGAGGTGCTGCTGCTGCCGCTCGGAGAGATGTCGGCGCGCCGCGACTATGCGCTCGTCGGGGTAAGCCGGGACGACCCGCTGCAGGTCTTTGCCCGCGTCGCCTGTGTGTCCTTCACCCGCGGCACGATGATCACGCTGGCCTCGGGGGCGCAGCGCCCCGTCGAGGCGCTACGCGTCGGAGACCGGGTGCTGACCCGCGACGACGGCCCGCAGCCGCTGCGCTGGATCGGCCACCACACAGTGCGCGCGGTGGGCGCCTTTGCTCCGGTGCTCATCCGCGCGGGCGTGCTGAACAACTCGGGCGATCTGCTCGTGAGCCCCGACCACCGGCTGTTCATCTACCAGCGTGAGGACCGGCTCGGCGCGGGCCGCGCCGAGGTGCTGGTGAAGGCGCGGCACCTGGTGAACGGCGACGGCATCCGGCAGCTGACCGGCGGCTTCGTCGATTATTACCAGATGCTCTTCGATCACCACCAGATCGTCTTTGCCGAGGGCATCGCGGCGGAGTCGATGCTGGTCGACACGCGCACCCGCGCGGCACTGCCCGAAGAACTGGGAGACCTCATGCCGGATCACGGGCGCAGCGATCACGGCGACCTCGAGGTGCGGGAAAGGCTGCTCGACCGTCCCGACCTCGCGGAGCTGCTGCGCGGCTCGTCGCGCGGCTAAGGCAGCCGCCGGGCGCGCCCCCTCGCTGGAGGGAGGGGCGTGGCCCTACTCAGGAAGCAACGCAGCGCCCCTGCCCGGCCTCCACGATCTCGCGAGATCAGGCGCCGACCGTGTGCCTTGCGCCGGTCGTGGCGCCTGCCTCGGCCCGGACCGGCGTCGTCGCGGTGCCCTCCGGCGTGCCAGCCGGCCAGGTGGCGAGGATGACGGCGCAGCCCTTCACGTGGTTGCGGGCGAGCGCCTCGGGCAGATCCGCGAGATGGCAGCGGTCGAGCCACTGGTCCGGCTTGGCGACCTCGGCGGCGATGCCGATCTCGGCGTCCGCCGGCAGCCCCTTTTGCAGCAGCGCGTCGGTGATCCGCCGCGCCTGCCGCACCGACATGTAGAAGACGGTGGTGGTCCCGGGCGCGGCATGGCGCACGCAATCGGGCAGCGGGTTCTCGGCCGAGCCCGTGCCGGTGGCGAGTACCAGCGTATCGCTGCGGCCGCGCTCGGTAAGGCTCTGGCCCATGGCCGCCGCGGCGGCGCAGGCCGCGGTCACGCCGGGGACGATCTCGACATCGATGCCATGGGCACGGGCGGCGTCGAGCTCTTCGGTGGCACGTCCGAAGATGCCGGGATCGCCGGACTTGAGGCGCACCACGTTGCGGCCCGCGAGCGCCGCCGCGACGATCACCGCGTTGATCCGCTCCTGCGGCCAGCTGTGCGCGCCGACGTGCTTGCCGACGAAGACGCGCTCGGCCTCGGGGCGGGCGAGATCCAGCACATCGTCCTCGACGAGCCGGTCGAAGAAGACGACGTCGGCCTCCTGCAGGCGCTGCACCGCGCGCAGGGTCAGCAGGTCACGCGCGCCGGGGCCGGCGCCAACCAGAACGATACGGCCCCGCTTTCCGGGCTGAGCGGTGGTTCGGTCGAGATGAAGATCCATCGGAAGACGACTCATGGCACGGTCCTTTCTGGCGGGCCTCTCAGGCCGCGTTGCTGCGGGCGCGCCCATCCCAGAGGGCGCGAGCGGTTGTCATGGGCGCCGGCTCACCGGCGGTGGCGAGGGCAAGTGCGGCGGTGCCGAGGACGATCCGCTGCTCGAACGGCGCATCGGCCCCCTCGCGGAGCGCGGCAAGGCCGACGGCGCTTTCCGAGAGCCGTCGCGTCTCGTCGATGAGCGGCGACAGGCTCTGCTGCCAGAGCGTGCCGTCGCGCAGGCCGAAGGCATCCATCGCCTTGGCCGGGTTGCGCTCGAACTCGCCGCCGCCGCCCTTGATGACCGACAGCTGCCGCCAGCCCAGACGCGCCGCCGCATCCGCCTGCAGCAGCCGGTAGGACGGATGAAAGACGCCCTGCACGCTGGCACCGGAGCGGCCCGGGTTCAGCATCCGGCAGACGGTGTTGATGCAGGAGCGCAGGCCGAGCGTGTCGCGCAGCGAAAGCAGCGCGAACAGCGCCGGGTGGGCGGTCTCGAGCGGCAGGTAGGCGATGCCGTGGCGATCAAGCAGAGGCCGCACATCGCCGGCATGGGCGGCGACCGGGATGCCGAGATGGTCGAGCCCGCGCCGCACCTGCCCGTCCGCGCCGTTCCAGCCATGGATGAGCACGCGACGCCCGCTCTGTGCGACCAGCTGCGCCGACAGCAGGAACCACGGCGCCCCGCGCGTGCGCCCGGCGGCATAGCTCGGCCAGTCCAGGTCGACGGGCCCCACCTCCGGCAGCGCTGCCTGCGCGGCCTCGGCGAAGCCCGCGATCTCGTCCGCCGTCTCGCCCTTCATTCGCAGCAGCATGAGCAGCGCCCCAACCGCCTCGGGCGCGGCACCGTCGAGCATCAGCGCCATGGCCTCGGCGGCCTCTTCCCGCGTGAGCGAGCGCGACCGGCCCGGACCGCGCCCGAGCGTACGGACATGGGTCGCAAGGCTCATTCCGCCGCCTCGCGAAGCTGGACGCGGCTAAGAAGTGCCGCGATCTCGGGCTGGCAGGAACCGCAATTGGTGCCGGCCTGAAGCGCCGCACCGACCGCGTCGACGGTCATCAGCCCGTCGCTCTCGATGGCGCGCAGGATGGTGTTGACGCCGACGTTGAAGCACGAGCAGAGCACCGGTCCCGGGTCGGGCATGTCGGCCGGCGGCCGGCCGGAGAGTACGTCGGGCGCCTCCTCTCCGGGCAGTCCGGCGAGGTAGTCGCGCATCACCGCCACCGGCTCGGGCGCCACGAAGAGCGCTGCCATGAGCCGCCCGTCCTGCACCAGCGCGACGCGGGCGATGCCGCGCGCGGCGTCGACGAAGGCGGTCGCCTGGGCCTCGGGCAAGCCGAACAGGCGGCGCGCCTCGGCCTCCCAGTCCTGCGGCAGCGCATCGCCCGCGAGCTCCGCGCGCCAGCCTGTCCGGGTGCGCATCCGCGCCCAGTAGGCGGCCTGCGGCTGCATCTCGGCGCAGGAGACCGCGAAGCCGAACCACGCGGCCCGGAACGGCGCCACCGCGACCACGCTCGCCTTGCTCTCGGGCTGTCCCGAGACCGGGTCGACGACCGGCGGCACCAGCGCGTCGATCCGGGCCGAGGGCGCGGTCTCCCCGGTCCAGTGCATCGGCGCGAAGACCTGCCCGGGCTTCACCGCATCGGTGATCCGCGCCCGCAGGATCGCGCGCCCATTGGGGCTTGTGACCGTCACGAGGTCGGCCGCCTCGATGCCCTGCGCCCGCGCGTCATCGGGGTGGATCTCGAGGAAGGGCTCGGCCAGATGCGCCGACAGGCGCGGGCTGAGGCCGGTGCGGGTCATCGTGTGCCACTGGTCCCGCACCCGGCCCGTGTTCAGCCGGAAGGGAAAGCGCGGCGCGGTCTTCGCCGCCGGGGCACGGTGGGCGACCGGCAGCAGCCGCGCCTTTCCGTCCGCGTGAAAGAAGTCACCGTCGCCGAAGAACCGCCCGCCCTGCCGCTTGGCCGCGACAGGCCAGCGCGTGGGCAGCATCGCGTCGTAGTCCGCATCGCTCAACGCCGCGAGGCCCGAGATGTCGAAGTCCCGCCCGAAGCGGCCGGCGATGCCCGAGAGCGTCGCGTATTCGCGGAAGATCTCGGCCGGGGTCGCGTAGTCGAAGGCACGGCCATAGCCCATGCGCCGCCCGACCTCGGCAAGGATCTCCCAGTCGGGCCGTGCCTCGCCGGGCGCCGAGAGAACGGCACGCTGGCGGCTGATCGTGCGGTCCGAGTTGGTGACGGTGCCGTCCTTCTCGCCCCAGCCAGCGGCCGGCAGAAGCACGTCCGCGAGCCGCGCGGTGTCGGTTGCCCCCGTGATGTCGCTGACCACGGTGAACGCGCAGGCCCCGATCGCGTCGCGCACGGCATCCGCGTCGGGCATCGAAACCGCCGGGTTGGTGTGGATGATCCAGAGCGCCTTGATGCGCCCGTCGCCCGCGGCCCGGAACATGTCGACGGCCTTGAGGCCTGGAGCCTCGGGCATGGCCGGCGCCTGCCAGAAGTCGCGCACCGCCACGCGGTGGTCGGGGTTCTCGAGGTCGAGATGGCAGGCCAGCATGTTGGCAAGTCCGCCGACCTCGCGCCCGCCCATGGCGTTGGGCTGGCCGGTGACCGACAGCGGCCCCATCCCGGGCTTGCCGATCCGCCCCGTGGCGAGGTGGCAGTTGAGGATGGCGTTGACCTTGTCGGAGCCGCTGGAGGACTGGTTGACCCCCTGGCTGAAGACGGTGACGACCTTCTCGGTCCCCATCCAGAGGCGGCAGAACTTCTCGATCTCGGCCTCCGAAAGGCCCGTCACCCCGGCGTCATCCGCAAAGGCGGCCTTGAGCGCGGCGTCGAAGCCCTCGGTGTTGCGCAGGAACGCCTTGTCGAGCGCCCCGCCCTCGTAAAGCGCGACGAGAAGCCGGTTGAACAGCGCGACGTCGCTGCCCGGGGCAAGCGCGAGGTGCATGTCGGCGCCGTCGCAGGTCGCGGTGCGGCGCGGGTCGATCACCACCACCTTCGTGCCGCGCGCCTTGCGGGCTGCCAGGAGCCGCTGGTGCAGCACCGGGTGGCACCAGGCGAGGTTCGAGCCCACCAGCACCACGAGGTCGGCCTCTTCGAGGTCCTCGTAGGTGCCCGGCACGGTGTCGGTGCCGAAGGCGCGGCGATGGCCCGCCACGGTCGAGGCCATGCAGAGCCGCGAGTTCGTGTCGATGTTGGCCGAGCCGATGAAACCCTTCATCAGCTTGTTGGCGATGTAGTAGTCCTCGGTCAGCAGCTGGCCGGAGACGTAGAAGCCGACGCTGTCGGGCCCGTGTTGCGCGATGGTCTCGCGGAAGCGGTCGGCGACCAGACCCAGCGCCTCGTCCCAGCCGGTTTCGCGGCCATGGACGCGCGGCGCGAGCAGCCGCCCCTCGAGGCCCACGGTCTCGGCCAGTGCCGAGCCCTTGGAGCAGAGCCGACCCCGGTTCGCCGGGTGCGTGGGATCGCCGCGCACCGCGAGCCCACCCTTGCCGTCGGGACGCAGCAGCACACCGCATCCCACCCCGCAGTAGGGACAGGTCGAGCAGGTTTCGGGAAAGGCGCCGCCGTCCATCACGCGGCGCTCCGCTTGCCGACAGCCATGCCGTCGAGCAGCACCCGTCCGGCCTCGATCCGCACCGGGTAGGTGGCGATGCGGGCATCCTCGCCCAGCGCCTCGCCGGTGTTGAGGTCGAACACCCAGTTGTGCAGCGGGCAGGTCACCTTCTGCCCGTGCACGATGCCCTCGGCCAGCGGCCCGCCCTTGTGCGGGCAGCTGTTGGAGGCCGCAAATACCTCGGCCTCGCCGGTCCGGAACAGCGCGATGCAGCCCACCGGTGTCTTGACCACGCGCGCCCCGCGCTCGGGGATGTCGGCGATGGCAGCAATGTCGATCCAGCTCATTCCGCGGCCTCCAGGGTGAGATCGGCAAGGGGGGCGTAGGCGCGCGGCTTGGCGGCGTGTTCGGCCCATGGGTCCTTGCGGTAAATGGATTGGGACAGCTCGAACGCATCGACGAGCCGCTGGCGTTCGACCGGGTCCATGACCCGCTCGCGCACCCAGTCGAGACCGACCTTGCCCAGCCACTTGTAGGGTCGGTCGAGGTATTTGGCGTTCTCGCGGTAGAGCTGCACGAAGGCGACCGTCACGGCGATGGCCTCCTCCTCCGAGGCGACATCGACGAGCCGCTCGGTCTCGCGCACGTCCATGCCCGCCGCACCGCCGACACCGACCTGGTAGCCGCTGTCCACGCAGACGATGCCCACGTCCTTGCAGGTCGCCTCGGCGCAGTTACGCGGGCAGCCGCTGACCCCGAGCTTGACCTTGTGCGGCGTCCACGATCCCCAGAGCGCCTTTTCCAGCTTGATCCCGAGACCGGTGGAATCCTGCGTGCCGAAGCGGCAGTGATCGCTGCCGACGCAGGTCTTCACCGTGCGCAGCCCCTTGGAATAGGCATGCCCCGAGACCAGCCCCGCGCGGTTGAGGTCGGCCCAGATGTGCGGCAGGTCCTCGCCCCGGACGCCCAGCAGGTCGATCCGCTGGCCACCGGTGACCTTGACCGTCGGCACGTCGTATTTCTCGGCCGCGTCGGCGATGGCACGCAACTCGGCAGGGTTGGTGATCCCGCCCCACATGCGCGGCACCACGCTGAAGGTGCCGTCCTTCTGGATGTTGGCGTGCTTGCGCTCGTTGACGAACCGGCTCTGCGGGTCGTCACGGTATTCGAGCGGCCAATCCGCCAGCAGGTAGAAGTTCACCGCCGGACGGCAGACGTGGCAGCCGTTCGGCGTCTTCCAGCCCAGCTCCTGCCAGACGGCGGGCTGCGATTTCAGCTCCTGCGACTTGATGAGCCGCCGAACGTCCTCGTGCGAGAGGTCGGTGCAGCCGCAGACGGGCTGCGCGGCGGGCATCTGGAAGGCATCGCCCAGCGTCACCTGCAGCAGCTGTTCCACCAGCCCGGTGCATGTCCCGCAGGAGGCGCTGGCCTTGGTCTTCGCCCGCACCGCGCCGAGATCGCCCGCCCCGCCGGCGATGGCGTCGACGATGGTGCCCTTGCAGATGCCGTTGCAGCCACAGATTTCCGCCTCAGGCGGCAAGGCTGCAACGGCTGACAGAGGGTCCGCTTGGGCGCCTCCCTGGTAGGCCGGGCCGAAGATCAGCGTCTCGCGCATGTCGGCGACCGGAGTGCCGTCCTTGATCAGCCCGAAGAACCACGAGCCGTCGGCGGTGTCGCCGTACATGACCGCGCCGACCAGCCGGTCGCCCTCGATCACCAGCCGCTTGTAGACCCCGCGCGACGGATCGCGGAAGACGATATCCTCGCGGCCCTCGCCCTCGGAGAAGTCGCCGGCGCTGAACAGGTCGCAGCCGGTGACCTTGAGCTTGGTCGAGAGGCTCTTCTGCACGAAGGCCGCCTCCTGACCCATGAGCGTCTGCGCCGCGACCTTGGCCTGGTCGTAGAGCGGCGCGACAAGGCCGAAGACCGCGCCCTGGTGCTCGACGCATTCGCCGACCGCCAAGACATCCTCGTCGGAGGTGATCATCTGGTCATCCACGTGGATGCCGCGCCCGACCGCAAGGCCGGCGTCCTTGGCGAGCGCCACGTTGGGGCGGATGCCCACGGCCATGACGAGCAGGTCGCAGGGCAGCGCGGTGCCGTCGTCGAGTTCGAGCGCCGTCACGCGGCCGTCTTTCCCGAGGATCTGCTTCGAGTTCGCCTGAAGGCGGACGGTGATGCCCTTTTCCTCGAGCGACTTCTTGAGCAGGTAGCCCGCGGCCTCGTCGAGCTGGCGCTCCATCAGGTGGCCCATGATGTGCACCACGGTGACCTCGGCGCCGCGTGCGGCCATGCCGGCGGCCGCCTCGAGCCCGAGAAGACCGCCGCCGATGACCACGACGCGCTTGCCCGCGCCCATGCCCATCATGCGATGCGTGTCCTCGAGATCGCGGTAGGCGATCACCCCGTCGAGGTCATGCCCCGGGAGCGGGATCATGAACGGCACCGAGCCGGTGCCGATCACGAGCTTGTCGTAGGAGACCGGGCCGTTCTCGCCGTGCACCACCTTCGCGTCGCGGTCGATGCCGCTGACCTTCTCGCCGAAGCGGCAGGTCACGCCGGCCGCCTCGTAGAAGGCGGCGTCATGGGTGACGATCTCTTCGTAGGTCTTCTCGCCCGAGAGAACCGGAGACAGCATGATGCGGTTGTAGTTGCCGCGCGGCTCGGCGTTGAAGAGCGTGATCTCGTAGGCATCGGGCGCGGTTTCCGCCAGGTGCTCGATCACGCGGCCGGATGCCATGCCGGCGCCGATGATGACCAGTTTCTGTTTCATGTCCTTCACTCCGCAGCCAGGGCCTGGGGTTTCGGTTTCGGGGTTGCGCCGGCGCGGGGTCTGGCCCCGTGCTCGTATTCCTCGAGGAAATCGAGCACGTCCTGCCGGTAGGCGTAGTAATCGGGATGTTCGAGCAGCGCCTTGCGGGTGCGCGGGCGCGGCAGATCGACGTTGGTGATCTTGCCGATGGTGGCCTGCGGGCCGTTGGTCATCATCACCACGCGGTCCGCCAGCAGGATCGCCTCGTCGACGTCATGGGTGACGCAGATCGCGGTGACCTTGGTCCGGCTCCAGACCTCCATCAGCACCTCCTGCAACTCCCAGCGGGTGAGGCTGTCGAGCATGCCGAAGGGCTCGTCCAGCAGCAGCAGCTTCGGCGACAGGGCAAAGGCCCGCGCGATGCCGACCCGCTGCTGCATGCCGTTCGACATGTCCGAGGCGGGCCGGTCCATCGCGTCGGCAAGCCCGACCCGCTCGAGGTAGTATTCCACCACGTCCTGCCGCTCTGCCCGCGAGGCACGGGGATAGACCTTGTCGACGCCGATGGCACAGTTCTCGCGGGCGCTGAGCCACGGGAACAGGTTCGGCGACTGGAACACCACGGCGCGCTCGGGGTCGGCCCCCTCGACGTGGCGGCCGTCGAGCTTGATCGCGCCCTTCGAGATGCCGTTGAGACCGGCGGCCATCGTCAGCACCGTCGACTTGCCGCAGCCGGAATGCCCGATGAGGCTGATGAATTCGCCCCGGTCGACCTTGAGGTTGAAATCCTCGACCACGGTCAGCGGCCCCTTGGGGGTCGGGTAGACCTTGTGCAGCTGGCTGAAGTCGAGGAAGCGCTCGTCGATCAGCCCCTGCTGCGCGTCCCGCACCGCCGCTGGCACGCCGTGGATCGGCGTCACGTCCGGCAACAGGCGGGCGCCCTCGACCTTGGCCTCGATACCGACGTCCATCAGGTAGCCGGTGACCTCGGCGCGCAGACGCTTGAAGGTCTCGTCGCTGTTCATCGCCATCCGGTCACGCGGACGCGGGATGGACACGCGGAACTCGGCGCCGAGCGTGCCGTCGGGGTTCAGCGCGACGATCCGGTCGGCGAGGACGATCGCCTCGTCCACGTCGTTGGTGATCAGCACGCAGGTCTTCTTGTCGGCCTCCCAGATCGCCTCGATCTCGTCGGCGAGGTTGGCCCGGGTCAGCGCGTCGAGCGCCGAGAGCGGCTCGTCGAGCAGCAGCACCTCGGGATTCATGGCGAGCGCCCGGGCGACGTTCACCCGCTGGCGCATCCCGCCCGACAGCTCGGCCGGGCGCCGGCCCGCGGCATGGCTGAGACCCACCATGTCGACGTAATGCGCGACCTTTGCTGCGCGCTCGGCCCGGGGCAGCGACGGGAACACGGTGTCGACCGCGAGCCCCACGTTGCCCCCAACCGTCAGCCACGGCATCAGCGAGTAGCTCTGGAAGATCACGCCGCGTTCGGGGCCAGGCCCGGTGACCGGCTTGCCCTTGAAGCTCACCTGCCCCTGCGTGGGCTGCTCGAGCCCGGCCATCAGGTTGATGAGGGTGGTCTTGCCGGTTCCGGAGAAGCCGAGGATCACGAGGAACTCGCCTTCTTCCACGTCGAGGTCGATGCGCTTCAGCACGTCGGTCGCGTGGGTGCCGGTGCCGAAGGTCTTCGAGACGTTGTCGAATGTCAGGATACCCATGGCGCTCACCGGTTGTTCGAGAAGGTGAAGAGCGATTGCAGCGCGTACATCACCCGGTCGAGGAGGAAGCCGATGATGCCGATGGTGAAGACGGCGACCATGATCTTGGCGAGCGAGGAAGAGCTGCCGTTCTGGAACTCGTCCCAGACGAACTTGCCGAGACCGGGGTTCTGTGCCAGCATCTCGGCGGCGATGAGCACCATCCAGCCCACGCCGAGCGAGAGCCGCAGGCCGGTGAAGATCAGCGGCAGGGCGCTGGGCAGCACCAGCTTGGTAATCTTGGTCCAGGTGGTCATCTTGAGCACCTTCGAGACGTTCACCAGGTCCTTGTCGATCGACGCCACGCCCAGCGCGGTGTTGATCAGCGTCGGCCAGAGCGAGCAGAGCGTCACGGTGATGGCCGAGATCAGGAACGACTTGGAGAACAGCCCGTCGTTGGTGGCGTAGACCGCCGAGACGATCATGGTGACGATGGGCAGCCACGCCAGCGGCGAGACCGGCTTGAAGATCTGCACCAGCGGGTTGATCGCGGCATTGGCGGTGGGCGACAGGCCCGCCGCGATGCCCAGCGGCACCGCCACGGCGGTGGCGACGAGGAAACCGAAGAACACCGTCTGGATCGAGGTCCAGATCTGCTGGTAGTAGCTCGGCGCCCCGGTATAGGCGATGTCCTTCACCTCGTCGGCGCGGCCGGCGTCGATGAGCTTCTGGTTGCGCGTGGCCACCATCTGCTCGAACTTCTCCTGCTTGACGGCCTTGGCCACGGCGTCCTGGTGCAGGTTGACGGTCTCTTCCCAGACCTGCGCGGGTCCGGGCACGGCGCCGAGCGAGGTCTGCACCTTCGGCGCGAGCGTGGCCCAGAGCAGCAGGAAGGCGGCGATCGCCAGAAGCGGCACGACAAGCAGGCGCCAGATTTCCTTGACCTGCGCGCGCGGGCTGTCACCGGCGGCGGCCTTGAGGATCGGCGTGACCCAGGCCAGTCCGAGGACGCCCAGCCACTTGTCGGCGGTGTTGATGCGGGTGAACAGACGGGCGCGGCGCGCCTCGCGCTCGGCCCCGGCAGTGAAATTCGGATCGACGGTTGTCATGTTGGGTCCCTTCGCGTGTCGGATAGCGCGTGGCGGCAGGCGGCGGGCACGGCCCGCCGCGGCACGGTTCAGCCTTTGACGTCGGTGCCTTCGACGACCTGGTCGCCCTTCAGGCCGATCGGCAGGCTCTCGAGGTAGGCGTTGGGCGTCTTCCCGTCGTAGGGAATGCCGTCGATGATGTCCTCGGCGGGGGTGACGGCCTTGTAGCCGTCGCTGTCCCAGGGGAAGTCCGCCTCGTTGGCGAGCCCCTCGTCCACCAGCAGGCGCGCGGCCTCGAGGTAGATGTCCGGGCGGTAGACCTTGCGCGCGGTCTCGTCGTACCAGGCGTCGGACTTCGCCTCGGCGATCTGGCCCCAGCGGCGCATCTGGGTCAGGTACCAGACCGCGTCTGAGTAGAACGGATAGGTCGCGTTGTAGCGGAAGAAGACGTTGAAGTCGGGAACCTCGCGCTTGTCGCCCTTCTCGTATTCGAAGGTGCCGGTCATCGAGTTGGCGATCACCTCGGCATCGGCGCCGACGTATTCGGGCTTGGCAAGGATCTCGACGGCTTCCATGCGGTTCGCGTTGTCGTTCTCGTCAAGCCACATGGCGGCGCGGATCAGCGCCTTGACCACCGCCTTGGTGGTGTTCGGATACTCTTCCGCGAACTCGGAGGTGATGCCGAAGACCTTCTCGGGGTTGTTCTTCCAGAGCTCGTAGTCGGTGACGACCGGCACGCCGATGCCCTTGAACACCGCCTGCTGGTTCCACGGCTCGCCCACGCAGTAGCCGTAGATCGTGCCGGCCTCGAGCGTGGCGGGCATCTGCGGCGGCGGCGTCACCGACAGGAACACGTCGGCGCCGATCTGGCCGGTCACGTTCTCGGGGCTGTAGTAGCCCGGGTTCAGCCCGCCGGCGGCCAGCCAGTAGCGCAGTTCGTAGTTGTGGGTGGAGACCGGGAAGACCATGCCCATGTTGAAGGGCTTCCCCTCGGAGCGATACTGCTCGACCACCGGCGCGAGCGCCTCGGCCGAGATCGGGTGCTGCGGGCGGCCATCGTCCATCTTGGGGATGTGCGGCAGCATCGCCTCCCAGACCTCGTTCGACACGGTGATGCCGTTGCCGTTCAGGTCCATCGAGAAGGGCGTCACGATATGCGCCTCGGTGCCGTAGCCGATGGTCGCCGCGAGCGGCTGGCCGGCCAGCATGTGGGCGCCGTCGAGCTGTCCGCCGATCACGCCGTCGAGCAGCACCTTCCAGTTCGCCTGCGCCTCGAGCGTCACGAACAGGCCCTCGTCGAGGAAATATCCCTGCTCGTAAGCCACGGCGAGCGGCGCCATGTCGGTGAGCTTGATGAAGCCGAAGGTCAGCTCGTCCTTTTCGAGCTCCAGCATCTCGGCGAAAGCGGGGCTCACGAGAGCGGTGGAGGCCGCGAGGCCAAGGAGAAGTTTTTTCATCGGTCGTCCTTTCAGGGCATCGGCACGCGAAGGCGCCGCGCAGAAACGCAAAAAGGCCGCATCACTGACCACCGGCGAAACCGGCAGAAAGCGAGCGACCTTGCTCAGGAGTTCCCTGTCATCGGGAGAAATTCGGGCCGACCTGCGCCATTGCAGGCCGACGATTCATGTATTCGCGATGCCTGTTGCGGTTTCCAGAAATTTCCGCACTTTCGGGGTAATTTTCACGTTTCGACCCGTCGAACCGCGAAAATCAGCCCAATTCTTGTTCAATCCAGGCGATCCGGATCAAAAATGCGTCCATCGAAGAACGCATCCCCGGGCAGGGAAAGCTGGCCACGGCGCGAGGCAACGGCGGTCTCGTGACGAATCGCGCCTTCGAGTTTCTCCGACGCGCCGGGCATGTCGGTGTCTGCCGGCATGTGCGTCCGGAAGAGATCGCTGCGGAAGGCCGCGGCACCGCGGGTCATGGCGTCGGCGGCGGGCAATCCGTGACGCAGGCTCAGCCGCCGGGCGATCCACTTCGCCTGGCTGCGCCAGGGGAAGGTCGCGGCGCCATCGTGGAACTCGACGAAGCCGGGCACGTCGCGCTGCTCGGCCTGCCGGGTCACGGTGAACCGGCCGTTCAGCGCCCGGTCGATCAGCTCCGGAGAGACGTCGAGATAGGACCGGCGCGACAGGATCTCGGCGGCGGCGGTGCGCGCGTCGGGCCGTGACAGCCAGTGCCCTGCCCGTCCGACCGCGTGCATCAGGCGACGCAGCAGGTGCGGCTCGGTCTCGGCCCAGTCGGTGCGCACGGCCAGCACCTTTTCCGGGGCAAAGGACCAGATCGCCTTGCCCGGCAGCAGCAGCGCGCCCGCCCCCTGGTCGACCGCGACCGAGCCCCAGGGCTCACCCACGCAGAAGGCGTCGATGTCGCCGGCGGCCAGCGCCTCGGCCATCAGCGGCGGCGGCACGGTGCGGATGGAGACCTCTGCCTGCCCCAGCTCGGTGCCCTCGAACCAGTAGTGCAGAAGCTCGACGTGCATCGAGAAGGGAAAGGGCACCCCGAAGACCAGCGGTCCCTCGGCCGCCCGTGCAAGCGCGCGGGCCGCGGCGCGGGCGTCGCGGAAGTCGAAGTCGTGGCCCCGCGAACGCAGGCGCTCCTCGAGCGCCCGCCCGACCCCGATCACATCGCCGTTGACCGAGGTCACCATGACCGCCGAAACCGGCGTCGACACGCCGCCAAGGCCCAGCGCCATGGCCACCGGCACCGGCGACAGCATGTGCGCGGCATCGACCCGGCCAAAGGCCAGCATGTCGCGGACCGAGGACCACGAGGGTGCGGCGATCAGGTCGAGCGCGATGCCCTGGCTTTCCGCGAAGCCCATCTCCTGCGCCACGATCAGCGGCGCCGCGTCGACCAGCGGCATGTAGGCGATCGGCAAGGTCACCGTCTTCATCGCAGCAGCTCCGAGGCGGTCACGAGGGCTTCGGCGACTTCCGCCACCCGGCGGCCCTGGTCCATCGCGGTCTTGCGCAGCAGCGCATAGGCGGCATCCTCGTCGAGGCTTTTCGCCTTCATCAGAAGCCCCTTGGCCCGGTCGATGACCTTGCGCTCTTCCAGCGCGCGCCGGGTTTCCGCCAGTTCGGTGCGCATCTGCCGCAGCATTCCGAAGCGCGCAATGGCGGTGTCGATCACCGGCTTGATCCGCGCCGGGGCCAGCCCGTCGACGACATAGGCCGAAACGCCTGCCTCGACCGCCTGCTGCGCAAGCGAACCCGCCTCGCCCGAGACGAACATCGCCACCGGGCGTTCCAGCGGACCGGAGGCCAGCGTCAGTTCCTCGAGCATGTCGCGCGTGGGGTTGTCGATGTCGATCAGCACGATGTCCGGCTCATGCGCGGCGATCCGGCGCGCAAGCCCGGAGGCATTGGCGATGACGACGACATCATGGTCGCCCGAGACCTTGAGCGCGTCGACGATGCCGAGGGCCCGATCCCGTTCCTCCTCGACCACGACGATGGTGAGCTTTGGTTCCATGAGGTTTCAATGGCGTCGCCCCTTGCTCATGGCAAGACCGAATCCTTGGGGGGCCCGCCCCGGCGGATACCGTTCCTTCTGCGGTCATAGGGATCGCTGACTTTTCGGTCACTCGCCGCGTCGATCATGGCTGCCGGCGGCCCCGACGCCCGCGCCGCTCCCCCCCTTCAGGCGTAAGCGAACAATTTGGCAAGGACCGTCAAGACGGGTTCGAAAGGGGTTCGAAACGCTTAAAGAATGATGTAAAATGTCGGGATGAAAGCTCAGATCATCGCCATTCTCATCATGACGCCCTTCGCGCTTTCCTTCATCTACGCGGGCATTCACGAGTTCCTGCGTTACAAGTCCGAAGGACGTGCGACCTACGGGCTTGTCTTCGACGAAGAGACGGGGACGACCCACCTCACCGGTATCTCCGACGCCGAGGAAGCCTTCGACCCCGACGACTTCGACCCGAGCGCCTACAACGAGCGGGACGCCGAAAGCGGCTCGAAAGATCAGGACAAGGCCTGAGGCGCGCCTCGCCCCACGCCGACGCGGGTTTCCGAAAGCTCAAAGCGACATCGCGGGCACCAGCCCCATCATAGGCGCCCGGCGGGACGTGATCCTGCCGGGCCCGATCCGCACCCTCCGGCCCCTCGTGCACGGCGACGGCGCCGTCGATCAGTGGTTGCGCAGCGCCTCGATCAGCTCGTCCTTCGTCATGTCCGACCGGCCCTCGATTCCGATCTCCTGTGCGCGCTCGTAGAGGTCGTCCTTGGTCCATTCCTCGTAAGGGGGCTGCTTGCCGCCCTTCTTCGACGGATGCTGGCTGTCGTTGGCCTTGGCGTTGGAAATCCGCGCGGCCTTTTCCTTGGACATGCCCTCGTCGCGCAGGTCCTCGTAGAGTTTCTCGTTCTTCAGGCTGGGGTTCGGCATGGTCGGGCTCCTTTCTCGTGGAAAAACCCGCAAAGACGCATCGCGGTTCCCCTCGGCCGCCCTTCCCAAGGGCGCGCGGCACGTCTATATGCGCGCTCATGCTGGATGTGCCTTCGAACCGCCCCGACCTTCCGCCGGAAATCGCCCGGCGCCGCACCTTTGCGATCATCTCGCACCCGGATGCGGGCAAGACGACGCTGACCGAGAAGTTCCTCCTGTATGGCGGCGCCATCCAGATGGCGGGACAGGTGCGCGCCAAGGGCGAGGCACGGCGCACGCGGTCGGACTTCATGAAGATGGAGCAGGAACGCGGTATCTCGGTCTCGGCCTCGGCCATGTCGTTCGACTACGGCAACTTCCGCTACAACCTCGTCGACACGCCCGGCCACTCGGATTTCTCCGAGGACACCTACCGCACGCTGACGGCGGTGGACGCGGCGATCATGGTGATCGACGGCGCCAAGGGCGTGGAAAGCCAGACCCAGAAGCTGTTCGAGGTCTGCCGTCTGCGCGACCTGCCGATCCTGACCTTCTGCAACAAGATGGACCGCGAGGCCCGCGACACCTTCGAGATCATCGACGAGATCCAGGAGAACCTCGCCATCGACGTGACGCCGGCCTCCTGGCCGATCGGCATGGGCCGTGATTTCGTCGGCTGCTACGATATGCTGCGCAACCGGCTCGAGATCATGGACCGCGCCGACCGCAACAAGGTGGCGGAATCGATCAAGATCGAGGGCCTCGACGACCCCAAGCTTGCCGAGCACGTGCCCGAGGCGCTGCTCGAGCAGCTCAAGGAAGAGATCGAGATGGCCCGCGAGCTGCTGCCGACGCTGGACCCGCAGGCGGTGCTCGAGGGGCACATGACGCCGATCTGGTTCGGCTCGGCGATCAACTCCTTCGGGGTGAAGGAGTTGATGGACGGCATCGGCTCGCTGGCGCCCGAACCGCAGCCCACCAGTGCCGAGCCGCGGCAGATTTCGCCCGACGAGAAGAAGGTGTCGGGCTTCGTGTTCAAGGTTCAGGCCAACATGGACCCCAAGCACCGCGACCGCGTGGCCTTTGTCCGCCTGTCTTCTGGGCATTTCAACCGTGGGATGAAGCTCACGCACGTGCGCAGCAAGAAGCCGATGAGCATCACCGCGCCGGTGCTGTTCCTCGCTTCCGACCGGGAGCTCGCCGAAGAGGCCTGGGCCGGCGACATCATCGGGATCCCCAACCACGGGCAGCTGCGCATCGGCGACACGCTGACCGAGGGCGAGGCACTGAAAGTGACCGGCATTCCGAGCTTCGCGCCGGAACTTCTGCAGGGCGTGCGCGCCGGCGACCCGATGAAGGCCAAGCACCTCGAGAAGGCGCTGTTCCAGTTCGCCGAGGAAGGGGCCGCGAAGGTCTTCAAGCCGAACATCGGCTCGGGCTACATCGTCGGCGTCGTCGGCGCGCTGCAGTTCGAGGTTCTGGGCGCGCGGATCGAGCAGGAATACGGCCTGCCGGTGCGCTTCGAGCCGTCGCAGTTCACCTCGGCGCGCTGGGTGCATGGCGACAAGGCGGCGGTCGAGAAGTTCGTGAACGCCAACAAGCAGCACATCGCCCACGATAACGACGGAGACGTCGTCTACATGACCCGCCTGCAGTGGGACATCGACCGCGTCGAGCGCGACTACCCGGACGTGACCCTCAGCGCCACCAAGGAAATGATGGTGTGATCCGCTGTTCGGGCCGTTTACGGCCCGACGTTCTCTCCGGGGGAGAGATCGCGCGGATCACGGGCGGAGCCCCGCCGTTCCGCCCCCCCTGGGGTCGGCGACCGCTCCGGGGGAGCGGTCGAGGCCGTTACGGACGGAGCCCAGCCGTTCGGGCCGCTTACGGCCCGACGATCTCTCCGGGGGAAAGATCGTGCGGACCACGGGCGGAGCCCGGCCGGTCCGGCCTCTCAACTCGACCCGATACACGAAAGCCCCGCCGATCTCGGCGGGGCTTTTTCCATTCGCGGCGCCAAGCCGATCACTCTGCCGGAACGTGTTTCCCGGCGTGACCGCCCGCGAGGCTGTCGGGCAGCACGAAGGCGACCAGCACGAAGACAAGACCCAGCACGATGCCGAGAATGTCTCCGGAGACCGCGAAAAGGCCGGCGTAGTCCGAGCCGGGAACGGTGCCCAGCGTCACCTTGCCGCCGGCGACATCGTCGAGCAGGCCGCTGGCCTTCCACATCGGATAGGTCGCCATGTAGGCCGCCGCCCCGAGCAGCCCGCCCGCGATGAAGAACAGCGCATCCTTGCGACCCGTGGCCGCCGCGCAGACCCCGGTACCGGGGCAGAAGCCCGAGGCCGCCCAGCCCGCGCCGAGCAGCAGGCCGCCGATGAAGACGCCGATGTAAGCGGCCTTCACCGACATGTGGCCGACCTCGACGAGGCCCAGCATCTGGCCGCCGAACATCAGGATCGACCCCGTGCCGATGGCGAGCAGGATGGTCTTCATCAGCCGCAGCCGTCGCAGCGTGAGCATCCCGGTGATGACATTGGGATTGGTGGCGCCGATGCGGTCCAGCACGAAGCCGAAGGCGGCGCCGATGAGAATGGCGAGAACGATCTGCATGGCTCAGCCCTCCTTGTACATCATCATTGCGGTGGGAATGGCGGCAAGGAAGGCGCCGGCGGCGAAGATGTAGCCCGAGAGCGCCGTCTGCATCATGCCGCTCATCATGTGGCCCGAGGTGCAGCCCCCCGCGAGCCGGGCGCCATAAAGCACGACGAACCCGCCCGCGAAGGCCACCGCGTAGCGCATCCATGGGGTATCACCGAAGTTCGCCCGCCAGATCCTGGGCGCGCTGCGTTCCTCGCGCGAGACACCGCCGCGCAAACGCGCGGACAGGAAGGCCCCGGCGGCCATGGCGAGCACGAAGACAAAGCTGTAGTTCAGCGGGTTGGCCGCGCTCGTCGCGTATTTGCCCGAGCTTTTCGCCATGTAGGCGTTGCTCGAGGTCCAGCCCTCGTCGGTCTGGGTGATGAAGTCCTGCGAGACCGCGTCGGCGACGATCCCGTCGAGAATGACGAACTGCGTGCTGACGCCGATGGGCTTCACCAGCAGCACGGCGGCGAAGAATACCGCCCCGAGCAGCAGCCCGCCTAGTTTCCAGTCCAGGGACATGAGATATCCTCCCGTTAACGAATTCCGGCTCCCGAATATCATTAACATTCAGATTTTCGCATGATTCAGATCAAATGCGCTTTCGCGACCCGAGCGCAGCCCCTGCCCCGGTGTTTCGCCCCCTGATGCAACAAGGGCCGCGCCTTTCGGCACGGCCCCGGTCAATGAGCACTCGTTACATCCTGATGCTCCGAGGAACGATCTGGTCCCTCGTCAGCGCGCCGAGCTCAGCCGCCCTGCAGCAGCGGCGTGATGCGGCGCACGGCGGCGCGGCGGTTCTCGCGCGTTGCCTGCTGGGTCTCGACCGCGAGATCACCCTCGCCGTAGCCCTGCAGCACCATGTTCTCGGGCGGCACGTCGAAATACTCAGTCAGCGCAAGGGCTACCGATTCCGCACGCCGGTCGGACAGCGCGAGGTTGTAGCTCCAGCCACCGATCGCATCGGTATGACCCTCGATCAGGAAGACCTCGCCCGGGCGGTCCGCGATAACCTGCTTCATGGCGTTGCCCAGAGCGGCAAGCGCCTGCGCTTCCTCCGGACGGATCGCGGCGGAGCCGGTCTCGAAGTTGATCGTGTCGACGCTGATCTCGGGGACGAGATGGCGCACCGCGTTGATGTTGCGGATCTGGTTCAGCGAGAACCGGCGGTCGATGCCCTCGGCGCTTTCCGCCGCGAGGGCTGCCGCGAGCTCGTTCTCGTCGACCTCCTGGATGTTCATCCGCCGAGGGCGTTCGTTGGTCTGCGGCAGCTCGCTGACCGCGACCTCTTCCTCTGCCTGCGTGTCGTCGAACAGCACGATGGTCTCGCCATCCGGCAGCGTCCGGGTGCGGCGCAGCACGCGACCGTCGGCGGCCTTGATGGTCTGGACCTCGTTGCCGTCCTCGTAGACCACCACGGTGCGTGTGGACCCGTCATCGTAGCGATAGGTCGTCACGTCCGATCCGGGCTGGCGCAGCAGGGCATCGTCGTTGCGCAGAACACGATACTGGCCGTTTTCCTCCACCACGAGACGGTCGCCGGTGTTCTCGACGACGCGGGCATCGTCGGAAAGGATCTGGTTGAGCGCAAGCGCGCCCAGTCCGGCGATGGCGGCCTTGCCGAAGGCACCGATGCCGTCGTTGTCGTCGTCGTCATCATCATTGCTGGCACGGGGACGTTCCTGTGCCGGGGCGGCTTCGCCGATGCGCGTGCGGAAGTCTTCCTGCGAGCTGCGCACGTCTTCCTGCGTGAGGTTGTCTTCCTCGACGACCTCGGCCTCGGCGGTATCGCCCCCGGCCGCGGCAGCCGAACCCATCCGGCGCGCCCGTTCCGCGACGGCGTCGGCCTGCTCCTGGTCGGAGACCTGCGCGGGTTCCTCCACGGAGCGCTGCTCCCGCGCGGCCTGGCGTGCCTCTTCGGCGCGCTGGCGTTCATCACCTCGGGCCGTCTCGGCGGCCTGCGATGTCTCGGGTGTGGCATCCGCCTGCGGTTGCTGGCCAGCCTGAGGCGTCTCGGTGGTGCGAAGCGGTTCGCCCTGCTGCGCCTGCTCAAGTGCTCTCGCGGTGTCATCGGGCAGCGCCTCTCCACCCGTCTCGGCGGCCTGACCCTGCTCGCGTGCCGGGTTCTCGCGCGGACGCTTCATCTCCGCGTCCTGCCGTTCGGGACGTTCCGGGCGCTCCGGTGCCTCGGCGGCCTCAGGTGCGGCGTTGGGGGCCGGCTCCGGCGTCGCGGCCTGCTGCTCGGGCGCGTTGGGCCGCGCGTCATCGCCCTGGCGCACCGGCTGGCCGGGCTCTCGCCCAGCCTGCGCTGCTTCGGCGGCGGGATCGGGGCGCTTCTTGCGTGCCTCTTCGGCGGACTGCGCCTGCGCGGTCTCGACCGGCTTATCCGTGGCCTCGGGCTTCGGTTGGCCCTGGCCGTTGTTTCCGGTCTCGGCTTTCGCCTGTGCGTTCGCATCGGCCTTTGCCTGACCGTTTCCGGCCCTGGCATCGGCGTTTCCATTCGCGGCAGCGCCGGGGCGTTTCTCAGCCGGCGTGCCATCCTGCGCTTCAGCGTTGCGGCGGGCGTTCCCCTGCCCTTCGCCACCTCCGGACGCGCCGCGCTGGGTCAGCGCCTGCGGGATCTCGGCCACGCGCGCGCAGTCGATGGCATCGTCAGCACGTCCGCTCTCGCACATCATCTGCATACGCGGGATCGTCGCGAGAAGCTCGTTGCGACCGAGACCTGCCGTGTCGAAGCCAAGATCGACGGTGCCGTCGATGGCCCCCTCGAGGATACGTTCGGGCGGCATGTCGGTCAGCGACTGTGCGGCAACAGGCGAGACGAGGCCGGTTGCCACGACCAGCGCGGTGCTGCTGCGGAAGATTGCTTTCTTGAGGCTCATTTCTTTCCCTTCTCCTCCGGGCCGCTCGCACGGCGGCTTTCGGATCAGAAACGCTCAAGCCCTCGAAAACGTTCATTCGACCGGCAGGAAGCCGCCGATACATCCCCGAAACCAGATGTCAGATCGCCGCCAGAAGGCGCTGCTTCTCGCCGGCGTCGTCGGGCCGCGAGATCGCCGCCGCAAGCTCTTCGAGCGACTGGATCGAGTGCCCCGCCCGGAAGCTGTCGACATGCGGCAGCATCGCGCGGATGCCGGCCGCCTTCGGCGCGAAGCCGTCCCAGCGCAACAGCGGGTTGAGCCAGATGAGCCGCCGCGCCGAGAGATGCAGCCGCTCCATCTCTTTCTCGAGCGCCCCGGCATCGTCGCGATCGAGCCCGTCGGTGATCAGCAGCACCACCGCGCCCTGCCCCATGACCCGCCGCGACCAGTCGCGGTTGAAGTCATGCAGGCACTGGCCGATGCGGGTGCCGCCCTCCCAGTCCTGCGCCTCGGCGCCGGCGGCCTTGAGCGCCGCGTCGACATCGCGCTGCCGCAGGTGCCGGGTGATGTTGGTGAGCCGCGTGCCGAAGGTAAAGGCGTGCACCTTCGCCCAGCCCGCGCCCTTCTCGTTGGCAACCGCGTGCAGGAAATGCAGCACCATGCGGCTGTACTGGCTCATGGACCCCGAGATGTCGCAGAGCACCACGAGGTTCGGCCAGCGCGGGCGCGGCTTCAGGTGCGACAGCGACCGCATCTCGCCGCCCTGCCGCATCGAGGCACGCAACGTGCGCCGCCAGTCGATGCGCCGCCCGGCGTGGGCCGCCAAGCCCCGTCGCGACGGGATCGGCTTCACCGGCAGCTTCAGCCGGGCGATCATGCGCTTGGCCTCGGCGACCTCCTCGGTGGACATCTGCTCGAAATCGAGGGTCTTGAGCTTTTCCTGGCTCGAGATGGTGAAGGAGCTGTCGACCTCGATCTTCGTGGCCTCCTCGTCGTCGCCCTCGGGCTTCGGCAGCTCGGGCATCTGGTCGCCGAGCAGGGCCTGCGCGGCGCGTTTCTCGGCGCTCCGGGCCAGCTTCTCCTCCTGCACGCCACGGACGGCGGGCAGCATCATCGACATCATGTGCTCGAGGTAGCGCGGGTCACGCCAGTAGAGACGAAAGATCTGCGCGAAGACGATACGGTGTTCGGGGCGGCTGACGAAACAGGCGTGCAGCGTCCAGTAGAAATCCATCCGGTCGGTGAAGCCCGCCGCCGCCACGGCGCGGATCGCGTCGATCACCCGGCCGGGGCCCACGGGCAGCCCGGCGCGTCGCAGGGCGCGGGCGAAATGGATGATGTTCTGCGCGAGCCTCGGATGGTCGGGGATCGCGATGGGGACGTATTCAGGCATGATCCAACCGCTTGGGGGCGCGGGCCTCCGCACCCTGACATTCGTTCGGGTCAGCCAATCGCAACGGCGTGCATGGGGCAAGGGATTCCTTGGTCGGAGACCCGGGCGCCACGTTCGGCCGGGCGCGGCCTCAGTTGCGCCGGCCCATGGCCCCGCCGCGCCGTTTCGGCGCCGAGGCCCGCGACATGCCCTCGCGCAGCACCCGTGTCATGGGGTGATCGTCCGGCGCACCGTGCCGATCAAGCAGCACCTCGATATGGGCGCGGGTGTCGGCGCCCTCGGGCAGCGAAAGCGCCCAGTCGAGAAAGATCGACCGACATTCGGGCTCGCTGATGCCATCAATCCGATAGGCTTCCCGGATAAGCCCCTTCGGGTCGTCGGCGGTTCCCTTGGTCATGTGCTCTGCTCCGGCAAGGCTGCCTCGATGATGGCGGCGGCGCGCGTGGTCATCTCGCCGAGCTTGTCGCGCAGCGCCTCGGCGCTGTCGGTGCCCGTGAGCCGCGTGAGGAAGGCACAGCCCCCGGCACCCACCTCGCGCGGGTCGAGCGCGCCCTCGGTGATGAGCCGCGCGCCGATCTGCAGGCTCCAGCAGAGCCGGTAGGTGGCGGCAAGGTGGTCGGCATCGTCCCGCGTGAGCCAGCCCTCGCGCGCCGCGGCGGCCAGCCCGCGTGCGGTGCGGCGCGGCGCGGTGCCCGAGAGCAGCGCACCGGCCTGCCCGACAAGCTCGATGTCCTGCATCCGGCCGGGGCCGATCTTCGGGTCCCAGTCGCCGCCATTGCCCTTCGCGGCGGCGATCCGGGCGCGCATCCTGGCCAGTTCCGCAAGCACCTTGTCCTGCGGCTGCGGCGTGGCGAGCAGCTCTGCGCGTAGCGCCTCGACCTCGCCGGCAAGCTCCGCCGGCCCGGCGACGACCCGCGCCCGGGTGAGCGCGAGCTGCTCCCAGACCCACGCCTCTTCACGCTGGTAATTGCGGAACGCCGAGAGCGAGGTGGCAACGGGCCCCTGGTTCCCCGACGGCCGCAATCGCATGTCGACCTCGTAGAGCTTGCCCTCGGACATCGCGGCGGACATCGCGGTGATCAGCGCCTGCGTCAGCCGCGCGTAATAGAGACGCGACTGCAGCGGGCGCCGTCCGTCCGAGCTTTCGACGCCGTCCGGGTCGTAGATGACGATCAGGTCGAGATCCGAGAGCGCGTGCAGGCGCCGCGCGCCCAAGCTGCCCATGCCCACGACCACCGCCCCGCGCCCCGGCGGCTTGCCGTGCTTGCGGGCAAATTCGTCCTGCACGACCGGCAGGATCGCCGCCAGCACCGCCTCGGCAAGATCGGCGTAATGGCCGCCGGCCTCCTCGGGTTCGGTCAGGCCCCGCAGCAGGTGGACGCCCGCGCGGAAGTGCCATTCCTTCGCCCAGCGCCGCGCCATGTCGAGCTGACGCTCGTAGTCCTCCTCGCGCGAGAGCACCTCGGTCAGTTCGGCGGTCAGCGCCGCGGCGCCCGGCCACGGGCTGAAGAAGTCACCGCCGATGACCGCGTCGAACACGCCCGAGTTCCGCGACAGGTGCCGGGCGAGATCCGGCGAGGTCGAGACGATGTCGACCAGCAGGTCGATGAGCTGCGGGTTGGCATCGAAGAGCGCGAAGAGCTGCACACCGGCGGGCAGCCCGGCAAGGAAGCCGTCGAAGGCCGCGAGCGCTTCCTGTGGCTTCGCGGCACGCGCCAGCCGTCCGAGAATCTCGGGCTTCAGCCGCTTGAAGATCTCCACCGCGCGGCTCGAACGCAGCGCCGGGTAGCTCGGCCAGCGCGCCACCGTCTCGCATTCCGCCAGTTCGTCGGGCACGTCGGGCATGCTGCCGCCGTCGCGGGCATCGGGAGCAAAGAACCCCTCGGTCAACTCGTGCACTTCGTCGAGCCGGTGGTGCAGGTCGCGCTCGAACTCGGCACGCTCGCGCCCCATGAGCGCCGCGAGCCGCTCGAACCCCTCCTCTGCGGTGGGCAACAGGTGAGTCTGTGCGTCGTGGATCATCTGCACGCGGTGCTCGACCTCGCGGTGGGCCCGGTAATGCTCGGTGAGCCTGTCGGTCACGTCGCGCGGCACCCAGCCTTTCTCCGACAGCACGCGCAGCCCGTCGACGGTCGGCCGCACACGCAGGTCCGGATCGCGCCCGCCGGCGATGATCTGGCGGGTCTGGGTGAAGAACTCGATCTCGCGGATGCCGCCGCGCCCGAGCTTCATGTCATGCCCGGAAAGGGTGATCGCGCCGCGCCCCTTCTTGTCGCGGTAGCGCAGCCGCATGTCGTGCGCATCCTGGATCGCGTTGAAATCGAGATGCCGGCGCCAGACGAAGGGCCGCAGCGTCTCGAGGAAGCGCTCGCCCGCCGCGATGTCGCCGGCGCAGGGCCGCGCCTTGATGTAGGCGGCGCGTTCCCACGCCCGCCCGAGGCTCTCGTAGTAGCGCTCGGCCGCCTCCATCGAGATGCAGACCGGTGTGACGGCCGGATCGGGCCGCAGACGCAGGTCGGTGCGGAAGACGTAGCCGTCGCCGGTAAGATCGTTGAGCGTTGCCGACATGCGCCGGGTCGCCCGCACCAGCGCGCTGCGCGCCTCGTGGAAATCGTCGGGATCGTAGCGGGTCTCGTCGAACAGGCAGATCAGGTCGATGTCGGAGCTGTAGTTCAGCTCGAAGGCCCCCATCTTGCCCATCGCCAGCACCACCATGCCGCCGGCGGAGCCGATGTCGTCCTCGCAGGCGCCGGGCAGCTTGCCGCGCCGGATCTCGCGGGCGATCGACGCCCGCAGCGCCAGCCGCACCGAAAGGTCGGCATATCGCGTGAGCGCTCCGGTCACTTGCTCGAGTGACCAGACGCCACCCAGATCGGCAAGCCCCGCAAACAGCGCGACCCGGCGCTTCCCCTGCCTCAGCGCGGCGTCGAGATCGCCGTCTGCGACCTCTTCCAGCGCCGCGAAGATCCCCGGCAGCGCGGTCTCCGGCGCGTCGAGCGCGTGCTGCAGCCAGCCCGCCTCCTTGCGGATCAGGCCGTTGAGATAGGGGCTCGTGCCGCCCGTCCCCCGGATCAGCGCGGCCATGTCGCCCTCGGCCCATGGGGTGGCGCCCAGCGCCTCGTCACCGAGGTCGGGGTCGAAGGGGCGTGGCAGGCGGGTGATGCGGGATGCGAAGCTCATGCCGACTGTATGGCCGACCATGCCGCCCGAGCGCAATGCCGAGCCCTTGCGGCGCGCGCCGCATCGCGGTCTAACCACGCACGACAGACGACAGGAGACCGACATGAGCAAGAGCCTCAAACGCGTGCGCGCGGCACTGGAAGCCGCCGGCCAGACGCCCGAGATCCGCGAGGTCGGACAGGCCCGCACCGCACAGGAGGCTGCCGACAGCGTCGGCTGCGAGATCGACCAGATCGCCAAGTCGATCATCTTCCGCGCCGAGGAGAGCGGCGACGCGGTGCTGTTTCTGACCGCCGGCGGCAACAAGGTCTGCGCCGACAAGGCCTCGGCGCTGGCCGGAGAGCCGCTGGGCAAGGCCGACGCGGCGCTGATCCGCGCGCAGACCGGCTTTGCCATCGGTGGCGTGTCGCCGGTGGGCCACCTGAACCCGATCCGGGCGTGGATCGACCCGCGGCTGCTCGACTTCGACATGGTCTGGGCCGCGGCGGGCACGCCCCGGCACGTCTTCGCCCTCGACGCGCATCTGCTGCCCGAGCTCACCGGCGCCACCCCTGCGGCATTTACCCTCTAGCGCCTGCCCTTGCCCCCGTCCCCGCCGCTTGCCATCTTCGAGGAAGGTCAACAGCAGGAGCGCGTGAGATGAGCTGGTCCTTTCCCATCGGGCGGCTGTTCGGGTCCGAGCTGCGGGTGCATGCTACCTTCTTCCTGCTGCTCGCCTGGGTCGCGGCGGCCGCCTGGCCCGCGGGCGGCGCGGCGGCGGCGCTGCTGAACGTCGGCTTCGTCCTCGCACTCTTCGCCTGCGTCGTGGCGCATGAATTCGGTCACGCGCTGACGGCACGGCGTTACGGCATCAAGACCCCCGACATCACCCTGCTGCCCATCGGCGGGCTCGCGCGGCTCGAACGGATGCCCGAGAAGCCCTCGCAGGAGATCCTCGTGGCGCTTGCCGGACCGGCGGTGAACATCGTGATCTGGGCCGTGCTGACGGCGCTTGGCGCGGGCACCGACCTTGCCGGGCTCGCCGACCCCGAGGCAAGCCCCGGCGCGCTGCTGGGCCAGCTTGCGGCGGTGAACCTGTTCCTTGCGCTTTTCAATCTTCTGCCCGCCTTCCCGATGGACGGCGGCCGGGTGCTGCGCGCAGTGCTCGCGACCCGCATGGACCGGGTGCGCGCCACCAACGCGGCGGCGACCGCCGGGCAGATCATGGCATTCCTCTTCGCCTTCTGGGGGCTCGCGTCGGGCAACTTCATGCTGCTGCTCATCGCGCTCTTCGTCTACTTCGCCGGACAGGCGGAAAGCCAGGACGTGGCCTCACGCGCGGTGGCGCGCGGTCTTCAGGCGCGCGACGCGATGATCACCAGCTTCGAGAGCCTGCGCCCCGAGGATCCGCTGCATGTCGCCGGCCAGACCCTGATCCGCACCACCCAGCACGAGTTCCCGGTGCTCGATCCCGACGGCCGCCTCGCCGGCTTTCTCACCCGCACCGCGCTGTTCCACGCCATGGCCGAGGGCCACTCCACCCGCCCCGTGGGCGAGGTCATGGAGGACGTGCCGCAACTCACGCTGGGCACGCCGCTCGACGCGGCACTGGAAGCCCTGGCCGGTGCCCCCGCCCTCGCGGTGACCGATACCGCCGGTCACGTGCTTGGCTACATCACGCGCGAGAATGTCGGCGAGCTGATGATCCTGCGCACCCCACGCTGACTTCGGAGGCGCCGAGGGCCCGAACGGCTTGACCAGACCGCCGCGAATGCTACTGAGACTGTCACGGTGGGCCTGTAGCTCAATTGGTTAGAGCAGGGCGCTCATAACGCCTTGGTTGGGGGTTCGAGTCCCTCCGGGCCTACCAGAAATTGAAATTTTCCCAATAAAATCAATGCCGATGTGGACCACGCACTGCGAAAGTGGTCCATATAGAATCAATGACTTGCAAGCGAAGTGGACCACGGAAATCGGTGTGCCTCGCACCAGTCCCAGCGCGGGGCGCGACACAAGCAACAGCCGCGAGGGCTGCCTTGGTAAGCTGAACGCACCTTTCTTGCCGAGAAGATGTAGCGCCTCGCCGCCGGACTTGGTCGAAGCGCATCCAACCGATAGTGGCGAGATCTCGGTCAGCGCTACAGACGGAGCACGGCGGTCGATATGACGCTCGGAAGGCGGACACCTCCGAAGACTGAGCTCTTGCCGAATCCCCGGATGTTCCACATACGTTCCGCATGCGCATTCACAACCCCATCTTCCCCGAAGGATCTACCCTGTTCATCATCTGGGCGGAAGACCGATGGGGCAGACGCTCTCTAGCCGCGGGCACGTTCGTCGCGGTCAATGCCGCTTGGAACGCTCTACAGGAAGAAGAGCCTGCCGCGACGCTGAACATGCAGCATGGCGCGCGCGTCATGCAGACCAGAGAGCCGCTGCGGTAGGAAAGCTCCCAGCTGCCCATTACTGGCTCAGTAACACTCGTAAGCCATCCAAGCGCTCTGCGCAGCTAGCAGACCTTCCTCGTCACGCATTCCACTGCCCGGGGATCAGCTCCTCCGGCCCTCTGCGGACTTTCGGCTGGTCACACCATTGCCGAAGCGCGGCTTACCTGAACCGGACCTTCGCCTCCCGGCGGCAGCATCTAACTGTCGCGGCGGAGGTGGAAGCCATGCTAAGGAGTCTGTAAATTCAGATTTTTAGGATTTTTTAATGACAACGCCACGCTCGCAGCCGAAGCCCGACAGCCGCAAGTATCACGATCTCATCACGGACATCGAGAAGGGCGTCATCAAAATTCCGAAATTCCAGCGCGAGTTTGTGTGGCCCATCGAAAAGACCGCAGCACTGTTAGACAGCATTGTTAAAGGTTATCCAATCGGCACCTTCATCCTCTGGAAGACTAATCAGCGGATGGCGGATGTGAAGGACGTGGGCAATATCCCGCTGCCAGCCACCCCTGATGATCGGCAGGTCGAATACGTCCTCGACGGCCAGCAACGAATGACCTCGTTATTTGCGGCCTATAGAGGCGCGAAGATACCGCGCGCGGGGTCAAAAAGGGCTCTGTTGCACAAATCCCGTGCGGGATTCAT
>NZ_ML112598.1:0-144076 GCF_003703915.1 Salipiger sp. D13
GGTCTTCGGACCGCTGGGGCTCGTGGTGCGGGTCGAGGACCCCGACGACATGGAGCGCCTGGCGCGCGGCTTCGAGGGCCAGCTGACCGTGACGCTGCACATGGACGAGGGCGACACGGCGCAGGCGCAGCGGCTGATGCCGGTGCTCGAGCGCAAGGCCGGCCGGATCCTCGTCAACGGCTTCCCCACCGGCGTCGAGGTCTGCGACAGCATGGTCCACGGCGGGCCGTTCCCGGCCTCGACCAACTTCGGCGCCACTTCGGTCGGCACGCTGGCCATCCGCCGCTTCCTGCGCCCGGTCTGCTACCAGAACATGCCCGACGCGCTGCTCCCCGAAGACCTGCAATAAGCCCGACATGGGGGCGGCCCCGCGCCGCCCCGTCCACCGGCCCGAGCTTCTTCTGGCCAGAAATATCCCGGGGTGAATTGGCGCTCTGCGCCAAGAGGGGCAGCGCCCCCGGCACCCTGCCAATAGAGGACTGCCCAATGGACCCTTCCCAGATCAAGACCGCCCTCGGCTCCGGCCTGCTGTCGTTCCCCGTCACCCCGTTCGACGCCGACAACCGCTTCGCGCCCGAGCCCTACAAGGCTCACGTCGAGTGGCTTTCGGGCTTCGACGCCCCGGTGCTCTTCGCCGCCGGCGGCACCGGCGAGTTCTTCTCGCTGACCCCGGACGAGATCCCGGCCATCGTTTCGGCGGCCAAGGAGGCGGCGGGCAACACCGCCATCGTCTCGGGTTGCGGCTACGGCACCGAGATCGCCACCGGCATCGCGCGCTCGGTCGAGAAGGCCGGCGGCGACGGCATCCTGCTGCTGCCGCACTACCTCATCGACGCGCCGCAGGAGGGGCTCTACAATCACGTCAAGGCGGTCTGCGACGCGACGGGAATGGGGGTCATGGTCTACAACCGCGACAACGCGGTGCTGCAACCCGATACGCTGGCGCGGCTCTGCGATGCCTGCCCCAACCTCGTGGGTTTCAAGGACGGCACCGGCGACATCGGGCTCGTGCGGCAGGTGACCGCCAAGATGGGCGACCGGCTGACCTACCTCGGCGGCATGCCGACGGCCGAGCTTTTCGCCGAGGCCTATCTCGGCGCGGGCTTCACCACCTACAGCTCGGCGGTGTTCAACTTCGTCCCGGCGCTCGCCAACAAGTTCTACGCGGCGCTGCGCGCCGGCGACCGGACGACCTGCGAGGACATCCTCAAGAGCTTCTTCTACCCGTTCATGGAGCTGCGGGCCCGGCGCAAGGGCTATGCCGTGTCGGCGATCAAGGCCGGCGTGCGGCTGGTGGGCTTCGACGCCGGTCCCGTGCGGTCGCCGCTCGACGACCTGACCGGCGCGGAGGAGGAGATCCTCAAGGACCTCATCGAGGCGCATAAATGAGGATCGCCGAGGTTCGCACCCACCTGCTCGAGCACCGGCTCGACACCGCCTTCGAGAGCGCCTCGATGCGGTTCGACAAGCGCGTGCACCTGCTGGTCGAGGTCATCTGCGAAGACGGCACGACGGGCTGGGGCGAGTGCCTCGGCCCCGCCGGGCCCAATGCCGCCGCCGTCGCGGCCTATGCCAACTGGCTGAAGGGCATGAACCCGCTCGAGACCGAAAAGATCTGGGCGACGCTCTACAACGCCCTGCGCGACCAGGGCCAGCGCGGGGTGACGGCGACGGCGCTGTCGGGCATCGACATCGCGCTCTGGGACATCAAGGGCAAGGCGCTTGGCCAGCCGGTGTCGGTCCTGCTGGGCGGGCGCTGGCGCGACAGCGTGCGCGCCTATGCCACCGGTTCGTTCAAGCGTGACGGGGTGGACCGCGTCGCCGACAACGCCGAGGAATGCGCCGGCCACGTCCGGGCGGGCTTTCACGCGGTGAAGATCAAGATCGGTTTCGGCGTCGAGGAAGACCTGCGCGTCATCGAGGCCGTGCGCGACGCCATCGGCCCCGACACCCGCCTGATGATCGACGCCAACCACGGCTATGACACCATCGAGGCGATCCGTCTCGGCCAGCGGGCGGCGAAATACGGCATCGACTGGTTCGAGGAGCCGGTGGTGCCCGAACAGCTGTCGGCCTACCGCCGGGTCCGCGCCGAGCAGCCGATCCCGGTGGCGGGCGGCGAGACCTGGCACACCCGCTGGGGCTTTGCCGAGCCGCTCTCGACCGGCTGCGTCGACATCGCCCAGCCGGATCTCTGCGGGGTCGGCGGTTTCACCGAGGCGAAGCGCGTGGCGGACATGTGCACCCTGCACGGCGTGCGCCTCGTGCCGCATGTCTGGGGCACGGCGGTGCAGATCGCGGCCGCGCTGCAGTTCATGGCGGCCATGGTGCCGAACCCGGTGCGGGTGAACCCGGTCGAGCCGATCATGGAATTCGACCGCACCCACAACCCGTTCCGGCAGGCGGTGGTCACCACTCCGCTCGAGCACGACAGCGGCGTGGTGCGCATCCCCGATGCGCCCGGCCTCGGGATCGAGATCGACCGTGACGCGCTGCTGCGCTTCGCACCGGAGGCCCCGGCATGATCGACCGCAAGCTTGACGGGCCCGCGCCGCGCACGGCGATGCCGAAGGGCGCGACCGACACGCAGATGCACATGTATCTTCCGGGCTTCGAGATGCGCCCGGACGGCGTTGGCGCGCCGGCCGATCCGCTGCCCGACCCGGCGATGTATCGCCGGGTGATGGGCTGGCTCGGTCTCGACCGTGTGGTCATCACGCAGGGCAACGCCCATGGCGACGACAACGCCAGCCTGCTGGCCTGCGTGGCCGAGATGGGCGATTGCGCGCGTGGCGTGGCGGTGATCCGTCCCGACACGCCCGACGCCGAGATCGCCCGGCTCTCCGAGGGCGGCATCGTGGGCGCGCGGATCATGAACCTGCCCGGCGGCGCGGTCGGGCTCGATGACCTCGAGGCGATCGACGCCATCGCTGCCGACGCCGGCTGGATGATGGCGGTGCAGTTCGACGGCTCGGCGCTGCCCGAGCTCGAGCCACGGCTGGCGGCGCTGAAATCGCGCTGGGTGCTCGATCATCACGCCAAGATCTTCGACGGCGCGACGCCCGCGCATGTGGCGGTGATCAAGCGGCTGCTCGACCGTGGCAACGTCTGGTTCAAGTTCGCCGGCTGCTACGAGAGCTCGCGCGATGGTGGGCCCGACTTCCCCGACATCGCCAGCGTCGCCCGCGAGATCGGCGCGCATGCACCCGAGCGGATCGTCTGGGGGACCAACTGGCCGCACAATGCCGCGCGCGAGACCGCCGACTACCCCGACGACGCGGCGTTGCTCGATCTCGCGATGTCCTGGCTGCCCGACGAGGCGGCCCGCGTGGCGACGCTGGTCGACAGTCCGCAGCAGCTCTACGGCTTCCCGCCGGTCGGCTGAGCCACGAGTCCAGCGGGCGGCGTGAAATGCGCCGCCCGCTCGCGTCTCTGCCTGGCCCGCCATCCTGCGGTCGCGCGGCTCAGGCGGTCTCGGCCGCCGCGCGCGCCCGGACCACCTCGGCCCCGGCCATCATCAGCGGGCCGACGCCCTTGGCATCGTCGGTCACGATGTCCTCGGACAGGTAGTAGCCGGGCGTCCCGTCGCGGTAGTTGCCCTCGAAGCCGCCAAGGCCCGCGACATGGCAGATGCGGGTCAGCTGCACCCGCCCCTCGACCGTCTGCAACCGCGAGGACACCAGCGCATCCCAGGCCCGTCGCCCGGGTCTGCCAGAGGGCGCAAGCCCCAGCCGGTCGGCGGCCATGAGCGCGTAGGCGAACATCGCCGAGGCCGAGCTTTCGTCGTAGTTGCCCGCAAGGTCCGGGGCCGCGAGCACCTGCGGCCAGAGCCCCGAGGCTCCCTGCTGCGCGATCACCGCGTCGAGCAGGGCGCGGGTTTCGGGCAGCGGCGCGCGACCGGGCAGCAGCTCCGCGATATCCACCAGCGCCATTGCCAGCCAGCCGACCGCCCGGGCCCAGACCGCCGGGGATTGCCCGGTCTCGGCATCGGCCCAGCCTTGCGCCCGCGCCGCGTCGTGGCCGTGGACGTAAAGCCCCGCCGGCCCCGCCGTCAGGTCGAGCGCGCGCGAAAGCTGCGCCAGCGCGTCGTCGACGAGCGCGTCATCGCCGCTGCGCTGGCCGTATTCGATCTGGAACGGCAGCCCCATGTAGAGCCCGTCGAGCCAGACCTGCTCGGGGTAGCGCTTCTTGTGCCAGTAGTTGCCGGTGTCCGTCCTCGGGTGCTCGGCGAGCTGCCCGGCGAGCCGCCCGGCGGCGGCCATGTAGCGCGGCTCTCCGGTCTCGTCGGCAAGGTGGAACAGGCACCGCCCGGCAAGGATGTGGTCGATGTTGAACTCCCCCGGATCGTAGCCCGCGAGCGCGCCGTCGGGGCCGACCTGCGCGTCGGTGAGCCGCCGCAGGTGGTCGAACCAGCGCCGCTCGCCGGTGGCGCGGTGCAGCAGCACGAGGCCCCGGTAGATGCAGCCGTCCTCGTAGCACCAGCTGCCGCCCTTGTAGTGGCGGTAGCGCGCGGCGAAGGCGTCGAAATAGTCGAATGCGGTCATGGGGTCTCCGTGGCGATGGCGGGGGAGGGACGGGTGAGCCCGCCCTCGGTTACGGGATGGCCGGGGGCCTCGACGCGGGCGTTCTCGGCCAGCAGGCCGGCGTGGCGCAGGGGAGCGACGTCGGCGGCCATGAGCGGCGGTTCGGGCATGGTGTCGGGGGCATGGCTGTGCACCCGCACGTCGTGCAGGCGGATCGGGCCGAAGGGCGCCTCGGCCAGCCCGAGAAACGCCCCGAGCGCATGGGCAAGGCCGTGGATATCCACGTCGTCGACGGTGATTTCTCCGACATGCGGGGTGGTCTCGGTGACCGGCGCGGGGCGGCGGTCCTGCACCCAAGGCGCATGGCCGTCGGGATCGCAGAAGTAGTGCCCGTTGGCGGAAAAGGCGGTGCCGACGCCGTCCATCGAGACGTTGCGCATCGCGATCCGCTCGACCGCGCCGCCGCGTCCCCGGCGGGTCTTGATCCGCAGGCCCCGGTCGGTGCCGCGCATCTCGCAGGCCTCGACCGTGACGTCGCGGACGCCGCCCGACATCTCCGAGCCGATCACCACGCCGCCGTGACCGCGCGCCATCAGGCAGTGGCGGACGCCGATGCGGGCGGTGGGGCGCAGGTGGCCGGCGGCGCCGTCCGGGCCGCGCTTGCCGGCCTTGATCGCGATGCAGTCGTCACCGACCGAGAAGGCGGTGCCGAGGATCTCGACGTCCTCGCACATCTCCGGGTTGAAGCCATCGGTGTTGGGGCTGTCGTGCGGCGCCTCGATGGTCAGCGCGGCGGCGGTCAGCCGGGCGCAGCCCTGCGGGTGGATCGTCCAGGACGGCGCGTTGCGGATGGTGAAGCCCAGCAGCGTCACGTCGGTGCAGTCGATCAGGTGCAACCCGCGCGGGCGGCGGGCGCCGTCGCGGGTTTCCTTCGGCCAGGACCACCAGTCGCCCCGGTCGCCGCCGCCGTCGAGCACGCCCGGCCCGGCGATGGTCAGCGCCTCGGCGCCGACGGCGTGCAGGGGGGCGGCGAAGCAGGTCTCGGGGAGCCCCTCCCACGAGCCGAGCATCCGGCCGGTTGCGTCGCGGGCGGGCAGGGTGGGCCAACCCGCCCGCGAGCGCGGCGCCGCAAGGGCGGCACCGGCAGCGAGTTGCACGGTCATCTGCCCGCGCAACGCCACCGGGAAGGCGACGTAGTGCCCCTCCGGGATGAGCAAAGTGCCATTTTGCGGCACCGCAGAAATCGCTCGGGAAATCGCGGCGGCATTGGCCGCGGCGCTCTCGGGCGTGTCGGGCAGATCGGCCCGCGCGTCGTGGTCGCGGATGTCCACCAGCCCCGCGCAGGCGGGGGTCTCGAAGTCGAAGGGGGCAAACCCCTCGGCCTCGAAGCGGTAGGCGGTGGCGGGGGCAAGATCGTGCAGCGGCAGCACCACGCGGTCGGCGGTGCCGCGCGCCACCACCTGCCCGGCGCGGCTCAGCTGCCAGGGAAGGGCAGGGGCCAGGGCGTAGCGCGCGCCGGGTTTCGGCAGGCAAAGGGCCACCGACCGCGCGGAACGCGCGGCAAGACGGATGCGATGCATGGGTCGGTCTTTCCTGTGTCGGTCGGATCGCGGCCCCCGCCGGCGGGGCAGGGGCAGGGGCCAGGGGCCAGGGGGCTTAGCTGTCGAAGTCCTCGAGCACGTCGTTGGCCGCGTCGATGATGACCTCGGCGGCTTCCTCGGCGCTGATCATGTCGTAGGAATACTCCTCGAGCGTGTCGATGAAGGCGCCACGCAGCTCCGGGTGCTCGTTGAATGGCGAGATGGCCGGACCGCTCGCCTCCATGGCGATCTCATGCGCCTTGACGATCTCGGGCTTGATCATGCCCGCCTCGATCAGCCGGTCGGCGGCGACCTTGGCGGCGGGCAGGCCACGGGTGTCCTTGAGCGCGTCGATGCCCTCGGGCTCGGTCAGCATGCAGTTGACGATCTCGGCCGCGGCCTCGGGGTTGTCGGAGTTCTTCGAGATGGCGAACAGCATCGACGGCTTGCGGTAGGCGCCGTCGGTCACCGCGTCCTCGAAGCGCACCGGCTGCGTGCTGTCGAGCATCTCGCCCTCGTTCAGCGGGTCGGAATACTTGAAGTAGGTCGTGTCCCACTCGTAGGAGCCGGCGATCTTGCCCTGCGCCCAGTCCTGTTTCTCGTAGAGGTTCACGTTGCCCTCGCCGGCCTCTTCCTGCTGCGAGCGCACGGCGCCGGTCTCGATCATGCGGCCGTAGAAGGCGATGCCGGCGGCCAGCTCCTCGGGTGTCCAGGCGACGCGGTTGGTTTCGGGGTCGACGAGATCCTTGCCGGTCTTCTGCACAACCGCGAGCGTCACCAGAAGCTGCGCGGTCTCCTTGACCGAGTTGAAGAGGTTGTGGTCCTCGCCCATCTTCTCGCGCAGCACCTCGGCCGAGGAAAAGAACTCCTCCCAGGTCGTGGGCACCGGGATGCCGGCCTCTTCGAGCGTGGTGGTGTTGAAGAAGAACACCCGGCCGGTGGTCGACAGCGGCAGCCCGTTGAGCTTGCCGTTGACCGTCACGGGGGCGAGCTGGTCATCGCTCCACTGGTCGAGGTCGATGGTGTCCGACAATGTATTCAGGTCGTGGAACCCTTCGCCATCCTGCGAGAACAGCGGCAGCCACGGCCAGTTGACCTGCACGATGTCCGCCTCGGTCCCCCCGGCCATCTGCGTGGTGAGCTTCTCGAGGTAGCCGTCGAAGCCGGTGAACTCGGGCGAAATCGTGTGGCCGTAGGTCTCGCCGCAGGCCTTCAGCGCGGCCTGCGTCGCCTCGTGCCGGCTTTCGCCGCCCCACCAGGACATCCGCAGATCGGCGGCCTGGGCCTGCGCGGTGAGCGCCAGCGTGGCGGTGAGCGCGGTGGTCAGATGCAGTTTCATGTCGGGGTCTCCTCCTCTGAATGTCCCGAATGTCTCGCGTCAGCCCTGCGCCCGCAGGGAGACGTTGTGGCCGCTGTCGCGGTCGAAGATGTGGATGTTCGCCGCCTCCGGCAGCAGCCGGATGGTGTCCATCGAGCGGTCCATCGCGTCGTAGTCGGCGGCGCTGGCGACGCTGGTGATCTCGCGCCCGTCGAGGCGGGCGTGCAGGTAGACCTCGTGGCCCATGAACTCGACCGAGCGCAGCTGCGCGCTGAGCGCCCCGTTGACGCCGTTCGCAAGCTTCAGGTGCTGCGGCCGGATGCCGAGCGCGGCGTTGTCGGGCCGGGCCGTCAACCGTTGGGTCAGCGCCTCGTCGAGGGCGATGACCTGCCCGCCGGTGCGGAACATGCCGCCGTCGACATGGCCGTCGATCACGTTCATCTCGGGGCTGCCGATGAAGCCCGCCACGAAGAGGTTCGCGGGCCGGTCATAGAGCTCCTTGGGGGTAGCGACCTGCATGATGTGGCCGTCCTTCATCACGCAGATGCGGTCGCCCATGGTCATCGCCTCGGTCTGGTCGTGGGTGACGTAGACCACCGTCGAGGCCATGCCCTCGGCCTTGAGCCGCTTGTGCAGCTCGGTGATCCGCACCCGCATGGAGGCGCGCAGCTTGGCGTCGAGGTTCGACAGCGGCTCGTCGAAGAGGAACACGTCCGGCTTCTTGATGAGCGCGCGCCCCAGCGCCACCCGCTGGGCCTGGCCGCCGGAAAGCTGCTTCGGCAGTCGGTCGAGCAACGGCTCGATCTCGAGGATCTTCGCGACCTCCTCGACCGCGACCGCCGCTTCCTGCTTCGAGGCCCCGCCGATGCGCAGCCCGAAGGCGAGGTTGGTGCGCACCTTCATGTGCGGGTAGAGCGCGTAGTTCTGGAACACCATGGCGATGCCGCGCTTGCCCGGCTCGAGCGTGTTGACGATGCGGTCGCCGATGCGGATCTCGCCCGCCGTGATGTCCTCGAGCCCCGCGATCATCCGCAGCGTCGTCGACTTGGCGCAGCCCGAGGGCCCCACGAGGACCATGAACTCGCCCTCTTCGACGTCGAGGTTGATCCCGTGGACGGCCTTGAAGGCGCCGCCGTAGACCTTTTCGAGATTGTTCAGTTGAAGACGTGCCATTATCCCTTGATCCCCCCTGCGGAAATGCCCTCGATGAAGTATTTCTGGGCCATGAAGAACACGACGAGTGCGGGCGTGATGGTCAGCACCGACATGGCCAGGATGCGGTTCCACTCGAAGGCTTCGGTGGTGTCGATCGACAGTTTCAGCGCAAGGCTCACCGGGTACTTGTCGACCGAGCTGATGTAGATGAGCGGCCCGAGGAAGTCGTTCATCGTCCACATGAACTGGAACAGGCAGACCGAGATCAGCGCCGGCGCCAGCATCGGCACGACCACGAAGACCAGCGTCTGCCACGAGTTGCAGCCATCGACGCGGGCGGCCTGCTCCATGTCGTCCGGGATCGCCCGGAGGAACTGCACCAGCATGAAGACGAAGAAGGCGTCGCCTGCGAGCGCCGAGGGCACCCAGAGCGGCAGGAAGCTGTCGAGCCAGCCAAGGTCGCGGAACAGAAGGTATTGCGGAATGCGCGTGACCACGTTCGGCAGCAGCAGGATCGCGATGACCGAGGTGAAGAGCACCTTCTTCAGCGGGAACTCGAAGCGGGCGAAGCCGTAGGCCACCATGGTGCAGGAAATCGCCGTGCCGATGGTCTTGGGCAGGATGATGAGGAACGAGTTCCAGAAGAACCGCCCGAAGGTGTAGGGCGTCGAGGTCTCCCAGCCCTGGGCGTAGCCGTCCACCGTCGGGTTGCGCGGCAGGAAGCCGGGGTTCGCGAAGATCTCGGCGTTGGTCTTGAACGACGCGCCCACCAGCCAGATCAGCGGGTAGAGCATCACCAGCCCCACGCTCACGAGGATGGCGTAGCGGGCGGCGGCCGAGATGCGGGCCCGGCGGACCTGCGCCCGGTTGTGACGGCGGGCCTCGGCAAGCGCGTCGCTGCCCGCGGTCAATACGTCTGATGCGTTGGAGATGTCCGTCATGGTCTCAGCTCCGCTTGTCGCCGGCGTAGAAGACCCACTTCTTCGAGGACCAGAAGGCCACGAGGGTCAGCGCCATGATGATGAGGAAAAGCACCCACGCGATGGCCGAGGCATAGCCCATGTCGAAACGCTTGAAGGCCTCGTCGTAGATGTAGAGCGGCAGCAGGTAGGTGGACTTGAGCGGCCCGCCCTGGGTGATGATGTAGGGGCCGTTGAACTCCTGGAAGGCCTGGACCATCTGCATGATCAGGTTGAAGAAGATCACCGGCGTGATGAGCGGGATGGTGATGAAGACGAAGCTGCGCGCCTTGCTCGCGCCGTCGATGGCGGCGGCCTCGTAGAGCGACTTGTCGATGCTCTGGAGGGCGGCGAGAAAGATCACCATGGCCGAGCCGAACTGCCAGCAGCGCAGCAGCGTGATGGTGAAGAGCGCGTTGCCCGGGTCGCCGAACCAGTTGACCGGCTCGCCGCCGAACCAGACGATCACCATGTTCACCAGCCCCTCGGTGGCGAAGATGTAGCGCCACAGCACCGCGATGGCGATCGAGCCGCCAAGGATCGAGGGCACGTAGAAGGCCGTCCGGAAGACGTTGATGAACCGCAACTTGTAGTTGAGGATGTAGGCGATGAAGAGCGCGAAGGCGAGCTTCAGCGGCACCGTGATGAACACGTAGAGCAGCGTCACCGACAGCGACCGGCGGAAGGTGCGGTCGTTGAAGAACAGGTCGATGTAGTTCTCCAGCCCCGTCCATTTCGGGCTGCTCATCAGGTTGTAGTCGGTGAAGCTGAGATACAGCGACGCCAGGAAGGGAATCGCCGTGAACACCAGAAGCCCGACGATGTAGGGGCTGAGGTAGACCAGCCCGAGCGTGCGGCTGCGAGTCATCCCGTGCCTCCCCCGGCAGGGCGGTTTGTTCGTGTAACTCTCAATGTTTCCTCCCGAAACTGCGGTTTGGGTCGCTTTCCCGGCGGTGGGTCAGGTGGCGCCCCGGGGCCTCCTCCGGCCCGCAACGTTGCGCCATGTGCAGTTGTATGATGAATTAGTGACAGATCGGGCCACCGGAAGAAATTGACGATCATGGCGAAAAAGATGGACGAAATCGAAGGTGGTGTCCTGTCACGCTTTCCGCCGGGATCGCTGACGCTCACGCTGACGCGCGCGGCGATCAGGATGCAGCATTCGACAAGCTGGCGCATCGAAAAGGAGAATCCGGTCGAGGATCTCGTGGTCGCTCTCGAGGGGTGTGGGCATTACATGGTCGATGGCGCGCCGCTGACCCTGGCTGCGGGCGAGGCGATGCTGCTGCCACGCGGCACGCGATTCGTCGGCTGGAACGAGGGGCCGGGCACCTACCTTGGCGTGGCCCAGCATTTCACCCTGTCTGCGCATGGCGCGCACGACCTGATCGGGCAGATGGAGCTGCGTCGGAAAGTGCGCCTGTCCCGCTGGGACGTGCTCGAGCCGATGATCCGGCACTACCGGCAGAGCGCGCCGCCGGCCTCGATCACGCTGGCGCAGCATCACCTCTTCATGGTGATGCTGCTGTCTTTCATCGACGACGCCTTTGTCGGCTGGCGGCAGGATGCCGCCGCGCCGGTCGAGGCGGGGGAGGGGATCGATCTCGCGGTGATGAAGGCGGCCTCGCGCATCGCGGCGGCGCCGCTCGAAGACGACATCGGCGCCCGCGTGGTCGAGGATGCGCCCTACAACCCCGATTACTTCCACCGCGCCTTTCGCGAGCGGATCGGCCGTACGCCGCGGCAGTATCACGAGTTCTGCCGCATCGAGCGCGCCGCCCATCTTCTTGAGTCGGGGCTTGCCGTGGGCGCGGCGGCGGCCGAGGTGGGCTATGCCGACCCCTACTACTTCTCGCGCTGTTTCAAGCGGGTGATGGGGGTGAGCCCGCGCGCGCACCTGCGCCGGGTGGCGCTGTCGCGCGACGGGCAGCTCATGGGGCTCGACGAGCCCGAGCAGGAAGCCGCGCTTACAGGAAGTCGTCGCGACGGGGGGTGAAGCAGTCCACCAGCTGCCCCGGCTCGAGGCAGACGCAACCGTGCTCGGCGCCGGACGGGATGACGAAACTGTCGCCGGGGCCGACCTCGAAGTCCTCGCCCGAGAGCGTGAACCGGAAACGGCCGCTTTCGACATAGGTCGACTGCACGTGCGGATGGTTGTGCAGCGCGCCTTTCGCATCCTTCTCGAAGCGGAAGGAGACGACCATCAGCTCGGGGGCGTCGGCCAGCACCTGTCGGGTGACACCGGGATCGGGCGAAACGGCGGGAAACGTCCGGACGTGGTCGGTCATACTGCAATCCTCCTGGAAAACCCGCGAGGCGGGATGTCAGACATTTTGAGTGAATGTGTATGACAGGTTTCCGGGTGTCAAGATTGCCCGTCGCGCCCCGCCCGCAGCAGCGCCCGATAGCGGGCCTGGCTGCTCTTGAGGTGGTGGCGCATCGCCTCGCGCGCGGCCTCCTCGTCGCCGTCGAGAATGGCGTTCACGATGACCTCGTGCTCTTTCGAGATCACGTCGAGGTATTCCTTCGGCGCGGGCTCGGCGTTGCTGTCGGTGAGCGCCTTGCGCGGGATCAGGTTGGCGCCGATCATCGACAGGAAGTCGCCGAAACGCGGGTTGTTGGTGGCCTCGGCGATGGCGAGATGCAGGGCGAAATCGGCCTCCATCGTCGGCTCGCCGGCAGCGGCGGCGCGGTCGACCTCGCGCAGGCAGCCGATGATCTTCTCTTCCTGCGCCGGAGACCGGCGTTGCGCGGCCAGCGCGGCGGCCTCGGACTCGACGGCGGTGCGCAGTTCCAGCAGCTCGATCATCGAGGAGATCCGCACGAAGTCGATGTTCTGGAAGGGCAGGTCCACCGGGGCGGGCGGGGCCAGCACGAACACCCCGGCGCCCTGTCGCGGCTCGACGAGGCCGTCGGCCCGAAGCGAGGCGACGGCCTCGCGGACGACGGTGCGGCTGACCTCGAAGTCGCGCGTCATCTGCGCCTCGCTCGGCAGGCGGCTTCCGGGCGGATAGGTGCCCGCGGCGATCTGCTGGCGCAACGCGTCGCGCACCGTCTCCACGAGGGTGCGTCCGGTCTCGGAGCGTTCGGCGCGGCGTGATTTGGCTGGCATGTCCATGTCGGTCTTGTCGAGTCCTCATACAGATGCTGAAGATGAAGTATGACAGCGCAGCCTGTCATTGTCCATGCGCAACGCCGTGTCATGGTTGGCGCGATGTCGCAGGACCCGCCGTACGCGGCATTCCGGCGATTCCGCAGCGAGGGCATTGACAAGATCAACCTGTATAACAAGTATGGGGATGTGTATGACTGGAAGGGGCGGCCGGATTCGGTTGCCCGGGAGGAGGAACATGCGGCTCGACCGACGTCGCCTGAATGGCTTCGCCGAGCAGGGGGTATCCATCGCGGTCACCCTGTTCGGCCTCTTGATACTGACCTTCGTGATCGGGCGCATCATGCCGACCGACCCGGTCCGCGCCATCGTGGGCGAGGACGCCACCCGCGAGGTCTATGAAAACGTCTACCGGCAGCTCGGGCTCGACAAGCCGGTGTGGGAGCAGTTCCTGCTCTACCTGCGCGACGTGCTGACCCTCGATTTCGGCACCTCGATCCGCACCGGCCAGCCGGTGCTGAGCGACATCGCCCGCGTGCTGCCGGCGACCATCGAGCTTGCCACCTTCGCGATCCTGATCGGCGCCGGCCTCGGCGCGCCGATGGGCGTGATCGCGGCGGTGAACAAGGACAAGTGGCAGGACCAGGTGATCCGGGTCATCAGCCTCATGGGGCATTCGATGCCGATCTTCTGGACCGGCATGATCGCGCTGCTGATCTTCTACGCCAACCTCGGCTGGGTCGGCGGCTCGGGCCGGATGAGCCAGTTCTACATCGGCATGGTGCCGGAACGGACCAATTTCCTGCTGATCGACAGCGTGCTTGCCGGCCAGTGGGACGTGTTCCGCTCGGCGCTGAACCACATCATCCTGCCGGCCGCGCTGCTGGGCTATTCGTCGTCCGCCTACATCACGCGGATGACCCGCAGCTTCATGCTCGACCAGCTCAACCAGGAATACATCACCACCGCGCGGGTGAAGGGGCTGAGCCGCCGCAAGACGGTCTGGCGCCATGCCTTCGGCAACATCCGGGTGCAGCTCGTGACCATCGTCGCGCTGGCCTACGGTGCGCTGCTCGAAGGGGCGGTGTTGATCGAGACGGTCTTCGCATGGCCGGGGTTCGGACAGTACCTGACCTCGAACCTGCTGATCGGCGACATGAACGCGGTGATGACCTGCGTGCTGATCGTCGGCGTGATCTTCATCGGGCTGAACATCCTGTCCGACATCCTTTACCGCGTATTCGACCCGAGGACGAGATGAGCATGACCCGCGACATTCCCGCCCCCTCCCGCCGCCGCCGGATGCCCCAGGGGCTGATCGCGGCGCGCAACATCCTGACCTTTCTGGCCAAGACGCCGACCTCGCTGTTCGGGCTGATCGTGCTGGGCCTGCTGATCGCGGTCGCGCTCTTCGCGCCGCTGCTGGCCACGCACGACCCCTACATGCAGGATCTTCAGAACACGCTGCAGCCGCCCTCGGCGGCGCATCTCTTCGGCACCGACGAGCTGGGGCGCGACATCTACTCGCGGCTCGTGCACGGCTCGCGCATCACGCTGACGATCATCTTCCTCGTGACCATCGTGGTCGGCCCGATGGGGCTTTTCTTCGGCACCGTCGCGGGCTACTTCGGCGGCAAGGTCGACACGGTGCTGATGCGGATCACCGACATCTTCCTGTCGTTCCCCTCGCTGATCCTGTCGCTGGCCTTCGTGGCGGCGCTCGGGCCGAGCCTGAACAACGCCATCATCGCGATCTCGCTCACCGCCTGGCCGCCGATCGCGCGGCTGGCGCGGGCCGAGACCATGACCTTCCGCCAGGCCGACTACATCGCCGCGGCGCGGCTGCAGGGCGCGTCGAGCGGACGGATCATCTGGCGCTCGATCGTGCCGATGTGCCTGCCCTCGGTGCTGATCCGGCTGACGCTGAACATGGCGACGGTGATCCTGACCGCCGCCGGCCTCGGCTTTCTCGGGCTGGGCGCGCAGCCGCCGCTGCCGGAGTGGGGCGCGATGATCGCCACCGGCCGGCGCTACATGATCGACAGCTGGTGGCTGGTGACCTTCCCCGGTCTCGCCATCCTGAGCGTGAGCCTTGCCTTCAACCTGCTGGGTGACGGGCTGCGCGACGCGCTCGATCCGAAACAGATGAACCGGAGGTGACCATGGACCCCGTTCTCGACGTTCAGAACCTCACGATCCGCTACGGCGGCGCCGCCGAGCCGGCGGTGCGCGACGTCAGCTTCACCCTCGGCCGCGAGCGGCTTGGCATCGTCGGCGAAAGCGGCTCGGGGAAGTCGACGGTGGGCCGCGCGATCATGCGCCTGCTCGACACCGCCGAGGTCACCGCCGACCGGATGCGCTTCGAGGATGTCGACCTGCTGACCGCGCCGGAAAGCGAGATGCTCAAGGTGCGCGGCCGGCGCATGTCGATGATCCTGCAGGACCCGAAGTTCTCGCTGAACCCGATCCGGCGCTGCGGCGACCAGATCGCCGAGGCCTACCGGACCCACGTGCGCTGCTCGAAGTCCGAGGCCCGTGCCAAGGCGGTCGAGATGCTGCGGCAGGTCCACATCCGCGACCCCGAGCGGGTCTTCGATCTCTATCCGCACGAGGTTTCGGGCGGCATGGGGCAGCGCGTGATGATCGCGATGATGCTGCTCACCTCGCCGGACCTGGTGATCGCGGACGAGCCGACCTCGGCGCTCGACGTCACGGTGCGGCTGCAGGTGCTGCGAATCCTCGACGGGCTGGTGCGCGACAAGGGCATCGGGCTGGTGATGATCAGCCACGACCTCAACCTCGTGCGGGCGTTCTGCGACCGGGTGCTCATCATGTATGCCGGCCGGCTGGTCGAGACGCTCGACGCGCGCGACCTCGACGCCGCGCGCCATCCCTACACCCGTGGCCTCCTGGCCGCACAGCCCCGCATCGGCGGCACCCGCGATCCGCTGCCGGTGCTGCAACGGCGCGACAGCTGGCTCGAGCCGCAGGAGGACATGGCATGAAGACGGTTTCCATCCGCGATCTTTCCGTCAGCTTCGGCGCCGTGAAGGTGCTGCACGACGTCTGCTTCGATGTCCGGCCGGGCGAATGCTTCGGCCTCGTGGGCGAGTCCGGCTCGGGCAAGTCGACGATCCTGCGCTGCGGCTCGCTGCTCAACGGCAAATGGGAGGGCGAGGTGCGCATCGGCGAGGACAGCGTCCGCGACATGAGCCTGCGCGACCGCTGCCGCACGCTGCAGATGGTGTTCCAGGATCCTTACGGCTCGCTGCATCCGCGCCATTCCATCCGGACCGCGCTGGAAGAGGGGCTGCGGGTCAACCGCATCGGCGACCGCGAGGACCGCATGGCTGCCGCGATGCGCGACGTCGGGCTGCCGGTGGAGTTCCTCGACCGCTACCCGCACCAGCTTTCGGGCGGACAGCGGCAGCGCGTCGCCATCGCGCGGGCGCTGATCCTCGAGCCCGACGTGCTGTTCCTCGACGAGCCGACCTCGGCGCTCGATGTGTCGGTTCAGGCCGAGGTGCTGAACCTGCTGGTGCGGCTGCAGGCCGAGAAGGGCTTCACCTACCTGATGGTCAGCCACGATCTCGCGGTGGTGGATCACATGTGCGACCGTTTCGCGATCATGCAGCACGGCCGCATCGTCGAGGTGCTCCCGCGCGAGGCGATCACCCAGGGCGGCGCGACGCAGCCCTACGCGCAGGAGCTCATCGCGGCGAGCCTCGAGTACGAGAAGGCGGTGTAACGCCGTCGATATTGCCCGGCAGGCTGCTGATGATGCTGCCTGCCGGGCATGACCAACTCCCCCCCCCCCCCCCCCCCCCCCCCCCCCCCCCCCCCCCCGACAAGAGACCGATCCATCCACCAAGGCACGGGCCTGGGCGCGCGAGAACGACGCGGCCGTCGTGCAGCGCCGTGCGTGGATCGCACAGCATGGCGTGCCGCTTGCCGCCTGGCAGGTGCTGGAGCTCGACTGACAGGATCGCACGCCCCCGATCTACCTGATGCCCTTGCCCTGCCCACGACAAAAGGCGCGGATGCCGGAGCACCCGCGCCCTGTCGGACCGTGAGCCTGTCAGGGCACTCAGCGGTCCTTGGTCACATCCTCGAAACGCGAGACCCAGGGGTCGATCACGATGCCGCTCACGTCGTCCTGGTAGGCGGCCGTCACCACCCGCTCCGAGAACGGCTGGATCGAGGTCACCTTGTCGTCGATCATCTGTTGGATCTCCTCGTACATGGCGGCCTGCGTGTCGGCGTCGCGTTCCACCAGCGCGGCCTCGATCTTCGCGTTCAGCTCCTCGTCCTGGTAGGAGGTGCGCCAGCCCTGGTAGTTGGTGAGCCCGGCATCCTTGGCGTTGTCGGGGTTGTAGATCAGCGCCCGCAGGTTGCTGTCGGGGTGCGGCTGCTGTCCGCCGCCGCCACGGCCGACGAGCAGGTCGAAGTTGCGGTCGCGCATGGCGCCGTAGATCTGCCCGCCGTCGCCGGTGATGATCTCGGCGTCGATCCCGGCCTGCGCCAGCGTGCCCTGGATCGCGGTCGCGCTGTCGAGGAACTGCTGGGTCGAGATCACCCGGATCGTCGTGTCGAAGCCGTCGGGATAGCCCGCCTCGGCGAGCAGCGCCTTGGCCTTCTCGACGTCGAGCGCATAGCCCGGATCGTCGAGCGCGGCGAAGGCCGAGGTGTTCACCGGCCGCTGCCGCTCGACCCCGAAATAGGGCATGATCGCGGTATTGATGCCGTCGTAGTCGATGAGATACCGCAGCGCCTCGCGCACCTTCGGATCGGCGAACTGCTCGTTCTCCATAGAGGCGGCAAGGTAGTAAAAGCCCGACGACGGCACCGTGGTGACGGTGATGTCCTCGTTCTGCTCGAGCGCCTTGAGGTCCGGCGCGGCGAGGGTGAAGCCCACGTCGATGTCGCCCTGCTCGAGCCCCAGCCGCTGGGTCTGGCTTTCCGGCAGGTGGCGCATGAGCACGCGGCTCATCTCGGGCACGTCCTCCCAGTAGTTCTGGTTCGCCGTGAGGATGACGTATTCGTTCGCCCGCCACTGGTTCAGCGTGAAGGCCCCGGAGCCGGCGGAGTTGTTGGTCAGCCACGCCTGCCCCATGTCGTCGCCGGCGTGCTCCTCGACCAGCGCGCGGTCAAGCACCGAGCCCACGCCCGCCTGGCTGAGATACATCAGGATCAGCTTCGGATCGTCGGCCTGCGGCAGGTTCAGCACGAAGGTGTGCTCGTCCTCGGCCACGAACAGCTCGTCGGCGGCCTCGGCGGTGAAGCCGCGGCTCTTGAGCCCCGACGACTGCGCGAGGTTCAGCTCGAGGTTGCGCTCGAACGACCACGCCACGTCTTCGGCGGTGACCGGGTTGCCCGAGGCGAAGGTGGCATCGGGGCGCAGGTGGAAGGTGACCGAGCGGTTGTCGTCGGAAATCTCCCAGCTTTCCGCCAGCCGCGGGATCAGCGTCTTGTCCTCGGGGTCGAGCGAGATCAGGCTGTCGTAGATGTTGTTGAGGATCTGGACCGCTTCGCCGCCGGTGATCGCCGCCGGGTCCATCGTCAGCACGTTGTTCATGTTGAACGCCACGATGAGCTGGTCGTCGGGCGTTTCGGCAAGGGCCGGTGCGGTCCCCGCCATCAGCACCGCCACCGCGGCGCTTGCTAGCAGATGTCTCATGTCTCCTCCCTGAGTTCTGGTGACATCCCGTCGTGCGCGGCCAGCGTCAGGCCACGCGGTTGTTCTCGATGTGGTCGAAGTCGATGTCCTCGCCGAGACCGGGCCGGTCGGGCACATGCACGTAGCCCTCGGCGTCCATCGGGTCGGACAGCGATTTCAGGTAGTCGAGCCCGTCGTCGTATTCGAGGAACGGGTGCAGCAGGCCGCGCTCGTACCAGCGGCAGTTCTTCGTCGCGGCGACCACCTGCAGGTTCATGGCGGTGTTGCCGTGCACCTCGCAGTTCATCCCGAAGGCCTCGGCCATGTGCATGGTCTTCAGCGCCGGGGTGATGCCGCCGACGTCGTTCACGCCGGTCCGCAGGATGTCGCAGGCGCCGGCCTTGACCCATTCGGCGCGCTGCCAGTGCTTGCCGGCGGCGCTTTCCGGGCCGAGCACCGGGATGTCGAGCTGGTCGGCCATCCACTTGTAGGAGGACATCGACTGCTCGTCCATCGGCTCCTCGATCCAGTCGAATCCGAGCTTTTCAAGACCGCGCCCCAGCGCCAGCGCGTCGGTGCGTGTATACCAGTGGAACGCGTCGATCATCAGCCGGATGTCGGGCCCCACCGCCTCGCGCACGGCGGCACAGGCCCTGAGGTCCATCTTCACGTCGGGCGCCCAGCTGACCGGCGGCATCCAGGTGTGCAGCTTGATGCCCTTGTAGCCGCGCGCCACCAGCTTCTCGGCAAAGCGGCCGTAGTCGTCGGGCGTGGCAAGCCCGCCCTCGATCTCGTCGCCGCACATGGTCGAGCCGTAGGCCAGCACCTTGTCGCGGTAACCGCCGATCAGCTTGTAGACCGGCTGGCCGACCGTGCGCCCGGCAAGATCCCAGAGCGCGCAGTCGACCACCGCGAGCGTGCGGTCGGTGAGCTGCGCCGCCGAGCCGCGCTGCCAGTGCGCCAGCTCCTGCCAGAGCCGCTCGCGGTCGCGGTGATCCTGCCCGATCAGCACCTTGCGCACGAACTTGTCGAGTACATGCGGGCGCATGACCTCGGGCGGGGCGAAGCTGTGTCCCTCGTGGCCGTCCTCGGTGCGGATCGTCAGGATGCCCTGCTGAACCTCGTGCGCCGGGCCCGGATGGGCGTGGCCCGCGGTGTCGGAATGGCGGCGGGTGGTATGCTTGAACACGCACGCCGAGACATCGGTGATGATCACGTCCTGGTCCTCCCTTCCGGGGCCGGTTGCGCGGCGCCGGTCGTCAAAATCTGTATGACAAGATGTATTACAGGTTTTCGGGCCGCGTCAACAGGGCAATTGCCGGTATCGAGGCGATCGGAGGAAAACGCAGCACTGGACGGGGGATCGTGCTTTCCGTTATCACTTAAATCTGTGTTACAGAAAGAAGGGTTGCCGCGTGACCGAGACGACATCCCCCGAGAGCGCCCCGGCCCGCACGCGGGCCGCGCTCATCGCCGAGGACCTGCGCCGCGAGATCGAGACCGGCAGTTTTGCGCCCGGCGACCGCCTTCCCAGCGAGGCCGAGCTGACCCGTCGCCACTCGGTGAGCCGCACGGTGGTGCGCGAGGCGCTGTCGCAGCTTCGGTCGGACGGGCTGGTCGAGGCGCGCAAGGGCTCGGGGGTCTACGCGCTCGACCCGGCGAAGGCGCGGCAGCGGCCGTTCTCGGACCTCGACACCGAGCGGCTGTCGGGCGTGATCGAGCTGTTCGAGCTGCGCTCCGCCTTCGAGATCCGGGCCGCCGCGCTGGCTGCCACGCGCCGCTCGGGCGCGCAGATCGACAAGATCGTCGCCGCCAACGCCGAGGTGGCCAAGTGCTTCGAGACCGGCACCTCGACCCGCGAGGCGGATTTCGCCTTTCACTACGCCATCGCCGAGGCCTCGCAGAACAAGCGGTTCCCCGAGTTCCTGTCGCTGATCCGCTCGGGGCTGGTGCCGCGGGTCGAGCTGGAATCGCGTAGCCGCCCGCCGCGTGCCTACGTGCCGAACCCCGACCTGGTGGCCGAGCACGACCGCATCATCGACGCCATCGTGACCGGCGACCCCGACGCCGCCGAGGCGGCGATGAAGGCACATCTCGAGGGCAGTCTCGAGCGCTACCGCGACCTGCTGCGCACCTCGCGGCGCTGATCGTGACGGCACGGCGAATCGCGCCGAAATCATATCAGTGCCGCTGACCCAATCCGCCCGGGAGCGGCGCGTGTTCTCCTGCTTTCGGGCAGTTCCGGACGCGGGACTGATACGATTTTTCCGCCGCAGTGCAAAATCCTGAGCAGCATTTCGATTTGCATTTACAACGCCCTGCCGGCGCTTCAGCACAGAGGCGCGGAAGGGCGCTCCTTCCGCCTGACGTGATCTTGACGGGAGGAAGAGAGATGGAAGCGCTGGTTCTGGAAGAGAAGGGCAAGCTCGCCCTGCGCGATTTCGACATTCCGGGCGAACTGGGCCCGCGTGACGTGCGCATCAAGACGCACACCGTCGGCATCTGCGGCTCGGACGTGCACTATTACACCCACGGCAAGATCGGTCATTTCGTCGTCAACGAGCCGATGGTGCTGGGGCACGAGGCCTCGGGCACGGTCATCGCCTGCGGTGACGAGGTGACGGACCTCAAGCCCGGTGACCGCGTCTGCATGGAGCCCGGCATTCCCGACCCCGACAGCCGCGCCAGCAAGCTCGGCATCTACAACGTCGACCCCGCGGTGCGCTTCTGGGCGACGCCGCCGGTGCATGGCTGCCTGACGCCCGAGGTGATCCACCCCGCCGCCTTTACCTACAAGCTGCCGGAAAGCGTGAGCTTTGCCGAGGGTGCGATGGTCGAGCCCTTCGCCATCGGCATGCAGGCGGCGCTGCGCGCCCGCATCCAGCCGGGCGACATCGCCGTCGTCACCGGCGCCGGCCCGATCGGCATGATGGTGGCGCTCGCCGCGCTGGCGGGCGGCTGCGCCAAGGTGATCGTCGCCGACCTCGCCCAGCCGAAGCTCGACATCATCGCGGCCTACGACGGCATCGAGACGGTCAACATCAAGGACAAGAGCGCCGCCGACGCGGTGGCCGAGGCCACCGACGGCTGGGGCGCCGACGTGGTCTTCGAATGCTCGGGCGCCGCGCCCGCGATCATCGGGATGCACGCGCTGGCCCGCCCGGGCGGCGCCATCGTGCTTGTCGGCATGCCGGTCGACCCGGTGCCGGTCGACATCGTGGGCCTGCAGGCCAAGGAGCTGCGGCTCGAGACGGTGTTCCGCTATGCCAACGTCTACGACCGCGCCATCGCGCTGATGGCCTCGGGCAAGGTGGATCTCAAGCCGCTGATCTCGGGCACCATCCCCTTCGAGGACAGCATCGCCGGCTTCGACCGCGCGGTCGAGGCGCGCGACACCGACGTCAAGCTGCAGATCCGGATGCCGGAGTAAGCGCCATGTATCTCGGAATCGATCTGGGCACCTCCAGCGTCAAGGCGATGCTGGTGGACGAGACCTTCGCAACCGTCGCCGTGGCTCACGCCGGGCTGACCGTTCAGCGCCCGCATCCGGGCTGGTCCGAGCAGGCGCCCGCCGACTGGATCACCGCCACCGAAAGCGCGCTCGACCAGCTGCGCGCCTCGCACGGCGAGGCGCTGGCGCGGCTGCAGGGCATCGGGCTTTCGGGGCACATGCACGGCGGCACGCTGCTCGATGCCTCGGACGCGGTGCTGCGGCCCTGCATCCTGTGGAACGACGGTCGGTCGGGCGCGCAATGCGACACCCTCACCGGGCGCGCGGATTTCCACGGCATCGCCGGCAACCTCGTGATGGCGGGCTTCACCGCGCCCAAGCTGCTCTGGGTCGCCGAGAACGAGCCCGAGGTGTTCGAAAAGACCGCCAAGGTGCTTCTGCCCAAAGACTACCTGCGGCTCTGGCTCACCGGCGAGCATGTCTCCGAGATGTCGGACGCCGCGGGCACGCTGTGGCTCGACACCGGCAAGCGCGACTGGTCCGACACGCTGCTCGAGGCCACCGGCTTCACGCGGTCGCAGATGCCGGCGCTGGTCGAGGGCTCGGACGTGTCGGGCCGCCTGCGCCGCGAGCTGGCCGAGCGCTGGGGCGTGCCGCAGGTGCCGGTCGCCGGCGGGGCAGGGGACAACGCCGCCACCGCCTGCGGCATGGGCGTGATGCGCCCCGGCACCGGCTTCCTGTCGCTGGGCACCTCCGGTGTGCTTTTCGCGGCTTCCGACCAGTACCAGCCCAACACCGGCGACGCGGTGCACACCTTCTGCCACGCGGTCCCCGAGACCTGGCACCAGATGGGCGTGATCCTCTCGGCCACCGACTCGATGACCTGGCTGTCCGAGATCACCGGTCGCGAGGTGCCGGAACTGGCGGGTCTCGTGCCCGAGCGCCCCGAGGCGCCGGCGCGGGTCGGCTTCCTGCCGTATCTGTCGGGCGAGCGCACGCCGCTCAACGATCCCGACGCCGCCGGGGCCTTTGTCGGATTGCGCCGCGACGTGGCGCTGCCCGAGATGGTGCAGGCGGTGATGGAGGGCGTGGCCTTCGCCTTTGCCGACTGCGTCCGGGTGCTGCGCAAGGCGGGCACCGAGGTCGAGGCCGCCTATGCGGTGGGTGGCGGCGCGCGCTCGCGCGCCTGGCTCGAGATCATGGCGGCGGCCACCGGCCTGCGGCTGCTGGTCCCCGCCGAGGGCGATTTCGGCGCGGCCTTCGGTGCGGCGAAGCTCGCGGCGGCGGCCGCGACGGGCGCCACGGGCCCCGAGGTCTTCGCCCAGCCCGAGGTTGGTGCCGAGATTGCGCCCGATGCGAAACTCGCTGATCTCTATGCGAAAAAGTATGAGGCCTACATGCGCGGTTATCCCGCGACCCGCGACCTCGCCTGACATGGTCGGCAGGGGGGCCGATCCGGCCTCCAGCCAAATATACAACGCGCAAATCTCTGCAGCGCGGCGCCCTGTGCGCCGCGCTGCGGCGTTCAGGGTTCGCACATATGTGCATCTTCAAATGATACCCGGTCAAAAAAGTATCGGCCAAAATTTCGTTCTGATGTAGAGCGGCCTCGTCCCGGGCGATACCTTCTCCCACAACGCGGTCGATCCGGGAGGAGCCGGGACGGCGCGCCAAGGGAGGAATGGAATGCAACCCGATCTGGAACTCGTGCACATCCGCAAGGGCGAAAGCTTCGCCGCGTGGATGCACGGTTATCCGTTCCGGACGGTGCGCTGGCATTACCATCCCGAGTACGAGATCCACCTCGTCGTCGACACCCACGGCACCTTCTACATCGGCGACCACATCGGCGACTTCGGCCCCGGGCAGCTCATCATGACCGGCCCGAACCTGCCGCAGAACTGGATTTCGCACATCGGCCCCGACGAGGTCGTCGCGGCGCGCTCCTACGTCATCCAGTTCCCCGAAAGCTTCATCGAGGACGCGGCGGCGTCGATGCCCGAGATGGAGGCCATCCGCCCGCTGCTCGAGCGCAGCCACCGCGGCCTGCTCTTCGACGACGCGACCGGCGAGGCGGTGAAGCCGCTCATGCGCGAGCTCTTCGAGGCCACCGGCCTGCGCCGGCTGTCGCTGTTCTGGGAAGTGCTCGACGTGCTCGCGAATGCCCCCGAGCCCGAGGTGCTGGCAAGCCTCAGCTACGAGCTCGACCTTGAGGCGCTGAGCGAAAGCGGCGTCAACCGCGCCATCGCCTACCTGCGCGAGAACCTGACCGAGAACATCGACGAAAAGGACCTCGCGGAGCTGGTGAACCAGAGCCAGAGCGCCTTTTCCCGTGCCTTCAAGCGCCACACCGGCTCGACGCTGGTGCGCTACAAGAACCAGCTTCGGGTCGACCTGGCCTGCCAGATGCTGCTCACCCGCCCCGAGGCGAAGGTGGCCGAGATCTGCTACGAGGTCGGCTTTTCGAACCTGTCCAATTTCAACCGTCACTTCCTGAGGCTGAAGGGCATGTCGCCCTCGCAGTTCAGGGCGACATTTGCCGCGAACGGGGTGTTTTCGGAGACCGGCTGAATCAACGACCACGAACGACTTTCTCGAATTCGGGCGGCGGGGTGCCGTCCGGAAACAGGCAGGGCTTGCCTGCCGCAAAAACTTGGGAGGATACCCACATGAAACATCTTCTTGGCGCAGCGTCCGCCGCAGCAATGGCCCTTTCCTTCGCCGCGCCGGCTTCGGCGCAGGACGACGGGCTGAAGATCGGCATGACGTTCCAGGAAATGAACAACCCCTACTTCGTCTCCATGCAGGAGGCGCTGATGGAGGCGGCCGAGGATCTCGGCGCCGAGGTGGTCATCACCGACGCGGGCCACGACGTGGCCAAGCAGATCTCGGACGTCGAGGACATGCTGCAGCAGGACATCGACATCCTGCTCCTGAACCCGACCGACAGCGCCGGCATCGAGGCCGCCGTGCGCATGGCCAAGCAGCAGGACGTGATCGTCGTCGCGGTCGACGCCAACGCCAACGGCCCGGTCGACACCTTCGTCGGCTCCAAGAACCGTGACGCCGGCTACCAGTCCTGCAAGTATCTCGCCGACGCGCTCGGCGGCGAGGGCGAAGTCGCCATCCTCGACGGTATCCCGGTCGTTCCGATCCTGCAGCGCGTCGAAGGCTGCAAGGCGGCATTCGAGGAATACGAGGGCATCGAGCTGGTCGACACCCAGAACGGCCGCCAGGACCGTTCGGTCGCGCTCGGCGTGGTCGAGAACATGATCCAGTCGCACCAGAACCTCAAAGGCATCTTCTCGGTGAACGACGGCGGCGCCATGGGCGCGCTGGCCGCGATCCAGGGCTCGGGCCGCGACATCAAGCTGACCTCTGTCGACGGCGCCCCCGAGGCGGTCGAGGCCATCGCCAACGGCACGCCCTTCATCGAGACCACCGCGCAGTTCCCGCGCGACCAGGTCCGCGTCGGTCTTGCCATGGCGCTGGCGCAGAAGTGGGGCGCCCGCGTGGTCCCCTCCGAGGTGCCGATCGACGTGCGCGTCGTCGATGCCGAGAACGCGGCCGACTTCAGCTGGTAAGCCAGACACTCTGCCGCTCCCGCGCTTCGGCGGGGGCGGCTCCCCCACTTACGCCAACCAACGGTGCCCCATGCTGCAACTGACCGGAATCAAGAAGAAGTTCGGAAACATCCAGGTCCTGCACGGGGTCGACCTGGACGTGAAGGCCGGCGAGGTCCACGCGCTGCTCGGCGAGAACGGCGCCGGCAAGTCGACGCTGATGAAGATCCTCACCGGGATCCTCCAGCCCACCGAGGGCCGGATCACCATCGAGGGCAAGGACCACAGCTTTGCCAACTACGACGAGGCGATCGAGGCCGGCATCGGCATCGTCTTCCAGGAATTCAGCCTCATCCCCTATCTCACCGCGGTCGAGAACATGTTCCTCGCCCGCGAGATGCGCAACCGGCTCGGGCTGCTCGACCGGCGCGCCATGCGCAAGCGGGCCCGCGAGATCCTCGCCCGGCTCGAGGTCGACGTGCCGCTCGACGTGCCCATCGCCAAGCTGTCGGTGGCCGAGCAGCAGTTCGTCGAGATCGCCAAGGCGCTGTCGCTCAACGCGCGCATCCTCGTGCTCGACGAGCCCACCGCGACGCTGACCCCCTCCGAGGTCGCGCATCTGTTCAAGGTCATGCGCGAGCTGCGCAAGCAGGGCGTGGCCATCGTCTTCATCTCGCACCACCTCGAGGAGATCTTCGAGATCTGCGACCGCATCACCGTGCTGCGCGACGGCGAATTCGTCGGCAACTGCCTGGTGTCCGAGACCGACAACGACCGGCTGGTCGAGATGATGGTCGGGCGCCGGATCGAGAACAGCTTCCCGCCGAAACCGGGGCCGCGCCCCGGCGCCAAGGTGATGCTGGAATGCGAAGAGGTGCAGCTGCGCAAGGGCGGGCCGGTCTCGAGCTTCGAGCTGCGCGAGGGCGAGATCCTCGGCTTTGCCGGGCTCGTGGGCTCGGGGCGCACCGAGACCGCGCTTGCCATGCTCGGCGCCTGGCCAGCGGCGAAATGCAAGGTCATGGTCGACGGCGAGGAGACCCGCTTCAAGGAGCCCGCCGAGGCGCTGGCGCACGGCATCGGCCTGCTGCCGGAAAGCCGCAAGGAGCAGGGGCTGATCACCAGCTTCTCGATCCTGCAGAACATCTCGCTGAACAACTACGGCAAGTATCGCCGGGGCCACTGGTTCATCGACCTCAAGAAGGAGCGCGAGGCCACCGAGACCGCCATGGGGCAGGTCCGGGTCAAGGCGCAGGGGCCGATGGCGCGTGTCGATACGCTGTCGGGCGGCAACCAGCAGAAGGTGGTCATCGCCCGCTGGCTGAACCACCAGATGAAGGTGCTGATCTTCGACGAGCCGACGCGCGGCATCGACGTCGGCGCCAAGGCCGAGATCTACCAGCTCATGCGCGAGTTCACCGCGCAGGGCTACGCCATCATCATGATTTCGTCGGAGCTGCCCGAGGTCATCGGCATGTCCGACCGGGTCTGCGTCTTCAACTCGGGCGGCATCGCCGCGACCGTCGAGGGCGACGCCATCAATTCCGAAGAGATCATGACCTACGCCACGACCGGGAGAGACCGACATGTCGCATAACGCCAACACCGCCGAGACGAAAAAGAGCGGGGGCGGGTTCAGCCTGGGCTGGATCCTGCACTCGCCGCTCGCCCTGCCACTGATCGGGCTCATCGTGGTCTCGGTCCTGATGGGCTTCGCCTCCGAGAACTTCTTCTCGGTCTCGAACATCATGAACGTGCTGCGGCAGGTCTCGATCGTCGGCATCCTCGCCGTCGGCATGACCTTCGTGATCCTCACCGGCGGCATCGACCTGTCGGTCGGCGCGGTCATGGCGCTGTCGGGCACCATCGCCGCCGGCATCATGGTCAACATGGAGCTGCCGGGCTGGATCGGCCTGCTGGCCGGCCTCGGCGTCGGCGTCGGTCTCGGGATCTTCAACGGCATCATGGTGGCCTGGGGCCGGATGCCCGCGATCATCGTGACGCTGGCCACCATGGGCATCGCCCGCGGCTTCGGCCTGCTCTACTCGGGCGGCTACCCGATCTCGGGCATCCCGTCGTGGATCTCGTGGTTCGGCATCGGCCGCATCGGCATCGTGCCGGTCCCGGTCATCGCGATGGTGGTGATCTACGCGCTGGCCTGGGTGCTGCTGCAGCGCACGCCCTTCGGCCGCCACGTCTACGCCATCGGCGGCAACGAGCTGGCGGCGAAGCTGTCGGGCGTGAAGACGCAGATGGTCAAGCTCGCGGTCTACGCGATCTCTGGCCTGACCTCCTCCTTCGCGGCCATCGTGCTCACCGGGCGCCTGATGTCGGGCCAGCCGAACGCCGGCGTGGGCTTCGAACTCGACGCCATCGCGGCGGTCGTGCTCGGCGGCACCGCCATCGCCGGGGGCCGGGGCCTGATCCTCGGCACGCTGATCGGCGCGGTGCTGCTCGGCATCCTCAACAACGGCCTGAACCTGATGGGGATCAACCCCTACCTGCAGGACGTCATCAAGGGTCTCATCATCCTGCTGGCCATCTACATCGGCCGCGAATGGTGATCCCCGACCGGGCGGCCCGGCGCGGCCGCCCGTCTCTTTCCCTCTCCCCCCAAAACCCTCTCCCCCAAGACCCTCCCCGCAAAGAACACCACAGGAGAATAGCGCATGTCTGAACAGCTGAAGGGCAAGGTCGCCGTCGTCACCGGCGCCGCCTCGGGCATCGGCCTCGCCGCCGTCGAGATGCTGCTGAAGAACGAGTGCACCGTGGTCATGGTCGACCGCAACGCCGATGCGCTCGAGGAGCTGACCGCGAAGCTCGGCGAGAAGGCCGTGCCGCAGGTCACCGACCTGCTCGACTTCGACAGCTGCAACGCCATGGTCCCCGAGATCCTCGAGAAGGTCGGCCAGATCGACATCCTCTACTGCAACGCCGGTGCCTACATCGGCGGCGACATCTGGGAGACCGACCCGGCCTCGATCGACCGCATGGTCAACCTCAACATCAACGCGGTGATGAAGAACATCAACGCCGTCGTGCCGCACATGATGGAGCGCAAGAGCGGCGACATCATCGTCACCAACTCCATCGCCGGGCATTACCCCGCCTACTGGGAGCCGGTCTATTCCGCCTCGAAATGGGCGATCACCAGCTTCATGCAGGGCATCCGCCGCCAGATGATCCCCTACGGCGTGAAGGTCGCGCAGGTCTCGCCCGGGCCGGTGATCTCGGCACTGCTCGCCGACTGGCCGGAAGAGAACCTCCGCAAGGCCAAGGAGGCCGGCGCGCTCATGGACCCCGAAGAGGTCGCCGAGGCGCTGGAATTCATGCTCACCCGCAAGCGGGGCGTGACGGTGCGCGACGTCATCATCATGCCGACCGCCTTCGAGCGGATGTGAGCCTCGCGGCGGCGCCCCGTTTTCTCCTCCCTCCGGGGGCGCCGCCGCGATAGGGTCCGGTCAACCGGACAGGAAGGAAGGAGAACATCATGTCGAACCTCTTCATCGGCGTGGACGTCGGCACCGGCTCGGCCCGCGCGGGCGTCTTCGACGCGCAGGGCACGCTGCTGGCCACCGCCAAGCACGACATCGAGATCCACCGCGACGACGCGGGCCGGGTCGAGCAGAGCTCGGCGCAGGTCTGGGACGCGGTCACCACCTCGGTGCGCGAAGCCGTCGCCGCCTCGGGCGCGGACCCGGCGCAGGTGAAGGGCATCGGCGTCGACGCGACCTGCTCGCTCGTGGTGATGGGGCCGATGGGCGGCCTGCCTGTGGGCGACGACGCAGCCCCCGAGCGCGACATCATCGTCTGGATGGACCACCGGGCCACGGGCCAGGCGGCGCGCATCAACGAAGGCGACCACGACGTTCTGAAATACGTCGGCGGCCGGATCTCGCCCGAGATGGAAACGCCGAAGCTGCTCTGGCTCAAGGAGAACCGCCCCGAGGTCTATGCCGCCGCGGCGCAGTTCTTCGACCTCACCGATTTCCTGACGTGGAAGGCCACCGGCGCGCTCGACCGGTCGTCCTGCACGCTCACCTGCAAGTGGACCTACCTCGCCCACGAAGAGCGCTTCGACCCCGACTACTTCCACGCCATCGGCCTCGGCGACCTTGCCGACGAGGACTTCGCACGGATCGGCGCGAGCGTCGTTCACCCCGGCACCGCGCTGGGGCAGGGGCTTACCGCGGAGGCCGCCGAGGCGATGGGCCTCGTGCCCGGCACCGCCGTCGCCGCCGGGCTGATCGACGCCCACGCTGGTGGCGTCGGCACCGTCGCCGCCTCGGGCGGGGCTGGGGATGCGACCGACTGCCTCGGCTATGTCTTCGGCACCTCGTCGTGCACCATGACCACCACCCGGGAGCCGGCCTTCGTGCCCGGCGTCTGGGGGCCCTACTACTCGGCCATGGTGCCGGGGATGTGGCTCAACGAGGGCGGGCAAAGCGCCGCCGGCGCGGCCATCGCGCATCTCGTGACCCTGCATCCCGCCACCGCCGAGGCGGAGCGGCTGGCAAGCGCCGAGGGCAAGGGCCTCGTGCAATACCTCGCCGACCGGGCGCTCGAGCTCGGCGGCGACGCGGCGGGGGCGCTGCGGCTTGCCGACGACCTGCACGTCATCCCCGAGTTCCTCGGCAACCGCGCCCCCTTCGCCGACCCCGAGGCCCGCGCGGTGATCGCCGGGCAGGGAATGGAGCAGGGCGTCGACAGCCTCGTGGCGCTCTACGTCGCGGGCGTCTGCGGACTGGGCTACGGGCTGCGCCAGATCATCGAGACGCAGGACGCCGCCGGCGCGCCGTCGCGCACCATCTCGGTGTCGGGCGGCGCCGGGGCGCACCCGCTGACCCGCGCCATGCTGGCCGATGCCACCGGCCGCGAGATCGAGATCACCGAATGCGCCGAGCCGGTGCTGCTGGGCTCGGCGATGCTGGGGGCGGTGGCCTCGGGCGGCTACGCCGACCTGCAGGCGGCGATGCCGGCGATGTCGCGGGTCGCCACCCGTTGCACCCCGGCGGGCGGGGCGACGCAGGCCCGACACGCGGCGCGCTACGACGCCTTCCTCGCCTTCCAGCGCCTCTCCCGCGAGACGCGCGGGATCATGGCGGGGCTCACCGACTGACGAAGCGGGCCGCGCGGCCCGCGCCAGACAACAAAGGACACACACCCATGCAATTCTCGGGCAAGACCGTCATCATCACCGGCGCCGGCAAGGGCATCGGCCGCGCCTGCGCGCAGGTCATGGCCGCACGCGGCGCGCAGGTCATCGCGATGACGCGCACGCAGGCCGACCTCGACAGCCTCGAAGCCGAGATCGGCTGCCGCTCGATCCGCGTGGACCTGAGCGACCCGGCCGCCACCCGCGCCGCCATGGCCGAGGCGGGCCCGGCGGATTTCCTCATCAACTCGGCGGGGACGAACGTGCTCGAGAGCACCTTCGACATGACCGACGAGGGCTACGACCGGGTGATGGACATCAACCTGCGCGGTGCGCTCGTGGCCTGCCAGGCGTTCGGCCGGGCCCGGGTCGAGGCGGGCGGCGGCGGCGCCATCGTCAACATCACCTCGATCGCCGGACACCGGGGCTTCCCCGAGCACCTGTGCTACGCCGCCTCGAAGGCGGGGCTCGAGGGGGCGAGCCGGGTCATGGCCAAGGAATTCGGACCGCACGGCATCCGGGTGAACTGCATCGCGCCGACGATCACGCTCACCGAGCTTGCCGCCGCCGCCTGGGCGGACCCGGTGAAATCCGAGCCGATGATGGTGCGCCACCCGGTGAACCGCTTCGCCGAGGCCGAGGAGGTGGCCGAGAGCATCGCCATGCTGCTGTCGGACGACGCCAAGATGGTCACCGGCGCGGTGCTGCCGGTCGACGGCGGCTTCCTCGCGGTCTGATGCGGACCCTCGATGACAGCCATCCGTCCGGGCCCCCGGGGCCGGACGCAGCGGTGGGCGCGGTGATCTTCGACCTCGACGGCTGCCTCGTGGACAGCGAGCCGCTGTCGCTGGCCACCATCGCCGAGGAAATGGCGGTGCTCGGGCTCGACCACGACTGGCGGGCGCTGCGCGACCGCTACCTCGGGGTGTCGATCTCGACGGTGCAGGCCGATGTCGCCGCCGAGACCGGGCGGCCCTGCGGCCCTCGGTTCGCGGAAGCGGTCGAGACCCGGCTGCTGGCGCGCTACGAAACCGAGCTGCGTCCGATCCCCGGCGCGCCCGAGCTTCTGGAACGACTGCGGGCGGCGCGGCTGCCGCTGGCCGTGGCGACCGGCAGCTCGGTCAACCGCATGGGTCGGACGCTGGCGCTGTCGGGGCTGGAGGCGGCCTTTGACGGACATACCTACAGCGCCGACCTCGTGGCGAACGGCAAGCCCGCGCCCGACATCTTCCTGCTCGCCGCCGCGCGGCTGGGTCAGCCGCCGGAGCACTGCCTCGTGGTCGAGGATTCGCCGCATGGCGTCCGCGGGGCGCGGGCGGCCGGCATGCGCGCGGTGGGATTCATCGGGGGCAGCCATCTCGACGGCATGCGCGCGCAACACGCCGAGGTGCTGCGCGAGGCCGGGGCCGAGCGGGTGCTGGGCGCGGTGGAAGACCTGCTCGGGGTGCCCGGCCTCCGCGGCTGACGGCGCGGGCGGCAGTGGGGGGCTTTGCCCCCCGGCTCTGGCGAGCCTCCCCCCAGGAATATTTCTGGCCAGAAGAAGCCCGGGGCGTTTGCGCAGGCGGGGCGGGCGGGTCATGGTGCAGGCCGGGACCGACCAGGGAAGGCCGCGCGATGCTCAAGGACATCAACCTCAACGCGATGAACTACTTCGAGGCGGTCGCCCGGCTGGGCGGGATCTCGAAGGCGGCGGAGGAACTCGGCGTGTCGCCTTCGGCGGTGAGTCAGCAGATCCGCCAGTTCGAGCAGCAGTTCGGGGTGCGGCTGTTCAAGCGCGACAAGCGCAAGCTGACGCTGACGCTCGACGGCGAACGGCTGTTCCAGACCACCACGCAGGCCTTCCGGATGATGCGCGACGTGCGCTCGGCGATCCAGCGGCAGCGCGAGAACCGCCATTTCAACCTGCGGGTGTCGCCCTCCTTCGCGGTGCGCTGGCTGTCGCCGCGGCTGAAGGAGTTCCTCGACCTTGCGCCCAACTGGGCGGTGCGCATCGACGCGGCGCCGGATTTCTCGGACTTCGAGACCGAGGTGGTCGATCTCGACCTGCGCTACGGCGAGGGCGGCTGGACCGGGCTGCACGAGGAGGCGGTGGTGCATGACCTGGTGCTGCCGATGTGCTCGCCGGGCTACCTCGAGGAGCTGCGCGCGCTGTCGGACGACCCCATCGGACAGCTGCGGCAGGCGCGTCTGATCGACTCGGTGAAGACGCACTACCGCTGGGATTTCTGGCTGGCGCGGCATGGTGTCATGGGCGAGCGCATGGTCTACCCGCTGCGTTTCGACCGCTCGTCGATGGCGCTGCAGCTCGCGGCCGACGGCGCCGGGGTGGTGCTGGAGAGCTCGACGCTGGCGCTCGACCAGCTGGAGAGCGGCGCGCTGGTGCCGCTGTCGACGGCCTTCGAGGCGATCCGCTTCCCGGCCTACTGGCTGGTCTGCCCGTCGCGGCACACCAGCCGGCGGATCGTGCGGATCTTCTCGGACTGGATGCGCGAGGCGGGCCGGGTGCATGACGCACGCGCGGCGGAGCTGATCACCGGCCTCGGCTGCCGCATCCGCGAGCAGAGCGGGCGGCAGCTGCCGGGCGAGGAATACGTCGGCGAGTGAGGCCGGCCGGCTACCGCGCAAAAAGGCCCCCGGGCCCGGTGGGCGGGCGCGGGGGCCGTCACGCCTCTGCCGGAGCGGAGGCGCGGGGAGATCAGTAGATCGTCAGGAACGGCACGTAGGAAATCAGCAGCAGCACGATCACCGACACCGCGTAGAAGGGCAGCAGCGATTTCACCACCGAGCCGATCCCGGTCTGGGCGATGGCCGCGGATATGAACAGCGTCGTGCCCACCGGCGGCGTGTAGAGCCCCACCGCGAGGTTCACCACCATCATCAGGCCGAGCTGCACGAGGTCGAGGCCGATCGCGTTGGCGATGGTCACGAACAGCGGCCCGAGCAGCAGCACCGCCGCCGGCAGGTCGAGGAAGGTGCCGACGATGATCATCACGATGTTCAGCGCGAGGATCACCATCCACGGCTCTTGCAGGGTCTCGGTCACCCAGATCGCCAGCGTCTGCGGCGTGCGTTCGGCGGTCAGCATCCACTGGATCGCCGAGGAGGCCATGATGATGATGAGCACCGCGCCGGTCATCACGCCGGTGTCGATCATCGACTTCCAGATGTCCTTCAGCGTGAGATCGCGGTAGATTCCGCCCGAGACCAGCAGCGCGTAGGCCACCGCCATCACCGAGACCTCGGTCGGGGTCGCGATGCCGAAGCGCAAGGTGCCGATGACGAAGACCGGCATCAGCAGCGCGGGAATGGCATGCAGCAGCTCGGACTTGTAGGCGCGGAAGCCGCCCGGCATCTCGGCGGTCGGCAGCCCGAGACGCTTCGACACCCACCAGACGGCGGTGAACATGCCGAGGCCGAGCATGACCCCCGGCAGGATGCCGGCGACGAAGAGGTCGATGATCGAGGTGTTCGACACCAGACCGTAGAGGATGAGCGGGATCGACGGCGGGATCAGCACCGAGACCGTCGAGGAGGAGGCGTTGACCGCGGCGGCGAAGCCGGCCGGGTAGCCCTCTTTCTTCTGCACCGGGATCAGCGCGTTGCCGAGCGCCGAGGCGTCGGCCACCGCCGAGCCCGAGACGCCGCCGAACATCACCGAGCCGATGATCGAGACCTGCGCGAGCCCGCCCTTGAAGCGCCCCACCAGCAGTTTCGCGATGTTGACGAGGTGGTCGCCGAACTTGCCCGACATCATCAGGCTGCCGGCGAGGATGAAGAAGGGGATCGCGAGCATCGGGAAGCTCTGCGTCGGCGAGTAGAGCCGCTGCGCGATCACCGCCATCGGCTTGCCTTCCATCCAGAGCGCAAAGGCCGTGGCGCCCAGCATGGCATGGGCCACCGGGACCGACACCAGCAGCAGCACCGGGAAGACGATAATCAGGAGCTTGACCATTTGGTGCCCTTTCTCAGCTGTAGCTCTGCTGCGCGGGGTCGGTGGAGTCGTCCTGCGGACCCGCGAAGAGCTGGCGCAGGATCTCGATCACCGCCGCGACCGCCATGACGCCGAAGGCATAGTAGAGGCTGATGTAGCCCCAGTATTGCGAGACCGGGATCTCGGACAGGCGCTGGAATTTCGAGGCACGGATGATCGGGGCGCTGGTCTGGATGACCGTCACCGCGATGACCAGCACGGCGACCGACACGAGGATCGCCACGAGCCGCTTCAATGGGTCGGGCATGATACCGATCAGCACGTCGACCGAGATGTGCCAGCCGCGCAGCGAGGCGATGCCGATGCCGCCGGCGACCAGCCAGGGAAACAGCACGGCGTGGATCTCGTAGGCCCAGGCAAGCCCGCTGCCGAAGGCGTAGCGCAGAACGACGTTCACCAGCAGCGCGAAGAAGGTGAAGGTCAGGGTGACGAAGATCACCGCGGCGCCCGACGCCTCGAGGGTGCGCTCGAGGATGCGGAGCGGACGCATGAGGGAGCGGCCGCGGCCGCTCCCCTTGGTGTGGCGGGTGTCGCCGGTCACTGGGTTGCCTCGCGCAGGGCCGAGATCAGCTCGCCGAATTCGCCTTCGTACTGCTCGTAGACCGAGGCGGTGGCGTCGATGAAGGCCTGACGGTCCTCGACCTCGGCAAAGGTCGCGCCCTCGGCTTCCATCGTCTCGCGCAGGTTCTTGCCCTGGCTCAGCGACAGGCCGCGCTGGTACCAGCCGGCGGACTTGGCGGCGTTCTCGATGCAGCCCTGGGTATCTTCGTCGAGACCCGACCACCATGCCATCGAGGCGACGACCGGGGTGGATTCATACTTGTGGCCGGTCAGCGTGATGTAGGGGGTGATCTCGTGCAGCTTGGCCGAGTAGATGTTCGTGAGCGGGTTTTCCTGCCCCTCGAAGACGCCCGACTGCAGCGCGGTGGGCAGCTCGGACCACGCCAGCGGCGCGGGCGATGCGCCGAGCGCCTCGAAGGTGGCGATGGTCACCTCGTCCGACGGCGTGCGGATCTGCATGCCCTCGAGGTCGGCGGGGGTGGGCACGTTCTTCGACACGTGGCTGACGTGGCGGATGCCGTTGTCCCAGAAGGTCAGGACCTTGAGACCGGCGTTCTGCGCCTTCTGGTCGATCATCTCGCCGACTTCGCCGTCGAGCACTTCCCAGACCGAGGGCAGGTCCTCGAAGAGGAACGGCAGGCCGAGCATGCCGACCTCGGGGACGATCTGGGCGAGCGGGCCCTGGCTGTTGGCCGACATCTGGATGACGCCGGCGGAGACCGAGGTCAGCATCTCGACGTCGTTGCCCATGGTCGCGGAGGGCGCCACGTTCACGGTCGTCTCGCCGCCGGTGCAGGCGGGGACGAGGTCGGCGAACATCTCGGCGGCGTCGAAGCGCGGGTTGCCGGGGTTCGCGCCGTGGGCGAAGATGATCTCGTCTGCGAAGGCAGGGGCGGCCGTGGTCAGCGCGGTGGCGCCGAGCAGTGCGATGGTCATCATGTTCTTCATAGTCTCTCTCCCGTAAAGTGTGACGGTCTCCTTGCCGTCTCGCCGGAGTGTCCGGCCTTGCGCCCCGGACCGCCTGAACACGCGGCCCGGAGAGTAGATGCCCGCCCCCTGCGTGCAACAGGGGGAAGGCGAAAATTGGTGGCTCAGTGGATGAGCGAACCGCCGTTCACGTCGACCTCGGTGCCGGTGCAGTAGCTCGACAGGTCGGAGGCGAGGAACAGCGCGCAGCCGGCGACGTCCTCGGCGGTGCCGGCGCGGCCCATGGGGATGCCCGCGAGCACGGAGGCGCGCATTTCCTCGGTGAGCTTGCCGGCGGTGATGTCGGTGGCGATGAAGCCGGGGCAGAGCGCGTTGACGCGCACGCCGTCGGGCGCCAGCTCGCGGGCCATCGCCTTGGTCAGGCCCAGAACGCCGGCCTTGGCTGCCGAGTAGTGCGGGCCGCCGAAGATGCCGCCGCCGCGCTGCGCCGAGACCGACGACAGGTTGACCACCGCGCCGGTCTTGCGCTCGCGGAAGTGCGGGATCAGCGCCTGCGTCATGTAGAGGGTGCCGCGCAGGTTCACGTCGGTGACCGCGTCGTAGTTGCCCGGCTCGATCTCCATGATCTTGAGCGGCTGGGTGATGCCGGCGTTGTTCACGAGGATGTCGACCGCGCCCCACTTCTCGACGCAGGCGTCGGCGGCGGCCTGGCAGGCGGCCTTGTCGGTGACGTTGCAGGCCAGACCGATGTGGCCTTCGCCCGGAAGGTCGGCCGCTGCGGCCTGTGCCTGCGCCGCGTCGAGGTCGAGGATCGCGACCGTCGCGCCGTGCTCGGCGAACATCATGGCCGTGGCCTTGCCAAGTCCGCGCGGGCTGGCCGCACCGGTGACGATGGCGAATTTACCGTCGAGAAGTCCCATTTTCGTCCTTTCCTTCTTCGGCACGGCTCTGCGCACCGTGGGGTCTGGGCCCGCGCGCCGGCCTTGGGTTGCCGGGCGCGGTCCGTATCATGTGTACGGGATGGGGCGACGTGCGGGCCGACGACGGCAGGGCCTCACTGGGCCCGCTGGCGGCGGCGGTGTGTCTGATCCTCCCGTGCGGCTCTCCTCAGGCCGCGGCTGACGCTGAGCATGGCAGGTTGGCGGGCTTTCAAACAAGAAAGGAAACTTAAATTCCTGTTTAGGATTTCTTCACAGATTCCGCGCCGCTTTGGTGCTCTGATGTCCCGGACCCGGCAAATGCCCATGGCGGTGCCATGACAGGCGGCCGCGCAGGCCGCGCCCGGGATGCAGACACGGGAGGACACCATGAAACTCGGACTGGGCAGTTACGCCTATCGCTGGTCCATCGGCATCAAGGACCAGGTGCCCGCCAGGCCCTTGACCGCATTCGATCTTCTGGATCGCGCCGAGGCGCTCGGGCTCGAGGTCGTGCAATACGCCGACAACATGCCGCTCGACCGTCTCGACGAGGCCGACCACCATCGGCTCTACGAGACCGCGCAGGAAAAGGGGCTGGTGCTCGAGCTTGGCACCCAGTGCTTCGACGCCGACGAGGTCGACCGCTACATCGAGATCGGCAAGCGTCTGCACGCGAAGATCCTGCGCGTCGCGCTCGACGAGGCCGACGGTCACATCCCGGTTGCCGAGCTCGCCGAACAGCTGCGCCCGCGTGTCGACGCGGCCCGCGCTGCCGGCATGAAGATCGCCATCGAGAATCACTTCAACTACCCCAGCCCGCGCATGGTCGAGCTGCTCGACGCGGTGAACGACGACCATCTCGGCGTCTGCCTCGACGTGGCGAACTCGATCTGTGCGAACGAGTGGCCGGAAGAGACGATCAAGCTGCTCGCGCCCTACACGATCAACCTGCACCTCAAGGATTACGAGATCACGCCGGACAAGTATGGCGTCGGCTTCCGCATCCACGGGGTGCCGCTCGGCGACGGGCGTGCGCCGCTCGCCTGGACGCTGGAGCAGCTCGCGCACTGCCCGGCCGACATGAGCGTGATCCTCGAGCACTGGCTGATGATCGAGGGCGGCACGCTCGACGACGCCATTGCCAGGGAACAGCCGTGGATCGAACGCACCGTGGCGGCGGCGAAGGGATTCGTGAAGTGAGGGGGGACGACATGACCGACGACATCCGCACCAAGAAACTGATGAACGCGCCCGAGGACATCATCCCCGAGGCGATCGAGGGGATGCTTTCGGCGCATCCCGACCTGCTGCGGGTCGAAGGCGCCACGCGCCGCGCGCTGATCGCGCGCGACGGCCCGCGCGACGGCAAGGTGGGTATCGTGATCGGCGGCGGCTCGGGCCACGAGCCCGCCTTTGCGGGCTACGTCGGGCGCGGCCTTGCCGACGCGGCGGCGGTGGGCAACGTCTTCGCCTCGCCCTCGCCCGAGCACATCATGGACGCGGCCCGCGCCGTCGAGGGCGGCGCCGGCGTGATGTTCCTCTACGGCAATTACACCGGCGACGTGATGAACTTCGACATGGCCGCCGAGGAATGCGACTCCATCGGCATCCCCGCCCGCTCGGTCGCGGTGACCGACGATGTCGCCTCGGCCCCCAAGGGGCGCGAAGGCGAGCGGCGCGGCATCGCGGGCGATTTCTTCGTGTTCAAGATCGCCGGTGCGGCGGCCGAGCAGGGCCGCGACCTTGCCGCCTGCCACGCGGCGGCGGTGCATGCCAACGCCAACTGCCGCTCGATGGGCGTGGCGCTCAGCGCCTGCTCGCTGCCGCAGACCGGCAAGCCGAACTTCGAGCTCGGCGCGCGGGACATGGAGATCGGCATGGGCATCCACGGCGAGCCCGGGATGCGGCGCGGCGCGCTCGAGACCGCCGACGAGGTCAGCGACGAGCTGATGGACGCGATCCTCGCCGACATGGAGCTGGGGCAGGGCGACGAGGTCGCGGTGCTGGTCAACGGCCTTGGCGCGACCGGGCTGCTGGAGCTTTACATCCTGCACCGCCGGGTGACGCAGATCCTCGGCGGGCGCGGCGTGAAGATCCATTACAGCTGGGTCGGCGAATACTGCACCTCGCTCGAGATGGCGGGGGCCTCGATCACGCTGCTGAAGCTCGACGCGGACCTCAAGACCCTGCTCGACATGCCCTGCCGCACCCCGGCGCTCACGGTCGCGGGCACCCTCGCGCCCGCCGGGACGCTGACCAAGCGCAGCCACGACGGCACCGCCGGCGCGGCCGAGGTCGACCGCAGCACGCTTGCCAAGGACGGCCCGGTCACGCCCGAGACCTTCCGCCGGATGATGCTCGCCGTGGGCGAGGCGATCCACGACAACCGCGACTGGCTCTCCGAGCTCGACGGGGTGATCGGCGACGGCGACCACGGCGTCACCATGGACATCGGCTGGTCCGCCGTGCGCAAGGAACTCGCCGCGCCGGTCGACGAGACCATCACGCAGACCAGCACCCGCATGGCCAAGGCGTTTCTCGACGCCGTCGGCGCGTCCTCGGGGCCGCTTTACGCCTCGGCCTTCCGCAAGGCGGGCGAAGCGGTGTCGGACCGGCTAAACCTCGATGCCGGGGCCGTGGTCGCCTGGGTCGAGGGCATCTGCGCCGGCATCCAGTCGCGCGGCGGCGCGCAGGTCGGCGACAAGACGATGATCGACGCCTGGGTGCCCGCCGTGGCCAAGGCCAAGGAAGCGCTGCAGTCGGGCGGAGACGTGTCGGCCTGCCTCGAGGCAGCCTGCGCCGGCGCGCGGAACGGTCGCGACTACACCGCCGAGATCGAGAGCCGCCGGGGCCGTTCGGCGAAGCTCGGGCAGCGCTCGCTCGGCCACGTGGACCCGGGCGCGGCCTCGGCCCACGTGATGCTCGTCGCCATGCACAGGGCGCTGTCGGCCTGAGCCGAAGACCTGACCTCCGGCGGGCCGTGGTCCGCCGGAGACCATTTGCCGCGCGCGTCACGCGACGCGCGGCCCGCCCGCTGCGCGCCCGATGACGGCCTCCGACCTGCGGGGGCGCCGGTGCGGGCAGGGGCCAACGACCACCCCGAGGGAGGACCACATGACCGACACCCCACAGCCCGGCGCGGGCTCGAACATGTCGCTCGAGATGCGCGCCTGGAACATCCGCCGCAAGGCGCTGCGCATGGGCGAGGTGCAGGGACAGGGCTACATCGGGCAGGCGCTCGGCGTCGCCGACGTGCTCGCCACGTCCTATTTCCACGCGATGCGCCTGCGCCCCGACGACCCCGAGTGGGAGGGGCGCGACCGCTTCTACCTGTCCATAGGCCACTACGCGATCGCGCTCTACTCGGCGCTGATGGAGGCGGGCATCCTGCCCGAGGAAGAGCTCGAGACCTACGGCATGGATGACAGCCGGATGCCGATGTCGGGCATGGCCTCGTACACGCCGGGGATGGAGATCACCGGCGGCTCGCTCGGCCACGGGCTCGGCATCGCCGTGGGCGCGGCGCTGGGACTCAAGCGCAAGCGCAGCGACAGCGTCGTCTACAACCTGATGTCCGACGGCGAGCTCGGCGAGGGCTCGACCTGGGAGGCGGTGATGTCCGCCGTGCAATGGAAGCTCGACAACCTGATCTGCATCGTCGACTTCAACAACCAGCAGGCCGACGGCCCGTCGCGCGATGCGCTGGCGGTCGGTCCCGAGGCGCCCAAGTGGGAGGCCTTCGGCTGGCACGCGCAGGAGGTCGACGGCAACGATCTCGGCGCGCTGGTCGCGGCCTTCGATGCCGCGCGCAACCTCGCGGAGCCGAAGCCGCGGGTGATCATCTGCAACACCACCATGTGCAAGGGCGTCGATTTCCTCGAGGCGCGCGAGTCGAACCACTTCGTCCGCGTCGAGGCCGACGAATGGGCGCAGGCGCTTGCGAAGCTGGACGAGGGGAAACCGCAATGACCCATGATTCCATGGCCCGGAAGTACGAACCCCGGCAGGTGCCGAAGGGCGGCAACGTCGCCACGTCCGCGATGATCGCCTCGCTTGCCGCCGAAGGGTATGACGCCACCCCCGCGCCCTTCGGGCACGCGCTGGTCGAGGCGGCCAGGGCCGACGAGCGCATCGTGGGGCTGTCGGCGGACCTGTCGAAATATACCGACCTGCACGTCTTCGCCAACGCGATGCCCGACCGCTTCTACCAGATGGGCATGGCCGAGCAGCTGCTGATGTCGGCCGCCGCCGGGATGGCGCGCGAGGGCTTCGTCCCCTTCGCCACCACCTACGCGGTCTTCGCCGCGCGGCGGGCCTATGACTTCATTGCCATGGCCATCGCCGAGGAGAACCTGCCGGTCAAGATCGCCTGCGCGCTGCCCGGCCTGACCACCGGCTACGGCCCCAGCCACCAGGCGACCGAGGACCTTGCGATCTTCCGTGGCCTGCCGAACATGGTGCTGATCGACCCCTGCGACGCCTGCGACGTGGCCGGCATGGTGCCCGCGATGATCGCCCACGACGGGCCGGTCTACGCCCGCCTGCTGCGCGGCAAGGTGCCCACGGTGCTGACCCGCCACAAGCCCGACTACCGCTTCGAGCTGGGTCGCGCCCAGATGATCCGCGAGGGGCACGACGTGCTGGTGATCTCGTCGGGGATCATGACCATGCGGGCACTCGACGCGGCGGAGAAGCTCGCCGGCGACAACGTCGACGTGGCGGTGCTGCACGTGCCGACCATCAAGCCGCTCGACACCGGGACGATCCTCGCCGAGGCGGGCCGGTCGGGGCGGCTGGTCGTCACCGCCGAGAACCACACGGTGAACGGCGGCCTCGGCGAGGCGGTGGCGGGCACGCTGCTGCGCGCGGGGGTGACGCCGGAGTTCCGCATGATCGGCCTGCCGGACGCGTTCCTCGAGGCCGGCGCCCTGCCGACGCTGCACGACATGTACGGCCTGTCGGTCGAGAAGGTCGCCGAGCAGATCCGCGGCTGGCTCTGAGGCGCTTCGGGGTCCGAGGGCGTTCTGGGTGGCGAGGGCGGCAGGGGGGGCTTTGCCCCCCGGCTCTGGCGAGCCTCCCCCCAGGAATATTTCTGGCCAGAAGAAGCCGGGGGTGCCGTGGGGTGGGGCCGTTGGCGTGCGGGGGTCTTCGTGGGGCGGGCCGCCGCCGGCGCGTGGACCACGGGAGGATGCGGGTCGGGGGGCTGTCGATCGGGTGGGGACGCGTCTGATCAAGGGCGGAGGCCATTCTCCGGCTGCGGCCGGTGCGTCCGTGACCGACGCAGGCGAGCGGTGCGGCACGTGCAGCAGTGGGCGCCGGGGTGAGGCGATCCTGTTGTGTCCGGTGGCGAGGCGCGCGGGGTTTACTCCGGCATCGCGACCGTGAGGCCCAGCATCCGCCAGCCCTGCATGCCGGCGCGATAGTAGTAGAGTTTCCCGGCCGGGAAGCCTGCCGCGATCATCCGGCGGGCGGCGGTGGGAGACTGGCCGCACCACGGGCCGTTGCAGTAGAGCGCCACGGATTTCACGTCGTCTCCGTCGCAGATCCAGCCGTCGAAATCCGGCTCGCAGCCGAGCTCTCCGAGCCGGTCCGACGCCTCGGTGTAGGGCACGTTGATCGCGCCGGGAATCGAGCCGCCGGCGAAGTCGCGGCGCACCCGGCCGTCGATCACCACCACCTCGGGATCGTTCAGGAACGCCAGCATTTCCAGTTCGCCGACCGGGGTCACGCCCTCGGCGGGGATCATCGGCTGGATGCAGAAATCGGGGCAGGGGCGTGCGATGCGGGCGAAATCGCCCTCGAACACGGCGTCGTTGTCCTGCACCCGCGCGATCTCGACGGGGCCCTGCGGGGTGTCGACGGTGACGCTCATCATGTCGCGGGTGATGCCGACCGGGTCCGCCGTGGCGGCGGTTGCAGCGAGCACGAGGGCCGCCGTCAGAACGGGTTTCAGCACGGGGTTCAGCATGGTGTCCTCCTCCTCTGGTCCGGTCGCGCGCCCTCCCGATGCGCGCGACCGGGGCCAGTGTGCGCCGCCCGCGCGGTCCTGACCAGCCCCGTCGCGCCCTCAGCCCCCGGCGGAGACGTGTTTCAGCAGGCCCTGTCCGCCCATCTCGATGTCGAAGCGGATGCCGGCCTCGGCGGCCTCGGCGTCGCCGGCCTCGAGCGCGTCGAGGATGCGTTCGTGCGGGTGCGGCACCCAGTTCGGCGGCACGCCCGCGTCGTAGAGATGCGACAGGATCGGGCCGCAGCGCACCCAGAGGTTCTCGACCAGGTCGTAGGTGATCGGCAGCCGCCCGGCGCGGCAGAGCCCGAGGTGGAACTCGGTGTTCAGATGCACCGCGTCGGCAAAGGACTGGCGGGCGTGGCAGTCGGCGATGCCCGCCTGGATGTCGCGCAGCGTCTGCAGCTCCTCGGGGGTGACGTGGGCCGCGGCCGAGGCTGCCGCCTTGCCCTCGAGGTCCATGCGGATGCTGCGGATTTCCTGCAACTGGGCCAGCGTCAGCGAGGGCACCACCACGGTTCCCCGCTCGTCGAAGGTCATCGCGCGTTCGAACACCAGCCGCAACAGCGCCTCGCGCATGGGGGTCAGCGAGATGCCGAAGCGTTCCGACAGCGGGCGCAGGCGAAGCCGCTCTCCGGGCTTCAGCTGGCCGCGCATCAGGGCGTTTCGAATCGTGGTGTAGGCCCGGTCGCTCAGGTTTTCGCGTTCGATGGGCTTGGCCCAGTCGTTTGAAATTTCTGACATTTTATCCGCTCCACCTCTGATGCTTGACAGGTTAGCACAAATCCCGCCTTTACTGTTATAACAAATAAAATATAACTGAGTCGAAATCCAGTCCAGCGTGCTGGTTGCCCCGTATCGGGAGAATGCGGGGCCCCGAGGAGGAGAATCCGAACGATGCTTGCGTTGCGCAAGACACGTGCCGGGAGAGGTGTGGACCTCGTCCGGACAGGCTTTGACGGCCCCGAGCCCGGCCCCGGCGAGGTCGAGGTCGCGATCCGTGCCGCGGGCATCTGCGGCAGCGACCTGCACGCCGCGGCCTGGGATCCGAGCTACGGCTTCATGGAGCCCTTCCTGCCGCTGACCATCGGCCACGAGTTCGCCGGCGCCGTGACCGCCACGGGCAGCGGGGTGGCGGGTCTCGAAGTCGGCGACCGGGTGGTCTGCTGGCCGACGGTGCCCTGCGGCGACTGCGACGGATGCCGGGCCGGCCGGCCGTCGGCCTGCGAGGCGCGGCGGATCGTCGGGCTGCATCGCGACGGCGGCTTCGCCGAGCGGGTGCGGGTGCCGGCGGGCGTGCTGCACCGCATTCCCGACGCGCTGGCCTTCGACCGTGCCGCGCTGACCGAGCCGCTGTCGATCGCGGTCAATGCCGTCGACGTGGCCGAGGTGGGCGCCGGCGACCGCGTGGTGGTGCTGGGCCCCGGTCCGATCGGCGCCGCGTGTGCCTTCGTCGCGCAGGAGCGCGGCGCGCGGGTGCTGCTGGTCGGGCTGAACGACGGCGCGCGGCTGCGCATCGCCGAGCGCATGGGCATCGCGGTGACCTGCGACCTGTCGGAGCAAGGGCTGGACGCCGCCGTTCGCGAGACCTTCGGCGGCCGCTGCGACCGGGTGATCGAGGCGACCGGCGCCGCGGCGTCGGTCGGGCAGGGGCTGTCGGTGCTTCGCCCCGAGGGGATCTTCGTCGCCGCCGGCATCCACGCGCAGCCCTGCGAACTCGACCTGTCGCGGCTGGTGCGCGAGAAGAAGCAGCTGCGCGGCGTCCACGACACCACCGCGCGGGCCTTTGCCGAGGCCATCGCGCTGCTGGCGCGGCGCGGCGACGCGCTCGCGCATCTCATCACCCATCGCCTGCCGCTCGCCGAGGGCGAGGCGGCCTTCGACCTCGCCCGCGGCGGCGGGGCGATGAAGGTGCTTCTTCTTCCTGACCAGACCAAAGGACAGACGACATGACCGATACGACGCGCGCCGTGATTGCGGAGGGGGCCGGCGGCCCCGAGGTTCTGCGCGTGGTCGAGACCGCGCGCCCCGACCCCGGTCCCGGCCAGCTGCTGATCGAGGTTCACGCCGCCGGGGTCAACCGGCCCGACGTGATGCAGCGGCAGGGCAACTACCCGCCGCCGCCGGGCGCCTCGGACGTGTTCGGGCTGGAGCTGGCAGGCGTCGTCGCGGCGCTCGGGCCCGATGTCACCGGCTTCGAGATCGGCGACCGGGTGATGGGGCTCGTGCATTCCGGCGCCTATGCCGACTGGGCGGTGCTCGACGCGCCGATCGCCATTCCGGTGCCCGAGGGGCTGAGCATGGCCGAGGCCGGCGCGGTGCCCGAGACCTTCTTCACCGTCTGGTCGAACGTCTTCGAGCGCGCCGCGCTGCAGCCGGGCGAGACGCTGCTGATCCACGGCGGCACCTCCGGCATCGGCACCACCGCGATCCAGCTTGCCAGGGCGCTCGGCTCCACCGTCATCGTGACCGCCGGCAGCGACGCGAAATGCGAGGCGGCGCTGAAGCTCGGAGCCGATCACGCCATCAACTACCGCACGCAGGATTTTGTCGAAGTCGCCCGCGAACTCACCGGCGGCACCGGCCCGGATGTCATCCTCGACATGATCGGCGGTCCCTACATGCAGCGCAACATCGACCTCTTGGCGCCTGACGGGCGGATCTCGCAGATCGCCTTCCAGCAGGGCAGCAAGGCCGAGGTCGACTTCCTGCCGCTGCTGATGAAGCGCGGCACGCTCACCGCCTCGACCCTGCGGGCGCGGCCCGTGGAGATGAAGGCGAAGCTCGCCCGCGCGCTGACCGAGCACGTCGTGCCGCTGCTGGCCAGCGGCAAGGTGCGGCCGCCGGTCGATTCCACCTTTCCGCTCGAGGATGTCGCCAGCGCCCATGCCCGCATGGATGGCGGCGAGCACGTCGGAAAGATCGTCCTTCTCATGAAATCGGAGACCTGAGCCATGACCGTCATGGACCGCCCCGCCGCCAACACCACCGGTGCCCATGTCATGGCCGCCGCCCTCGCGCGCCACGGCGTGACCGAGATCTTCGGCCAGTCGCTGCCCTCGGCGCTGATCCTCGCCGCGCCGCACTACGGCATCCGGCAGGTCGGCTACCGCACCGAGAACGGCGGCGCCGCGATGGCCGACGCCTATGCCCGGCTGTCGGGCCGGGTGCCGGTCGTCACCGCGCAGAACGGCCCCGCCGCCACGCTGCTGGTGCCGGGGCTGGCCGAGGCCTACAAGGCCTCGGTGCCGACCGTCGCCATCGTGCAGGACGTGCACCGCAAGTTCACCGACAAGAACGCCTTCCAGGAGCTCGACCATTTCGCGCTGTTCGACGGCGTGTCGAAATGGGTGCGCCGGGTGGCCGACGTCGAGCGCATCGACGACTACATCGACATGGCCTTCACCGCCGCCGCCTCGGGGCGGCCGGGGCCGGCGGTGCTGCTGGTGCCGCTCGACGTGCTCGACGAGCGCCCCGAGCTTTCCCCCGACGCGCCGCGCCGGCAGGCCGATCTCGGCCAATGGCCGCTCGACCGCATGGGCGCCGATCCGGCCCGCGTCGCCGAGGCCGCGGCGCTGCTGGCAGAGGCCGAGCGGCCGGTGGTGATCGCCGGTGGCGGCGTGCACGGCTCGCAGGCGGTCGAGGCGCTGGGGCGCCTGCAGGAGATGGGACTGCCGGTCGCGACCACCGTGATGGGCAAGGGCGCGGTTGCCGAGACGCATCCGCTGTCGCTGGGCGTCGTGGGCTACTTCATGGCACCGGGCGGGATGGCCTCGCACCAGCGCGAGCTGGTGAGCGATGCCGACGTGGTGCTGCTGGTGGGCAACCGCACCAACCAGAACGGCACCGACAGCTGGTCGCTCTATCCCAAGGGCGCGCGTTACATCCATATCGACATCGACGGCGGCGAGATCGGGCGCAACTACGAGGCGCTGCGGCTCAAGGGCGACGCCCGGCTGACGCTCGACCAGCTTGCGGACGCGCTCGGCCAGCACGACCTGTCGGCGATGCACACCCGGCGCCCGGCGCTCGAGACGCGCATCGGCGAGGGCCGCGCGGCGCATGCGCGCGACATGGAGACGCTGATCGACTGGGAGGCCGCGCCGATCCGCCCCGAGCGTCTGATGCGCGACCTCGACAGCGTGCTGCCCGAGGACGGCATCGCCGTGGCCGACGCGAGCTATGCCTCGATCTGGATCGCCAACGGGCTCACGGCCCGCCGCGCCGGCCAGCGCTTCCTGACGCCGCGCGGGCTTGCCGGTCTCGGCTGGGGGCTGCCTTTCGCCATCGGCGCCAAGGCCGCGCGCCCGGATGCGCCGGTGGTCTGCCTCACCGGCGACGGCGGCTTCGGCCACGTCTGGGGCGAACTCGAGACCGCGCGGCGGATGAAGCTGCCGGTGGTGGTCGTGGTGCTCAACAACCAGATCCTCGGCTACCAGAAGCACGCCGAGCTCAGCCTCTTCGGAGACCATACCGACGTGGTGCATTTCACCGCCGTCGATCACGCGGCCATCGCCCGCGCGGTGGGCTGCCACGGTGTCCGGGTCGAGCGCCCGGAGCAGTTCCTGCCCGCGCTGGAGGAGGCGATGGGCAAGGACGACGTCACCGTCATCGACGTGGTGACCGACGAGCGGGCACACCCGCCGATCACCTCGTTCCAAGGCAAGGAGGCGCTCGACTACTGAGCGCATCAACCGGGCTGGAGGGCCCGTCAAAAGGGAGGAACTACCACATGAAACTCAAGGCATTGCTTGCCGCCACCGCCGTCTCCGCGCTTGTCGCGGGCGCGGCCCAGGCCGACGTCAAGTTCGGCGCGCTGTTCCCGTTCTCGGGCGGGCTCGCGCTGCTGGGCGAGGAAAGCTTCCGCGGCGTCGAGCTGGCGGTGGAGGAGATCAACGCCGCCGGCGGCATCCAGGGCGAGCAGATCGAGCTGGTGCGCGGCGACGCGGTCGACAACAACCAGGCCATCGGCGAGGCCCGCCGGCTGATCAGCCGCGAGGGCGTCAAGGCGATCCTCGGCACCTATTCCTCGTCGCGCTCGATCGCGGCGAGCCAGGTCGCCGAGCTGTCGGGCATCCCCTACTTCGAGCTCGGCGCCGTCGCCGACGAGGTCACTGGCCGCGACCTGCAGTATCTCTACCGCACCAACCCGACCGCCGAGACGATGGGCATCATGACCATCGACATGATCGTCGACAAGATCGCGCCCGGCCTCGGGGTCGAGCCCTCGGAGCTGAAGATCGGCGTGATCCACGAGGACAGCGCCTATGGCACTTCGGTCGCCGGCCACCAGGAGGAATACGGCGCCGAGAAGGGGCTCAACATCGTCACCGTGCAGGGCTACCCGAGCTCGACCGTGGACATGTCGTCGCTCGTGCTCGACCTCAAGGACCGCGACGTCGACGTGGTGCTGCAGACCTCCTACCAGAACGACTCGGTGCTGTTCCTCAACCAGTCCGCCGAGGCCGGCTTCGAGCCCGACGCCATCATCGGCGGCGGCGGTGGCTACTCGCTGACCGCGACCGCCGAGGCGGTGGGCGACAAGATGGAGGGCGTGCTCGACGTGGACTTCACGCAATACGCCGTGAACACCGAGTTCACCCCCGGTCTCGAGGACTTCCTGTCGGCCTACCAGGACAAGTACGGCGAGGATCCGCGCTCGGGTCACTCGCTGAACAACTACGTGGGTGCCATGGCCATTCTCGAGGGCATCGGCGAGGGCGAGGGCTTCGAGCCCGACCAGATCGTCGCGGCGGTCGAGGCGATCGACATCCCCTCGGGCGAGACGGCGGCCGGTTACGGCGTGAAGTTCGGCGAGCAGAACCAGAACGAACGCGCGATGATGATGGGGATGCAGTGGCAGGGCGGCAAGCTCGTCACCGTCTACCCCAGTGACGCCGCCGTGGCCGACTTCATGGTCGGCGACTGACGCCACCGGGCCGGGCCGCCCCATCCCTGCCGGGCGGCCCGGCGCGACCCCTTACCGGAGACGCGCGAGACATGGACACCTTTCTTCAGATTGTCGCCAACGGGCTGATGCTCGGCGGGCTCTTCGCCATCGTGGCGGTCGGGCTCACCCTGATCTTCGGCATCGTCAAGGTGATCAACTTCGCCCACGGCGAGTTCCTCATGGTCGGCATGTACCTGACCTTCCTGCTGAGCACCGGGCTCGACGTGCACCCCTACCTGACCGCCGCCGCCGTGGCGCCCGCCCTCTTCGTGCTGGGCGCGCTGACCCAGCGGCTGCTGATCCAGCCGCTGATGACGGCGCGCGACGAACACGTCCAGATCTTCGCCACGGTCGGCCTGTCGACGGCGCTGATGAACCTCGCGCTGCTGATCTTCGGCGCCGACATCGCCAACACCCCGGCGCACGGCGTGCGCAGCCAGGTGATGCTCGGCGAGGTGCGGATCCTGACCGGGCAGCTCTGGGTCTTCGTCGCCGCCATCGTGCTGGTGATCGGCCTTCAGCTCTTCATGAAGAAGACCCGCACCGGCCGCGCCATCCGCGCCACCGCGCAGAACCGCGCCGCCGCGCGTCTCATGGGGATCAACGACAAGTTCATCTACATCCTGACCTTCGGGCTCGGCGCCGCCTGCGTCGGTCTCGGCTCGTCGCTGATCGCGCCGCTCTACCCGACGTCGCCGACCATCGGCACCTACTTCGTGCTGATCGCCTTCGTCTGCGTCGTGCTCGGGGGGCTGGGCTCGATCCCCGGCGCCTTCTTCGGGGCGCTGGTCATCGGGCTCGTGGATGCGCTGTCGGGCTTCTACATCGGCTCGGACCTGCGCGAGGCCGTGGTGTTCACGATCTTCCTGCTGATCCTCATCCTGAAACCGTCGGGCCTGTTCGGCACCCGCATGAACCTGAGCCACGTATCGCCATGACCGAGACAACCATGACCCGCCAGACCCCGGGCGTGCTTACCGCGCCGAAAACGGGCCTGATCGCCGTGGCGGTGCTGCTGGCTGCGCTGATCGCGGTGCCCGTCGCCGTCGGGGACGAGTTCGTCTACCACATCTTCATCACCATCTGCATCTTCGCGGCGCTCTCGACCGCGTGGAACATCGTCGGCGGCTACGCCGGGCAGCTCTCGCTCGGGCACGCCATCTTCTACGGCATCGGCGGCTATGCCGGGGTGATCCTCGTGAACCTCGGGGTCTCGCCCTGGATCGGCATGTTCGCCGGCGCCGCCGTGGCGGTGGTCGCCGCCATCGTCGTCTCGTGGCCCTGCTTCCGGCTGCACGGGCCGTTCTTCGCGCTGGCCACCATCGCCTTCCTCGAGGTGTTCCGCGTGCTCGCGCTGCACTTCCGCGAGCTCACCGGCGGTGCCACCGGCCTGATGATCCCGCTCAAGATCGGCTGGGAGTGGATGGTGTTCCGCGAACGCCTGCCGGCGCTGCTCATCGCCTTCGGGATGCTGCTGGTCTGCCTCGCGGTGGCCTGGGCGATCCGCTCGCACCGGCTGGGCTTCTACCTCGTCGCCACCCGCGAGCGCGAGAGCGCGGCCAAGGCCGCCGGCGTCGGCACCGTCAAGGTGCGGCTGATGGCGGTATCGGTCTCGGCGGCGCTGTCGGCGATGGTCGGCACCTTCCACGCGATGTATCTGACCTTCATCGAGCCGGAATCGATGTTCTCGCTGCAGTTCTCGATCCAGATCGCCATGTTCGCGCTGATCGGCGGCATCGGCACCGTCTGGGGCCCGCTGCTGGGCGCCATGCTGCTCGTGCCGATCACCGAGTTCGCCCGCGGCGCGCTTGGCTCCGAGGCCATCGGACTGCACGGCTTCGTCTACGGCGTGGTGCTGATGCTGGTGGTGCTGTTCCTGCCGAACGGCATCATGGGGGTGGTCCACCGCTTCACCGCCGGCTCCGGCCGGACCGAGGGCGAACAGGCGGCGCCCGTCTCGGCCGCGCCGCGCTCGGCGGTGCCGCACGAGCCGGGCCGCGAGGTGATGCGGGTCGAGGGACTGCAGAAGCACTTCGGCGGGCTGCATGTCACCAACGACGTGGGCTTCACCCTGCGCGAGGGCGAGATCCTCGGCGTGATCGGGCCGAACGGCGCGGGCAAGACCACCGTCTTCAACATGCTCTCGGGCTTCCTCAAGCCCGACCAGGGCCGGGTCTCGGTGCTGTCGCCCTCGGGCGAATGGCAGGAGCCGGTGACGCCGGGCGACTTCGCCAGCCTCGGCGTCGGGCGGACCTTCCAGATCGTGCAACCCTTCGCGGCGATGACCGTGGAAGAGAACATCATGGTCGGCGCCTTCCACCGCCACCCGCACGTGGGCGACGCCCGCGAGGCGGCGCGCGAGACCGCCCACCGGATGGGCCTTGGCCCCTACCTCGATGCCGAGGCCGCGAGCCTCACCATCGGCGGGCTCAAGCGGCTCGAGGTCGCCCGCGTCATGGCGATGGAGCCGCGCGTGCTGCTGCTCGACGAGGTCATGGCCGGCATCAACCAGACCGACGTGCGCCGCGCCGTCGACCTGATGCTGTCGATCCGCGACACCGGCGTCAGCATCATCGCCATCGAGCACGTGATGCAGGCGGTCATGTCGCTGTCGGACCGCGTCATCGTCATCAACTCCGGCCAGATCATCGCGCAGGGCGACCCGCACGAGGTGGTGCGCGACGAGCGCGTGATCGAGGCCTACCTGGGAAAGGATTTCACCCATGCTTGAGGTCAGCAACGTCGATGCGGGCTACGGCTCGACGGTGATCCTGCAGGACGTGTCGCTGCACGTCGAACCGGGCGAGGTGGTCACCATCGTCGGCGCCAACGGCGCCGGCAAGACCACCCTCCTGCGCACGATCTCGGGGCTGGTCACGCCGCGCACCGGGGCGATCACCTTCGAGGGCCGCGACATCACCAAGCTCGCCGCCCACGAGACGGTGGACAGGGGCGTGACCCTGATCCCCGAGGGGCGGCAGCTGTTCCCGGACATGACCGTCCGCGACAACCTGCTGATGGGCGCCTACAGCCGCCACGCCCGCGACTACCAGGACGACACGCTGCACGAGGTGCTCGAGCTGTTCCCGCGGCTGCGCGAACGGCTCGACCAGCACGCCTCGTCGCTGTCGGGCGGCGAGCAGCAGATGGTCGCCATCGCGCGCGGCATGATGGCACGGCCGAAGCTGCTGATGTTCGACGAGCCCTCGCTGGGGCTGGCGCCGATCATCGTCTCGCAGGTGTTCGAGGTCATCGCGCAGGTGGCGGCCACCGGCACCACGGTGCTGATCGTCGAGCAGAACGTCTTTCACACGCTCAAGGCCGCCGACCGGGGCTACGTGCTTGAGAACGGCCGCATGGTGCTGAGCGACGACGCCGAGACGCTGCTGCAGAACGACCACGTCCGGCAGGCCTACCTGGGGATCTGAGCATGACCACACGCGAAATCACCGCCGAGCGCCACGCCACGCGCGACAGTCACGCCGGCCGACGGGTGCTCGTCACCGGCGCGGCCAAGGGCATCGGGCTGGCCATGGCCGAGGCCTTTGCCCGCCGGGGCGCCATCGTCGGCGTCTTCGACATCGACGCGGGCGAGGTCGCCGCCGCGGTCTCGGGGCTGCCGGGCCGGGGCGTCGCGATGACCGGCGACGTGAGCGACTACGCCAGTCTCACCGCCGCCGTCGCCGCCGCCGAGGCCGAGATGGGCGGCGCCTTCGACACGCTCGTCAACAACGCCGGCATCTCGCCCAAGCACGCGGGCCGGGCGCAGAAGGTCTGGGAGATGGACCCCGATGAATGGCGCCGCGTGGTCGACGTGAACCTCACCGGCAGCTTCAACTGCATCCGGGCACTGAGCCCGGCCATGGTCGAGGCGGGCGAGGGCTGGATCGTCAACACCTCGTCGGTGGCGGGCAAGACCTTCTTTCCCATCGTCGCCAGCCATTACGCCGCCACGAAATCGGCGATCATCGGCTTCACCAAGCATATCGCGGGCGAGCTCGGCCCCCACGGTATCCGTGTCAACGCGCTGGCGCCGGGTCGCATCGCCACCCCCATGGTCGCCGGCGTCGCGCCCGAGCTCAACGAAGCCGAGGTCGCCCGCACCCCGCTCGGACGCCTCGGCGAGCCGGCGGAGGTAGCCGACACCGCGCTCTGGCTCACCAGCCCCGAGTCGAGCTTCGTCACCGGCCAGACCATCGACGTGGCCGGCGGCCTCTGCATGACCTGACGCCGGGCGGCGCACGCCCGGTCCCCACCCGAACACGACTCCCGAGAGACATGCCCCAGATCACCGGACACACCCGCCTATTCGGCATCCTCGCCGACCCCATCGCCCACGTGAAGACGCCGCAGGTCATGGCCGAGGTCTTCGCGCGCCACGGCGTCGACGGGGTGCTCGTGCCCATGCATGTCGCCCCCGACGGGCTGCGGCAGGCGCTCGACGGGCTGCGCATGATGCGCAATTTCGGCGGCTTCATCGCCACCGTGCCGCACAAGCCCGCGATGCTGGGGCTCTGCGACGCGGTCGAGGGCGACGCGGCGCGCATCGGCGCGGTGAACTGCGTGCGCCGCGACGACGACGGGCGGATGATCGGCGCGATGCTCGACGGCATCGGCTTCGTCGCGGGACTGCGGCAGGCGGGCATCGATCCCGGCGGCGCACGGGTGCTGCTGGCGGGTGCGGGCGGGGCGGCCTCGGCCATCGCCTTCGCGCTCGCCGAGGCCGGCGCGGGCGCGCTCACCATCCTCAACCGGACGGCGGCAAAGGCCGAGGATCTCGCCGCGCGGGTGGCGCAGGCCTACCCGTCCTGCGCGGCCGAGGGCCGGGGTGATGCGGCGGACGTGGGCGGCTACGACATCGTGGTCAACGCGACCTCGCTGGGACTGCGCGCGGGCGATCCGCTGCCGCTGCCGGTCGAGGCGCTGCACGCGGGCCAGGTCGTCGCCGAGGCGATCATGGACCCGGAAGAGACGCCGCTTCTCGCCGCCGCGGCGGCACGCGGGGCGCGCTGCCACCCGGGCCTGCCGATGCTGCGCTGCCAGATCGAGCTGATGGCGCGGCACATGGGGGCCATCGGCGCGGCGGCGCCGGCCCCCGGTCCGGGGGGCTGAGCCATGGCCGAGCGTTTCGACTACATCATCGTCGGCGGCGGCACCGCCGGCTGCGTGCTGGCGAGCCGGCTGTCGGAGGACCCGTCGACCCGGGTGCTGCTGCTCGAGGCCGGGCCGCGCCCGCGCAGCCCTTGGGTGCAGATCCCGGCGGGTTTCTACAAGCTGCTGACCAACCCGCGCTTCAACTGGCGCTTCACCTCGGACCCCGAGCCCGCGACCGGCAACCGCGAGATCGCCATTCCGCGCGGCAAGGGGCTGGGCGGCTCGACGCTCATCAACGGCATGATCTACGTGCGCGGCCAGCCGCAGGATTACGACGGCTGGGCCCAGGGCGGCTGCACCGGCTGGGGCTGGGACCGCGTCGAGCCGGTGTTCCGGCGCCTCGAACGCTACGCCGGTCCCGACCCCGACGGGCTGCGCGGCCACGACGGCCCGCTCGATCTCTGCGAGGTGCAGGAGCGCCCCGCCATCGGCGAGGCCTTCCTTGCCGCCGCCGAGGCCGCCGGCCACCCGCGCAACCCCGATTACAACGGCCGCGCGCAGGATGGCGTCGGCTGGTATCAGGTCAACCAGAAGAATGGCCGCCGCGCGAGCGCCTACGCCGCCTATCTTGCGCCGGTACAGGGGCGGAAGAACCTCGAGATCCGCACCGGCCAGCGCGTCACCCGCGTCGAGATCGCCGAGGGCCGGGCGACCGGCGTGCGTGTCGCGGGGCCGGGCGGGGATGCGGTGATCGCCGCCGACCGCGAGGTGATCCTCGCCGCCGGCGCGGTGCAGACGCCGCAGCTGCTGGAGCTGTCGGGCATCGGCGACCCGGAGCGGTTGCGCGACCTCGGCATCGAGGTCCGCGTCGAGGCGCCCGAGGTGGGCGAGAACTATTCCGACCACTTCTGCACGCGGCTGAACTGGCGGGTGCGCCGCCCCGATACCCTCAACGAACTGAGCCGGGGGCCGCGCCTCGTCCGCGAGGTGCTGCGCTACGCGCTGTCGCGGCGGGGCATCCTGACCTATGGCACCGGTCTCGCGCACGGGTTCATCCGCACCCGCGCGGGGCTGGCCGGCCCCGACGTGCAGTTCTTCTTCATGCACGCGAGCTATGCCAACGCCGCCGAGCGCAAGCTCGAACGCGCGCCGGGCATGACGCTCGGGGTGACGCAGCTGCGCCCCGAGAGCCGGGGCAGCATCCACGCGGTCTCGCCTCGGATCGACGACCAGCCGGCGATCCGTCCGAACTTCCTTGCCACCGAGGAGGACTGCCGTGCGATGATCGACGGCATGATCGCGGGCCGCCGCATCGTCGAGGCGGCACCGATGGACGACTGGCGCGACCACGAGATGTCGCCGGGCCCGGAGTGCACCGCGCGCGCGGACTGGCTGTCGTTCGCGCGGCGCAACGGCCAGACGATCTACCACGCCGCCGGCACCTGCCGGATGGGCGGCGACCCAGACGCGGTGGTCGATCCGCAGTTGCGGCTGCGCGGGGTCGCGGGGCTGCGGGTGGTGGATGCCTCGGTGATGCCGACGCAGGTTTCCGGCAACGCGCAGGCCGCCGTCTTCATGCTGGCCGAGCGTGGCGCCGACTTCATCCTTGGACGCGACCGGACCGCCTGAGCGCGGCGCGCGGCGGTTTTGCGACGCAACGGCGCCCCTCCCGCCGTCAGCCGGCGGCGCGATTGGCCATGTTTTCCGCGCGCGAAGATGTTAGGCCTTGCCGACACGAAGGGTCTGGCATTGTCCGCTTCACCGCAACCATGGCTTGCGCCATTGTAGGAGCGGGTGGGGCCATGACATCATGCCGCCCGCCCGGCACGGTGGAGCGAGATGCGCAGCGACGAATTCGAGATCGAGGACGAACGCGCCCGCGTGGGCTGGTACTACTTCGTGGCGGGGCTCACCCAGAAGGACATCGCCGACCGGCTGCAGATCACCCGTCTCAAGGTCAACCGGATCATCGGGCAACTGCGCAGCGAGGGCCGCGTCCGCATCGAGCTCGAGATGCCGCTGATCTCGTGCCGCGAGGCGGCCGAGAAGGTGGCGGTGAAATACGGGCTCGACGAGGTGGTCGTGGTGCCCGATCTCGACGATTTCCTGCAGCAGAAGCAGATGATCGGCGAGGCCGCCGGCCACATGGTGAACCCGCTGATCAAGGGGCTCGACCTCGGTATCGGGATCGGCTCGGGGCGGACGCTGTCGAGCGTCGTGCGGCGGATGACGGCGCGGCCCAACGACGGCAGCTGGGTGGTCGGTCTGATCGGCGGCATCACCCGCGCGACGGGGTCGAATTCCTTCGACGTGGCGACCGAGGCGGCGCAGACGCTCGGGGTCGAATGCCACTACCTGACAGCGCCGATCTACTGCGCCTCGCGCGATGCGCGCGACGCGCTGCTGCTCATCGACGAGCTGACCGACGTGCTGGCCCGCACCGAGATCGCCGACGTGGCGCTGGTCAGCTGCGGCTCGGTCGAGGAAATGAGCTCGCTCACGCAGGTGCGGGTCATCAAGGACCATCTCGACGACATCGTCGCCGCCGGGGCCGTGGGCGAGATCCTGGGCTGCTTCATCGACGCCGATGGCCGGCCGGTCGATCACTTCATCAACGACACGATCATCGCGCTGCCGCCGGACAAGCTGAAGATGAAGCCGGAGTCGATCCTCGTGTCGGGGGGCATGAACAAGCTCACCGTGATGCGGGCGATCCTGCGCGGTGGCTACGTCAACCGTCTCGCGACCAACGAGGGGGTGGCCCGGGCGCTGCTCGAAAGCTGACGCCCGGGGCTCTTGTCGAGGGCCCGGTTCAGGCCGCGTTCAGGCCCGGTTCAGGCCAGCGCCTCGCGGGCGGTGTCGCGCATCGCGGTGAGGATCACCACGGTCGAGGCCGCGCCGGGGTCGATGTGACCCACGGACCGCGCGCCCAGCTTCGACGAGCGCCCGCGCTTGCTCTCGATGTCGCGGGTGGCGTTCATGCCGCGCTCGGCGCCCTCGCAGGCGGCATCCAGACAGCCCAGAACGTCGGCACCGCCGGTCACCGCGCCGCGCGCCTCTTCGACGGCAGGCACCCAGGCGTCGACCATGGTCTTGTCGCCCGGCGCGGCCCGGCCGCGCTCGCGCACGCCCTCGCAGGCGGCCTCGATCCATGCGGCCATCGAGGCCGCGTCGAGGTTCAGCCGGTCCTTCACCGCCGTGCCCGCGCGCAGGAAGGCGGTGGCGTAGAGCGGCCCGGACGAGGCGCCCACGGCGTCGAGGAACGCCTTGGCCATGCGCTTGCACGAGGTCTCGATGGTCTCGTCCTCGGGGCTTTGCGCCAGCGCGTCGCGGACCGCCTTCCAGCCGATGTCCATTGTCACGCCGTGGTCGCCGTCGCCGATGACACCGTCGAGCGCCGAGAGCCGGTCGGCCTCGGTCGAGATGCGTTCGCCGGCGGCGACCATCATGGTGCGGAAGAGCGCCGGGGTGATCGGCCCGTCGGTGGCCAGCTCGCGGCTGCGGCTTTCCTCGCGGGCGGTCTCGGCCACCGGGCGCGCCGAGACGGTCGAGCGCGCCTGGCGCGGCGCGTCCTGCAGGGTGCCGACGGTCAGCGCCGGGGTGCGGCAGGGCATGTCGAGCAGCTTGCGCAGGTCGGTGTCGAGCTTCATCAGCGTGATCGAGGCGCCGGCCATCTCGAGCGAGGTGGCGTATTCGCCGACCCACGAATAGTGGATCTTCACGCCCTTCTCGGCGAGGATCGCGGCAACGCGGCGGTGCAGGATGTAGAGTTCCAGCAGGCCGGTCGCGCCAAGACCGTTGACCAGCACCGCGACCTCGTCGCCGGGCCGAAACGCCATCTCGTCGAGGATCGGCGCCATCAGTTCGTCGACGACCTCGTCGGCGGAGGCCATGTCGCCACGGCGCATGCCGGGCTCGCCGTGCAGGCCCATGCCGATTTCCATCTCGTCGTCGCCGATCTCGAAGTTCGGCTTGCCGGTCTGCGGCATCGAGCAGGGGGTCAGCGCCACGCCCATCGACCGGGTGGAGGCCAGCGCGTGCTGCGCGGCGGCCTCGACGCCGGCAAGGTCGCGGCCCGCCTCGGCGGCGGCCCCGGCGATCTTGAAGACGAAGAAGTCGCCGGCGATGCCGCGCCGTTCGCCCTCGCGCCCCTTGGGCGCCGAGGCGATGTCGTCGGCCACGGCGACCGAGCGGCACTCGATCCCGAGGGTCGCGGCCTCTTCGGCGGCCATGTCGAAGTTCATGACGTCGCCGGTGTAGTTGCCGTACAGGTAGACCACGCCCGCGCCACCGTCGACGGCGCGCGTCGCGTCGAGGATCTGCTCGGGCGAGGGCGAGGCGAAGACGTTGCCCACCGCCGCCGCGTCGGCAAGGCCGCGCCCGACGTAGCCGGCAAAGGCGGGCTCGTGGCCCGAGCCGCCGCCGACCACGACGCCGACCTTGCCGTCACGCGGCCCGTCGAGCGCCACCACGGCGCGGCCGGTGTTGCCCTCGAGGCGCAGCATGTCGGGGTGGGCGCCGACCATGCCGGCGATGGCTTCCGAGATGATGTCCTCGGGCGCGTTGATGAGCTTCTTCGCGCGGTGTTCGGATGACATGATGTTCATGGTTCAGCTCTCTTTCCGCAGCCAGTGCCGCGAGATTGCGTCGAAGGAAATGGCGATCACCACGATCGCACCGCTGACGATCCCCTGCCAGTAGGGGGAGACGCCGAAGAGAACGATGATGTTCTCGATGATGGCAATGATGCCCGCACCGAAGATGGCGCCGACGATCATGCCGACGCCGCCTGTGGTGGCGACGCCGCCGATGACCGCCGCCGCGATCGGGCCGAGCACCCATGCGTCGCCGATCGAGGGCTGCGCCGTGCCGAGCCGCGCCACCAGCAGCACCCCGGCCAGCGCCGACAGGAAGCCTGCCATGACGAACACGAGGATGCGGATACGGTCCACCGGGATGCCGAGCATCCGGGCCGCGTCGCGGTTGTTGCCGATGGCATACATGTAGCGGCCGAAGGGGGTCTTGAGCGTCAGGAACGCACCGGCGGCGAGCATCACCAGCATGATGATGAACGGCATCGGCACGCCGAGCAGGCTGCCGCTTCCGAGGAACTGGATCTCGCGCGGGATGCCGGTGATCGCCACGCCGCGCGTCAGCACGAGGATGGCGCCGCCGTAGATGCCCGCGGTGCCGATGGTCAGCACCAGCGAGTGCAGCTTGAGCTTGGCGGTGAGGAAGCCGTTGATGAAGCCGAGCGCCGAGCCGATGGCCAGCGCGATCAGGATCGCGAGCCACGGGTTCAGGCCGACGTTGACCATCAGCATCCCGACCAGGATGCCGCTCAGCCCGCCGATGGTGCCGAGCGAGAGGTCGAGCTCGCCGAGGATCATCAGCGAGGCCTGCCCGATCGTCACCAGCGCGACGAAGGCCAGCCCGCGCGCCACGACGCTCAGGTTGTAGGGCGTGAGGAAGTAGGGCGAGAGCAGCGCCGAGGCCACGAAGATGACCACCAGCACGACGAGCACGCCGAGGATGGGGTGCCGCATGAGCTCCATCAGCGCCCCCTTGCGGCCGGACGTCGAGCCGCCCGCGGTTTCGTTGATGTCAGACATGGTCCGCCTCCCTGGCAAAGATGGCCCCGACGAGCTGTTCTCCCTCGGTCGTGGCGCTGTCGAATTCGCCGGTGACCCGGCCGGAATGCATGGTGATGATGCGGCTCGCGCACTTGCGAAGCTCGTCCATCTCGGACGAGACGAGGATGATGCCGATCCCCTTTTCCGCGAGCGATTTCATGATCCCGTAGATCTGGGCCTTGGTCCTGACGTCGATGCCCTTGGTGGGCTCGTCGAAGATCAGGATCTTCGGCGCCATGGCCATCGCGCGGCCGATGATCGCCTTCTGCTGGTTGCCGCCCGACAGGAACGAGATCTTCTTCTCGCGCGAGGCGGTGCGGATTTCGTAGTCGTCGATGATGCCGTCGACGGCGGCGCGTTCCTTGCTGGCGGATATCCCCAGCGGCGAGTTCGTCAGGTCGGTGATCGACAGGCCGATGTTCTCGCGCAGCGACAGGTTCGGGAAGATGCCGTGATGCTTGCGCTCTTCCGAGAGGTAGAGCATCCCGCCGCGCACGCTTTTCGTGGTGTCGCCGAGCGGCCAGTCCTCGCCGTTCATGCGCACCGATCCGCCGCGCGCCTTGCGGAAGCCGAAGATGGTCTGCATCAGCTCCGACCGGCCCGAGCCCACCAGCCCGGCGAAGCCGAGGATCTCGCCGGCGTCGAGCGTGAAGCTCACGTCGTCGAAGCGCGGGCCCGACAGGCCGTCGACCTCGAGCAGCGCTGCGCCGCGTTCGGACTCCGGGCGGAACACGGTGCCGAGTTCGAGCTTCTGGCCCGACATGGCGCGGATCAGCGCCTCTTCGTTCACCTCGGAGAGCTTGCCGGCCTCGATCTTCCGGCCGTTGCGCAGCACGGTGTAGTCGTGGCCGATGTCGAAGACCTCGTCCATCTTGTGCGAGATGAAGACCACGGCGACGCCACGGTCGTGGAAATCGCGGATGACTCGGAACACCCGTTCGACCTCGATCGGCGTCAGCGAAGAGGTCGGCTCGTCGAGGATCAGGACCTTCATGTCCTTGTTCGTCGAGGCCCGGGCGATCTGCAGAAGCTGCTGGTCGGGCACCGAGATGTTGCGCACGAGGTCCGAGGGCCGCGCCTCGATGCCGAAGCGGTCGAGATAGGTCTGCGCCTCGGCCTCGAGCGCGCGCCTGCGCACGATGCCGTGGTGCCCCGAGCGGGCGAAGGGCATCAGCAGGTTCTCGGCCACGCTCATGTGCGGGAAGAGGTTCAGCTCCTGCGGGACATAGGCCACGTAGCGGAACAGCTCGGGGTGGTCGTGGGCGTCCTTGCCGTCGATGCGGATGGTGCCGCGGCTCGGCCGGTCGGTCCCGGTGACCATCTTGACGAAGGTGGATTTGCCGGCGCCGTTCTCGCCGACGAGCACGTGGGTGCGGCCGGAGGAGATGTCGATGTCGACATCGTCAAGCGCGGTGACGCCGGGAAAGTCGCGGCCAAGGCCGCGGGCCTCGAGATAGGCCATGCGGAGTCCTCCCTTGGAATGAAAAGATCGGCGGGCCGTTGCCGGCCCGCCTGCGACGGTCGGGGAGGAGATCAGCCGTCGACGTTGTCCTTGGTCAGGAAGGCGTTGCCGGTGTCGATGAAGCTCGGGACCGGGGCGCCAGTCGCCTGCTGCCACAGCAGCATCACCGACCAGTAGCCCTGCAGCTCGGGCTGCGATGCCGACGAGCTGTCGGCCACGCCGTCGCGGATCAGGTCGAGCATCTCGTTGAGGTTGTCGAGCCCGACGAGCTGGACCTCGCCCTGCTTGCCTGCCTCGACGATGGCCTGGCCGATGCCGACGGGGCCGGCGGCGTCCGAGGCGACCCAGCCGTCAAGCTCGGGGTTGGCCTGCATGATCGCGGCGGCCTGCTGCTGCGCGACCTGGATGTCGTCGTTGTCGATGCCCTCGGCCACGACCTCGATGTTGGGGTACTCGGCGAACACCTCGCGGTGGCACTCGGCACGGATCGCGTGGTTGGGAGCCGACGGCACGCCCATCATGATCGCGACCTGGCCCTCTTCGTCGAGCAGCTCGACAAGGCGACGCGAGGCGATCTTGGCCTGCTCGCAGAAGTCCGAGCCGATGTAGGGGATGTCCATGCCCTCGGGCGGCACGCTGTCGAACAGCGTCAGCGGGATTTCCTGGTACTGCGCGTCCTCGAGTGAGGCGCGGTTGCCCTCGGGGTCGAGCAGGTCGACGGCGATACCGTCGGGACGGGTGGCGATCGAGCTTTCGATGATCTGGTTCTGCTGGATCACGTCCGCCGACTGCGGCGCGGAATAGGTGATCTCGATGTCGGCGCCGGTCTGCGCCTCGAGCGCCTCGGCGGCCATCTGCGCGCCGTCGTTCACCTTGTCGAACCACGGATGCACGACCTTGGGCACGATCACGAAGCGGTAGCTGTCCTTCGTGGTGGTGCCGGGTGCGTCCTGCGCCAGCACGGGCGTGGCGGTTGCAAGGCACGTTGCGGCAACAAGCGCTGCTGTCAGTTTCGACATGAAAAGTCCTCCCATCAATGTCTCGCGCCAGCGTGACGTGCCGGTCGCGTTCCTCCTGCTTCCCCATCGGAAGCCCGGTCAGGCTACAAATGTAAATTTTGAATTACAAGCGTTCATGCCGGTTTTTCGAGCGCTCTGAAAATCTGTGAGGAAACGTTCTCAAGGCGCTGGAAAAGCACGGAATACACCTGTTACGGGCAACGCTTTCGCGGCCCGGTGACACATCGTTTTTTCAGAATGAAGGGGATGGAGAGGCCCTGCGCAGGGCGTGGGCGATGCCCGCCTTGGTCGATTCGCGCAGGGGGTTCTTCGCTCGGGGTTGCGCCGGCGCCCGGGCGTGGCGGGCGCCGGATCATGCGCCTGATCTTGCGTCGGCCGGGGCTCAGCCGGCCGACGCGCGGGGCCGTGTCAGCCCCACTTGTCGAGCGAGGCGCGCAGCTCCGGGTGGTCGCGGGCCATCTCGTCGAGCGACAGCCCCGCCGCCGCCGCGTCCCAGGCCTGCCGGATCGCGCGGACACCGGCCGTGGCGCCCATCGGGTGGCCGTGGATGCCGCCGCCGCCGAGATACATCAGGTCGAGGGTGCGGCCCGTGCGCTCGAAGGTCTCGACGGCCTGGCCGCCCCACTGGCCCGAGCAGACCACCGGCAGCGGGCGGTCGGCCTCGGAGAAGATCGGCGTCATCACGTCGTGGAAGGATTTCACGAAGCTGTCGTCGGGCTCCCAGTATTTCGCCGCGATGCCGTTGATCTGGAACTGGTCCACGCCGAGCAGCCGCCAGATCTTCTGGTAGGCGCGGAACTCCAGCCCGAGCGCCGGGTGGCGGGTCAGGATGTCCCAGCCGTTGCGGTGGGCGTGCAGGCAGAGTTGCGAGCGTTTGCGCAGGAAGCTCATGCCGCCGTGGCCGATGGAGTTGATGTTCACGACCGCCGCGTTGCCGCCGTGGGCGGCGACGTAGTCGTGGTTGCGCATCATCCTGTCCGGATCGGCCGAGGAGATCCCGAAGGCATACATGACCCGCTTGCCAGTCTTCTGCGCGTGCGCCTCGATCACCGGCATGATGGCGTCAACCCGCGCCTCGAGCGGGGCGTAGCCGGGGTTCATCATCTTCTCGTCGTCCTTGATGAAGTCGACACCCGCGGCGCAGAGCTCGGCGACGACCTCGGCGGTTTCCTCGGGTGTCAGCCCGAGCGACGGCTTGATGATCGAGGCGATCATCGGCCCCTCGGCGACGCCCATGAGCCGCCGCGAGCCGGCGATGCCGAACTGCGGACCGGGGTGGCAGGCCCAGCTCGGGGGCAGGTCGATGTCCATGACGCGCACCCCGGTAAGCCCGCTGGCGGCGAAGACACCGCCGATCGCCACGGTCATCAGCGCGGCGATATCGGTGCCGATGGCCTCGATCGGGAAGGCGATGACCGCATCGGCGCGGTTGTAGGGGCCGGGCACGTCGGTGGGAAAGCCCGGGTACGCCGCCGGCTCCAGCGGCATGATCCGCTCGACCCGCGCCGCGCAGCGTTTGCGCACCGCGTCGGTCTCGCCCGGAAGCGCGGTGAAGGTCCCCGTCGACTGGTCGGAGGCGATCTTTTCCGCCATCGCCTCGACGCTGCCGGGGCATTCGATGCGATAGGTGACGCGGATCATTTCATCGGACATGGGCTCTCCTCGATTTTTCCGAACAGTAATACTCATCATACCTGTTGACAATCACAATGTCATAACACAGGCTGACCCTCGATCAGGGAGGAGCAGGCTCCGGTCGGGGCCGGTCTGATCAGTGGAGGAGAGTTACATGAGCATTACCCGCCGCCTTTTCGTATCCGGCCTGGCCGTCACCGCCGTGCTGCCCACCGTTCGCGCCGCCCGGGCGCAGGACAAGGGGCTGATCGCGATCATCACGCCGAGCCACGACAACCCGTTCTTCAAGGCCGAGGCCGTCGGCGCCGAGAAGCGGGCGCAGGAGCTGGGCTACGAGACCATCGTGCTGGTGCACGACGACGACCCCAACAAGCAGTCCGAGATGTTCGACACCGCCATCGCGCGGGGCGCCTCGGCGATCATCCTCGACAACGCCGGGGCCGATGCCACGGTGGCGCCGGTGCAGCGCGCCAAGGATGCGGGCATCCCGTCGTTCCTCATCGACCGCGAGATCAAGGAAAGCGGCATCGCGGTGAGCCAGATCGTCTCGAACAACTACCAGGGCGCGCAGCTCGGGGCCGAGGAGTTCGTCTCGCTCATGGGCGAGGAGGGCCCCTACGTCGAGCTTCTGGGTCGCGAGGCCGACACCAACGCCGGCATCCGTTCTGCGGGCTACCACGACATCATCGACCAGTTCCCCGATCTCGAGATGGTCGCGCAGCAGTCCGCCAACTGGTCGCAGACCGAGGGCTACGAGAAGATGGAGACCATCCTGCAGGCCAACCCCGGCATCAAGGGCGTGATCTGCGGCAACGACACGATGGCGATGGGGGCCTGGGCCGCGCTCGAGGCCGCCGGCCGCACCGACGTGATCGTGGTGGGCTTCGACGGCTCGAACGACGTGCGCGACTCGATCATCAACGGCGGCATCAAGGCGACCGTCCTGCAGCCCGCCTACCGGCAGGCGCAGCTCGCCGTCGAGCAGGCCGACCAGTATCTCGAGACCGGCTCGACCGGCCAGCCCGAGAAGCAGCTCATGGATTGCGTGCTGATCACGCCCGAGAATGCGGGCGACCTCGAGACCTTCGCGCTCTCGAGCTGAGCGACGACGCGACGGCCCGGCCCCGCGCCGGGCCGTCCCACTTCCAGACAAACGCCGGATATCCCATGCGCCAAGCGATACTCTCGGGGGCGCTCGCCTGTCTCATGCTGCCCGCCGCGGCCTGCAAGATCGTGCCGAACCCCGACCCCGACGCCCAGTCCGAAGCCTCGGCCGCCCAGACCGACGAAGCCCGCATGGCGGCCTACGTCGAGGACCGGTGGCAGGGCGAGGTCCTGCCCGTCATCTCCGAGAACACGGTCGCCTACGACGACCTGCAGGCAAGGCTCGGCGAGGGGCTCGACGCCGCCGGCGCGGCCCACGGCCTGCGGCCCGAGGGCGAGGCGAACCCGTGGAATTTCGTCGTGAGCGGCAGCGGCACCGTGACCGAGGCGAAGCTCGACAGCCGCGCCGCGAAGATGCAGGTCGACATGGACGGCGACGGCACTGCCGACGTGACGCTGCAGCTCGGCCCGGTGATCCGGGGCACCGCGCTGCGCGATGCCATGCCCTTCATCGTCTTCACCGATTTCCGCGACCAGATCGAGTTCGCCAAGCTTGCCCGCGCGATGAACGAACGCGCCAGCGCCGGGCTCGAGAAGCCCGAGGGCGAGGTGGTGGGCGAAGAGGTCAGCTTTACCGGTGTCTTCACCCTGCGCGCCGCGGGCGACACCCCCGAGATCGTGCCGACCGAGCTCGAGATGGGCGGTGCGCCATGAGCGGGCCCGCGCATCCCGTAGGCCTCAGCATCCGCGAGGGCACCAAGGTCTACCCCGGCACCGTGGCGCTGAAGGCGGTCGACTTCGACCTGCGCATGGGCGCGGTCAACGTGCTGGTGGGCGAGAACGGCGCCGGCAAGTCGACGATGATGAAGGTCATCGCCGGGGTCGAGCAGCTGACCTCGGGGCGGGTCGAGATGGATGGCCGCGAGGTGCATTTCCACTCGACCGACGACGCCGAGCGCCACGGCATCGGCATCGTCTTCCAGGAGCTGAACCTCTTTCCCAACCTCACCGTCGCCGAGAACATCTTCATGGCGCACGAAAAGACCCGGCTGGGCGTCGACATCGACGCCGAGGCGCAGCGGGCCGAGACCCGGGCGCTGATGCAGCGGCTCGAGCATGACATCGACCCCGACACGCTGGTCGGCGACCTCAAGGTCGGGCAGCAGCAGATCGTCGAGATCGCCAAGAGCCTGTCGCGCGACGCCCGCATCCTGATCCTCGACGAGCCGACCTCGGCGCTGTCGAACGCCGAGGTCGAGATCCTGTTCCGCGTCATCGAGGAGCTGAAGGCCGAGGGCGTGGGCATCGTCTACATCTCGCACCGGCTCGAGGAGCTGATCCGCGTGGGCGACTACATCACCGTGCTGCGCGACGGCGTCATCACCGGGGCACAGTCGATGGAGGGCGTCGACATCCCGTGGATCGTCCGCAACATGATCGGCGAGAGTTCCAAGGATTTCGCCAAGGAAATCGACCACCCCTTCGGCGAGGAGGCGCTGCGGGTCGAGAACATGCGGCTGGCCGACAGCGGCGGCGGCTTCGCCGTCGACGGCGTGTCGCTGTCGCTGCGGCAGGGCGAGATCCTCGGGATCTACGGGCTGATGGGCGCAGGGCGCACCGAGCTGCTCGAGGCGATCATCGGACGGCACCACCACGTCACCGGCGATGTCTGGGTGCACGGCGAGAAGATGGGCAAGCCGCGCGTCGCCGACCGCATCGCGAAGGGGCTCGCGCTGATCCCCGAGGACCGCAAGCACGACGGGCTCGTGCAGATCCTGTCGATCCGCGAGAACATGACGCTGTCGTCGGTCGATGCCTTCACCCGCGGCATCCATATGGACCTTGGCGGCGAGCGGTCGCGGGTGGCCGAGTTCGTCAAGCGCATGGTGATCAAGATCGCCTCGCCCGAGAACCCGGTCTCGGCGCTGTCGGGCGGCAACCAGCAGAAGGTGGTGATCTCGAAGGCGCTGATGACCGGGCCGCGGGTGCTGCTCATGGACGAGCCCTCGCGCGGGATCGACATCGGCGCCAAGGCCGAGGTCTTCCGGGTGATGCGCCAGCTCGCCTCCGAGGGTCTCGGCATCGTCTTCGTGACCTCGGACCTCGAGGAGGTGCTCAGCCTCTCGGACCGCATCATCGTCATGTCGAACGGCCGGATCACCGGAGAATTCAGCAAGGAGGAGGTCACCGAGACCAAGCTCGTGACCGCGTCCGCCGTGGGCCATGCGCCCGACCGCGCGGAAAGGGAGACCGCATAATGACCGACACCACCGCATCCCCCGCCGCGACGCAGGCGGGGCCGAACAACACGCTTCTGCTGCTGCTGAAGGCCCGGACCTTCATCGCGCTGATCCTCGTCTTCGTCTTCTTCTCGATCTTCGCGCCGAACTTCCTGTCGACGGCGAACATGGTGATCATGTCGAAGCACGTCGCGCTGAACGCCTTTCTTGCCATCGGCATGACCTTCGTCATCGTCTCGGGGGGCATCGACCTGTCGGTGGGCTCGATCGTCGGGCTCTGCGGCATGGTCGCGGGTTACCTGCTGCTCAACGGCATCGACATCGGGCTGGGCTGGTCGGTGCAGTTCAACACGCTCGAGATCTGCCTGATCGTCGCGCTCGTGGGCATCGCGATCGGGGCGCTGAACGCCTTCCTCGTCACCAAGCTGAACGTGGCCCCCTTCATCGCGACGCTGGGCACGCTCTACATCGCGCGCGGCGCGGCGATGCTGTCGAGCGAGGGCGAGACCTTCCCGAACCTGACCGGCAACGCCGAATACGGCTCGCAGACCTACCGGATGATCGGCTCGGGCGAGTTTCTCGGCATCCCGGTCTCGATCTGGATGCTGATCGCCGTGGGCCTGCTGGCCGCCTACATCGCCAAGCGCACTCCGCTGGGGCGCTTCATCTACGCGGTCGGCGGCAACGAGCGCGCGGCCGGCCTGTCGGGCGTGAAGGTGACCCGGGTCAAGTATTTCGTCTACATGTTCTCGGGCTTCTGCGCGGCGCTGGTGGGCATCATCATCTCGTCGCAGCTGGTGGCTGCGCACCCGGCGACCGGCGACACCTTCGAGCTCAACGCCATCGCGGCGGCGGTGCTTGGCGGCACCTCGATGTCGGGCGGACGCGGCAAGATCGGCGGCACCATCGTCGGCGCCTTCGTGATCGGCGTGCTGTCGGACGGGCTGGTGATGATGGGGGTCTCGGCCTTCTGGCAGACCGTCATCAAGGGTATCGTCATCATCGCCGCCGTGGTCATCGACCAGGCGCAGCAGAAGGTCCAGGCCAAGGTCGCGCTGCAGGCGCAGGCCGCGGTCGGCAAGTGAGGGAGGCCACATGAGCCGCATCAGGGGCGCACTCATCGGTTGCGGGTTCTTCGCCCGCAACCAGCTTCACGCCTGGCAGGGGATCGAGGGGGTCGAGATCGTGGCGATCTGCGACCGCGACGAGACCCGCCTGGCCGAGACCGGCGACGCCTTCGGCATCGCCCGCCGCTACACCGACGCGGGCCGGATGTTCGACGAGGGTGGTTTCGACTTCGTCGACATCGCCACCACCGTGCCCTCGCACCGGCCGCTGGTCGAGATGGCGGCGCGGGCCGGGGACGGCGCGGGGGTGCATGTCATCTGCCAGAAGCCCTTTGCCGAGAACATGGCGGACGCGCGGGCGATGATCGCCGCCGTCGAGGCCACCGGCAAGACCCTCATGGTGCACGAGAACTTCCGCTGGCAGTCGGCGGTGCGCGCGGCCATCGAGGCGCTGCGCGGCGGCGCCATCGGCACGCCGTTCTTCGGCCGGGTGAGCTTCCGCTCGGGTTACGACGTGTTCTCGGGCCAGCCCTACCTTGCCGAGGGCGCGCGCTTCATCATCGAGGACCTCGGGATTCACATCCTCGACATCTCGCGGGCGCTCTTCGGCGACGTGGCGCGCATCACCGCCACCACCACGCGGATCAACCCCGAGATCCGGGGCGAGGACGTCGCCACCATGCTGCTGGCCCACGAAGGCGGCGTCACCAGCGTGGTCGACTGCTCCTACGCGACGCGGCGCACCCCCGAGACCTTTCCCGAGACGCTGCTCGAGATCGACGGCACCGGCGGCACGCTGCGGCTCGACGCGGGCTACCGGCTGACGATCCAGGCGGCGGGCGGCGAAGAGATCCGCGACGTGGCGCCGCCGGTGCTGCCCTGGGCCGAGCGGCCCTGGCACAACATCCAGGAGAGCGTGGCGCTCATCCAGCAGCATTTCGTCGACTGCCTGCGCGCGGGCTGCGCGCCCGAGACCTCGGGCGACGACAACCTCAAGACCTTCGCGCTGGTCGAGGCGGCCTATCTCTCGGCCGCCGAGGGCCGCACCGTGGCGCTGGCCGAGCTATGACCGACCCCGTCGCGCTCTACGGCACCGCGGTGCCGCCGGCCCCCGCCACCGAGCTGCGCCACGGCGCGGTGACGCTGACCCTGCAGGAGGGTGCGCTGCGCCACATCCGCGTGGGCGGCACCGAGATCATCCGGTCGGTCGCCTTTCTCGCCCGCGACCGCGACTGGGGCACCATCGCGCCCGAGCTCGGCACGCTCGAGCGGCACGAGGACGGCGGCACGCTGCGGCTCGTGCTGCCCATGGGCTTCGACACCGGCACCGCCCGGCTCGACGTGACGCTGCAGGTGCAGATCGCCGAGGGACGGCTCTCGGTCACGGCCGAGGGGCGGGCGCAGGGTGATTTCGAGACCAACCGCGCGGGCTTCACCGTGCTGCACCCGATCGAGGGGGTGGCCGGCTGCCCGGCCCGCGTCACCCATTCCGACGGTCGGACCGAAGACAGCCGCTTTCCCGAGCTCATCGAGCCGTGGCAGCCGTTCATGGACATCGCGGCGCTCGAACACGCGGCGAACGGGATGCGGGTGCGCTGCGCCTTCACCGGCGACACCTTCGAGATGGAGGACCAGCGCCAGTGGGGCGATGCGTCCTACAAGACCTACAACCGGCCCCTCGCGCTGCCCTGGCCCCATGTCCTCGAAGACGGCGCGGCGGTGGCGCAATCCTGCGAGATCACGTGGGAGGCCGCCCCGGACAGCGTGCCGGCGCGTCCCGCAGGCGCGGCTCTGACCGCGCGGGTGCCGCAGACCGCGCTGGTGCTCACCGCCGAGGAGGCGCGGCGGCTGGCGCGTCAGCCCGATGACCTCGACGTCGTGCGCCCGCAGCGGCTGCTGTGTCACGTCGACGCGGCGGCGGCGCCCGCGGCGCCACAGATCGCCGCCTTCGCCGAAGCGCAGGCGGTGTTGCCCGGCATCCTCTTCGACCTCGAACTCATCGGCCGCTTCGATGGCAGCCAGACCCCGCGCGAGGAACTCGACGCCCATTCCGCCGCCGTCCGCGACAGCGGGCTGGTGCCCGCGTCGGTCTTCGTCTGCCCCTCGGTGGACCGCCAGTCGACGCCGCCGGGCTCCGCGTGGCCAGACTGCCCGCCGCTCGAAGAGATCCACGCCGCGGCCGCCCGTGCCTTTCCCGACCTGCCGAGAGGCGGCGGGATGGCGAGCCTCTTCACCGAGCTCAACCGCAAGCGTCCGCCGGTCGGGCAGCTCGATTTCGTGAGCCACGGGCTGTGCCCGATCGTCCATGCCGCCGATGACGGACACGTCATGGAAACCCTTGAAACCATTCCGCATGTCGCCCGCTCGGCGCGCGCCATCATCGGCGAGGCAGAGTATCGCATCGGGCCTGCGACCATCGCCATGCGGCAGAACCCCTACGGCTCGCGCACCATTCCCAACCCCGGCGGCGGGCGGGTCTGCATGACCGACGACGACCCGCGCCACCGGGGGGCCTTTGGCGCCGCCTACGCGCTGGGGCTGGCGGCGGCACTTGCGCCCTTCGACATCGCCGTCTGGACGCCCGCCGCGCTCTACGGCCCGCGCGGGCTGTTCGGCGACGATGGCCCTCTGCCGCTTGCGGGCGTGCTGCGCGCGCTGTCGGAGCTTGCCGGCGAGACGGTCCGCGAGGCCGGCATTGCCGAGGGGATCGCCACGCTGGCGACCGACGGCGCGCGGCTGTCGGCCAACCTCACGGCGTCCGACAATGGGGGGCTGCCGCCCTACGGCTGGCATCTCGCGCGCGGCACAGAGATTGAGACTCCCGCCCGGAGGGATTACTTATCAGGTTGACAGACCAGTAGACGCCGGAGGGCCCACGTCATGGACAGCGGAACGCACGCCAAGGGCGACAAGATCGTCCGCCGCAAGCTTTCGGAGCAGGTTCTCGAGCGGCTGCACGAGATGATCCGCACGCATGAACTCAAGCCCGGCGAATTCATGCCCTCGGAACGCACGCTGATGGAGCGCTTCGGGGTCGGACGGCCCGCCGTGCGCGAGGCGCTGCAATCATTGCACAACAGCGGGCTCATCACCATCAACCACGGCGAACGCTCGCGGGTGAACGAACTGAACGCCGCGAGCGTGCTGTCGAAATCCGACGAGCTGGCGCGGCTGGTGCTGGATTCCGCGCCCGCCAACCTCGACCACCTGAAACACGCGCGGCAGATGTTCGAGCTTGGCATGGTCCGCGTCGCTGCCGAGAACGCGACGCCCGAGGACATCGCCGAGCTGCGCGGCCTGATCGAGACCCAGCGCAGCAAGCTGGGCGATGCCACGGCCTTCATCTCGACCGACATGGCGTTTCACCGCAAGCTGGCGTCGCTGGCGAACAACCCGATCATCCTGTCGGTCTCCGACGCGATGCTGGGCTGGCTCTTCGAGTATCACGTGAGCCTGTTGCACCGCTCGGGCAGCGAGGACGTGACGCTGGCCGAACACGCCAAGATCGTCGATCACATCGAGGAGCACGACGTGGAGGGTGCGGTCGAGGAGATGCGCCGCCACCTCGAACGGTCGCGCATCGTCTTCGAGCCGCGCGACTGACACCGGGCGCGCGGCCGGTCCGCTCAGCGCGGGCCGCCGCCGTCGCGGATCCAGCCGAAGAAGTCCTCGCTTCCCATCTGCCCGCCCTTGAGCGCGATCTGCAGCCCGTCGTGCGCGCCGCCGCCGTGACCGGTGCAGAGCGCCGCGCCGGGAATGGTCGGCGCCAGCGCCTCGAGCGCCTCCAGCCCGAGCGCGCGCATCCCGTGTCCCGAGGTGTCGCCTCCCGAGATCACCGCGCGGCGCAGGCCGCTCTTGCGCAGCACCCGGTCGAGCACGCGCCCCAGCGCCTGCCCGATGCGGGCGTTGGCGGTTTCCGCGTCCACCGCGCTGGCCGAGAGCGCCGCGCGAAAGGCCGCGACGCGGGGGTCCTTCGGCCCCTCGGCCGAGGTGACGAGCGGGCTCGCGCCCCGGTCCGCGGCGGTCAGCGCGGCGGTGGCGCAGCGGTCGATTTCCGCCTCCAGCGCCTCGGGCGCCCCCAGCACCGCGACCGTGTCGAAGGGGATGAGCGCGAAGCCATGCGCCGCCGACCACGCGAGCTGCTTTGCCGTGCTGGGCGAGACCGATCCCGAGACGGCGGCGATCCGGTCGACGCTCCCGGCGCTTGCGGGCGCGGGCGGTTGCGGCAGCGCGCCGGTCTCCTGCCAGTGTCGCACGAGCGCGTATTCCAGTCCCTGCGAGCCCACCGCCACGCCCAGCCGGGCGCGGTTCTGCCAGATCAGATGGCCCACGGCGGCCTCGCTGCGGGGCTCCATGTCGTCGAACGACAGGATGCGCGCACCCTCGGCCAGCGCCGTCTCCAGCGCGGTCTGCGGATCGTCGGACCAGAGCGCCTCGAGGTCTATGAGCCGCGCGGGCAGGTCGGTCTGGCCCGCGAGGTGGCGCAGCAGGTCCGACTCGGTCATCGGCGTCACCGGGTGGCGCGACATGACCGGGTGGCGATCCAGCCGGAAGACGCCTTCGAAGGTGCCGGCGAAGAGGTGCCCGAACGACTGGTAGCGGCGCATCTGCGGCGCGGCGGTCACCAGCGGCACGGCGTCTGCGGGACGCTGCGCGAGGCAGAGCGCGATGGCGGCGCCGATGTTGCCGGAGGTGGGCGAGGAATCGAAGGTCGAGCAGACCTTGTAGTGCAGGATCTCGGCCCCGGTCGCGTCGAGCCACGCGAGCGGCGCGGGCAGATGCGCGCGCATCCAGTCCGGCCCGTGGGTGCGGGCGGTGGTGGCGATGCCCACCGCGTCGGCGTCGGCGAAGCGCGCGGCCAGCGCCTCGGAGGGGATGTCGGAGAACAGCACCGTCTTCAGGCCGGCGAAGGCAAGCACCTCCATCACGGCGGCGGAACCGGTGAAATCATCCCCCAGCCAGGCCAGTTTCGGCGTCATCGCGTGCTCCTCCCGTTGCTGCCACCGCGGACAATCGCAGTTGACATTACCTGTTGCATATTATCTGATCATACCAGTTGAACAACCCCTGAACCCGGAGGAGAACCTGCAATGACCAAAGTCGCGCTTTTCGGAGCCGGCGGCAAAATGGGGGTCCGTCTGTCGCTGAACCTTGCGAAGACGGATTTCGACGTCGCCCACATCGAGATCAGCGACCCCGGCAAGGACCGGCTTCGCGCCGAGGTCGGCGTGGAGGCCGTCGACGCCGAGACCGGGCTGGAGGGGGCCGAGGTCGTCATCCTCGCCGTGCCGGACACGGTCATCGGCAAGGTTGCGGCGAAGGTGGTGCCGGGGCTCGCGCCGGGCACGATGGTGGTGATCCTCGACGCCGCGGCGCCCTATGCCGGGCATCTGCCCGAGCGGGACGATATCACCTATTTCGTCACCCACCCCTGCCATCCGCCGATCTTCAACGACGAGAGCACCGAGGCCGGCCGCAAGGACCACTTCGGCGGCGTCGCGGCGCAGCAGGGCGTGGTCAATGCGCTGATGCAGGGGCCGGAAGAGCACTATGCCCTGGGCGAGTCCGTCGCCAAGGCGATCTACGCCCCGGTGGCGCGCAGCCATCGTGTCACCGTCGAGCAGATGGCGCTGCTCGAGCCCGGCCTGTCCGAGACCGTCTGCGCCTCGCTTCTCGTGGTGATGCGCGAGGCCATGGACGAGGTCGTCTCGCGCGGGGTGAGCTACGACTGCGCCCGCGATTTCCTGCTGGGGCACATGAACATCCTCGGCGCGGTGATCTTCGACGAGGTCGAGGGCCAGTTCTCGGACGCCTGCAACAAGGCGATCGAGTTCGGCAAGCCGGCGCTGATGCGCGACGACTGGAAGAAGGTCTTCGAGATGGACGAGGTCGCCGCCAGCATCCAGCGCATCACCTGACGCGCAGCGCGCGGGACGGACCGGAACGACGGGGGCGCGGCGGGCAAACGCCGCGCCCCTTTGCCGTGCCTCAGGACACCCGCACGCCCCGGCTCCAGACGCCGCGCAGCAGCGGCACGTCGCCGGCGAGCCCCATGCGGAGCAGGTCGCCGCGTTGTCCGGTGGCGAGGCTGCCGCGATCGTCGAGCCCCGCGGCGCGGGCGGGGTTGCGGCTCACGCAGGCGATGGCACGGGGCAGGTCGTCCCAGATCGCCGCGAGCCGGAAGGCCGAGAGCAGCAGCGCCGAGGGCACGTAATCCGACGACACGATGTCGAGCAGCCCGGCCTCGGCCAACTCCTGCGCCGCCACGTTGCCCGAGTGCGACCCGCCCCGGATCAGGTTCGGCGCGCCCATCATCACCGCGATGCCCTGCGCGTGGCAGGCCTCGGCGGCCTCGAGGGTGGTGGGGAACTCCGCGAAGCCCACGCCGTTCGCCCGCGAGGTCGCGACCTGCGCGGCGGTGGTGTCGTCGTGGCTGGCCAGCACCGCGCCGTAGCGCGCCGCCTCGGTCACCGCGCCGGCCTGGTGGCGCGCGCCGTAGAGCCGCTGCAGCTCCTTGAGGTTGGCGACATGCTCGACGAACTCGGCATCGGTCATGCCGCGCTTTTTCGCGACATAGGTCTTGAGCGCGCCGAGGTCGCGGAACTGCCGCTGCCCCGGCGTGTGGTCCATCAGCGAGACGATGCCCACCCGGTCCTCGGGGCCGAACTGCGCCATCTCCTCGAGCAGGGTTTCCGAACAGATCTCGGCCCGCAGGTGCAGGAAGTGGCTGATCTTCAGGTGGCCCGCCGCGCGCACCGCGAGCAGCTCGTTGGCGAGGTTGCGGGCATAGGCGTCGTAGCGCGCCTTGCTGTCGTGGATCGAGCCCACCCGCAGCGCGTCGAACACGGTGGTGATCCCGGTCGAGGCAAGCTCGGCGTCATGCGCGAGCAGCGCCGGCATGTGCGGCCAGTCGACCGAGGGGCGCGGCTCGATGTGGCGCTCGAGGTTGTCGGTGTGCAGCTCGACGAGGCCGGGGGTGACGTGGTCGCCCCGGCAGTCGACGGCGCCCTCCGGGACATGGTCGCCCTCGTCGATGGCGGTGATGACGCCGGCCTCGACGGTCACGCGGCCGGTCACCATCCGGTCGGGCAGCACCAGCGTCGCGTTGGCGAGGCAGAGGTCGCCGGTCACGGTGCCGTCGTGAGCGTCTGCGAGCGAGGCGGGAGAGAAGGGGGAATTCATGTCGGATACTCGGTTTGCGGTCGGTGGGCCGCCGGGGCGGCGGCGGATCGGCTGTCGGGACGGCAGCGCCCAGCAGAGCGCGTTTCCGGGGCCCGCTCAAGCCCGGTCTTGGCGCGCGGGCCGCGCGGGGCATGAAAACGCCAACGCGGGGCGAAGGGACGGGCCATCAGACCCGCTCCGCCTGCAGCGCGGCGAGGGCGGCTGCCACGGTGTCGTCGAGCGCACCGTCGTTCGAGACGCGCAGCACGTCGAGCCCCGGGGGCAGCGGCTTGTCGGCCTGCGCCAGCCGGTTGCGGATGTCGGGCCCGCTCTCGCGGCCACGGGCGGCAAGACGGCGGGCCAGCACCTCGGGCGCGGCGGTGACATGCAGCACGCGCAGCCGTTCGAACACCTGCGCCGCGCGGGGCAGGGCGCTGCGCGACAGGTTGGCGAGACAGTCGGTGCCGGCGGCCAGCTCGTCGCGGACCCCGGCGGGGATGCCGTAGTGCAGACCGTGGGCCTCCCAGTGCAGGCAGAAGCCGCCCGATGCCACGCGCGCGGCGAAGGCCGCAGGCGTGAGCGGCTCGTAGTCCTCGCCGCCAAGGCCGGGCGCGCGGGTGATGCAGCGGCGCACCAGCCGAAACCCGGGCGCGGCCGCGGCGATGCCGGCCATCACGCTGTCCTTGCCGACCCCCGAGGGGCCGACGACGGCGACGAGGCGCCCGCCGCTCATGCCGCCCTCGCAGGCGTGAAGCGGCCCACGTCGATCTCGCGGTCGCAGACCCGGGCACGGGCGGCCTCGTCGTGGAAGATGCCGACGATGGCGGCGCCGCGCGCCTTGGCGTCCTCGATGAGCGACAGCACCACCTCGCGGTTGGCGGCGTCGAGGCTGGCGGTCGGCTCGTCGAGCAGCATGGCGGGATAGCGGTGCGCGAAGCCGCGCGCGATGTTCACCCGCTGCTGCTCGCCGCCCGAGAAGGTGGTGGGCGACAGCGCCCACAGCCGTTCGGGGATGTTGAGCCGCTCGAGCAGCGCCCGCGCCCGGGCCTCGGCCTCCGCGGCGGACACGCCCACCGCGCGCAGCGGCTCGGCCACGACCTCGAGCGTCGGCACGCGCGGGACCACGCGCAGGAACTGGCTGACGTAGCCCAGCTGGTCGCGGCGCAGGCAAATGATCTCGCGCGGCTCGGCCTGCACGAGGTCGGTGCCGCCGATCCGGATGCTGCCGGCCTGCGCGCGGTAGTTGCCGTAGATCATCCGCATCAGCGTCGACTTGCCGGCGCCCGAGGCTCCGGTGAGCGCGACGCATTCGCCGGGCCGGACCGACAGCGTGACGCCGGTCAGCACCTCGATCACTGCCGCGCCCTGGTTGTGCAGGGTGAAGGTCTTGGAGACATTGGTGATCTCGATCATGGGGGGCTCCTGCTGCCGGGTCCTGGTTTCGTCGCTGGGGATCATGGCTCAGACCTGCAGGACCGAGCTGACGAGCAGCTGCGTGTAGGCGTGCTGCGGGTCGTCGAGCACCTGGTCGGTCAGCCCGGCCTCGACGACGTGGCCGGATTTCATCACCATCAGCCGGTCGGCGAGCAGCCGCACCACCGCAAGGTCATGGGTGACGATGATCGCCGACAGCCCCATGTCGCGCACCAGCCCGCGCAGCAGGTCGAGAAGCCGGGCCTGCACGCTCACGTCGAGCCCGCCGGTGGGCTCGTCCATGAACACCAGCCGCGGCCCGGTGACGAGGTTGCGCGCGATCTGCAGCCGCTGCTGCATCCCGCCCGAGAACGTGCCGGGCCGGTCGTCGACGCGGTCGGCCGCGATCTCGACCCGGTCCAGCCAGTCGGTGGCGCGGGCGCGGATGTCGCCGTAGTGGCGCGCGCCCACGGCCATCAGCCGTTCGCCGACGTTGCCGCCCGCCGACACGCCCATCCGCAGCCCGTCGCGGGCGTGCTGGTGCACGAAGGCCCAGTCGGTGCGCGACAGCATCCGCCGCTCGGGCTCGCTCATGGTGACGGTGTCGCGGGGGCCGTCGCCCCGGGTGTCGAAGATCACCTGCCCGCCGTCGGGCGCCACATGGCCCGCCATGCAGTTCAGCAGCGTCGACTTGCCCGAGCCGCTTTCGCCGACGATGCCCATGACCTCGCCGGGGTAGAGATCGAAGGAGACATTCGCGCAGCCGATATGGCCGCCGTAGGTCTTGCGGATGTCCCGGACCGAGAGCAGGGGGGTCATGCGGCGTCCTTTCCCTTGTGGCCGGCGGCCTGCCGGGTTTCGCAGAAGTCGGTGTCGGAGCAGACAAACATCCGCCCGCCCGCGTCGTCGGTGATGACCTCGTCGAGGTAGCTGTCGCGCGCGCCGCAGAGCCCGCAGGGGTGGTCGGCCTTCGACGCCTCGAAGGGGTGGTCCTCGAAATCGAGGCTCTCGACCCGCGTCCACGGCGGCAGCGCGTAGATGCGCTGCTCGCGGCCCGCACCGAAAAGCTGGATCGCCGCGTTCTGCCCGAGCTTGGGGTTGTCGAACTTGGGGATCGGCGAGGGGTCCATGACGTAACGGCCCTCGACCTTCACCGGATAGGCGTAGGCGGTGGCGATGTGGCCGTGCCGCGCGATGTCCTCGTAGAGCTTGACGTGCATGAGCCCGTATTCCGACAGCGCGTGCATCTTGCGGGTCTCGCTCTCGCGCGGCTCGAGAAAGCGCAGCGGCTCGGGGATCGGCACCTGGTAGACGAGGATCTGCCCCTCGGCGAGCGGCACCTCGGGGATGCGGTGGCGGGTCTGGATCACGCTCGCCTCGGCGGTCGCCGTGGTGGTGGCGATGCCGGCGGTGCGCTCGAAGAAGCTGCGGATCGAGACCGCGTTGGTGGTGTCGTCGGCGCCCTGGTCGATGACCTTGAAGCGGTCCTCGGGGGTCAGCACGGCGGCCGAGACCTGCACGCCGCCGGTGCCCCAGCCGTAGGGCATCGGCATCTCGCGGCTGGCGAAGGGCACCTGGTAGCCGGGGATCGCCAGCCCCTTGAGGATCGCCCGGCGGATCATCCGCTTGGTCTGTTCGTCGAGATAGGCGAAGTTGTAGGCGTCCTGGGTCATTCCGCGGCCTCTCTTGCTTGATCGCTGGCCGCCTCGGCCTCGCGGCGCAGCTTGCGCACCAGCTCCAGCTCGGACTGGAAATCGACGTAATGCGGCAGCTTGATGTGTTCGAGGAAGCCCGTCGCCTGGATGTTGTCGGCGTGGTAGAGCACGAACTCCGCGTCCTGCGCCGGGGCGCCGGTGTCGTCCTCGCCCAGCTCCTCCCAGCGCAGCGCCCGGTCGACCAGCGCCATCGAGATCGCCTTGCGCTCGGTCTGTCCGAACACGAGACCGTAGCCGCGGGTGAACTGCGGCGGCTCGGTCTTCGAGCCCTTGAACTGGTTGACCGTCTCGCATTCGGTCAGGGTGATCTCGCCGATCTCGACGGCGAAGCCCAGCTCGGGGATCTCCATCTCGACCGGCACGGTGCCGATGCGCAGCTCGCCGACGAAGGCGTGGTTGCGGGCGTAGCCGCGCTGCGTGGAATAGGCCATCGACAGGGTGAAGCCCTCGTCCGCACGCGTCAGCGCCTGCAGCCGCAGCGCGCGGTCGGCGGGCATCTCGAGCGGCTCGCGGGTAAGGTCCGGCGGCTCCGCGTCCGAGGCGGGCGCGTCCTCGATCAGCCCCTCGCGGTCGAGAAAGCCCATCACGTGCGGCACCGGCGCGGGGTCGGCCTCGCGCAGCGGGGCCTCTGGCGTCTCGCCCTCTGCGGCGAGTTTGAAATCGAGCAGCCGGTGCGTGTAGTCGAAGGTCGGCCCCAGCACCTGCCCGCCGGGCAGGTCCTTGAAGGTGGCGCTGATGCGCCGGTCGCAGGCCATGTCGGCGGTGTCCACCGGACCCGAGGCGCCGAAGCGGGGCAGGGTGGTGCGATAGGCGCGGACCAGGAAGATCGCCTCGATCAGGTCGCCGCGCGCCTGCTTGATCGCCAGCGCCGCAAGGTCGGGATCGTAGAGCGAGCCCTCGGCCATCACCCGGTTCACCGCCAGCGCCAGCTGCTCGCGGATCTGCGGCACGCCCAGCTCCGGGACCTCGGGGTCGCCCCGGCGCTCCTCGGCGAGCCACGCGTGGGCGTTCTCGATGGCGCGTTCGCCACCTTTCACGGCAACATACATCAGACGGTCTCCGCGTCGTGGACCCGCGTCGAGCGCGGCAGCGCCGCGATGCTCGTGTCGCAGGTGAAGAGGAAATCCAGCCCCAGCGGGAAGCGCGCGTGGTTGTCGCGGAAGGCGGCGACCTCGGGCAGCGACAGCGCCGCACGGTCGCGGATACCGGGACCGGACAGTGCGGCCCCCTCTGCCGCGAGCGTCGTGCATTCGACGATCAGCGTGGCCGAGCGGTCGGGGTAGTCGGGCGTGCCGACAGGATAGGCCGAGAGCGGCGCCAGCGTCTCCCAGCGGCCCACGGCAAAGGTGCAATTCTCGGGCCCCGCGAAGGGCGCGCCGGTGTGAAAGGCGACCCAGGCGCGCACGGCCTCGGTGTCGGCGCTGCCTGCGAGATGCAGCGGCGTGTCGGTGTCGCACAGCGTCAGGATCGCGGCGCCGGCGGCGGGTGACAGCGGCGCGGGCGGGGTGGCCCCGGTGATCTCGCGGAGCGTGCCGGGGCGGGCCATCGCCTCCATCACCGCGCGGAAGGCGTGTGCGGCGTCGGTGGCGGGATCGGCGAAGCCGCCGTCGAGCGTGTCTGCCTGCATCAGTCCTCTCCCCGGACCATGGTGAAGAAATCGACCTTGGTGGCGGCGGCCTTGCCGGCACGGGCGGCGCGGCGGTCGGCGGCCTCGGTCTCGAGCGGCGCGAGCACGGTGTCCCGCAGCGCCGGCGCCGCATCGGTCTGCATCAGCGCGTCGACCAGCGCGGCGGCCTCGGCATCGGCCTTGCGGCGGCCCTGGACATAGGCGTGACCGACCTCGCCCGAGGCGAGCTTCAGCGCGCAGCGGGTGACGGTCATCTCGCCGAGGTTGAACGGCGCGCCGGTGCCGCCGGCACGGCCGCGCACCATGACGCTGCCGACCTCGGGCGGGCGCAGCCAGCTGAACGCGGGCCGGGGCATGGCGGCCTCGAGCAGGGCGGGCAGGCGGCCCTCGGCGGATTTCGCCATGAGCCCCATCCGGTCCTTCCGGGCGGTATCGGGGTCGAGGGTGTCTTTCATCTCGACAACTTTCGTTATTCCTATACAACTAGACACATCTTACCAGATTCTCCTTCGGGGCACAGCGGAGATTTGTGAAACTTGGGTGACGACACAGCATCGCGACGGGGCCGCACGCCGGTCTGGCAGGCCATCGCCAACAGCCTGCGCGGCGAGATGTCCGAGGGCCGCTACGCCGCCGGGGACAAGCTGCCGACCGAGGCGGCGCTGGCCGCGCGTTTCGGGGTGAACCGCCACACGGTGCGCCACGCGCTGAGCGCGCTGGTCGACGAGGGGCTGGTGCGGACCCGGCGCGGGGCGGGGGCCTTCGTGGCGATGGCGCCCACCGACTACCCGATCGGCCGGCGCACCCGCTTCACCGAGAACCTGCGCCGCGCGGGGCGTTTCCCCGGTCGGCGCATCCTGTCGATCGAGCCGCGCGCCGCGACCGCCGGCGAGGCGGCGGCGCTGCAGATCCCCGAGGGCGCGCCGGTCGTCGCCACGCACAGCCTGTCGCTGGGCGACGGGCACCCGCTGGCGCTGGCGGAGTCGATCTACCCCTGCGCGCGCCTGCCGGGGATCGAGGAGGCGCTGGCCGAGGGCAGGGGCGTCACCCATGCGCTGAGCCGGGCCGGGGTGGCGGATTACACGCGGCTCTCGACCCGGATCACGGCGGTTCCGGCGGATGCCACGCAGGCGCTGCACCTGCAGGTGAGCGAGGGCGCGCCGCTGGTGCGCACCCGCAGTCTCAACGCCGACCCCGAGGGCCGGCCGGTCGAATACGGCACCACCTGGTGGGCGGGCGAGCGGGTGACGCTGACGCTCGACTCCTGAGCCGCGCCTCAGCCGCCGTAGCGCTCGAGGAAGGCCTCGGCGGAGAGCGTGCGGAAATCGTCGAGCGCGAGGCGCAGCGCGTCATGCGGCCAGTCCCACCACGCCATCGCGATGAGCCGTTCGGCGATCTCGGGCGGCTGGCGGAGGCGCATCGGCCGCGCCGGGGTGCCCGCGACGATGGTGTAGGGCGCCACGTCCTTCGTCACGATGGCCCCGGCGGCTATGACCGCGCCGTCGCCCACGGTGACCTCGGGCTTGATCATCGCGGCGTGGCCGATCCAGGTGTCATGGCCGACCCGCGCGCGGCGCGCCTGCCGGTGTGCGAAGAACGCCGCGTCGCGGTCGGCGTCGTCCCAGTAGTCGTCGGAGCGATACAGGAAGTGGTGGCAGGCGGCGGTGTCGAGCGGATGGTCGGTCGCGCCGATCCGGGTGAAGCTCGCGATGTTGGCGAACTTGCCCACGGTCGCGTTGGCAATGTCGGCGTAGCGGTCGCAGTAGCTGTAATCGCCAAGGCTGCTGTGGGCGATGCGGCTGCCGCGCCCGACCTCGGTGTAGGCGCCGAAGCTGCTGTCGGCGATCTCGCAGTCGGGATGCACGAGAGGGGCGTCGGGCGACAGGCGCGGCATCAGTCGGCGCGCCCGATGAGCTTTGCCCGCAGCCAGCCCGAGACCGAGTCCATCGCCATCACCATGAGCACGATCAGGATGATGTAGTAGCCGACCTCTTCCCAGTCCTTCTGGGTCTGGATCGCCTGCGTCAGCATCAGCCCGATGCCGCCGCCGGTGATGGCGCCGATGATGGTGGCCGAGCGGGTGTTGGATTCGAGGAAGTAGAGCAACTGTGCCAGCAGCACCGGCACCACCTGCGGGATCACCCCGAAGCGGTAGCGCTGCAGCGGCTTGGCGCCGGTCGAGGCGACGCCCTCGATCTGCTTGCCGTCGACGTTCTCGAGCGCCTCCGAGAAGATCTTGCCGAAGGTGCCGGTGTCGGTCACGAGGATCGCCAGCGCCCCGGTCAGCGGGCCCGGACCGAAGGCGCGGGCCAGCACCACCGTCCAGATCAGCGCGTCGACGCCGCGCACGAAGTCGAAGACCCGCCGCGTCGCTGCACGCAGCAGCACCAGCGGCGTGAAGCGTTTCGCCGCGAGGAAGGCCAGAGGCAGCGCGATCATCGCCGCCCCCATGGTGCCGAGAAAGGCCATGAGGATGGTCTCGCCGATGGCCCAGGCCACGTCCTTGTGGCGCCACATCGGGTTGTTCCACCAGTCCTGCACCGCGCCGGCGATGTTGGCGCGGCTCTCGTCAAGGCGCGGCCCGAAGAGGATCTCGCCGATGCCGTGGCCGTGGTAGGGGCTCTCGAAGGTGAACCAGAACAGCTCCCATCCGGGGAAGTAGTTGAAGATCTCGGTCTTCGAGCCGGTGAGCGTGATGCGGCCCTCGGGCGTGGTGATGCCCACCCGGCGCGACGAGGCGCTGATCCACTCGGGCGGGGTGTCGGGCAGGTTGGTGGTGACGGTGCGGCCCTCGATCCGGGCCTCGATGTCGGGGTAGCCGGGCAGCGCGATCTCGACCCGGTTGTCGGGCAGCAGCCGCACGACGTGGTCGCCGCCCATGTCGACGGTCACGACGTCGTCGCCGCTCACCCAGTCGGGGCGCTGGCCCTCGGGGTAGGTGCCCTTGCGCTCGCCCTCGACGGCATAGGTGATCTCGCCCGTGCGGTTCGAGCGGGTGACATGGGTCTTGTAGGACCAGCTGTCCGAGGCGAGCGTGACGGCGTTGTCCCAGTTGGCGCGCTGCGCGAGGCCGGGCAGGTCGAAGGCGAAGAAGATGTAGGCGAAGTAAAGGAGCACGAGGCCCGGCCACGCGACGGCGGTCAGGGTCTTGCGGCGGAAGAGGCGGTCGGCGTTGGCCTTGGCGAGGCCGAGGTCGGTGGCGGTCATGTCAGGCCCCTTCGGTCAGGCGGTTGCGGAAACGGCTCGAGAGCTGGTCGAAGAAGACGATGGTGCCGAACAGCAGGATGAAGATCGCGGCGGCCTCGTCGAAGCGGCCCGGTCCCCAGGCCATGGCGTTGCGCAGCTCGTAGCCGAGCCCGCCGGCGCCGACGAAGCCGAGGATGGCCGAGGCGCGGATGTTGATCTCGTAGCGCAGCAGCGCGTAGCTGACGTAGTTGGGCGCCACCTGTGGCAGGATCCCGAGCCACATGCGCTGCGCCCAGGACGCGCCGGTCGACGCGAGGCCCTCGACGGGCTTGAGGTCGGCGTTCTCGGCCACCTCCGAGAACATCTTGCCGAGCGCGCCGGCGGTATGGATGGCGATGGCGATCATCGCGGGCACCGGCCCGCCGCCCAGCACGAAGATCAGCACCAGCGCGATGACGATCTCGGGGATGGCGCGCATGATGTCCATCAGGCGCCGGAACAGCGGGATCAGCCGCGGCCAGCGCGCCAGTCCGCGGGTGGCCAGCAGCGACAGCACCAGCCCGGCGCTGGCGCCCAGCAGCGTGGAGACGGCGGCGATGTTGATGGTCTCGACCAGCGCGGGGAAGTATTCCACCATGAGCGCCGGCAGGTCGGCGCGTTTCTCCCACGCCTCGGACAGAACGTCGGCGGGATAGTCGCCGATGTTGTGCAGCCCGTCCCAGAAGCCGCCGGCGTTGCGCGCGTCGGCAAGGTTGAAGCCCGACACCATGAGCAGCGCGAAGATCGCCAGCGCGAGGCCGCCGTAGAGCCGCTTGCGCCGGACCTGCGCCATGTAGGCGTGCTGAATGGAATCGACGGCCCGGGGGCCGGTCAGTGAGGCATCTGTCATGGGGAGGGCCTTGCATTGGATGCCCCGGGCCTGTGGCCCGGGGCGTGTCGCGGTCTGTCGGATCAGCGGTGCGGCGCGCCTTCGCGGTCGCGCCGCACCGGCACCGTGTCGGTGCCGCGCGATCAGCCGCCGATCTTGGCCTTCCGAGCCTCGATGACCGACAGGTAGGTGTCGTGGGTCACCGGCTGGAAGCCGAGCGTGTCGCCGGCGGCAACGCCGTAGGCACAGTCGGGGTCGGTTTCGTAGAGGGTGTCGACAAGGGCGGTCATGCGGTCCTTGACGTCCTGCGGCAGCGCCTTGCGGACGACCACGGGGCCCTCGGGGATGACCTTCGACTGCCAGATCTGCACGAGGTCGTTCATGTCGACGAGGCCCGCGTCCACGGCCTTGCGCAGGGCGCCCGAGTTGTAGCCGTCTTCCCAGTTGCCCTGGCCGTCGGCCCAGGTCACGCCGCCGTCGATGTCACCGTTGTTCACCGCGACGATGGTCTGCTCGTGGCCGCCGGTGAAGACGACGTCCTTGAAGTAGTCGCCCGGCTGCATGGTGATCTCGTCGGCTTCCTGCGGGATCTCGATCGAGGGGATCAGGTAGCCCGAGGTCGAGTTCGGGTCGCCGAAGCCGAAGACCTTGCCCTGCATGTCTTCCAGCGAGGCGATGCCGCTGTCCTTGCGGGCGAAACCGATCGAGTGGTAGCCGATCGAGCCGTCGAGGTTCTGCTTCACCAGCACCGGCTCGACCGCCTCGGGGTCCTGCAGGAACGTGGCCGCGTAACCCGACGCGCCGAGCCAAGCCATGTCGAGCGTGCCGCCCAGCAGGCCCTGGATCACGCCGTTGTAGTCGGCGGGGGCGAACAGCTTGACCGGAACGCCCAGCTCTTCCTCGGCGTAGGTCTGCAGGCAGGAATACGAGTTCATGCGGTCCTGGGCGTTCTCGCCGCCGAGGATGCCGATGCGGAACTCCTCGATTTCCTGGGCGCCGGCGGTGCCGGCCAGAACGGTGGTCGCCAGTGCGGCTGCGATGATCTTGTTCATCAGGGTCTCCATGGATGAAGGGATGTCTGTGGTCGTTTTGGGTCTTCCGGATCAGACGAGCGCTTCGGCCTTGGCCTCTTCGAGCAGCGTCTGGTCGAGGGTCTCGATCTGCGTCGAGGTCGCGGCCTCGGAGAAGCCGGCGCCCGCGCCGTAGATGTCGCGCGCGACGCCGGTGGTCAGCTGCGCCGGGGTGCCGTCGAAGACGATGCGCCCGTCGCGCATGCCGATGACCCGGTCGCAGTAGCGCCGCGCGGTGTCGAGCGTGTGCAGGTTGGCGATGACCATGCGGCCGTCTTCCTCGTGGATGCGGCGCAGCGCCTCCATCACGATCTGTGCGTTCATCGGGTCGAGCGAGGCGATGGGCTCGTCGGCGAGGATGATCGCCGGGTCCTGCATCAGCGCCCGCGCGATGGCGACGCGCTGCTGCTGCCCGCCCGAAAGCGCCTCGGCCCGCTTGGGTGCCTGCTCGGCGATGCCGAGCCGGTCGAGGATCTCGATGGCGCGGTGGATGTCCTCCTGCGGGTAGAGGTTGAACATCGTGGCCCATGTCGAGCGGCGGTTGAGCGTTCCGTGCAGCACGTTCGAGACCACATCCATGCGCGGCACGAGGTTGAACTGCTGGAAGATCATGGCGCAGCGCGACTGCCATTGACGGCGCTCGGCGCCCCGCAGCGCGGTGATGTCGTGACCCTCGAAGAGGATGGCACCATCGCTCGCGTCGTTGAGCCGGTTCAGCATCCGCAGCAGGGTCGACTTGCCCGCGCCCGAACGCCCGATGATGCCGATCATCATGGGGCGGTCGACGGCAAAGCTCGCCCGGTCCACGGCGGTCTTGTCACCGAATGTCTTCGTCAGTGCCTGTACGTCCAGCATCGTATCCCCTCGAATTTGTAGCGGACCTACTTCAGGGTTCCCGACGCTTCGGTGACGGTTTGGAAACGGATTTCCGAAGGTTTTGTATCGGGGCGATGACAGCGCCTGTCCGTGCGGCGGTGTGCCGGGGTTTCCGGCATCCGCCACCCGAAACGGTGCGCCGCGTCATAAAAGCGTTACACGACTCGCCCGCTTTGCTAGCCTCGGAGGATGACCCGTCTTGCCTGCGCCGCCCTCCTCACTTGCCTGATGCTGCCCGCCGCCGCCCCGGCCCAGCTGGCCGAGGTGATCTGCGACGACCGCGCGAGGCTCGAACAGAGGCTTGCCACGGTGCAGGGCGCCACGCGGCAGGGGCAGGGCCTGCGCGGGCCCGATACCGTTCTCGAGATCTGGGTCGCGCCGGACAGCGGCGACTGGATTCTCGTGCAGAGCTACAGCAGCGGCACCGCCTGCATCGTCGCCATGGGCGAAAGCTGGGAAGCGGTCCCGGCTCCCGCCCGCGCCAACCCGGCCTGAGGCGGGCGCCTCAGACCGCGAGCCCCAGCCGCTGCAGGTGGGCAAAGCCCGCCGGGATGTCGGCGCTGTCTGCGAGTTCCAGCACCAGATGCGGCGCGCCGTTGCAATCGGCGAGCGCCCGGAACACCGCCGGCCATTCGATCTCGCCCTCGCCCGGGGCCCAGTGGCGGTCGGCGTGGCCGTCGAGGTCCTGCAGGTGGACATGCGCCAGCCGCGCGCCCGCGTCGCGCACGAAGTAATCCACCGGCGGCGCGCCCGACATGCGCCGCGCAAGCTGCGCGTGGCCGGTGTCGATCGACAGCGCGATGGCCTCCGATCCGAAGCTCTCGACCATCTCCCGGCGGGTCTCGGGGCGGACGTCGTGGATGTTCTCGATCACCAGCGTGATGCCCATCTCGCCGGCCTTGCGCACCACCGGGGCCATGACGTCATGGACCAGCGCCAGCTTCGTCGCGGCGTAGTCAGGCTGCGCGAGGCGGTTGTACTCGTACCAGCGGGTGTAGGGCGAGTGCATGACCATCTGCCGCGCGCCGATCCGGTCGGCGGCCTCGAGCGCGGCAAGGAAGCGCGCGGTGATGAGCGGGCGCAGCTCGGGGTCCTTGTTGTCGATGTCGAGCCCCTCGAAGGGGCCGTGGATGCCGCGCCTGCCGGCATGGCCGTCAAGCGCCGCGCGGACGGCGGCGACGCGGTCGTCGCGCTCGTGCGTGAGCGCCGCGTGGGACATGAAGTCCTGGATCTCGATGTCGCGGTCGTGGTCGAACAGCCAGTCGCGGTGGGTGGCGATCTCGGCGGCGGTCAGCGCGGCGCCGATCCTGAGCGGGGGCCTGAGTGCGGGCATGGGCGGTGTCCTGTTGCTCTTCGGGAAAAGGGGGCATCGCGCGCATCAACCGCGCGCCCGCGTTTCAGCGGCGCTACGCTTTGGTGACATCTCGGTGATTTCTGCGGTCGGTCCGGGGGTTACCCGGTCGCGGGCAGCGCCAGCATTTCCTCGAAGCGCAGCGCCATGGGCGAGGCCGTGCGCCGCGCCGGGCGCAGCAGGTAGAGCACCCGGTCGAGCACGAGATCGGCCAGCGGGACAAAGGCGATGGCGGGGTCGTTGAACAGGGTGACCGCGTTGCGCGGCAGAAGCGCGACACCGACGCCCGCCCGCACGAGACAGAGCTGTGCCACGGTGGAATGCGTCCGCAGCCGCCCGGTCTTCAGCGTCTCGGGCAGCGAGGGCGCGCCCGCCAGAAGCCGCGCGGTGCCGGTGTTGGTGCTGAGGTGGATGACCTCCTCCGGGTCGATCTCGGCAAGGGAGACCGGCGCACCTCGGGCGGCAAAGGGATGCGGGGCGGGGCAGGCGAGGCCGAAAGGGTCGGAGGCGACCGGCGTCTGCACCAGATCGGGCGAGCTGCGCGCGCGCCCCGCGACGGCAAGGTCGAGCCGGTCGTCGGCGACCATCTCGGCCAGCGTCTCGGCGATGTCGTCGTGCAGGGTCAGCGTGACCTCGGGGTGGGCGCGCCGGAACGCCATGATCGCGGGCGCCACCAGCGGCGTGATCGCCGAAGGTGTCGCCCCGATCCGCAGGCTGGCCTGCCGTCCGCGCGCCCGGTCGCGCACCCGCGAAAGCGACAGGTCCAGCGCCTCGAGCACCGGCGCCGTGTCCTTGAGGAACGCCAGCCCGAGCGGGGTCGGTGCCGGCGGCCGGCTGCGCCGGTCGAAGAGCGCGCCGCCGGCGATCTCCTCGATCTGGCGCACGGTCTCGGTCAGCGCCGAGGGCACGACGCCGAGCCGGTCCGCCGCGCGGGCAAAGCTGCCCTCGGACCAGACGGCGTGGATCGCCCGCAAGTGCCGCAGGTTGAAGTTCGTATTTTCCGAATCCAACTTCATAACTTTCAATTTCAAAGAACGCGCGCGGGCGGTCAATATGCGACCCGACAGGAGATGCCCAGATGACCGCACCGCAACCCGATTTCACCTCTGCCCTTTCCGGCCTGCCCGCCGCCCTGCGCGCGGCGGGCTTTCGCGGCGACGTCGAGCGCGACAGCGCGCTCCGGGCGGCGATGTCGACCGACAACTCGGTCTACCGCATCCTGCCCGACCTCGTCGTCGCGCCGGTCGATGCCGCCGACGTGGTGACCGTGATGGCGGTGCTCGAAGAGGACCGGTTCGCCGGAATCCCCGTCACCCCGCGCGGCGGCGGCACCGGCACCAACGGGCAGAGCCTGAACCGCGGCGTGATCCTCGACATGCGGCGCCACATGACCCGGCTGCTCGCGGTCGATCCGGCGGGGCAGTGGGCCGACGTCGAACCGGGCATCGTGCTCGACGACCTCAACGCGCAGCTGCGCCCCCGGGGGCTGTTCTTCGCGCCCGAGACCTCGACCTCGACCCGCTGCGCGGTCGGCGGCATGGTCTCGACCGATGCCTCGGGCAAGGGCTCGCGGATCTACGGCAAGACCTCCGACAACCTGCTCGGCGTCGAGATCGCGCGGGGGCAGGGGCTGGTCTCGAGCCTCGATCCCGCGCCGGACTGGGCCGCACCGATGCTTGCCGGGGCCGAGCGGGCGGCACGCGCCGGGCGCGCGGCCTTCGTCGCCAACACGCCGAAGCTCAACCGGCGCTACACCGGCTACGATCTCGAACGGGCCTGCCCCGAGGAGGGCGGCTTCGAGTGGTGGCGGCTGTTTCCCGGCTCCGAGGGCACGCTGGGCCCGATCACCCGCATCCGGGTCAAGCTGCGGCCGCTGCCCGGGGTGAAACGGCTGGTGGTCGCGGGGTTCGCGAGCTTCCGCGACTCGCTGGCGGCGGCGCTGCCGCTGATGCAGGACGATCCCACCGCCATCGAGGTGATGGACGAGCGGGTGCAGGCGCTCGCGGGCGAGGCCGGGCTGCTGATGCGGCTGCCCGAGGCGCTGCGCCCGACCGGCGGCGAGGCCGTCGCCTATACCTTCGTCGAGTTCAACGGGGACGATCCGGCCGAGCTCGACGCGAGGCTCGCGGCCTGCGAGGCCCGGCTGCGCGACCTGCCCGGCATCCGCGCGGTGCATGTCGCGCCCGACCCCGACGAGATCCGCGAGCTCTGGGCGATCCGCTCGGCCGGCGTGGGGCTGCTCGGCAAGGTCGAGGGCCGCGCCCGCCCGGTGGCCTTCGTCGAGGATTGCGTGGTGCCGCCGGAAGAGCTGCCGGCCTTCCTCGACGGGTTTCTCGACATCCTGACGAAGGCGGGGCTGGGCTTCGGAATCTACGGCCACGTCGACGTCGGTTGTCTGCACATCCGGCCCGCGCTCGACATCGACGCCGAGCGCGACCGCGAGACGCTGGTCGCGGTCTCCGACGCGATCTTTGCGCTGGTGAACCGTCACGGCGGCATTTTCTGGGGCGAGCACGGCAAGGGCGTGCGCGGCGCCTATCTCGAGGGCTGGATCGGCCCCGAGGCCTATGCCGCGTTGCAGGGCGTCAAGGCGGCCTTCGACCCCTCGGGGCGTTTCAACCCGGGCAAGCTGGTGTCGGTCGACGCCCCGGTGATGGGCATCGCCACCACGCCCTTCCGCCCGTTCAACGCGCCCGAGGGCGACCCGCTGGAAAAGGCGTTCCGCTGCAACGGCAACGCGCAATGCCTGAGCTACGCCGCGAGCGTGCCGATGTGCCCGTCGTTCAAGGCCACCGCCGACCTGCGGCAGTCGCCCAAGGGCCGCGCCGATGCGCTGCGCGCGTGGCACGAGGACCGGAGGCACGGCACGCAGGAGGTGGACGAGGCCGACCTGCTCGGGACTCTCGACACCTGCCTCGGCTGCAAGGCCTGCGCCTCGAGCTGCCCGGTTCAGGTCGACATCCCCTCGATGCGGGCGGCGTTCTTCGCCGACTATTACGCCCGCCACGCGCGGCCGTTGACCGACCGGGCAATGCTGCTGGCCGAGCGGCTGAGCCCGTGGCTGCAACGCGCCGCGCCGCTCATGCGCCCGGCATGGCCGCTGGCGCGGCGTATCGCCGAGCGGGTGCTGGGCGTGACCGACCTGCCGTCGGAAATCGCGCGACCGCTGCCGCGTGCGGCGCGCATCGCGCCGGGCGACCTGCGCGATGCGGCGCTGCCCGAGCGGACGGTGCTGGTCTGGATGGACTGGTTCTCGGCGCTCTACGACGGCGCCACCCAGCGTGACGTGCGGCGCGGGCTCACCGCGCTTGGCTACCGGCCGCTGTTCGTCGACATGCGCCCGGCGGGCAAGGTCGCGGGCGATCTTGGCGATCGCAAGGGCTTTCGCCGCATGGCCGAGGCGCTCGCGGCCTCGCTGCGCGAGGCGGCGGCCCGCAAGGTGCCGATGATCGGGCTCGACCCGGCATTTGTCATGGCGCTGCGGCAGGATTACCGCAAGGCCGGGCTCGACGTGCCCGAGGTGCTTTTGCCGCAGGAGTTCCTGGCCGCCGAACTGCGGCGTGGCGCGGTCTTCCCGCAGGCCGGGGGCGGGGCACTCACGCTCTTCACCCATTGCACCGAGAGCACCGGGGCCCCCGCCGCGCGATCGGACTGGCAGGAGGTCTTCGCCGGCCTCGGTCTGAGTATCGAAACCCCTGCCACCGGCTGTTGCGGCATGGCGGGGATGTTCGGCCACAAGGACCGCCACCAGGAGATGTCGCGCCGGCTGTTCGAGATGTCCTGGGCCGCACCGCTGGCAGGCGCCGAGGATGCCGCCGCCACCGGTTTTTCCTGCCGCTGCCAGGGGGCGCGGCACGGCGGCCGGCCGATGCGTCACCCGCTGGGTCTGCTGGCCGACCGGCTGGGCGCCTAGCGGGCGGTTTCCCGGCGATGACTCTCCGGGCCGCGATGGCCAGCTCCGGACGTTCATCACTTGCACTCCGACACGGCGTGGCTGCTGCTCCCTTGTCGGGATTTGGGACCGGGCGAGCCGCCGGGTGCTGTCCTGAGGATTGTCCAGCAGTCCGGCATGAGCCCGCCGCCACGCCTTCGAAACCGGGCCCGCGGCCTGGGCAGGGAACGGCAGAGGGATGACCTTCTGCAACACCGGGCGCCCGCGTGCGTCTCTCGGAGGCAGAATGCCGGTCGAGGCCCTCAACGGCCCTGGCCTCAAGGCTGCGGCAAGATCAACAGTCAAGCCCGGAAGCGCTGCGAACCTGTCGAGGAAATGGCGACCACCTCGGTGCAGAACGAGTCCGGCCAGTTGTCCTGGTCGCTGGTGACAAGAGTTCAGCGCGACGGACTGCCGTTGCCCGTTGGCTGCCAGTGCAGCGGGCTTTGTCAGGAACTCACTTGTCGAACTCGAGGTGGATCTTCTCGGACACCTCCGAGTCTTCGGTGAAGCGGTCGATGCCATAGCCCGCGACGTCGACCGGCGGTGCCTCGCCCCGCACCAGTGCGGCGAGGCTTTCGCCGACGGCCGGGGCGATCTGGAAGCCGCCGCCGCTGCCGCCGAAGGCATGGAACAGCCCCGGCGTCGTGGTGCTGGCCCCGATCACCGGCAGCATGTCCGGCAGGTATCCCTCGACACCGGACCACACGCGGATGATCTCGGCCCGCGCCAGCATCGGAATGCAGTCGACCAGCTCGCGCATGCCCCGAAGTGTCTTGGCGGGCGGAACATGGGTGAATTCGCCCGACGGCAGGGAATGCGTGCGCGGGTAGCCCGAGAAGATGATGTTGCCCCGCGCGATCTGGCGCACGATGACATCGCCCTCGACCATGTGCACCGAGGGGGGCAGCCGGTGGGGCAGGGGCTCGGTGACGAACTGCGGCGGGCCCGCGCTGAACATGGGCACGGGTTCCCCGGCCTGTTCCGCGAGCTTGCCCGCCCAGGCCCCGGCCGCGTTCACCAGCTTCGGGGCCTCGAAACGGCGGCCGTCGGCGCTTGTGACCGCGAACCCCGACGCGGTGAGCTCGAAGCCGGCGATCTCGCAGCCCTCGATCACGGTGCCGCCGGCGCGGGCCAGCGCCCGGGCCACGGGCGGCGTGCTGAGGCGCGGGTTGGCCACGGCACTGCGCGGACTGAAGGCGGCGAGACGGATGCGCGGCGACAGGAAGCCGAACCGGTCCCGCAGGGCTCTGCCTTCGAGCAGTTGCGACTCGACGCCGAAGCGGGTGGCGGTCTCGACGTCCTTGCGCAGCTGGGTCTCGCCGCGCGGGCCACCGGCAAAGTAGAGATGACCCGTGCGGATGATCTCGCAGCCCTCGCCGGTCAGGGTCTCGTAGGCCTCCCACAACTCCTGGGCGCGGATGGACAGCGGGTATTGCCGGGCGGAGCGTCCGTGCAGTCGCAGGTTGCCGAAGTTGGTGGCCGAGGCCTGCGCCCCCACCTGTCCCTTTTCGAGCAGCGTCACCCGCAGCCCCGCGCGGGCGAGGAAGAGGCCGGTGAACGCGCCGAACAGGCCGCCGCCGACCACGATGACGTCGCTTGCGGTGGTCCGGGTCAAGCCTTGCCCTCCCGGTGCGGGGAATCGAAGACCAGCGGAATCGGGCGGATCGGCGCCTGCGCCCGCAGCCGGCCGGGCGTGGTGCCCGTCGCCGAGGCCACGATCTCGGCAAGCGCCTGGCCGCAGAACCGGCCCTGGCAGCGCCCCATGCCGCAGCGGGTGATGGATTTCACGCGGTTGACCTCGGTGGGGCCGGAGGGCGTCGCGAGTGCCGAGCGGATCTCGCCGGCAGTGACCCGTTCGCAGCGGCAGACCAGCACGTCGTCGGACAGGGCCGCCGCCTGTTCGGCGGGCCAGCGGAACGCGCCGGTCATCGCCCGCTGGAATGACTGCTGTGCGCGCAGCCGCCGCTTGTCCCGGCCGGCGGCGGTCGCGTCGACCGGGTGTCCGAGGCTTTCGAGCAGGCTTCGCGCCGCGAGGTGGCCCGCGGCATCCGCCGCCTCGGCGCCGCCGGTGCGGGCACTGTCCCCGGCGAGCCAGAGCCGGTCGCCTGCCCGGCCCATCTCGTCGGTCCGGGGGAACCATTGCCGGAACGCGGGGTCGTAATCGAAGGCGGCCCCTGCCAGCTCGGCGAGCTGGGTTTCGGCCCTCAGGCCGTGTCCGAGGGCAACCGCGTCCGCCTCTGCGGTGCCGGGCCCGCCCCGGGCCGTCGTGTAGCGCAGGCGTTCGACACGGCCGGCCCCCTCGATCGCCTCCAGCTGGACGCCCCAGTGCATCGGCACGCCGCCGCGCCGGAGCTCGGTGATCAGGGCCAACCCCTGCAGCGCGCTGCGGGGGGCATGGCGCAGCATCGCCGGGAACGCCCCCGCCTTGCCGCGCGCCGGGGTGGTGTCGAGCACGGTCAGCGCGCGATGCCCCAGCCGCAGATACTGGGCCGCGGCAAGATAGAGCAGCGGCGAGGAGCCGGCAAAGACCACCTTCTGCCCGATGAAGCTTGCGTGGCGTTTCAGCGCGACCTGTGCGCCGCCAAGCGTGAACACGCCGGGCAACGTCCAGCCCGGCACCGGCATCAACCGGTCGGTCGCACCGACCGCGATGACGAGATGGGTGTAGGGCAGGCTCGAGAACCCCTCCGGCCCGAGCAGCTCCAGCCGATTGTCATGGCAGGCCCAGACCAGGGTGCCCGTGCGGACGTCGCAACGGCGCAGGAGCGCGTCTTCGGCCGCTTCACGCCGGGCCATTGCATCGGCCGCCTTGCCGAAGAGCGCCTCGCGGTGCGGCTCCGTCAGGGGGGACAGGCGCCGTGTGCCTTGCCCGCCGGGCTGCGACGCCTCTTCGATGACGATGGGCCGCAAGCCGGCCTCGACCAGCGCCCGGGCAGCCGCGAGCCCGGCCGGACCCGCGCCGACGATGACGATTGTCGCGGTGTCGTCCATGCTCAGACCGCCCCGTCAAAGGGGCGCGAGCGCAAGCGCAGGCCATCCTTCGCTTCGGTCATGCATCCGCGCAGGCGGTGCCCCGCCTCGTCCCACATGGTGCATTCCTGGCAGCTGCCCATCAGGCAGAACCCCGCCCGTGCGCCGCCGTCGAACTCGGACGCGCCGCAGGACGCCTGCGCTGCCAGCACGGCGGCAAGGACGGTGTCGTGCGGCCGGGCGGTGATCTCGGCGCCGTCGAACTCGAAGCGCAGCGGGCGGGGCGCGCCGGCGGCGATGGGGTGGAAGAGACGGTCTGCCATGTATATTACCATGCAATAGTAGCTATGGCAGTATGAGAGGGCACAATTGCGCCACCGTCAAGACCCGGTGTTCCGGGCCTTCGGATCGCAGGTCAGGCGAAGGAGATCGAGCGGGCCGCCGCAAGGATCATGGGCGCAAAGGATGTCTCGAGCTGTTCGGCGGTGTAGCGCAAGGTCGAGAGGGCCAAAGACACCGACCCGATCATCTCGCCCTGGGCACCCAGGATCGGGGCCGCGATCGAGGCGTCGGCGTGGTAGACCTCTTCGAAGGCGGTGGCATAGCCCTTCAGACGCGCTTCCTCGATGATCTCCTTGAGCCTGTCGATGTCGGTCACGGTGTTCTGGGTGTGCGCCCGGATATCCGATCTTTCGAGAATCGACGCGACCTCCTCCGGGGGCAGCCGCGAGAGCATCGCCCGGCCGGGCGCCATGCAGTAGGCGGGCAGGCGGGTGCCGATGGTCACGTCCGTGTGCAGCACGTGGCGGCTGAGAAAGCGCGAGATGAAGACGATCTCGGTGCCGTCGAGAACCGTCAGGTTCACCGTCTCTTCCGTTTCCTTGCTGAGGTATTGCAGCACCGGCATCGCCCGATCGACGAGCCGCGACGTACGGGTGAAGTGATGCGCGAGGTCGAGCGTCTTGACCGACAGCCGGAACTGCCGGGTGCGCGCGTCCTTCTCGAGGTAGCCGAGGGATTCCAGCGTATGCGCAAAGCGTTGCGCGCCGCTGAGGTCCATGCCGGTCTGCTCGGCGATGTCCGACAGGGTCATCTGGGGATGCTTGCCGTCAAAGGCCTCGAGCACGCGAAAGGCCTTGGCCACAGATTGCACCATCAGCGGATCCGACCGCTTTGCAGGTTTCTTGTTTTCGTCTGTCACCAACTCGCCTCTCGCTCCCGAACTCATCCGCGCCCGTTGCCTGTGCAGGCGCCTCGCCCTCTTCAGTATTGCAGAGAGGAATTTCAACCGACAGCCGCAAGACGATTGACAAACGCACGGTCAGTCATTCTATTCAATAACAACTATCACAATGCAATGGTTACTATGGACAACTTCATCCTCACCGAGAAATCCGGCAACGTTCTGACCATCACGTTGAACCGTCCCGAGAAGCTGAATGCGTGGAATGCCCCGATGCGTGACATGCTCATCGAGGCCTTCGCCGCCGCCGAGGCGGATGACGACGTCCGGGTCATCATCCTCACCGGCGCCGGCGACCGGGCGTTCGGCGCCGGACAGGACCTGAGCGAGAGCAAGAGCTTCGACGCGGACCGGGCGGAGGTCTGGATGGGCGAGTGGAAAAAGCTCTACGCCTGCCTGCGCGACAGCTCCAAGCCCATCATCGCGGCGCTCAACGGCGTGGCGGCGGGCTCTGCTTTCCAGGTGGCGCTTCTGTGCGATCTTCGCGTTGGCCACCCCGGCGTGCGCATGGGCCAGCCCGAGATCCTCTCGGGCATTCCCACCGTCACCGGCAACTGGATCATGCGCGGCATGATCGGCATCGCCCGCACCATCGACCTGACCTTCACCGGCCGCATGCTCGATGCCAGCGAAGCCTATGACTGGGGGCTGATCAGCCGCCTCGTGGACGAGGACCAGGTGATGGCCGCCTCGATGGAGCTGGCCCGGGACCTTGCAACCAGGCCCCCGGTGGCGATGCGCCTCAACCGCCAGCGCATCAGGGAAATCACCCAGGAAGGCTACGACGACGCGATGCAGGCCGGCATCCGCTTCCAGCTCGAGGCCTACGGCACCGGCGAGCCGCAGCGGATGATGGAAGAGTTCTTCGCGAAACGCGCCAAGGCCTGAGCGGCCCGTGACCGGCTTTCCCCTCGACGATCCCGGTTTCCGCCCGACCGGCGGGCGCCGGGCCCCGCAGAATAACAAAAGAAACCAACCCCACCTTCCAACAGAGGTAAACACCATGACCAAGACTGACAGATCGCGCCTCAGCCGGCGCAGCATGCTGGCGATCGGCACCGCCGCGCTTGCGACCCCGATGCTGGGCCGTCGCGCCAATGCGCAGAACACGTCGCTGACCGTGGCGGACCCGGGCGGTCCGTTCAGCGAAGGCTTCCGCAAGGCGTTCTACGAGCCCTTCACCGCCGAAACCGGCATCGAGATCGTCAACGTCGCCCGCGACGCGGAACCGACCGCGCAGTTCAAGTCGATCGTCGAGACCGGCAGCTACATCTGGGACGTCTGCACCCTGACCCTTTCGGCGCGTCTGATCCTCGAGCAGGAAGACCTGCTCGACGACATCCAGCTCGATCCCGCCCTTGCCGAAAACATGATGCCGGGCTCGGTGCACTCGAACTTCCTCGGCACCGACGTCTATGCCACGATCTCTGCCTTCAACACCGAGAGCCTGGAAAACGGCCCCTCGAACTGGGCGGATTTCTGGGACACCGAGGCCTTCCCGGGCCGCCGCGCGCTGCGCCGCAATCCCATCGACACGCTGGAGCAGGCGCTCATGGCCGACGGCGTCGCGCCCGAGGATCTCTACCCGCTCGACGTCGACCGCGCCTTTGCCAAGCTCGACGAGATCAAGGAGCACATCGACGTCTGGTGGACCGGCGGCGCGCAGTCCTCGCAGCTGCTGCAGAGCGGCGAGGTCGACATGCTGGCCGGCTGGAACGCCCGCCTGCAGTCGGCCATCGACACCGGCGCCCCGGCAAAACTGGTCTGGGACCAGGGGCTCTACTCGATCGAGGGCTGGGGCCTGCCCAAGGGCGGCCCGAACGTGGAGGCCGCACGGCAGTTCCTTGCCTTCTGCACGCGCCCCGAGCAGCAGGCGCTGTTCACCGACGACCTGTCCTACGGCCCGACCAACCTCGCGGCCTACGACCACATCCCGGCGGAGCGCGCCGCGGTGCTCACCACCGCGCCCGAGAACCTCGAAGGCATGGTGCTGGCCGATGAAGGCTGGTGGCAGGAGAACCGCGCCGAGATGACCGAGCGCTTCAACCTCTGGCTCCTGATGTGATCGACCTCCTGCCAGCGGCGCCGTCGCGGTGGCCGCTGGCAGGGCCCTGACTGAAATTATCCCCTGGACGTCCGCCCGCGCGGTGACCGGTTCCCCTTGCTTGAGCCTCAAGCACGGCCCGCCGCCGATACAGCCCTCGTGCCCGGCACGCTCCGACAGAGGCAACATCTACATGAATATTTCCCCTTCTCCCGCCGCCACGGCCGCCAAGATCCGGATCGACGGACTGTCAAAGATGTATGGCACGTTCACCGCGCTCGAACCGACGACGCTCGATGTGCAGCGCGGTGAATTCCTCACGCTGCTCGGGCCCTCGGGCTCGGGCAAGACCACCTTGCTGCAGATGGTTTCGGGGCTGACCCCCGCAACCTCGGGACGGCTTCGCATCGACGGAGGGGACTGGACCAACCGGCCCGTGCACGAGCGCGGCATGGGGCTGGTGTTCCAGCACTACGCGCTCTTCCCGCACATGACGGTGGAAGAAAACGTGGCCTTTCCGCTGAAGATGCGCAATCAGCCGGCCGACCAGATCCGCACCGCCGTGGCCGAGACGCTGGCCAAGGTGCAGCTCGACGCCTTCGCGCACCGGTTCCCGCGCGAGCTCTCGGGCGGTCAGCAGCAGCGGGTGGCCCTTGCGCGCTGCTTCGTCTTCCGCCCCGAGATCATCCTGATGGACGAACCGCTGGGCGCGCTCGACAAGGCCCTGCGCGAGACCATGCAGCTCGAGATCCGGCGCCTGCACCGCGAATTCGGCACGACGCTGATCTACGTCACCCACGACCAGGAAGAAGCGCTCGTGATGTCCGACCGGATCTGCGTGATGAACCACGCCAAGGTCGAGCAGCTGGGCACCCCGAGCCAGATCTACTCGGACCCCGAGACGATCTTTGCGGCGACCTTCATCGGCCATTCGAACCTGCTGCACGGCACGCTCGCGGGCACCGACGCCGAGGGCAACGCCCTGATCCGGACCGCCGCCGGCACCTTTGCCGGGCGCATGGGCGCCCGCGATGCCGATGCCGCCGAACACGCGCTGATCGTGCGTCCCGAGCGGGTGACCCTCGGCGCGGCCACGGGCCCCGGCATGAACGAGCTTCGCGCGACGCTGCGCGACGTGGTCTACATCGGGTCCGACAACCGGCTGATGCTGGTCCTGCCCGACGGCACCGAGTTCACCCTGCGGCTCGACCCCGGCAGCGAGATCGGCGCCGGGATCGGCGAGGAGGTCACCGTTCACTGGCCGATCACGGCGGGACGGGTGGTGTCATGAGCAGCGTGGCCGATACCCCGATCACCCGGGCCGGCACCCTGTCGCGCCTGAAGCCCGGCCCGCTGTGGCTCGCGGCGCCCGCGCTGGCCTTTGTCGCCGTGTTCCTGCTTCTGCCCATGCTGCGGCTGATCGGGCTGAGCTTCTCCGGCGAGGACACCGCCGGCGTTTCGCTCGAACATTACGAGCACCTCGCGAGCACGCCGATCTACCTGCGGATCCTGTGGATCACCTTCCGGATCTCGCTCCTGACGGCGTTCTTCTCGGTTGTGCTGGGCTACCCGGTCGCGGCCTGGCTGGCACGGCTGCCCGATGCCAGCCGCAACAAGTGGCTGTTCCTGGTGCTGCTGCCCTTCTGGACCTCGTATCTTGTGAAGACCTTCGCCTGGATGATCATGCTGGGCGACCGCGGGCTGTTCAAGTCGATCCTCACCGGGACCGGCGTGACCGAAAGTTCGCTCGACCTCATGTACAACGAGCTTGGCGTGCTGGTCGGGATGGTCCACGCGATGATGCCGCTCGCCATCCTGACGATGGTGCCGGTGATGACGGGCATCGACCAGCGCCTGCCGCTTGCCGCCGGCAGCCTCGGCGCCAAGCGCGCGCAACGCTTCTGGCTGATCGAGTTCCCGCTGGCGATGCCCGGCGTCGCGGCCGGGGGGCTTCTGACCTTCATCACCTCGCTCGGCTTCTTCATCGTCCCGGCCTACCTTGGCGGACGCGGCCAGACCATGCTGGCGCAGATCATCATCATGCAGGTGCAGGAGCTGGTGAACTGGGCCTTCGCCGCGGTGCTGTCGGTCATGCTGGTGGTCGCCGCCCTCGTGGCGATCTGGATCTACGACCAGTTCTTCGGCCTGTCCTCGCTGACCCAGGCGAGCTCTGCCGGACCCAAGGGCTCGAAACGCGGCGCGAAATGGCTGCGCCGCGCGGGACAGCGCGTGCTGGAGGGCCTCGCCCTGATCTGCTCGCCCTTCAACCACTTGGGCGACCGGGGCACCGAGGGCCCGAAACCGGTGCGCGCGGCGTATCTCTGCCTGCTGTTCCTGTTCCTGCTGGCCCCCGCCATCATCGTGCTGCCGCTGGCGTTCACCGCCGATCAGACCCTGACCTTCCCGCCGCCGGAGTACTCCACCCGCTGGTTCGAGGAATATTTCGGCTCGCCGATCTGGATCTCGGCCACCATCCGCAGCTTCGGCGTGGCCTTCGTCACGGCCATCCTCGCCACGGTGCTGGGCGGCATGGCGGCGCTGGCGCTGGCGCGCTCGGACAGCCGCTTCGGCAAGGCCGTCTTCGGCCTGATGCTGGCGCCGATGATCGTGCCCCGCATCGTCATTGCCGTGGGGCTCTTCTACCTGATGGCGCAGATGGGGCTGGTGGCCTCCAACATCGGTCTCATCATCGGCCACACCCTGCTGGCGATCCCCTTCACCTTCATCGCCATCGGCGCGGTGCTGAAGGGCTACGACTGGCGGCTCGACCAGGCGGCTGCCACGCTGGGCGCCGGGCGGCTCACGGTCCTGAGGCTGATCACCCTGCCGCTGCTGCGCGGGGGCATCATCTCGGCCGCGCTCTTCGCCTTCGTGACCAGCTTCGACGAGCTGACCATCGCGCTGTTCATCTCGGGCGGGCTGAAATCGACCCTGCCCAAGCAGATGTGGGACGACATGTACCTTCAGCTGAACCCGACGCTGGCCGCAGTGTCCGTCGTGGTGCTGGTGATCGTCACGGCGATCCTGTTGCTGGCCCAGCGTGTGCAGAAATCCTGAGGCAATCTCCCGCGGCCGCGCCACGTCCGGTGGCGCGGCCCCCTTCTCCATTTCGAGGAAGAACATGAAGATCAAAGGCTTGGCCCAAAGCTTCATCGAGCAGGCCGACAAGACCCCGGACCGCATCTTTGCCCGCACCACCGATGGCACCGAACTCGGCTTCCGCGCCCTTTCCGACGCGGCGGACGCGATGATCGCATGGCTTGCGGAGCACGGCGTGCGGCCCGGCGACACCGTGGCCGTCATGACGCGCAACAGCCCGGCCACGCTTGCACTCGTGCACGGCCTGCTGCGGGCGGGCATGGTCTGGGTGCCGGTGAACCCCGCGCTCGTCGGGGACGGGCTGGTCCATGCCATCCGTCTCGTGGATGCGGCCATCGCGGTCTGCGATCCCGAGCTCGAAGCCACGCTGTCGGCCTGCGAGGCGCAGCCGCGCGAGGGAATCCTCGTCCTGCACGATCGCGCGCTTCCCCCCGCGCCGAAGACGCGACCGGCCTGCGCGGTCGCCGGGCCGACCGGGCTCGCGGCGATCATGTTCACCTCGGGAACCACCGGCCCGGCCAAGGGCGTGCGCGTCACGCAGACGATGCTCGAGATCGCGGCCCGCGGGGTCGAGGAGGTCGGCCAACTGCAATCCGGCGACAACCTCTTCATGTGGGAGCCCTTCTACCATGTCGGCGGGGCGCAGGTCATGGTTCTGCCGATCCTTCGGGATGTCAGCCTGACCATCGCCGACCGCTTCTCTGCCAGCCGGTTCTGGCAACAGGTGTCGGATGCGGGCTGCACCCATATCCACCACCTCGGCGGCATCCTGCAGATCCTGCTCAAGCAGCCGCCCGGCCCGCTCGACCGGGCGCACCGCGTGCGCATCGCCTGGGGCGGCGGCTGCCCGGCCTCCGCATGGCGCGATTTCGAGGACCGCTTCGGCGTCACGATCACCGAGTGCTACGGCCAGACCGAGGCCTCGTCGATCAGCTGCGCCAACTCCGAAGGTGTCGTCGGCGCCATCGGGCGCCCGCTTCCGTGGTTCCGCATCGAGGTCAAGGACGCGGACGGACGCCGCCTCGGCGCCGGTGAAGGCCGGGGCGAGATGGTGATAACCTCGACGATCGAAGGTGCCATCTTCTCGGGCTATCACAACGCCCCGGAGGCGACGGCCAAGGCGTTGCAGGCCGACGGCTTCCACACCGGCGATCTCGGCTCCTGGGGCGAGGACGGCATGCTGCGCTTCCACGGCCGTGTCGGCGACAGCGTGCGCTGCAAGGGCGAGAACGTCTCGGCGCACGAGGTCGAGAGCGTCGCCAACCGTCACCCAGAGATCGAGGAAACCGCCATGGTGGGCGTTCCGGCAGAGATCGGCGAGAACGACATCCAGCTCTTTGTCCGCCGCGCCCCCGGAAGCACGCTGGAGGCGGAGGCGATCAGCGCCTGGCTGCGTGACAAGCTCGCGCCCTACCAGCAGCCGCGCTTCATCGCCTTCATCGACGAATTTCCCAAGACGCCCAGCCAGCGGATCCGCAAGCACCTGCTGCCGAAGGAGCCCGACCGCTGGGAGCGCGAGACCACCAGAAAGGCCCATACCGCATGACCACCGACGTTCTCATCACCGGCACCGGACTGTTCGCCGGCCGCATCGCTCTCGACATCGCGGCCACGGCGACCGAGCCCGTCAGCGTGGTCATCGCCGGGCGCAACCTCGACCGGCTGCACTGGCTGCAGACCGCGGGCAACGCCCGCGCCGCCATGTTCGGGACCCCGGCCACCTTCCGGGCGCACCGGATCGACCTGATGGAGGAGGGGGCCAGCGACAGGCTCCTGTCCGAGCTGAAGCCGCGCATCGTGGTGCAGGCCGCCTCCATCCAGACCTCTTCGGTGATCTCGGACAAGGGCTCGCGCTGGACGCAGCTGGTCGCCGAGGGCGGGCTCAGCGCCACCGCGGTCTTCCAGGCGCTGATCTCGTCCCGGATGGCCGCGGCGATCACCCGGCTGTGCCCGGGAACGCCGCTGATCAACTGTTCCTTCCCCGACGTGGTCAACGGCATGATCACGGCCATGGGCCACGACGTGCTGTGCGGCACCGGCAACGTCGCCATCCTGTCGAACGTGTTCCGCGGGGCACCGGGTCGCCCGGGTGGCACGCTTCGGGTGCTGGCACACTACCAGTGCCTGATGCCCTGGCGCCAGCCGGCGGCGGACCGCACCGGCCCCGCGCCGCGTGTCTTCGCCGACGACACCGAGATCCCGGACCCCTTCGAGACCTTCGCCGACTGCAAGCTGACCCCGGAACCTGCCATCGAGATTTCCGGCGCCAGCGGCGTGACCCTGATCCTCGCCCTTGCTGCGCGCAAGGAGTGGGCTGGACACGTGCCGGGTCCGAACGGTCTGCCCGGCGGCTACCCGGTGAAGGTATCGCAGGACGGGGCCATGGCGCTCGATCTGCCGAACACCGTCACCGAGCAAGAGGCCATCGCCTGGAATGACGCCTTCGAGCACAAGGGCGGGCTTACCGTGTCGGGCGGACGGGCGCAGTACAACGGCCGGCTTGCAGAGCTGCTTCGGGCCAAGGGCTTCGCCCATGCCGACGGTTTCGATGTCGCCGATCTCGAGACGGTCTGCACCGGGATGCTCGATCTGCGCGACCGCCTGATGTCGGAAACCGCCTGATCCACGGCGGACAGGGGGGGGGAGGGCGCGTCTCGCGCCCTTTTCCCGCGCTGCACATTTCGGGACAGCTCAGCGAAAGCGGGCGATGTCGAAGTGATGCGGCGCGATCCTGCCCTGCCGCTCCGCCAGCAGGTCCGAGACCAGCACGGCGGTGCCCGGAGCGCCGCACATGCCCGTCTGCCCGTGCCCCAGCGCCAGCACCAGGTCGGGGTGCGACGGCGCGCGGCAGATCACCGGCACCGAGTCCGGGGTCGACGGCCGGTGGCCCATCCAGACCGAACGCTGCTCTCCGACATCGCGGAAGATCCGTCCGGCCGCGGCCCTGAGACGGTCGGCGTTCTCGAACTCGGGCGGCTTGCGCAGGCCCGCCACCTCGACGACGCCGACCACCCGCAGCCCGTCCTCCATCGGGGTCGCCATGACCTTCTCGGCAATGGGATAGACGGGCTGGCCCGGCATCCGGGGCATGTCGAAGGTGGCGTGGTAGCCGCGCAGGCTTTCCAGCGGGACCGCCGCCCCCAGCGGCTTCAGCAGCCGGTTGGACCAGACCCCGGCGGCCACGACCACCTTGTCGAAGGCCATGTCTCCATGGTCGGTCAGCACGCGCATCCCGGGCCCGCCCGGAACCGGGCTCAGTCGGTGAACCCGGGTGACGACGAGCCGCGCGCCGGCGCGCACCGCGTCCTCGGCGATGGTGCGCACGAGCCGGCCGGGGTTCGGGGTCTGGCCGAACTCGGGAAAGTGCAGCGCCCGCGCCAGTCCGGGGCGCAGCGACGGCTCCATCTCCAGCGCCTCTTCCGGCGAAAGCTCGGTCATGCGCACGCCGTGGTCGCGTCGCAGGGCGCGCCCCGGCGCGTCCTTCGCGAAGGCCGTGTCGCTGTCGTAGACGTAAAGCTGGCCGCTGGTGCGCAGCAGGTCGGCGTGACGCGGGCCGAGCAGCGAGGCGTAATCCCCGATGGCGTCGCGGTGCAGCTGGTGCAGGGCCGCGGCGGTGGCCTGCATGCCCTCGGGCTTGCCGGCGCGGGCGAAGCGGTAGAGCCAGGGCGCGGCGGCGGGCAGGCGGGGCCAGTGCAGTTGCAGCGGCCCATTGCCGGCAAGGCTCCAGCGGATCGCATCGCCGAGGATGCCGGGGCCCGAGGTGCCCCCGATCGAGCCGGGGGCGATGCTGCCGGCGTTGCCGAAGGAGGTGGCCCGCCCGGGCCCCCTGCTGTCGTAGCAGGTGACGGCGTGGCCCTCGCGCTGCAGCATCGCGGTGATGCAGCTGCCGACGATGCCCGCGCCTATGACCGCGATACGGGCCATCTCAGAGCGCCAGCCGGGTGCCGAGACCACGCTCCGCGGCCCGGCTCCTGACCAGCCGCGCCACGGCGAGGTCGGCCAGCGGCATGCCCGGGAAAAGGAACATGATCCGCTGCGTGTCGCTGGTGCGACCGGGGTGGGCGCTGCCCAGAAGCGCGGCGAGATCGCCGTCGTAGCTCCCCTGGTGCGCCAGCGCCGGGTTGCCTCCGTTGCGCGCGAGCGCGGCGAGGTCGTCGGTGAAGAAAAGGTCGACATGCGCCGCGAGGCCGTCGCGGTGCCATGCCCGCCCGAGGTCGACGCCAAGCGCCAGCGCTCCGGGCCGGATGGCCTGCGGACGCACGATCGGCGTGATGCCGTCGATGCTGGGCAGGGCGCTGACCACCACATCGCTGGCGGCGACCACCGCTTCGGGGTCCTGCACCACCTCGGCCTCGAGCCCCATGGCCTGCGCGCGACGGACAAGCGCCTCGGCGGAGGCGGTGCTGCGCGAGGCCGCCCGGACGCGGCGCAGGCCGGGCAGGGCGTCGGCGAGGGCCATCAGGTTGCTGTGCCCCTGAACGCCGCAGCCCAGGATGCCGAGGTCGGTCGCGCCGGGCCGGGCGAGCGACCGGGCGGCGAGCGCCGAAATGGCGGCGGTGCGATGGGTGGTGATCCAGGCGCCGTCCATGATCGCCACGGGCCGGGCGGTTTCGATATCGTTGAGGATGATCTGCGCGCTGATCGCCGGCAGCCCCCGGTCCGCGTTGTCGGCGGCGTAGCCGATCCACTTGGTGACGCCGAACCCGAGGCCGGGATCGGCGTCGGCCATCGACATGAAGAAACGCGCCTCGTCGACCTGCACGCGCATTTTCCGGCCGCCGTCGACAACGGCACGACGCTGCCGGATCGCGTCGGCGATGGCGGTGCGCAGCTCACCGGGGGAAAGCCCGATGGCCTCGACATCGGCGGAGGACAGGTAGAGCAGCCGGTCTTGGCCGGGCGCGCCTGCATCCTGCGGGCCTTGGGTGTCTGACATCGGCGATCTCCCCTGACGGGCGGCGCGTGGTCACGATGCCAACCGGTCGGTTTCATTGCTGTTGCGAGCACCGTTCGCCGGGTCGGAGAGCCGGTCAAGGCGCATGGCATTCCGGCTCCGCATGGCCCGGATGCCTTCGTGGTTCAGGCCGGCTCGCCCAGTGTCCGGCAGGCGGCGGCGATGCGCGCCATGGCGGTCTTCAGGGTTTCGGTGTCGGTGGCATAGGACACCCGGAAATGACCCGGCAGGCCGAAGGCCGTGCCCGGCACCACCGCGACATCGGCGGTTTCCATCAGCCAGGCACAGAAGTCGCGGTCGGTCTCCAGAATGCGGCCCTCCGGCGTGCGCCGGCCGATCACCCCGTCGCATTCGGCGAAGGCATAGAAGGCGCCTTCGGGGGTGCGGCAGGCGAGGCCGGGGATGGCATCCAGGGCGGCGACAACCAGATCGCGGCGCAGGCGGAAGGCCTCGGCGCGGTCGGCGAGGAAGTCCTGCGGCCCGTCGAGCGCGGCGATGGCAGCCGCCTGAGCGATCGAGCTCGGGGCCGAGGTCGACTGGCTCTGTATGACCGACATGGCCTTGACGAGTGCCTCGGGCCCGCCGCCGTAACCCAGCCTCCAGCCGGTCATGGCATAGGCCTTGGACACGCCGTTGATGGTCAGCGTGCGGCCCTTCAAAGCCGGCTCCAGCGCGGCGGGCGTGANTGGTCAGCGTGCGGCCCTTCAAAGCCGGCTCCAGCGCGGCGGGCGTGACATGGCGGAAGCCGTCGTAGACGATATGCTCGTACATGTCGTCGACCATCAGCCAGACATGCGGCGCCTCGAGCAGCACGTCGAGCAGCGGGCGCAGGTGCTCGGCCGCGTAGGCCGCACCCGAGGGGTTCGACGGCGAGTTCAGCATCAGCCACCGGGTGCGCGGCGTGATCGCCTCCCGTAGCTGATCGGCGCCCAGCCGGAAGCCCTGCTCGGCGGCGCAGGGCACCAGCACGGGCACGCCACCGCACAGCTCGACGACATCGGAGTAGGTGACCCAGTAGGGTGTCGGAATGATGACCTCGTCGCCGGGGTTCAGCGACGCCATCATCGCGTTGTAGATCACCTGCTTCGCGCCGGTGCTGGCGATGATCTGCGAGGGCTCGAAGGTCAGCCCGTTCTCGCGCTCGAACTTGCCGATGATCGCGGTCTTGAGCGCGGCGGTGCCGGTCAGCGCGGTATACTTGGTTTCGCCGCGCTGCATCGCCTCCCATGCGGCCCGCTTGATGTGGTCGGGCGTGTCGAAGTCGGGCTCGCCCGCCCCGAGGCTTACGATGTCCCGGCCCGTGGCGCGCAGCTTTGCCGCGCGTGCCCCGATCGCGAGGATTTCGGACACGCCGAGCGACTCGATGCGCTCGGCGGGCCGGAAGTCGGATGCGACTGCGTCCTTCATGGTCAGTCGATGTCGAAGACCACGCCCTGTGCGAGGGGCAGTTCGGTCGAGTAGTTGATGGTGTTGGTCGCCCGGCGCATGTAGGCGCGCCACGCGTCGGAACCGCTCTCGCGGCCGCCGCCGGTTTCCTTCTCGCCGCCGAAGGCACCGCCGATCTCGGCGCCCGAGGTGCCGATGTTGACGTTGGCGATGCCGCAGTCGGAGCCCCGCGCCGAAAGGAAGGTCTCCATCTCGCGCAGGTCGGTGGTGAAGATCGACGAGCTGAGGCCGCCGCCGACCGCGTTGTGCTGCTCGAGCGCATCGTCGAAGTCGGAATACTTCATGACGTAGAGGATCGGGGCGAAGGTCTCGCGCAGGACCGGGCCGTCATGGGCGGGCATCTCGACGATGGCCGGCTTGACGTAATAGGCGGTATCGGGGCCGACATCCTGGCGGGCGCCGCCATGCACGGTGCCGCCCATCTCGGCGGCTTCGGCCAGCGCCGCGACCATCTGGTCGTAGGCGCTCTTGTCGATCAGCGGGCCGACCAGTGCCTGAGTCTCGAGCGGGTTGCCGACCGAGACCGACGCGTAGGCCTTTTTCAGGGCGGGCACGATCTGGTCGTAGACGCTTTCATGCACGAACAGGCGGCGCGTCGTGGTGCAGCGCTGCCCGGCGGTGCCCATCGCGCCGAAGGCGACGGCGCGCAGCGTCATGTCCATGTCGGCCGAGGGGCAGACGATGCCGGCGTTGTTGCCGCCCAGCTCGAGGATGCACTTGCCGAAGCGGGCCGCGACCTTGGGGCCGACGATCCGGCCCATGCGGGTCGAGCCGGTGGCCGAGATCAGCGCGACCTTCTCGCTTTCGACCAGCGCCTCGCCCACGGCGGGGCCGCCGACGAGCACCTGGCTGAGACCGGCGGGCGCATCGTCGCCGAAGCGGGCGAGGGCGCGCTCGAACACGGCCTGGCAGGCAAGCGCGGTCAGCGGGGTCTTTTCCGACGGCTTCCAGACGACCGGGTCGCCGCAGACCAGCGCCAGCGCCGAGTTCCAGCACCACGGCGCGCAGGGAAAGTTGAAGGCGGTGATGATGCCCACCACGCCCAGCGGATGCCAGGTCTCCATCATGCGGTGGCCCGGGCGCTCGGTCGCGATGGTCAGCCCGTAAAGCTGGCGCGAGAGGCCCACGGCGAAGTCGCAGATGTCGATCATCTCCTGCACTTCGCCGGCGCCTTCCGAGGGCGACTTGCCGGCCTCGATCGAGACCATGCGCCCGAGATCGTCCTTGGACTTGCGCAGTTCTTCGGCAAAGAGCCGCACCAGCTCGCCGCGGCGCGGGCCGGGCACCAGCCGCCACGCGCGGAAGGCGTCGGCGGCGAGCGCGATCGCGGCCTCGGTATCGGCGACCGAATGCTCGGCGAGGCTGGCGACGGGCTCGCCGGTGATGGGAGAGATGACGGTCATGCCGCCCTCGACGGCAAGATCGGCGGTGGCGCCGCAGGCGGCCATGGTTTCGGCGGCGGTCTGCTTGAGGGACGTGCTCATCGGGAGCTCCTTGGGGTCTGGACTTCTTGTCGGTTGGTTCGGCGCGGCAATGCGCCGGCGATCAGGCGGTCTGCGGTGCCGGGTTCAGCGCGATCCGGGCTTCGGCAAGGGAGCGCGCCTCGGTCTCCGCGTAGCGGCGGAAGAGGTCATGCACCGGCGCGCCGAGGTCCTCCTCGAACCGCGCCCGGTTGGGATTGGCGGCAAAGGCCTGCGCTGCGCCGTCGCCGAGGTTGGACTGGAAGATCCCCGCGGCCGAGACCGGCAGGAAATCCTCGTAGACGATGGGGTCGGCGCGCAGGCAGCCCTGCGCGACCAGCGCATCGACCCCGCGCGAGGGATCGGCGCAGGGCTTGCCGGTCGCCGAGTAGCGGAAGTAGCCGAGCCCGTCCTTGCGCAGGGTTTCAAGGTCGTCGGGGAAGGCCGAGAACACCTCGGCCAGCGTCGCGCGATAGGCGTCGGCGTTCGAGCCGTCGGCCGCCGGGGTGATGCGGCTGCGGGTCTCGGCCAGCAGCCTGTCGTAAAGCGCCTGCCCGGCAGGTGTCAGGGCGATGCCGCGCTGCTCGATTTCGCCGAAGCGGGCGGTGTGGCGGCCGGTCGTGGCCTGCGCATCGCCGTCCGCGGCGGAAACGGAGGCAGACGCGGGGAAGCTAACCGGCTCTTCCAGCGCCTTGAACGAGGTCTGGCGCAGCAGGATCGGCACGCTCCGGGTCGGCGGGCCCTCGACGACCGCCTTGGGGGTGATGCCGCGCCCGGGCATCATCTCCTGCACGCGGTCGATGTCGAGCGTGCGCGGGGTCAGGTGGTTGATGTGCGGCCCCTTGAAGGCCACCACGTCGGCGATCAGCCGGTGCGCGTCGTGCAGGCGACGGTAGAGATCGTGCGGCACGTTGGCCTCGGCGTGCCAGCGGAAGGTCTCGAGCGCCTCGGCCACGAAGCGTTCGGCATCGGCCTGCGACAGGCCGCCGTCGGCCTCGGCCCTGTCGATCAGCGCGAGACAGCCCGGGGTGTAGATCTCGCGCGCCTCCAGCACCTCGGCGGCGGCGGCGCGCAGCTCGGCATCGGCCACGAGGTCGAGCCGCAGCAGCGAGGTGAAGACCCGGAAGGGGTTGCGCCGCAGCGACGCCTCGTCGAGCGGGCGGAACGCGGTCGAATGCACCGGCACCCCGGCGACGGAAAGGTCATAGTAGCCGACCGGGTGCATGCCCATCACGGCAAACAGCCGCCGCATGGTGAAGAGCTCGCGCGCGGTGCCGAGGCGGATGGCGCCGTGGCGTTCCTCGTCGATGCGCTCCAGCTCGCCGAGAGCCTCGAGACGGGCGCGTTCATCGGGCGCGGTCGCGAGGACATCGGCGTTCACGTCCCGCACCAGCTCCATGAGCGTGCCATAGGCCGGCACCTCGTCGCGATACATCGCCGACATGGCGCGCGAGAAGAGGGCGCGGATGTCATCGGGGTTTGCGTGTTCGGCAGCCATATGTCCGCTCCGTTCGTAACAATGATCTGTGAGCATGATAGAGGCGTTTTACCCGACCGCCCAACGACCCCTGACGATCACCCCATTCCGAAAACGCATGGAGTTCCCCTGACGGCTTGCGTTACATGCATCGGGACGCGTGCAAAACGCCAACGGAGAGCCCCGGAATGATCTCGCAACGCCGATACCTTCCCGACATGCGCATGCTGCTGACCTTCGAATGCGCCGCCCGTCACGGCAACTTCACCCGCGCCGGCGAGGAACTGGCGCTGACGCAGAGCGCCGTCAGCCGCCAGATCCGGGATCTCGAGGCGCAGATCGGCAAACCCCTGTTCGAGCGCGTGCGCGGGCGTGTGATCACCACGCAGACCGGGCGGGCCTTCCTTGCCGAGGTCGAAACCCTGCTCGACATGGCCAACAGCACCATGCGCCACGTCACCGCCGGGTCGCAGGGCGAACGCGTGCTCGCGATCAATGCGCCGCCGACCTTTGCCTCGCGCTGGCTGGTGCCCCGCCTGTCGGGCTACCTCGCGCATCACCCGCACACGCGCTTCGACATCGGAACGCGCCGCGATGTCTTCGACTTCGCGACCACGCAATGCGACCTGGCGATCCACTTCGGACAGCCGATCTGGCCGGGCGCGGTCTGCACCTACCTGTGCAGCGAGCTGGTCGTGCCGGTTGCCGGCGGGGCGCTGCTGGACACGATGGTCCGCGATGCCCGCGATCTCGCGGAGGCGCCCAAGATCCACCAGACCGAGCGCCCGCACCTCTGGTCGGACTGGTTCAAGCGCGCCGAGGTCGAGCTGCAGGCGCCCAACGAGGGGCATTGGTTCGAACAGTTCAGCCTGACCATCGAGGCGGTCAAGTCCGGGCTCGGCTACGGGCTGCTGCCGCGCTACCTGATCGAGAGCGAGCTTGCGAGGGGCGAGCTGAAGATACCGCTCGACATCCCGCTGTCGACCGACAAGGCCTACTACATCGCCACCCCCGAGGGCCGCGCCGACGAGGCCCGGGATTTCCGCGACTGGATGATCGGCGCCGTGTCGTTCCGCCCGCTTGCCTGACCGGGGTCACCCGAAGGCGTAGGTCAGGCTGACCATCACCGCGCCGACCCCGAGGCAGAACAGGCTGAATCCCCGGTTGACCCGGAACGCGAGGCGGGCGGGCGACACCCGGAGCAGGCGCGCGGCAAGCTGCGTCATGGCCGAGAGGGGCGAGCCCGCGATCGCCGTCGCCCAGCCGAGGCAGAGCGCGAGTGCGAGCGCCACCGGGTGGTCGGCACCGAGGGCACCGGCACCCAGCACCTGCGCGGCCATGACCATGACGACGGACGGCGGCACCATGAGCGCTGCGCTGAGCGGCAGCAGGAGCATCGCGCCGAGCAGCATCATCAGCGGTGGCACCGCCGTGGCCTGCAGCAGCCCGCCGAGACCGAGCCGGGTGAGCCACAGCGACACGGCCGCCGCGATCACGGTTGCGCAAAGGAAGATCGTCGCCTCGTTGGCCATGCCCGCCGAGGCTTCGGCGAGGGCCCGGGAAGGGCGGGTGCCGGGTTCCGAGCGCACGGCCGGGTCCAGTCGCGACCAGGCCAGCGCCAGGGCAGGCAGGACCATGCAGCCGGCGACGATGAAACTGACCGACAGCAGCCAGTGCAGCAGCAGCGTGGCCGCGATCAACGCCAGCACCGCCACGACGAGGATCTCGAGCGCCCGGTCTTCCGCGCCGGGGGCCCCGTTCGGAATGACGCCGTGCGGTGGTGCGGTCCCGGCCCCGGCGGCGGGGCGCCGGGCGGGCAGGGCCAGCAGCACGCCGCCGGTGAGAAGCGTGGTGCAGGCAAGGCTGAGCAACAGGAAACGTCCGGGCTCCAGTCCCGGAATGGCCGAGGTCACGATGGCGAAGCCCACGCCGATCGGGTTCCAGAGCGTCGCCAGGATCGCCCCTCGCTGGGCCGCGAGGGTCAGTCCGTCGGGGTCGATGGGCGTCTCGCCGGTGTCTCGGGTGTCGGCCTGCCTGCGGGCGATGTCCGACATCATGCCGATGGTCCCGAGGTTGAACAGCACCGCGAGAACCTGCGTGCCGTAGAGCACCGCCGCGCCCTGTCGCCGGGCGGGAAAGGCGAAAAGCCGCGCCGCGGCCCGCGCCACGAGCGGCGACCGGCGGACGGGCGCACGCACCAGCCCCAGCGCGGTCAGGAAGGCTCCGAAGGCGGTGCCCTGGTAGAGCGCCTGCCGCAGGACCGGTGCGGCCCCGGGGGTCGTGATCAGCAGCAGCGCAGCGCAGAACAGGGCGATGAACGCGAAAACCTGCGTAAGCCGCTGCACGTCGGGCAGGCGCAACGCGGCCAGCGCCACGGCGGCACAGGCCGAGGCAGTGAGAAGCGTGCCGGTGGCGGGCAGGAAGGCGGCCGGCAGAAGCGCCTCGCCGAGCCGGCCCAGCACCTGCGTCGCGATCATCGTCAGCGCCAGGGCACTGCAGCAGCGCGCAAGTCCGTCTCGCGGATCCGCTCCGGCGAGAGGCGTCCGGGACAGGCGCGCGCGGTTGAGGAAATTCGTCATGTCTGGCCTTTGAGGGCGCGCGCCACCGGGGGCGGAGCGGCACTGCCCTGCGGGGGCCGCAGGACAACCGGGCACGCCCGGCTTTTCGTCGCAATCAGGGAGTGTTCGTATGCGACTATCCCGCAAACAGGCGCAAAGAACCTAATGACCAATCGGACCAGGGGCATGCGCAATGCGCATGAAGCGCGCAGCCACCCTGCCCAACGGCGCTCTGCACGCAGGCCTGCACCCGGAGGCACATGCCGTCCGGGCCCCCTCCAGACACCGCCTCCGCGCCGCGTCCAGGCTGTCTAAATGCCCGGCGGATGCACACCGGTCCCGATCTGCCTCTCGTCGAATATCCGCAGGCCGGAGGTCGCTGCGGGTCGCGGCCTGCCGGCGTCTGGAAGAGCGGAACCTGCTACGTGGTTGCGCGGGGCTCTTCGAGGATCTCGACGGGCAGCGCCCAGTGGATCAGCACGACGCACCCCCCCTCGGACCGGACCGAGTGCACGCTTCCCGGGGCGTTGCAGACCATCGCGCCGGTTTCGTAGGTCCCATGCTCGTCGCTCTGCGCCCCCTCGAGGACGAGGATGGTTTCCGGGCCGGGGTGGCGATGGCGCGGCACCGAGGCGCCGGCGCGGTATTTCAGAAGGGCCCATTCGGCGCCGCTTCCGGGGTCGCGCCAGAGCCTGTGGATCGTGACCCCGGGGCGGAAGTCCGCAAAGTCGAGCCCGGCCCATCCGCCGTCGATCAGGCCCGCGAAGACCTCGGGCCTCACGAGGCCACCGTTTCCAGCACGTCCGCAGAGGTCGCGACGCAGCCGAACACGCCGCCCTGCATCAGCACCATATTGATCGCCGCATCGTGGTTGCTGCGATCCGTGGCACCGCAGCAGTCCTCGAGCAGCACGCATTCGAAGCCCCGGTCGTTCGCCTCGCGCATGGTGGTATGAACGCAGACATCGGTGGTGATCCCGGTCAGCAGAAGATTCTCGATGCCGCGCGTGCGGAGGATGAGTTCTAGGTCGGTCGCGAAGAAGCTGCCCTTGCCGGGCTTGTCGATGACCACCTCGCCGGGCAGGGGCGCCAGCTCGTCGATGATCTCCCACCCCGGTTCGCCGCGAACCAGAATGCGGCCGCATGGGCCGGCGTCGCCGATCCCGGCACCGATCTGCTGCGAACGCCAGCGCTTGTTGGCCGGAAGGTCGGCAAGGTCGGGCCGGTGTCCCTCGCGCGTGTGAATGACATGGTAGCCACCCGCGCGCATGGCCTCGAGAAGCGCCGAGATCGGGCCGATCGGGGCACGGGTGAGCGAGAGGTCGTAGCCCATCTTGTCCACGTATCCTCCCGGCCCGCAGAAATCCGTCTGCATGTCGATGACGATCAGCGCCGTGTTCTCCGGGCGCAGGTCGCCATTGAAGGGCCAGGCGTAGGGGCGTGCTTCGATGCTTGGCATGGGAAACTCCGTCGATTGTCCGGGGTCCAGGCTAGCGTCTTATCGTGATGCCGAATTCTGCTATTTTCGCACCTGAGCGCTGTAAAATATTCATCACCCGGGCAGGTCCTGAAGCACCTCGGCCAGCCGTTGTGCAAACCGTGCCGGGGCGACCGGCAGGCTGCGCCCGCGCAACTGCCCCAGCAGCAGCGAGCCGGGGGCCATGTCGCGTGACGCCAGGGGCCGCGAGGTCAGACCGTCCGGCAGCCGCAGGCCGATCGGGATCTGGAAAGCGATGGCATCCTCGTACTCGACGTAGTGTCGCATGAAGTCGAAGGAGTCGGTTTCCACGGCGGCCGAGAGCTGCCGAGAGGTCCCGGCCAGTGCCGCGTCCAGCATGTGGCGCACGGCATAGGCCCGGTTCGGCACGACATGGGTGCGGTCGAGGCAGTCGCGCAGCCTGACTTCCTCGTGGCGGCTCAGCGGATCGTCGGTGCGCATTATGGCATGCACCGGCTGGCGAACCGCGGCGAGGACCTCGAAATCGACGAGGTGGACGGGCTCCAGCACCAGTGCGAGATCGCTCTCGAAGCTCCGCAGGTCCGCCTCGGCCGAGGCCCGGTCCCGGATCTGCACCGAGAAGGTCACCGCAGGGTGTTCGGTGCGGTAGCGCGCGATCTGCTGCGGCAGGAAATAAGGCGCCAGCGCCTGCGAACAGGCGATCGAGACATGCCCGCGGCGTTCTCCGTTGAGATCGTTGACGAGGCTCTGAACCCGTCGCAGATCGCTTCGCTGCGCGCGGAAATGCTGGATGAGCAGTTCCCCCGCGGGATTGAGGCGCATCCCGCGCGGCAACCGTTCGAAGATCTGCGCACCGAAGTCCGCCTCGAAGTTCTGGATGCGTCGGTTCAGCGCCGAGCCGGTTATGTTGAGGTCTTCGGCAGCCTTTCGGATCGAGCCCGCGCGCATGACGGCCTCGATGTAGTGAAAGTCCTTAAGGTGGCGCATCCCGATCTCCTTGTGCTGCGCTGAATGCAGCACTTATCTGAAATCTTGGCAATTGAGTTTATCCGCGCTTTCACTTTCAACTCTCTCGAAAGACCGGAGAGTGCCAAAGATGATCCCGCTGAATTTCGATGCCCTGTTTCATGCCTTCGACGAAGGCCTGCAGCCCGAGGATGTGATCCGTCAGGTCTATGCGCGCATCCGCGAGGTGGCCGATCCCGGGATCTTCATCAGCCTGCGCGACGAGGAAGACGTTCTCGAGGAGGTCCGTGGGCTCGGGCCGCGAGACGCCGCAAGGCCGCTCTGGGGCGTGCCCTTTGCGGTCAAGGACAATATCGACGTGGCGGGGCTGCCGACCACCGCGGCCTGCCCGGCGTGGGAATATGCGCCCGCCGAGGACGCCTTCGTGGTGGCGCGTCTGCGCGAGGCAGGGGCGGTCGTCATCGGCAAGACCAACCTCGATCAGTTCGCAACCGGTCTCGTCGGCGTGCGGACCCCCTACGGCGCTCCGCGCAATGCCATCGACCCCGAGATCGTCCCCGGCGGCTCGTCGGGAGGCTCGGGCGTGGCGGTGGCGCACGGCATCGTCAGCTTTGCGCTGGGGACGGACACAGCGGGCTCGGGACGTGTGCCCGCGGCGCTGAACAACATCGTCGGGCTGAAGCCGACGCTGGGCAGCCTCTCGGCTTCCGGTTCGGTGCCGGCCTGCCGGTCGGTCGAGACGATCTCGGTCTTCGGGCTGACCGTCGCGGACGCCTATCGCGCCTATCGCGTGGCGGCGATCTTCGATCCCGCCGACAGCTACGCGAAGCGGGTCGAGACGCGCGCCCTGGGGCAGCCGCCGTCGGGCCTGCGTATCGGCGTGCCAGATGCCGCGACGCTGAAGACCTTTGGTGACACGGTGCAGGAAGACTCGTTCCACGCCTCGCTGGCCCTGCTCGAAGACGCGGGACACCGGATCGTGCAGATGGATTTCAGCCCCTTCTACGACGTCGCCGAAATGCTCTACGAAGGGGCCTGGGTGGCCGAGCGGCACAGCGTCATCGAAGAGCTTCTCGAGCGGGACCCCGAGGCAGTGCTGCCGGTCACGCGGCAGATCATCTGCAAGGCCGAGCAGCTGTCGGCCACGGACGCCTTTCGCGGCTTCTACCGGCTGAAGGATCTCGCCCGGAAGGTGGAGGGGCCGCTTTCGGATATCGACATTCTGTGCGTGCCGACGATCCCCACCTTCTACACGGTCACCGACCTCGAGCGCGACCCGGTGGGGCCGAACTCGAACCTTGGCACCTACACGAACTTCGTGAATCTCCTGGACATGTGCGGCCTCGCGGTGCCGGTGCCACCGCGCACGGACGGCCGGCCGGGGAGCGTCACGCTTCTGGGCGCGGCGGGCGAGGATGCGCGGCTTGCCGAGGTGGCACTTGCGCTGGAAAGCGCCGGGACACGCAGCCTCGGCGCGACGGGCTGGCCTTTCGCCTGAGCTCAGCGGCGGCGTTCGAGCAGCCAGAAGAAGACGACGGTGATGCTCAGCACGACCAGCAGCAGCAGGAATGCGGCGGCATTGCCCTCGTTGATCGCCAGCCCCTGGAAGGCGCGCTTGTACGCGAAGAAGGAAAGCAGTTCGGTGGAGATGCCGGGCCCGCCCTTGGTCATCACGTAGACCAGATCATAGGTGCGGAATTCGTTGATCAGCTGGATCACGATGGCGATGCTCGCGACGGGCCGCAGCATCGGCAGCGTGATGTACCAGAATTGCGCCAGCGGGCCCGCGCCGTCGACCTCGGCCGCCTCGAACGGATCGCGCGGCATCGAGGCCAGCCCGGCCGAGAGCAGCAGCACCACGAAGGACGTCTGCTGCCAGATCTCGACGAACACGAGGGTCGAGAGCGCGAGGTCGGATGTGCCCAGCCAGTCGACCGGCGCGATGCCGAGCCCCGCCAGCGTGGTGTTGATGATCCCGAGGTTGGGTTGCAGAAGCATCTTCCAGATCAGCGCCACGGCCACCGGCGACATGGCCATCGGCAGGGTGAGTATGGCGAAGTAGATCGCGCGCATCCGCACGACCTTGGTCAGCAGCAGAGCGATGCCGAGGCCAACCACGAACTCGCCGATCACCGAGGCGGCGGAAAACCGGAGCGTCACCCCCAGAGAGGACCAGAACATCGGATCCGACAGGACCTCGAGGTAGTTCTCCAGGCCTTGGAACGGGGCAAGGCGGGGCCGGATCAGCGTCATGTTCGACAGCGAGATCACCAGCGCATAGCCCAGCGGCAGCCCCATGGTGATGGCCAGGACGCTGAGACCGGGGGCCGCGAACAGTCGGCCGAGGCGGCGGCGGGCGCGGGAGATGCTGTAATCGGACATCGGGGGCTCCGGGGGGGATTGGGCAGATGCCCCGTCCCGATCCCGGGACGGGGCCGGGACGGCTCAGTCGGCCATCAGGTCGGCAAGACCTTCGGCCGCGGTGGTGATCGCCTCTTCCGGGGTCGCGTCACCGCTTGCGGCAAGCGAGATCTGCGTGCCCAGAACGTCCTCGTATTGCGCGGTGTAGGTGAAGATCGGGAAGGATTTCCCCGCCTCGACGACCTCCTGGCCATCGGCGTAATAGGGGTGCGCTTCGAGCACCTCCGGCGCCGAGAAGACGTCGGATTGCACCGGCGAGTGACCCTCGACCGCGCGTCTGACGGCGATTTCATGGCTTTGCACCCACGAAATGAAGGTCCAGGCGGCCTCCTTTTCGTCATCCGGCACGTTTGCGGGGATGCCCCAGCCCCAGCCGCCGGATTCCCCGGCACCACCGGGCATCACCGACAGGGCCAGCTTGCCGGCCACGTCCGGGCAGTTCTCGGCGTTGTCGAGCTGCGGCAGCATCCACCAGTAGGTGACCATCGAGAAGGCTTCGCCGCTGCACATCAGGCGCATCGTGTCATCCAGTGTCGCGGACAGCGCACCGGTCTGCGCCGCGTTCTGGATGGCATCGGTGTAAAGCGTGAGCGCCGTGACCGCCGCGTCGCTGTCGAGCGCAACCTCGCCGTCCTCGTCGAGATAGGCGCCCCCTGCGGAGAACAGGTAGTTGGAGAACTCCATGGAGTTCGGGTCGCCCTTCTGGCCCTGCATGGCGGCGCCCACCACCTCGCCATCGGCCGAGACCGCCTTGGCCAGTTCGACGTAGCCTTCGAGCGTATCGGGCAGCGTCTCGCCGCGCGCCTCGAGCAGGTCGGTGCGGTAGATCAGACCCATCGAGTAGTTGTACATCGGCAGGATCGGCAGGCTGTCTTCGCTCGCGCCGAGCAGGTCGAGCATGGAGGGGATGAACCCCGACATGTCGAACTCGCTGGCCTCGACATAGGGGGTCAGATCGGTGAGCCAGCCGGCCTCGGGAAATTCGCCGGCCCAGAGGAAGTCGACCGACAGGAGATTGTAGTAGGACGTCCCGCCGACCAGTTGAGCGACCAGCTTGTCGTGCATGTCGCCATAGCCGACCTTCTCGAACTCGACGTCGATGCCGGTCTCTTCGGTGAACTCGGGCAGCATGGCTTCGATGATGCGGGTTTCGGGCACGTCCTCCATCAGGGCGCGGATGGTCATGTCCTGTGCGGCGGCAGGGGTGGCCATCAGCCCGGCAAGCAAGGCCAGTGAGGAGGCATGGGTGATCTTGATCGTCATGAAGAATCCTTTCCTGTTGCAGAGATGAATTCGGGCCGTTTCGTGCGGCCTCTCGTATTGGTACGCGGCGTCGCCGCGGCGGCGGGTCAACTGACGCCGCCGAAGGACAGGCCGCGGACGAGGTATTTCTGGATGAAGCGCGAGACGATCATCAGCGGCACGATGGCAAGCGCGACGCCGGCGGCCACCTTGCCGATCTCGACCCCGTTCGAGGTCTGCAGCGCCGCCAGCGCCACCGGCACCGTCGCCGTGGAAGGCCCGCTGAGGATCAGGGCGAAGAGGAACTCGTTCCATGCAAGGATGAACCCCAGCACCACCGCGGCGGCGATGCCGGGCCGGGCCACCGGCAGCACCACCAGCAGGAAGGCCTGCCAGTTCGTGGCACCGTCCGTGATTGCCGCTTCCTCGAGGTCGGTGGGGATGCCTTCGAAGAACCCCATCAGGATCCAGGTCAGGAAGGGCAGGTTGACCACGGCGTAGACGATGACGAGGCCGGTCAGCGAATTGGTGAGCCCAAGCTCGCGGTAGATCATGAAGGTGGGCAGAGCCAGCGCCACCGGCGGCAGCATCTGCGTCGCCAGGACCGCGAAGCGCGCCGCTTTGCCACCCGTGCGGAACCGCGCGAAGGCATAGCCGGTGAGCGCCGCCAGAGGCGTCGCCAGCAGCACCGAGCCAAGCGCCACGATGATCGAATTGAGGTAATTGCGCCCGAATCCGTTTCCGGCGAACAGCGTCCGGTAGTTCTCGGTGCTGAACTTTGGCCAGATCCGCGGGTCATACGAAAGCTCTGGCGGTACGAGGCTGGTGCGCAGCAGCCAGAAGATCGGCAGCGCCACGACGAGACAGACGGCGACAAGCGCGGCGTGGCGGAGCAGCGACGCAAACCTCATGCGCGCAGGCTCTCGGGATCGGGCCGCGCGAAGGCCATTTCGGTCTCGGCGTCGAAGAGATGGATGGAATCCACGTCGAGGTGCAGGACGATCTCGTCTCCGACCTCCGGCAGGAAGCGGCGGTCGACCCGGGCGGCGATCTGCTGACCGGCGAGGTCCAGAATGAGGATGTTCTCGGCGCCGAGCGCCTCGATCACCTGAAGCCTGCCACGCACGGGAACCCGACCGGGGGCCGGTTCCGCGTAGAAGTCCTCGGCCCGGATACCCAGCATCAAGGGCCGGGTCTGCGCCTCCGCATAGGCGTGCTTCTGGCCGGGGGCGAGATCGAAATGCGCAATCTCGGTGCTGATCTGCCCGTCAGCGAGCGTCGCGGGCAGGATATTCATGGGCGGGGACGACAGGAAACGCGCCACGAAGATGTTCACCGGGTTGTCGTAGACCTCCAACGGCCGGCCGACCTGCATGATCTCGCCGTCGCGCAGGATGCAGATGCGCTCGCCCATGGTCATCGCCTCGACCTGGTCGTGGGTGACGAAGACGGTGGTCTTGCCCAGTTCGCGGTGGAGACGCACCAGCTCAAGCCGCATTTCCGCGCGCAGCGTCGCGTCGAGGTTCGACAGCGGCTCGTCCATCAGGAAGACATCCGGCTCGCGGACGATCGCGCGCCCGAGGGCCACCCGCTGCCGCTGGCCGCCCGACAGGGCAGCCGGTTTGCGCTCGAGATATTTGGTCAGCCCGAGCTTCTCGGCGGCGGCGGCGGTGCGGGCGTCGCGTTCGTCACGCCCCACCCCTCGCATCTTCATCCCGAAAGCGATGTTGTCGCGCACGCTCATGTGCGGGTAGAGCGCGTAGGTCTGGAACACGACCGCGATGTTGCGGTCGCGTGGCCGGGTGTGCGTCATGTCGCGGCCACCGATCGACAGGCTGCCGGAGGTGATGTCCTCGAGCCCGGCGATCATGCGCAGTGTCGTCGACTTGCCGCAGCCCGACGGCCCGAGAAAACACATGAATTCGCCGTCGCGAATTTCCAGATCGACGTCCCGTACGCCGTATATGCCGCGCCCGTAGTCGCGCGAAACGCCCTTCATGACGATGTCTGCCATGGCGTCTTCCTTTCCGGTTGATCCGCTGCCGATCAGGTCATGTAGACGCCGCCGGTGACGTTGATCGCCTGTCCGGTCATGAAGCGCGCCGCCTCCGAGCAAAGGAAGATCGCGACATTGGCCACGTCTTCCGGTGTCTCGAGACGTCCGAGCGGTGTCTGGTCGATGTAATCCTGCACCACCTCGGGCCCGCTGATGCCGCGCAGCGTCCCCTCCCATTCGACCTCGCGGTCCTGCATGCCGGTCTTCACGAAGCCGGGGCAGACGGCGTTCACGCGAATGCCGAGGGGCGCAAGCTCGCGCGCGAGCGCCTGCGTCCAGCCCACCACGGCGAATTTCGAGGCGCTGTAATGACCAAGGAAGGGCGCGCCGACCTTGGCCGCCAGCGACGCGGTGTTCACGATCACCCCGGTTCCGGTCTTCTGGAAATGCCGCGCCGCGGCCTGATTGGTGAGGAACACCCCGCGCGCGTTGACATTCATGTTGAAATCCCAGTCCTCGACCGTGAGATCGACCGCCGGACGCATGGAGGAGACGCCGGCGTTCGCAATGCAGATCTCGACGCCCCCAAGGATTTCGACCGCCTCGGCGAAGGCCCGCGTGACCGAGTCCGGGTCTCGCACATCCACGCCGATACCGACGTGTCCCCCGCCAAGTGCGGCGGCGGCGGCCTTGGCGGCCTCTTCATCAAGGTCGGCAATGGCAACCGTCACACCCTGTGCAGCAAGCCCGCGCGCGATGGCGTTGCCGATGCCGGTGGCTCCGCCGGTCAGAAACGCACGCTTCGTGTTCAGATCCGGGTGTACTTGTTCGGAAAGGGTGTTCTGGTTCATATTTAGAGGCTCCTTTGAGGGCATCGAAACAAAATCAAACACCATAAGCAAGCTTTTTGTTTGCATGTGTTGGTTTAAATGTTTACTTTGAGCGAAGACGAGGCATGAGACCACCATGAGCACGAAGAACCGAACACCAGCACAAATTCGGATGAACGCGATCCTGAAGCGCCTGCACGAGGGCGGCTCGGTGGCCGTGGCCGATCTGGCGCGGGACTTTGACGTCTCTGACATGACGGTGCGCCGCGACCTCGCGGAACTGGAACGCGAAGGGCTGCTCGAACGGGTGCACGGAGGCGCGCGCAGGCGGGCGTCCGGTCCGCTCAAGGTCATCGACGACATCGAACCGGACTTCGAGGCACGGGCCGCCCACAACTCCGATGCCAAGCGGCTCATCGCCGCGGAAGCTGCTGATCTTCTTTCCGGATTCCGCTCCGTGGCCATCGACGTGGGCAGCACGTGCCTGTTCGCGGCCGAGGCTCTGGCGCGCCGCGGCGGCCAGCGACACGTTTTCACCAACAGCCTGCGGGTGGCCACGTCGCTCGGCGCGATGGGAACGGAGGTCTATCTGCCCGAGGGCCGCACCCGGCCCAGCGAACTTTCGATCACCGGCCCCAGTGCCATCGAGAGTTTTTCCAAGCTGCATTTCGAGGTCGCCGTGATCGGCGTGTCCGGCCTGTCCGACGAAGGCTTCTACGACTATTCGATCGAGGACAGCGAGCTCAAGAAGATCTACCTCGAACGATCAGCCCATCGCGTTTTCTTGTGCGATTCAACAAAATTTCGGCGCCTTTCGACCATCCGCGTTGCCGCGTTGTCCGAAGCCTCGGTGCTGATCACTGACGCTCCGCCGCCCTCCGATCTCGCGTCCGCCCTTGCAGGGGCAGGGGTCGAGATCCGGGTGGCAGAGGAAACCTGACCTACCCTTCCCAAGGAGAACCTGAATGCCCTTCGACTTTTTCGGCGACAAGAAGAAAGCCGTCATTTCCATGGCCCACATCGGCGCCCTGCCGGGCTCGCCGCTTTACGATGCCGATCGCGGCATGGACGGGCTGATCGAGGATGTCATCGCCGATATCGAAAAGCTTCAGGCCGGCGGCGTCGACGCGATCATGTTCGGCAACGAGAACGACCGCCCCTACGTGTTCAAGGGCTCGCCCGAGAGCGTCGCGGCGATGACCGCTGTCGTGACCGCCGTGAAGCCGATCCTGAAGGTTCCGTTCGGGGTGAACTACCTGTGGGATCCGCAAAGCTCGATCGCCATCGGGTCGGTCACCGGCGCCTCCTTCGTGCGCGAGATCTTCACCGGCGTGTTCGCCTCCGACATGGGCATCTGGGAGCCCAACTGCGCCGAGGCGTCGCGGCTGCGGACCAACCTCAAGCGCGATGACATGAAGATGCTCTTCAACATCAACGCCGAGTTCGCCCACTCGCTCGACCAGCGCCCGATCGAGCTGCGCGCCAAGAGCGCGGTCTTCTCCTCGCTGGCGGACGCGATCCTTGTCTCGGGGCCCATCACCGGCCAGCCGGCAGAGCAGTCGGACCTGCGCAAGGTCTGCGAAGCCGTCGAGGACGTGCCCGTCTTTGCCAACACCGGCGTGAACATCGACAATATCTCGGATGTCTTCTCGGTCGCGCAGGGCTGCGTCATCGGCACGCACTTCAAGGTCGACGGCGATACCTGGAATGCGGTGGACGCCGATCGCGTCAAGCGCTTCATGGACAAGGTGGGCACCCTGCGCTGAGCCGGGTGACAGCGTCATGAGCCTGATACTGGGACTGGACATCGGCACCACCTCGACCATCGGTCTGCTGATGGAACTGCCGGACAAGATCCTCGCCGTGGCCTCGCGCCCGGTGAGCCTGCATTCGCCCAAGGCCGGATGGGCCGAAGAGGACCCCGCCGAATGGTGGGGCAACCTCTGCGAGATCGTGCCCGAACTGCTGGAGCGTGCCGGGCGCGATGCGTCGGAGATCGCCGCGATCGGCACCTCCGGCATGCTGCCGGCGGTGGTCCTGCTTGATGCGCAGGACCGGTTGCTGCGCGCGTCGATCCAGCAAAGCGACGGCCGTTCGGGAACCGAAGTGGCCGAGATGCGCGCCGAGATCGACGAGGAGACGTTCCTGTCGCGCGCCGGAAATGGCGTGAACCAGCAGCTTGTCGGCGCGAAACTGCGCTGGCTGGCGCGCCACGAGCCCGAGGTGCATTCCCGCATCGCGACGGTGTTCGGCTCCTATGACTACATCAACTGGCGCCTGACCGGCGTGAAGACGGTAGAGCAGAACTGGGCACTCGAGGCGGGGGTGACGGACGTTGCGACCGGCACGCTGTCGCAGGAGCTCGCCGCGATGACCGGCGTGCCATGGGAGGCGCTGCCCCCGCGGATCGAGAGCGTTGCGGTGCAGGGCCATGTCACCGCCGCCGCCGCGGCCGCGACCGGCCTGGCCGAGGGAACGCCGGTGACCGGAGGCGCCGCCGACATGATCGCCTCCGCGCTCGGTGCCGGGGTGACGCAGGCCGGAGACGTTCTGCTGAAGTTCGGTGGTGCGGTCGACGTGATGACCGCCACGGATCGTGCCGAGCCCGATGCCCGGCTCTACCTCGACTACCACCTCATCCCCGGCCTGTTCATGCCCAACGGTTGCATGTCGACCGGCGGCTCGGTGCTGAACTGGGCGGTGCGGACCTTCTGCGAGGGGCGCGACTTCGGGGGATCGCCCCACGCGGCGCTTGATGCCATGGCGGCAAACGTGCCGGCCGGGGCAGATGAGCTGACGGTGCTTCCCTATTTCCTGGGTGAAAAGACCCCGATCCACGACCCTTCGGCGCGCGGGGTCATCGAGGGGCTCACCCTGTCGCACGGGCTGGGACACATCTGGCGGGCGGTGCTCGAGAGCTACGGCTACGCTTTGCGCCATCATGTGGACGAGTTGCGGGACATGGGACATGAACCCCGACGTTTCCTCGTCTCGGACGGCGGCGCGAGCAGCACGGTCTGGATGCAGATCGTCGCCGACATCCTGAACGCGCCGGTGCAGCGGCTTGGCAGCCACCCCGGATCCTGCCTCGGTGCCGCCTGGACTGCGGCGGTGGGCGTGGGTGCGGCGGACTGGGACGGGATCGGTGCCTTCGTGAGCGAAGCCGACCTGATCCGGCCCGACCCGGCAAACCGCGAGACCTATGACGCGGGATATGCCCGGTATCACGAGCTCTACGCGCGGCTGAAGGGGCTGCACTGATGGCTTTGCGCGGAGTCGCATGGGACATCGACGGCACCCTCGTGGACAGCGAGCCGCTGCATCACCGGGTGCTGCTGGAGGTCTGCCTCGGCCATTCCCTCGATCTGCGCGCCGACCCGCCGGAACGCTTCCTCGGCGTGCATATGGACGATGTCTGGAAGACGCTCGCCCCTCAGCTGCCGGGCGTCGCACGCGATGTGTGGATGTCGCAGATCCAGGACAGCTACTGCGCGCGCGTGGCCCGCGAAGTCGCGCCGGTTCCGCGCGCGGCCGAGGTCATCCAGGCCCTCTCGGCGGCAGGGGTGCCACAGGTGGCGGTGTCCAACTCGGGCCGCCGGGTGGTCGAGGCAAATCTCGAAGCGCTCGGCATTCGCGACCGGATGGTGGGCGTGGTGTCGCTCGATGACGTGACGCGGGGCAAGCCCGACCCCGAACCCTACCTTCAGGGTGCGGCGCTGCTGGGGCTGAGGCCCGAGCAGGTGCTTGCGGTCGAGGACAGCCCCACCGGAGCAGCCGCCGGGCAGGCCGCAGGTATGCAGGTGGCCTTCCTTGGCGATCCACCGGACGGGACGCGGCCCATCGCCGGCCTCGCCGACGTGGAAGCCTTGCTGGGACTATGAGAAAGGGCCGCGGAAACGCGGCCCTTCCTGGTTTGCGACCCCGGCGCACCGAGGTCCCCGATCACGAGGCCTCGGCGAGTTCCGGCTTCCCGGCAAGCCCGGGAGCGATTCCCAGCGCGGCATGCAGTGCGGCGCCGACGCGACAGACGAGGTCATCCCCCAGCGACGGCCCGATGAGCATGGTGCCGAGCGGGATGCCGTCCTTGCGGAAGCCGGCCGGGATCGAGGCCGCGGGCAGGTCAAGCAGGTTCACGAAGTTGGTGTAGGTCCCCATCTTCGCGTTGAGCGCGATATTGTCGGCCAGCAGGGCCTCGATCGTGTAGGTCGACGGCGTGGTCGGGGTGACCAGCAGGTCGACGTCGCGAAAGAGCTGCCGGATCTGCTGCTTGTAGCCGGCCATGACGTACTGGGCCTTGTAGACGTCCCGCGCGCTGTATTTCCGGCCCCACGAGAGGATCTCGCGCGTCGGAGGGCAGAGCGCGTCCTCGTTGCCGTTGAACCTGTCGCCGAAGTTGGCGTAGCGCTGCGCGATGAAGGGCCCTTCGTAGAGCATCTTTGCAGCGGTAAGATAGGGCGTCATGTCGATCTCGACGGCGGTGCCGCCCAGGGCCTCGAGCCGTGCGACGTTCTCGCGGAACAGTCGCGCGGATTCGGCGTCGCCATCGGTGTCGAGTGTCGCCGCGTCGGGAATGGCGAACCGGAAGGACGCCGGCGCCGGGGCGCAGGAGACACGGAAGCCGTCGGCCTCGGGCTTCGAGAACGGATCGCCGGGCTCATGGCGGAACCACAGGTTGCTGAGCAGCACGCTGTCTTCCATGGTGAGCGTAAGGAAGTTCTCGGTCCCGACCATGCCGGCCATCGAGCGGCCCGCGCGCGGCACGAGACCGGGCGTCGGCTTGTATCCGACGATGTTGTTCAGGGCTGCCGGCACCCGACCGGAGCCCGCGGCATCGTTCGCGACGGCGAAACTCACGAGCCCGGCCCCGACGCTCACGCCGCCGCCCGAGGTCGAGCCGCCGGAAATGTAGCGCGCGTCGAAGACGCATTGCGGAATGCCGTAGTCGGTGCGCACCCCGACCACGCCCATGCCCAGCTGATCCTGGTTCTGCTTGCCGATCGGGATCGCGCCGGCGTCGAGCAGCGTCTGCACCAGCGGGCTCGACGCCTCGGGCATCCTGCTCCAGGCGCGCACCGCCGCGGTGGAGGGCACGCCTTCGAGGTCGACATTGTCCTTGATGCCGAAGGGAATGCCGTAGAGCGGAAGCTCCTTCGCTGCCGGATCCGCCATGAGCGCGCGGGCGCGTGCCTTGGAGGTCTCCCGGTCGATGAGGTGGATCCAGACATGGTCGTCGCCACGGGCGGCGATCCGGTCATAGATCGCGTCGATCAGGCTTTCCGGCGTCAGGCTTCCGCTCGCGAAAAGCGCCTTGAGGGTCGCGATGTCCAATGCGCCGGTGGCGCGGTCCCACTGGGTGGTCATGGGCTGTCCTTTCACTTGGTCGTGGCCGGCTGGGCGCGGGAGGCCATGAAGGCCCGCCACGATCCGAGCGCGGTGATATCCTCGGCGTCGGCCTCCGCGGCGACCGCCTCGCAGACGAACCCCTTCACCTTGCGCCCGTCCGAGAGCTGCAGGGTCCCGATGCCGAGCGGGGTGTCGATCATCGTCATCAGCTGGCCGAGCCCGGCCGGCGTGATCGACCACAGCTCCAGCGCGATCGGCGCACCGCTGCCCGCGGCGTTGCGGATCAGGCCGGGGCGGATGGGATCCTTGGCGGTGAGTGCGTAGAACCGATAGCTGTCGTCGGTCTGCGCCTCGCTGTCGAACGTGGCACCGCATTGCCGCATCTGCGGCTCAAGGGGCATGCCACGCATATGCGCACCACAAACGGCGACCAGAAGCGTTTCGGGTGGTGTGGATGTCATTGAAAGGGCCTTTTGTCAGAGAGGAATGACGCGTTTTTCGCGCAGGTAGGCCTCGGCGGCCTCCATCACGGTCAGGATGTGGCGCCGCATCAGCAGCGTGGCCTCATCGGCATCCCCGCGGTCGATGGCGGCGACGATGAGGCCGTGTTCCACCTGCGAATTTCCGATCCGCTCCTTCAGGTCGAACTGCGCGGCGCGGAAGGCGGCCACGGACCGGCGGATGGTAAGGGTCGCATCGCGCAGGCTGTCGTTGCCGGCGCCGTCGTAGATCGCTTCGTGCAGAAGCGTGTTGTGGGCGCGATAGGCCGCGCGGTCGCGCTGCTCGACCAGCGCGAGGCCGGCGTCGTGGATCTCGGCAAGCCGCGCCTTGGCGGCGGCGTCCATGCGTCGCGCCGCATAGCCCGCGCAGAGGCCCTCGAGCTCGGCCATGAACTCGAACTTCTCGAGCATCTTGTCGGTCGACACCTCGGCCACGAACGCGCCGCGATGCGGGCGTGTTTCCACCAGTCCGACCACGGCCAGCTCGCGCAACGCCTCGCGCACCGGCGTGCGGGAGACCCCGAAATACTCGCCGATCAGCGCCTCGTCGAGTTTCTTGCCGGGCGGCAGCTTGCCCGAGACGATCTGCGCGCTCAGCTCCCGGACCACGGCGGCCGTGCTGGTCTCGCCCGGGGCGGGTTGCAGCCGGGTGTCGCGTTCCGTCATGCATCCTCCGTTTCGGGAATAACGCTGACATGCGCCGCGACGATGCGCCAATCGCCATCTATTTTCGCCCAGGTCTGGGACTGTCGCCCGATCTTGCCGAGGGCCCGCCGGAACAGCGTCATCGCCGTGGCGAAGTCGCTCCCGTAGCTGGTGATCACCGTCCGCTCCAGCGAGCGCTCCAGTCCCGACGCCGGACGTGCCGCGCGGAAGGCGGCAATCTCGTCATGCCCGTAGAGGTTTTCGCCGATGCCGTAGCGTATCGTCTTCGGATCGACGAGGAAGAGCTCGTCCAGCACCGCCACGTCGTTGCTCGTCAGCGCGGCCTCGTAGCGTTCGAAGGCGGCCGTGATCTCGGCGAGCGGTCCGGGCTGGTTGATGTCGTCGCGGGTCATGCGCTGGTCTCCTCGAAGGCCGGGACGGGCGCGGCACAGGTCCCCGAAAGCTCGAGCGTGCGCGCGATGCGCAGGGCGACGTCCTCGCGCCAGGCCGGGGCGATGATCTGGATGCCGAGCGGAAGAGGCCCGGCGGCATTCTGAACCGGCACCGATACCACGGGCAGTCCGATGAAGCTGATCGGCTGGGTGAAGATGCCGATATGCTTCCGGTAGGGTTGTTCGCGTCCGTCGATTTCCAACGTGTCGCTGTCGATGCGTGGGGCAGGGAAGGGGGTGGTCGGCGTCAGGATCGCATCGACGTGGCGGAACACCTCCGCGGCGTCTTCGGCGAACTGCCGGCGCAGCCGCTGAGCACGCACGTAGGCCACGCCCGGCACCAGCGCGCCGGCCAGCAGCCGGTCGCGCATCGGGCGGCCAAAGTCCTCGGGGCGGGTCTGCATCGCTTCGGCATGGGTCGCGGCCCCTTCGACGGCGGTGATCAGCGCTGCCGAGGCCCGGGCCGTCGCGGCACCGGGCAGATCGGCTTCGAGCGTCACCCCAAGCGCGGCGCAGACCCGGTCGAGGGCGTTTTTCGCGACGCCCTCGGTCGCCGCGAGCTCGCCGGAGCCACGGGCGATACGCAGCCCGCCAATGCCCTGATCCAGGGTTTCAAGCGCGGCGCAGGGCGGACGCGGGACAGAGGCCGGATCGCCGGCGTCGCTGCCCTGCATCGCCTCGAGGGCCAGCGCCAGGTCCTGCACCGATCGCGCCATCGGCCCGATGTGATCGAGGCTGTCGACGAAGGGAAAGGTGCCACTGCGCGGGATCCGACCGTAGGTCGCTTTCAGCCCGAACAGCCCGCACCAGGAGGAGGGCACCCGGATCGAGCCATTGGTATCGGAGCCCACGGTCAGCGGAACCATTCCGGCGGCCGTTGCGGCACCCGAGCCACCCGACGAGCCGCCCGACCGCCGTTCCGGGTCATGCGGGTTTCGGGTCGAGCCGAAATGGTCGTTTTCTCCAGTGAAATCATAGGCGTATTCGCCCATGTTGAGCGCGCCCACGAGGATCGCTCCGGCCGCCTCCAATCGCGTGACCACAGGGGCATCAGCAGCGGCGGGCGCATTGTCCATGTTTATCCGGGAGCCGGCGCGGGTGATGACGCCCGCGACATCGACAAGATCCTTCACCGCGAAGGGCACACCTGCCAGGGGGCCGGGATCCTCTCCGGCGCTGATGCGCGCGTCGATGCGGTTGGCGGTCTCCAGGGCGCGGGCCCCGGTCACCGTCGTGAAGGCGACGAGCGCGCTGTCTGTCTTCTCGATGCGGGCGAGCGCGGCCTCCACCGCGCCGCGTGCGGTCATCCGACCGCTGCGGACCGCTGCGGCGATTTCATGGGCTGAAAGGTCGATCCAGGCGGTCATTCATCCTCCTCCGGCGGTAGCATCCAGACCGGCGCATTCTCGCAGCGCGGCCGCAGCGGCGCGGCCATGACCGTCGCCACCATGGCCATGTTCTGTTCGAGCCCGGCGGCAATCGCGCCAAGGCGCTCCTCGGCGGGGGTCACGCCAAGGGCCGCAAGGCCCTGGCGCACGTCGTCTTCGGTCACGGCCATGGATCAGGCGGCCTCCAGCGTGTCGAGCAGCGGGGGGCGCAGCCCGGACCACGGGCGGGCGGCTTCGTAGGCGGCCGCCGCGCGCAGCACGAGCGGATCGTCCAGGTGGCGCCCGACGATCTGCAGCCCCACCGGAAGCCCGTCTTTCGTAAGCCCCGCAGGCACGGACGCGGCGGGTTGTCCGGTCATGTTGAAGGGGAAGCAGAAGCCCAGCCAGTCCGACGGATCGACAATCCGGCCCTCGGTCTTCTCTGGGCCCTGCATGTGCAGCGCAAAGGGGGGCACGGTCAGCGTCGGAGACAGCAGCAGGTCGTATTGCCCGAAGAATCTGGCCGCGACGTTGCACAGCTTCTTTCGTGCCATGTTCGCGTTGGTAAACGCCTCGTCGTCGTGGCGGGCCTGCAGCAGTTTCACCAGATGCGGCGACATGTTCTTCGCGTGCTCGGGGAGCCATGCCCGCATTCCGGCAAGGTCGCTGTCGGCCAGCACGAGCCCCCAGAAGTCCTCGCCCGGATCTTCCCAGCCGGGATCGGCCACCACCACCTCGCAGCCGAGATCGCGCTCGAAGACCGCAACCGCCTCACGCACGACGCGGCGCACCTCGGGATCGACGGCCAGATAGCCGAAATCCTCGCTGAACGCGATGCGCAGCCTTGGCAGTTGCCCGGCCTTCGCCTCGTCGAGCCATGCCACGTCGTTGGGGATCGTGTGCCGGTCGCGCATGTCCGGGCCGGCGATCACCGACAGCATCAGGGCCGCGTCCGACACGCTGCGCGCCATCGGGCCGATATGCTCGAGGCTTTCCCAGCTCGACACGCCGGGATAGCGCTCGTCGCGGCACCCCGGCCAGAGCGGAACGCGCCCCATCGAGGCCTTGATGCCCACCAGCCCGCAGTGCGCCGACGGGATGCGGACCGAGCCGCCGCCATCGGAGCCGATGGCAAACGGGGTCACCCCGGCGGCCACCGAGGCCCCGGATCCGGCCGAGGATCCGCCCGGTGTCAGCTCGGTGTTCCAGGGGTTCCGGGTGGTCTCGAAGACCGGGTTGTGGCCGACGCCGCTGTAGCCGAATTCCGGCACGTTCGTCTTGCCGAGGATCACCGCGCCCGCGGCCTTCAGCCGCTCGACCACGATGTCGTCGTCTTCGGGGACGAAATCCCGATAGATGGTCGACCCCATGGCGGTGACCAGGTCCTTCGTGGCGACAAGGTCCTTGATCCCCACGGGCACGCCCGCGAGCGGCCCCAGCGTCTCGCCCGCAGCCCGCGCGGCATCGACCGCGGCCGCGGTCTTGCGCGCCAGTTCGGGGGCCGGGGTGCAGAAGGCGTGCAGATGCGGTTCGGTCAGATCCATGCGCGCGATTGCAGCCTCGGTGACCTCGGCCGCCGACAGGCGCCCCGTGCGAACGGCGTCGGCGATTTCTCCGGCCGACAGCGCGGCATAGTCTTCATGTGTCAGGGTCATGCGGAAACTTCCTCTTGGTCGAGACGGAAATGACAGGCGGCGGCGTGGCCTCCGAGGTCGCTCAGGGGCGGGGCTTTCCTGGCGCAAATGTCCTGGCCCATGGGGCAGCGCCCGTAGAAACGGCAGACGTTCGGATCGGGGTCGATCGGGCTGCGCGGCTCGCCATCGAGGCGGATGCGCGCCGCCTCGCCGGCGCCGGGGATCGCCGAGAGCAGGGCCTTGGTGTAAGGATGCGCCGGCCGTTCGAAGATCTCCTTCACCGGGGCGCATTCGATGATCTTGCCAAGATACATGACCGCCACCCGGTCGCAGACCAGCTTGACGACGTTGAGATCGTGGCTGACGAAAAGATAGCTCATCCCCAGCGTCTCGCGCAGCTCTCCGAGCAGTTGCAGGATCACCACCTGCACCGACACGTCGAGCGCCGAGGTCGGCTCGTCGAGGATCAGCAGCTCCGGACGCAGGATGATCGCCCGCGCGATGCCCACCCGGGCCTTCTGCCCACCCGACAGCTGGTGCGGGTAACGGCTCAGAAGCTCCGGCGGCAGACGGGTGATGCGGGCCGCCTCCTGCACCGCCTCCGACACCTCGGCGCGGGTCTTCTTGCCGCCCAGACGACGCAGCGGGTCCGCGATGCTGTCGAAGATGCGGAATTGCGGGTTGAGACTGTCGGTCGGGTCCTGGAACACCACCTGGATGCGCTTGCGCTCGGTGTGGGTGCCGAACCGACGGGCGGGAATGTCGCCGATGCTCTGTCCGTCGATGCGGATCGCGCCGGCGGTCGGGTCGATCAGCCGCGACAGCACGCGCACCAGCGTGGATTTTCCGCAGCCGGACTCGCCGACGAGGCCAAGGCTTTCACCGCGCGCAATGGTGAGACTGACCCCGTCCACCGCGTGCAGCTGGCCCGAGCCGGTGGGGTAGATCTTCTCGAGGTTCTCCAGTTCCAGAAGCGGAGCAGTCATGCGCTTTCCTTCCATGGCATGTGGCAGGCCACCTCGTGGCTGGCGTCGAGCGGCACCCGGGGCAGCGGCGCGGCGCAGCCGGGCGTGCTCTGCGGACAGCGATGGGCGAAGCGGCACGGCGGCAGATCCCGGCGCAGGTCGGGCAGGGAGCCCGGAATGGCTGCCAGTTCAGACAACGTGGCGGCCCCGTGCGGCGTCGCCTTCATCAGCAGGCCGGTGTAGGGGTGCGTCGCACGCTGGAAGATGTCGCTGGTGGTGCCCTGTTCGACGATATGGCCGGCGTGCATCACCGCGAAGCGATCGCAGTATTCCGCCGCCAGTGTCAGGTCATGGGTGATCAGGATCGTCGACATCCGCCGCTGCGAGGATTTCTCGCGGATGAGATCCATGATCACCGCCTGCGTGGTCACGTCGAGCCCGGTGGTCGGTTCGTCGGCAATCAGCAGTTCCGGTTCGCTGGCAAACGCCAGGGCGATCATCACGCGCTGGCACATGCCGCCGGACAGCTCGAAGGGATAGGCGTGGTAGCGCCGCTCGGGGTCCGGAATGCGCACCTCCGCCAGCGCTGCGACCGCCGCCTTGCGGGCCTCGCGCTTGGGCATGGCGCGGTGCGCCCGCAGCACGTCGACGATCTGCTCGCCGATGGGACGGATCGGGTTCAGCGCGGCACGCGCGTTCTGGAAGATCATCGTCATGCGCTTGCCGCGCATCGCCGCGACCTCGGCATCGCTGGCGCTGCGCAGGTCCACCCCGCCACAGATCATCCGGTCGGCGGTCACATGTGCCGAGCCGCCGAGCAGCCGCATGACCGCGTAGGCGGACACCGATTTGCCCGAACCGCTTTCGCCCACCAGCCCCATGGTCTCGCCTCGGGCCAGCTTGAACGAGACGTCCTCAAGGGCGTGAACCATGCCGTCGCGGGTCGCGAAATCGACTTTCAGGTTCTGGATGTCGAGCAGGGGAACCTGGGTCATGTGCGGCCTTTCGGATCGATGATGTCACGCAGCCCGTCGCCAAGCAGGTTGAAGCAGAACACGGCAAGGACCAGCGCGCCCCCGGGGAAGAGGAAGATCCACCATTCGCCGGAGAAGATGTAGTTGGCGCCTTCCGACACCATGATCCCCCACTCGGGGGTCGGCGGGCGGACACCGAGGCCGATGAACGACAGGCCGGCGGCGTTCAGGATCGCCCAGCCGAGGTTGAGCGAGACCTGCACCATCATCGGCGGCAGGATGTTCGGCACGAGGTGCACCGCGAGGATGCGCGCGGAGCTGTTGCCGCTCAGCCTTGCGGCCTCGACGAAGCCCGCGTCGCGGCGGCTGTTCACCTCGGCCCGCGCAAAGCGGATGTAGAACGGCAGGTTGATGATCGCGGTGGCGTAGACGATGTTCCAGACCGTGTTGCCGAGCGCTGCGACCACGCCCATCGCGAGCACGAACAGGGGAAAGGCCATGATCGTGTCGACCAGTCGCCCGACGATGCGGTCGGTCCAGCCGCCGAAGTATCCGGCGGCGGCGCCGAACCCCAGCCCGAGGACGAAGGAGATCGAGACCGCCGCGATGGCGATGCCGAAGTCCACGCGCGCGGCGACGATCGTGCGGCTCAGCACGTCGCGCCCCAGCTGATCGGTGCCGAACGGATGCGCCCAGCTTGGCGGCTGCAGCGTGTCGGAGGAAGTCGCCAGCGCGTCGTAGGGCGCGATGGCCTCGCCGAAGATCGCGGCGATCACGAAGAGCGAGAAAAGCAGCATCGCGAAGGCCGTCAGCGGGTTGGACTTCATCGCATGGACGAAGCCCGACCAGAAGTTGGCAAGCCTGGAAGGCTCCCGCTGCGCGGGGATGGTGGAAAGGTTCGTCTGGTCAGTCATCGTAGCGTACCCTCGGGTCGACGATCATGTTCAGGATATCCACGCCCAGGTTGAGCAGGATGTAGAGAATGGCCATCATCACCACGAAGCCCTGGATCGCCGCGTAGTCCGAGGTCAGCACGGCCTCGACCGCGTAGGTGCCGATGCCGGGCCATCCGAAGACCTGCTCGATCAGGACGTTGGCCCCGAGCAGGAAGGAAAAGATCATGCCCAGGATGTTGACCACGGGCAGCAGCGCGTTGCGGAAGCCGTAGGTCCAGAGGATCTTCCGGCGCGGCAGGCCCTCGGCCCTCGCGGTGGTGATGAATTCGCTGCCCAGCACGCCGATCATGGAGGCCCGCGTCATCCGCGCCAGCGGTGCCAGCGCGAAGAGCCCAAGCGAGATCGCCGGCAGGATCAGCTGGCCGAGCGCGGCCCGCGCGGTCTCGATGTCGCCCGCGATGAGCGCGTCGACGGTCAGGAAGCCCGTCACCGTCGGCGGGATCGGGAAGTAGATCGCCAGCCGCCCGATCGGCGAGGGTGCCCAGCCGAGCTTGTAGTAGAAGACGAAGATCAGCACGAGCGCGGTGAAGAACGACGGGAAGGCGGCGGCGGCGGTCACGGTGCCGCGGCACAGGTGATCGATCCACGAGCCCGGATTGACCGCGGCCCAGAGCCCCAGCGGCACCGCCACGACAATGGCAAAGAGCAGCGCGTAGAGCGTCAGCTCGAAGGAGGCGGGCAGCCGCCGCACGAGGTCGGTCAGCACGGGCTGACCCGAATTGAACGAGCGGCCGAGATCGCCCTGGACGAGATCGCCCACGTAGGCCACGAACTGCACCGGCAGCGGCTGGTCGAGCCCGAGCCGCGCCTTGGTCTCGGCAATCGACTCCGCCGTCGCGGAAGGACCGGCAAAATAGGCAGCCGGATCGCCCGGCAGGGTGTGACTGATCACGAAGGTGACGATGATCACCCCGATCAGGCTTGGCACGGCACTCAGAAAGCGTTTCGCGATCAGCCTGATCATGCCAGCGCCTCGAACAGCTGGGCCGAGGTGCCGACGGTCCCGAAGAGACCGTCGCCCATCTTGGTGAACTTGAGGATCGCCTGGTGGTTATGCGCCAGCGAGGCGGCGCAGCAGTCGTCGAGCAGCATGCACTCGAAGCCACGGTCGTTGGCATCGCGCATGGTGGTGTGCACGCAGCAATCGGTGGTCACCCCGGTGAAGATCAGGTTGCGGATGCCGCGCGCGTGCAGGATCTGCTCGAGGTCGGTGGCATAGAAGGCGCCCTTGCCCGGCTTGTCGATGACCGGTTCGCCGGCGGCCGGAGTCAGTTCCGGGACGATCTCCCAGCCCGGCTCGCCGCGGGTCAGCATCCGGCCGCAGGGCCCCGCGGTGCCGATCTCGGCCCCTTCGCGCGCCGACCGCCAGCGCTTGTTGTCGTTGAGGTCGGCAAGGTCGGGCCGGTGGCCTTCGCGGGTGTGGATGATCGGGAACCCGAGCTCCCGCATGCGCCCGAGGACAGCGCGGATCGGCTCGACCACGGCGCGCATCGGTGCCGGGTCCGCGCCATGCTGGCCGACCCAGCCGTCGACGTCACAGAAGTCGCGTTGCATGTCGATGATGATCAGCGCCGTGTCGGCGGGCGTGAAGCGCCCGTCGAAGGGCCAGGCGTAGGGATCTGATTTGACTTGGGGGTAGGCGGTCATGCGGCTGCTCCGGTCAGGGTGGCGATCACGTCGTCCGAGGTCGCGATCGACCCCCAGAGACCGTTCGAGAGGCGGAAGATCTCGACCTGTGCCTCGTGGTAGGAATGATCGGCGGCACCGCAGCAGTCTTCGAGCAGCAGGCACTCGAAGCCGCGGTCGTTGGCATCCCGCAGGGTGGATTGCACGCAGCAGTCGGTGGTCACCCCGGCGATCATCAGGTTGCGGATGCCGCGGGTCCGCAACACGGTGTCGAGATCGGTGCCCATGAAGGCGCCCTTTCCGGGCTTGTCGATCACCACCTCGCCCTCGGCCGGGGCAAGTTCGGGGATGATGTCCCAGTTCGGTTCGCCGCGGATGAGGTAACGTCCGAGCGGGCCCATGGCGCCGATGCCGTTGCCGTTGAGCTGCTGCGACCGCCAGAGCTTGTTGGCGGGCAGATCGCTCAGGTCGGGACGATGCCCTTCGCGGGTGTGAATGATGGTGTAGCCAGCGGGGCGCAGCACCTTCAGCAAGTTCTGAAGCGGTTCGATCGGGCGGCGCGTGTTGCGCAGGTCGCTGCCACGGGAGTGCACCCAGCCACCTTCGCCGCAGAAGTCGATCTGCATGTCGATGATGATGAGGGCTGTGTTCTCGGGGCGCAGGTCTCCGTCGAAGGGCCACGGGTAAAGGCCCTGAACATGCGAGGTCATGCGGCTGCTCCTTGGCAAGGATGGGTATATTCGGGACGTGTCAGCCGGAGGCGCCGCGTGCGCCTCCGGCCGGATCGTCAGTCCGCGCGCGAGATGGTGCGGAAGTCGAGGAAGGTGTGGAACCAGTAGACGTAGCCTTCGATGTCGTTCTGCATCGCGACATCCATGAAGTCCTGGGCCACCGGGATCTTAGGAAGCGTGGTCATCACGTGGTCGATGATGCCGGTGATCTCTTCGTCGTAGGCGGCGCTGTCGGTCTCGAAGCGTGCCTTCTGGATCATCTCGTCAAGCTCCTCGTCCTGCTGAGCCGCAACGTTGAACACCGAGTTGTTGGCGCCGTAGTAGGTCCAGTAGAAGTGGTACTCGGGCCAGTCGAGCCACGCATGGAAACTGGTGACCGCCATGGGCATGGATTTCTCGAGCATCTTGGAGAACCAGTTCGAGCCCGGCACCTTCTCGATCGTGACGTCGACGCCGATCTTCGCGAGATTCTGCTGGATCAGCAGCGCCATCGGCTCGCGCGTGGTGGCGCGGGACAGGTCAAGGTAGATCGTGCTTTCGAACCCGTCGGGGTAGCCCGCTTCGGTCAGCAGTTCCTTCGCCTTGTCCAGGTCGGTGTGGTAGGGGCTCGGCACCGGCCAGGCGACATCATAGTCGCTGCCGGGCTCGGCGCCGTACATCGGCGCGGCGCGGCCGTAGAAGGCATCGCTCATGATCGCGTCGTAGGGAATGGCATAGGCCATCGCCTCGCGCACCATCGGATTGTCGAAGGGCGGCATGTTGACGTTCATCTCGAGGTTCACGATGGCCGACTGCTTCGGCACGCCGATCACCTTCACCGACTCCGAGTCCGCCAGTTCGGCGAAATCCTTCGGCGGCAGACCGACCGAGACATCCGCATCGCCGCTTTCCAGCAGCGCACGACGGGTCCCGGCAGAGGCGATCTGACGGTAGACGACGGTCTTCATCGCCGGAAGGTCGCCGTTCTTCCAGTCTTCGAAGCGCTGGAAGACGATCTCGTTGCCAGGCGTCCAGCGCACCACGTCATAGGCGCCGCCGCCCGCAGTGTTGTTGGCCAGCCATTCGGTCGCCCACGGGTCATCTTCGGTCGCGTGCTCAAGCGCGAGGTCCGAGTTGATCACGATCGGGATCGGCGTGGTCAGGTCGGGCAGTGCGAGCTTGTTGCCGTCGGGGACGTGGATCTTGAAGGTGTGCGTGTCCACCGCCTCGAACTGGTCGGGCTCGGTCATCGAACCGGCGCCCATCTGGATCAGCGGGAAGCCCCCGGCCTCCACGGCGCGGTCGAACGACCATTTGACGTCCTTGGCTTCGACCGGCGAGCCATCGTGGAACGTGGCATCCTCACGCAGCTGGAACGTCAGCTCGGTGCCGTCTTCGCTGATCTCCCAGCTGGTGGCCAGTTCCGGCAGAACCTCGGTCTTGTCGTAGACCTGCGTCCCGTCTTCGAGTGTCTTGACGCCGTGCTTGACCAGCCGGTCGTAGACCTGCAGCGCAACGAGACGCGTGTAGTCGTTGGAAGTGGGGGTTTGGGTGTCGAGAGAGTTCGGCCCCTGCTCACCCACGGCAATGATCACATCCTGGCGCGATTGCGCCATGGCGGGGAGAGCCGCCGAGGAGGCGATCAGCGCGCTGAGGCTCAGCGCCTTGATCGTGGCAGAAATTGTCATTTCAAGCTCCTGTTGGATCTGTTCGAGACTCTTCTCCGGCGCGGGAGGGGGCGCCTCCGGTCTCGAGGGCAGACAAGGCGCTCTGCAGCGGCGGAGCGACCCTTGCGCCAACGCAAATATGTTAAAGGCGGTGTTTAGATTAATATTTATGCTCGCATACACTGTGTGATTACAAAACAGACTCAATATGAATGAACGAACATGGATACCATGCTCGATGTTTGTATGAACATTCGTATGTTGATTCTGTTTGCTTTTGACGCAGCGCCCGGGATGACCGCCCCGAACGGCCATGATGGCCGGTCGAGAAATCCGAGGTCAGCTTGGCCTGCAAATCGACACGATCTGCAGAGTGCAGTCTGTCGCGCCTGAAAGCGCCGATCCGAAGCTCGGCTGTGTGTGGTTTATTACATAATTCATATTCTGCGCTTTCCCGAGTGGCGCCAACGACCGCCGGCCCAAGGCGCAATTTTCATTGGAAGGCAGTCGGCTGAACGCTGGCAGCATGCGTAGGCCCCTCGCGAGAGGTTCCCGGCCGAAGCCTTCCGCGCCGAAATGATGGCAGGGCTCGGCCGGCGCGGCCCACCCGGGCCAGCTTCGGGACCGAGTGTGGATTGCGCAGCGGGCTGCGACAGGCATCGACAAATCGTCGAATGCCGGATCGTCCCCGAGAGCGGGACGATGTGGCGATGGACAGAACAGAAGCACCGATGCGCGCGAGGGCGGCACCGGGCTCGCCGGATGCCGACCCATTACTTGACTTTTACAGTCGGAATTGCGAACGTGAGCGCGCTCAGCAAGCCGGAAGACGGCCCGCCAAGCTGCTCTCCAACCTCCCCTGCCGAGCTTTTCCGATGACCTTCATGCCCCGCATGACCGCCGAAACCCGTGCCATCCGCACGCTGCGCCCGCTGAGCTGGCGGCGCTGGCCGGGGGTGATCGCGGATGTCTGGCACGTCCATGGCGAGGCCGGCGGCGGCGGGTTCTACCGCGCGCCGGACCCGCGGCTGGTGGTGTTTCTCGGCGGCGGACGCGGGTTGCGGCTGCGCACCGACGACGGCAGCCCGTGGCAGGAGGATGTCTCGGTGATGTATGTGCCGGCCGGTGTTCCGCTCTGGAGCGCCTTCTCGGAAAGCGGCGACCATGCGCATCTCGACCTGCACCTTGACTCCGGGCCGTTGCGGCAACGGCTATGCAACCAGCCGCGCGGCGCGCTGTCTCGGCCCCGGCTCGCCAACGGGGGGCCGCAGGTCCACATGCTCGCGCGGATGATCGCGGCCGAGGTCGAGCACCCGGCCCGCCCGGACATGGCAAGCGACGGCCTGCTGTCTGCGCTGCTGTCCGAGGTGCTTGACCTCGGCCCGCCGGAAACCGGCGGCGAACGGGGTGGCCTGCCTCCGCACCTGCTGCAGAAACTCGAGAGCCATGCCCGCGCCGCCCTGCACCGGCGCATCACCAGCGCCGAGCTCGCCGAGGTCGCGGGCCTGTCGGAAAGCTGGCTGACCCGTGGCTTCCGCGCCAGCCGTGGCCAGACACCGCAGAAATGGCTGATGGCGCTGCGGCTCGAGGCGGCCGAGGCGATGATGCCGGACCCCCGCGCCAGCCTCGCCGAGATCGCGGCGGCCTGCGGCTTTTCCGACCAGGCCCATCTCACGCGGGCCTTCCGCGCCCGCCATGGCGAGACGCCGGGCGAGTGGCGACGCAAGCGTTTTGTCCCGGATGCTTCAAAGCGCGCCCGTCCGGTTCAAGCGGCCGGCGAATATCCGATCTATTTGATCGGGAAATATCAGCAACGCTCCGGACAGTGACATGACCCAACCCATTCGCGCAGCCCTCGTCGCAGGCGCAAGCCTGCTGGCGCTGGCAACCGCCGCGGCGGCGCAATCCACCGCAGACCTCTACGATCTCGGCACGCTCGTCGTCGACGGCACCGCCGACCCCTCCGACCCGGTGCCCGGCTACGTCGCCACCACCGCCGCGACGGCCACCAAGACCGGCACCCCGATCCTCGAGACCCAGCAGTCGATCTCGGTGATCACCGGCGAACAGATCGAGGACCAGGGCGCCACCACGCTGGGCGACACGCTGGGCTACACCGCCGGCCTGACGGCGCAGCCCTTCGGCACCGACCCGCGCTTCGACAGCCCCACGATCCGTGGCTTCAACGGGCAGGACGCGCAGTTCCTCAACGGTCTCCGGCTGATGCGCGATTTCGGCGCCCCGGCCTTCGAGATCTACTCGCTGGAGCGGGTCGAGGTGCTCAAGGGGCCGTCCTCGGCGCTCTACGGGGCCGGCATTCCGGGCGGGGTCATCAACCAGATCCAGAAACGCGCGCAGTTCCTCAGCTTCGGCGAGCTCGGTGTCGGCGTGGGCGATCCCAAGGCGACCGAGGGCTTCGTCGATTACAACCACGCCTTCTCGGACATCTTTGCCGCCCGCGTCACCGCAGTCGCCCGCGACAGCGAAGGCGACGTCGAGGAGCTGACCAACGAGCGGAGCTATCTCGGCCTCGCCACCCGCTGGGCACCGGTCGCGGGAACCCAGGTCGAATTTCTCGGCTCCTGGCTGAAGGACAGCCCGATCACGCCCGCCGGCCTGCCCTACGATCTCGTCGGCGAAGACGATGACGAGGACCTCCGCAGCTTCTATGCCGGCGATCCCGGGGACCACGACAGCGACCGCGAGATGCTGAACCTCGGCTTCTCGGCGAGCCACGAGCTGACCTCGAACTGGTCGGTCGAGGCGAACTTCCGCTACCAGAAGTTCGACTGGGACTATACCGGCTTCTACGTGAACGGCCTGGGCGCGGACGGCGACACCATTGACCGAGGCGGCAACTCCACCTCCGAGGACAGCTTCACCCAGAACCTCGACCTGCGGCTGAACGGGCGGTTCGACACCGGCGCCGTCGCGCATACGCTCGTGGTCGGGCTCGACGCCCGCCGCTACGGTGTCGAAAGCGAGACCGGCTTCCGGTACGCGGATCCGATCAGCTACGCCGACCCGAGCTACGATGGCGCCAACCTCAGCGATCCGTGGTATGTCTCCGCCGACGACCTGACGCTCGAGCAGGTCGGCCTCTACGCCCAGGACGAGATGTCCTTCGGCAACTGGCGCGGCAGCCTCGCGCTGCGCCACGACTGGACCAGCCAGACCGGCAGCACCTATACCAACTTCGTCGGCAGCTCGCCGGTCGACCAGGAAGACGAGGCCACGACCGGCCGTGCCGGCATCTCCTACATCTTCGACAATGGCGTCGCGCCCTACCTGAGCTACGCGACCTCCTTCGACCCCGAGATCGGGACCGACAACAGCGGCAACGCCTTCGAGCCGACGCGCGGCCGCCAGTGGGAAGCCGGGGTGAAATACGAGCCGCTGGGCTTCAACGGGTTCTTCTCGGCGGCGGTCTACAACCTGCGCCAGGAGAACGTGCGATCCGCCTTCACCGACGCCAACGGCATCGGCGACTTCAGGCAGGAGGGCGAGGTGCTGTCGCGCGGCGTGGAGCTCGAAGGCTCCGCCGATCTCGCGGAGGGCTGGAACATCCGGGGCCAGTACACCTGGAACGACACCAAGGTCCTGAGCGGCGACAACGCCGGCAATGCGCTCGCCAATGCGCCCGAGCACAACGCGAGCCTCTGGCTGAACTACGATTTCGCCGGCGTCACGGCACTCGAGGGGCTGCAGCTCGGCGGTGGTCTGCGCTACATCGGCGAGCGCTACGGCGACGCGGCCAACAGCTACGATCTCGACGCGGTGACGCTGGTCGATCTTCAGGCCTCCTACGCCCTCACCGAGGACCTCGGCCTGTCGGTCAATGTCTCCAACGTCTTCGACGAGGCCTATGTCGCCAACTGCGGCTCCTTCGGGTGCTACTACGGCGACGGACGCACCGTGCAGGCCCGCCTGACCTGGAAGTGGTGACCGGCCCCATGCACCTTCTGAAGCGCCGCGCGGTCCTGCGCGGCGCTTTGTCGTCGCTGGCCCTTGCCGCGACGCCCGGTCTTGGCGCCGGGCGCCCCGAGCGCATCGCGGCGATCGACTGGGCAATGCTCGAGACGGCGCTTGCGCTGGGGGTCACCCCGGTCGCCGCCTGCGAGCTGATCCGGTTTCGCGCCGATGCCATCGAACCGCCGGTGCCCGAGACCGTCACCGATCTCGGGCTGCGCGGCTCTCCGAACTTCGAACTGCTGCAGCTGACCCGCCCGACAATGATCCTGACCTCGCCATGGTATGCGCAGATCGCGCCGCGCCTCGAAAGCATCGCGCCGCTCTTCTCGCACGCGGTCTACACCGGCGCGCCGCCGTTTTCCCGGGCCCTCGAGGGCAGCGCCGCGCTCGGCGCGCGGCTCGGACGCGACGAGACCGCCCGCGAGGTAGACCGCGCGGCGCGCGAGACGCTCGAGACCCTGCGGGCCCGGCTCGCCCCGCTGCGGGACCGCCCCGTCTACATCGTCCAGATCGGCGACGCGCGCCATTTCCGTGCCTTCGGCCCCGACAGCATGTTCGGTGACGTCGCGACGCGTCTGGGGCTCGAGAACGCCTGGACGGCCCCCACCGAGTTCAGCTTTGCCGCGCCCACCCCGCTGGAGCGGCTCGCCGCCCGTCCCGACGCGCGCATCCTCTCGGTCGGTCCGGTCCCGCCCGAGGCGGCGCCGGGTCTGAAGCGGTCGGTGCTCTGGAACCGGCTTGAGCCGGTGGCGCAGGGCCGCTTCGGCGTGATGTCCCCGGTCAACCCGTTCGGCGCGGTGCCGGCGGCGCTCCGCTTCGCCCGGCTGGCCGCCGACGCGCTGGAGCGCATGGCATGAGGCTCGCGCTGCCCTCCGCCTTTCTGCTGTCCGCCCTGCTCTGGGCGATGGCCGCCCCCTCGGGGCTTCCGGCGACCCTCGATCCCGACGGGCTGAGCCTCGACGCGCTGCTGATGGCCTACGGTCACATGCCGCGCGGGGCCATGGCGCTGGTCGCGGGCGCCTGCCTCGGGCTGTCGGGGGCGCTGCTGCAGATCGTGCTGCGCAACCCGATCGCCGATCCCTCGACGCTGGGCATTTCCTCGGGCGCGCAGCTGGCGCTTGTCGCCGTCACCGTGTTGTTCCCCGACCTGCTGGGCTGGGGACGCGCCCCGGTGGCGCTGGCCGGGGCCTTTGCGGCGGCGGCGCTGGTCATGGGGCTGGGCGCGCTGCGCGGCTTCCACCCGGTGACCATGGTCATCGCGGGGATGCTGGTCTCGCTCTTCGCGTCGTCGCTCGCGGGCGCGCTGACGCTGTCGCAGGGGCAATACCTGTTCTCGCTGGTGGTCTGGACCGGCGGCTCGCTGGTGCAGACCGGCTGGGGGCCGGTGCTGGCGCTATCGCTCGTGCTGGCGCTCGGAGGCGGGCTCGCGGCGCTCATGGCGCGCCCGCTCTCGGTGCTCGGGCTCGAGGCCGAAAGCGCGCGTTCGCTCGGGCTGCCGGTCGGCCGGGTCCGGGCGCTGGCGGTGGTCCTTGCCTGCGTTCTGGCGGCGAGCGTCTCTGCCGCGGTCGGCCTCGTGGCCTTCGTCGGGCTCGCCGCGCCGGCGCTGGCCCGCGCGCTGGGGGCACGCCGCCCGTCGCAGATCCTCGCGCTGGCGCCGCTCACCGGGGCGGTGCTCCTGTCGCTGGTCGACGGGCTGGTGCTGACCGCCGCCGGACAGGACGGCGAGATGTTCCCCACCGGGGCCGTCACCGGGCTGATCGGAGGCCCGCTGCTGCTGTGGCTGCTGCCGCGCCTGCGCGCCACGCCGCCGCCGGTCGCCGACGA
>NZ_ML112599.1:0-134605 GCF_003703915.1 Salipiger sp. D13
GTGGAGAACAGGCTAACTTCAAACCGCGGACTTTTCAGGGGAGCAGGTTATCAGGGACGCGAGCCGGTGATGCGGGTCGATTTCCTTCATGTCGCCGTTGATCTTTCTGTCCGGGGTGACGCCATTTTCCGGGCGGCCCTCGGCCCCACGAGCCAAGGTGCCAGGCGCCAGAGGTAGATGCCGAACGCGGCGGTCCAGAGCGCGGCCGACAGGTCGATCCCGTCGAAAGCCCCGAGCACCACGTGCTGCCCTGCCACGCGGGCGGCGGTGGCAGCGCAGATCATGGCAAAGGACCAGGTCAGCGCGGAACCGGCGACCAGCGGGCGGCCCGTGTGCCCCATGGTTGCGCGCATCGTGACCGCCAATGTCATCCCTGCAACGGCTCCGATCCCGAGCACATGGGCGCTGACCGCCGGGGGGGCGATACCCGCGGCCCCTGTCGCGATGGAGGCGAGCCCGAGAGGCACCATCAGGTAGGCGACATGAAGCATCAGGAGGAGCGGCGACCGCCAGGTGTCCTGCCCCCGCCAGCGAAACAGGCGGATCAGGTGAAGCATCGCCGCCACGGCGCCAAGGCAGCCGGTCACGAGGTGTAGCGGCGCAATGCTCCAGCTGATCAGTGCGACAGCGCCGGTGAGGATAGACGCCCCGTCGAAACGGTCAAACGCAACCGGCAACCGCGCGCTGCCGCGCTGAGCAAGCCAGTTGCGCGTGAAGCTCGGGACGATCCGGCCGCCGATCAGCATGATGAGGAAGATCAGGATGGCGATGCCAAGCCGTCGCCCGATGTCGGAAACGCCCTGGGTCAGCGCTTCGACATGAAACAGCAGGTTTGCCCCCCAGAACAACGACACGGGCAGAAGGACCTTCAGGTTCCTCCAGTTGCGCCCTGCGATGATCTCGCGTGCGATCATCGTGGCGACCGCAAGCAGGAACAGCTGATCGATGCTTGCCGCCATGACTGGACCGACGGGGACAAGGCCTGCGACGGCGGCCCGTCCCGCAAGCCATGTCACAAGCAGGACCGCAAGCGGCCAGCCCCGTGTCGGCATCCGCCCGGTCCAGTTCGGGACGGCGGTGAACAGGAAGCCTGCGACGACCGCCGAGCCGTAGCCGAAAATCATCTCGTGGATGTGCCAGTCGACCGGCGAGAAGTGGCCGCCGACGCCGACATCTCCGCGCCAGACCAGCCGCCAGAACGGGATCACCGCGAAGGCGAAGAGTCCCGCGAACAGAAAGAAAGGGCGGAAGCCATGGCTCAGGAACGCCGGGCCTCGATAGGTATTGCGCGTTTGCATTGATCATACCCCCCTGGAAAGAGATCAGGCGGCGCCGATGGCACCGCCCGGTTCGGCCGCCTGGCGCGGGACGATGCGTCAGTCGACCTGGGCGATCAGGTCCGCCATGCGGGTCTTGGCCTTGCCCTTCTGCTTCACGGCCTCGGCCGCTTCGAGGTTCACCGCGTCACCGACCTGGATCAGGGCGACCATCCCCATGGCATAGTGCGGCGTGCACTTGATTCCGTAGACGCCTTCTTCCTTGACGGTCAGGTCGAATTCCTCGTTGAACTTCGTCTTGAAGCCCTCGACGCCTTCGGGAAGCATCCCGTCGATATCTTCGACATTGTGGCCCCTGTCGGTCGGAATGAACTTCACCACGTCGCCGGGCTGGGCCTTCACGTAGGCCGGTTCGAAGACCATGGCCCCGGCTTCGCCCTTGTTCATCATGTGAACCTCGAAGGTCTCGGCGCCGGCGGCACTGGCGGCAAGGGCGACGGCGGCGGTCATCATCAGTTTCATCAGCATCGGAAAGTCCTTTCATTTGTCCGGTTGCTTTGCATGAACCCGATATGCGTTAAGGAGCGCAGCTTAACGTTGCTCTGAAACAAACTCCGGACAGGAAACGTGCCGAAGCTCGATGAAAGCCTCCTTGCCGACCTCCCGCCCTTCTCCCTGCTGGAGCGGAAGCAGATTCGCGAGACCCTCGATCGCGCGGTGTCGCGCCGCCACGAGATCGGCACGGCCATCTTTCGCGAAGGACATGATGCCGACAGGTTCTACCTGCTGCTGGATGGATACCTGCGCGTGGTCCGGAGCACGCCCGGCGGTGACCAGATCATCGTGCTGCACATCTCGCCCGGTCAGCTATTCGGTATCGCGCCGGCGCTTCAGCGCGACACCTACCCGGCGAGCGCCATCGCTGCCGCCGAGTCGCTTGCCTTGTCCTGGCCGGTCAGCCTGTGGCCGGAGTTCGTCGCAAACTATCCCGGCTTCGCGACCGAAAGTTACAAGACGCTCGGCCAGCGGCTTGGTCAGATACAGGAAACCCTGACGGAAATGGCAACGCAGGCGGTCGAGAAGCGTGTCGCCTGCGCCCTGTTGCGCATGGTCAATCAAAGCGGACGCAAGACAGCCAAGGGGATCGAGATCGCCTTTCCGGTGACCCGTCAGAACATTTCGGAAATGACGGGCACGACCCTGCACACCGTCAGCCGGCTGCTGTCTGCCTGGCAGAAGGACGGCATCGTCCAGTCGACGCGAAAGCACATCGTCGTCACCGATCCGCACAAGCTGGTCATCCTGAGCGGCATGCAAAGCTGACGGGGCCTTACCCGAGCGAAGTCCTGATCCGGAAACCTGGAAACAGCGCCCGGGTCACTTTCGGATCAGTTCAGCCAGCTCTGCGCGAAACGCATCCTCGTCGAGCCCGTATTCCAGGCATGCATCCGTGATTGCGTGAAATGGCGCGATCGGACAGCCCGGGCAGAGCATCCGCCGTGCCATGAAAGCGGCCGCAGTCTGGGGCCACGTGGCGAAGAGTTCCGAGAGCGGCAGGTCGGGGTCTTCGAAATCGAGCTTGCGCATGGCGGCTCCTTTCATACGCGCATGCTTCGCACATCTTTCGTCGCGTTCTTTGCGTTTGCGCAAAAAGCGACAACGCCCGCCCTCCTAGACAGCCGGTATCCGCAACAATTTGTCGGGACCGCGACATGTCAGAACTACTCACCAAATCGCGGGCCAGGAACGTGTTCTACGGGGGATCCATCTTCTTCGTCGTCGTGTTCGTGGCCCTGACGGCGCAAAGCCACCGTCACATCGTGGACAAGGCCACGGCCGGGATGCCCCTCACCGAGGAGGTTCGGCTGGGCAAGCACGTCTGGGAACGCCACTCCTGCATCAACTGCCACACGCTGCATGGCGAAGGCGCCTATTTCGCCCCCGAGCTCGGCAACGTGATGACCCGCTGGGGCGCACAGGAGGACCCCGAGCTTGCCTACGAGATCCTGGACGGATGGATGCAGGCACAGCCCTCGGGCATAGAGGGCCGCCGCCAGATGCCGCATTTCGAGATCACCGACGAGGAGATGCGCGCGCTCGCCGAGTTCCTCCGCTGGGCCGATCAGACCGACACCCAGAACTGGCCGCCGAACGACGCCGGCTGAGCCCCTTCAGGAGACAGACACATGAAATACCAATCGCAAAAGGTGGCTTACGCCTATTTCCTCGCGGCGATGGCGCTGTTCGGCATCCAGGTGCTGGGCGGGCTGCTGCTGGGCTGGATCTACGTGTCGCCCAATACGCTGTCCGAGGCGCTGCCTTTCAACATCGTGCGCATGATCCATACCAACGCGCTGATCGTCTGGCTGCTGCTGGGTTTCTTCGGCGCGGCCTACTACCTTGTCCCCGAGGAGAGCGAACGCGAGATCTTCTCGGTCAAACTGGCCTATATCCAGCTGGCGATCCTCGTGATCGGCACGCTGGGCGCGGTCGGCTCCTACCTCGTGGGTATCCACGGCGGGCGCGAGTTCCTCGAACAGCCGCTCTGGGTCAAATTCGGCATCCTCGTCGCGGCAGTGATCTTCCTCGTGAACGTCTCGCTGACCTTCCTTGCCGGGCGCAAGACGGCGATCACCAACATCCTCATGATGGGCCTCTGGCTGCTCTGCCTGCTCTGGGTCTTCGCCTTCATCAACCCCGACAACCTGTCGCTCGACAAGATGTACTGGTGGATGGTCGTGCACCTCTGGGTCGAGGCGACCTGGGAGCTCGTCATGGCCGCGATCCTCGGCTTCCTGATGCTGAAACTCACCGGCGTCGACCGCGAGGTGATCGAGAAATGGCTCTATGTCATCGTCGCCACGGCCCTGTTCTCGGGCATCCTCGGCACCGGTCACCACTTCTACTGGATCGGCACGCCCGGTTACTGGCAGTGGATCGGTTCGGTCTTCTCGACCTTCGAGGTGGTGCCGTTCTTCGCGATGATGTCCTTTGCCTTCGTCATGGTCTGGAAGGGCCGCAAGAACCACCCCAACAAGGCCGCGCTTCTGTGGTCGCTGGGATCGTCCACCGTCGCCTTCTTCGGTGCGGGCGTCTGGGGCTTCCTGCACACGCTGCACGGGGTGAACTTCTACACCCACGGCACCCAGATCACCGCGGCCCACGGGCACCTTGCCTTCTACGGCGCCTATGTCGCCCTCAACCTCGCGATGTTCAGCTATGCCATGCCGCTGCTGCGGAACCGGGCGCCCTACAACCAGGTGCTCAACATGGCGAGCTTCTGGCTGATGACCGGCGGGATGGCCTTCATGACCTTCACGCTGACCTTCGCGGGCACGATCCAGACGCACATGCAGCGGATCGTCGGCGACTACTACATGGACGTGCAGGACCAGCTCGGCCTGTTCTACCTGATGCGCTTCGGCTCGGGCATTGCCGTGGTCCTCGGCGCAGTCCTGTTCATCTACTCCATGCTCGTGGTGCGCCGCGAAGTGGTCAAACCCGGCCCCGTGGCCGTACCGGGAGAATGATCCGATGAAAGACCTGACCAACCTCGATCTGCCGTTCTACCAACCCGTCGCGGACGAATGCACGGTGTTCGAAACCGCCCATGCCAACGCTCTGCCCCTTCTTCTGAAGGGGCCGACCGGCTGCGGCAAGACGCGCTTCGTCGAGCATATGGCAGCCCGGCTCGACCTGCCGCTGCATACGGTGGCCTGCCACGACGACCTTTCGGCGGCGGATCTGATCGGGCGCTACCTGCTGAAGGGCGGCGAGACCGTCTGGGTCGACGGCCCGCTCACCCGCGCGGTGCGCGATGGCGGGATCTGCTACCTCGACGAGGTGGTCGAGGCCCGCAAGGATGTCACCGTCGTGCTGCACCCGCTGACCGATGACCGCCGCCGTCTCGTCATCGACAGGACGGGCGAGGAACTGGACGCGCCCCGGAGCTTCATGCTCGTGGCCAGCTACAACCCCGGCTACCAGAACGTGCTGAAGAAGCTGAAACCGTCGACCCGCCAGCGGTTCGTCTCCATCGGATTCGACTTTCCGGCGCCCGGGGTCGAGGTGCCGGTGGTGATGCGAGAAAGCGGGCTGGACGAGGACCGGGCAAAAGCGCTGGTCCGTCTGGCCGGGGGTATCCGCAACCTCTCGGGCATGGACCTCGAGGAAGGGGTATCGACCCGCCTTCTGATCTATGCCGCGACGATGATCGCCAAGGGGATGCCTGTGGATCGGGCGCTTCAGGCCGCCATCATCGAGCCGCTCAGCGACGAGCCGGACGTGCAACAGGCCCTGCGCGACATCGCGGGCGCCGTTTTCGGGTGATGCCATGATCCACGTGACCGACCTCATGGAGCCGGAGGAAACCGTCGGCAACCTCTGGCACGATCTGGCCACCCGGAAGGCCGCCGCGGATGCGGGCCGGGCCGCGCATTTCGACACCATGCGCCCGAGCCTCGCGGCGCTCTTCCGCGCGCTAGGTGGTCCGGCTGGGATCGAGATCGTGGCCTCTCCGCTTGCCTCCTCCGAGCACCGCCCCGGCCTGTTCCGCCGGGTCGGCACCCCGCGCGAGATGGTGCATCTGGCCGATTTCGACGGCGAGCGCCTGCGCCTCCCGCCGGTGATGGATGACTTTTCCACGCGCGAACTGAATCGTGCCGCCTACCTCTGGCTTGCCGCCATCGCCGCCTTTTCCGGGGTGCCCGCCGCCTCGGAGGATCCCTATCTCAACGATCTTGCCCAGATCGCTGCGAACGAGGCCGCGATGGACCGTGCCTTTCGCGCCTGCCCGGGCCTTCAGGACAGCTATCGCGCTCTTTGCCGGGAAACCTGCGCCCTGCGCCAACGCAGCGCGCTTCCCCGGCACGAGGCCTCGGTCGAGCGGATGATCCTTGACCAGATCGGCTGCCAGCGCGGCGGCATCGAGAAGATCGCCGCCCCGGCTCCGCGCGGCTACCGCAGCTATGCTCCGGTGCCGATCTGGCTTCGGTTCCGGCCCCGCACGACCGGCAAGGGCGCGTCTGATGCTACGGAAGACGCGGATCAGGCGCCTGTTCTCGCGGTGCCGAGCCGCAAGGAAGCCCGACGAGAGGAGCGCGACCAGGCCAACCGCAACGACGGTTTCATCATCCACCGGTTCGAGACGATCATGTCCTGGGCCGAAAGCCTGAACATCAATCGCATGGTGGATGACGACGATCAGGACAATGCCGCCAAGGCCGCCGAGGATCAGGACCATCTCACCTTCTCGGAGAACATGAAGCGGGCCGCCACCCGGCTCCGACTGTCGCTGGACCTGTCGCCCCAGGACGCCGATCACGAGATGCTGGCGGGCAAGTTCACCTACCCCGAATGGAACCGCCGCACCGGAGACTACATGCCCGGCCACACCCGCGTGCTCGAGGCACCGGCCAGACCGCGCACCGAATACGCCCCGGACCCGCGACTCGTCGCCAGGGTGAAGCGCCAGTTCGCCCCCCTGCATCCGCGCCGTGTTGTCCTGCCACGTCAGATCGACGGCGAGGATCTGGATCTCGACGCGCTTGTCACCTCGCGCACCGACATCGCCAGCGGCCATGAGGGGTCGGACCGCATCTGGCAGGCAGGCCGCCCCACCGCGCGCGATCTCTCGGTCGCGATCCTGATGGATTGTTCCCGCTCGACCGAGGCCGCCATCGGCGACACCTCGGTCATCGAGGTCGCGCGCGAGGCCCTGTCGTCCCTGGCCGAAGGCATCGACACCGCCGGAGATCGGTTGGGCATCTGGGGGTTCTCCTCGCTGCGCCGCGACCGGGTCTTCCTGCACCGGGCCAAGACCTTCGACGAGACCATGTCGGGCGAAGTCACGGCGCGGATCGGCGGGCTGACCCCGGGCCATTACACCCGTCTCGGCGCGGCCATCCGCCATGTGTCGGCCCAGCTGGCCGAGGAGGGAGCCACCCGCCGCCTGTTGCTGGTGCTGACCGACGGAAAGCCGAACGACCTCGATCACTACGAGGGCCAGCACGGTATCGAAGACAGCCGCATGGCCGTCCGCGAAGCCCGGGCCCTCGGGCAGGCGGTGCATGGCGTCATCGTCGACCAGGACGGGCAGGACTGGTTCGCCCGCATCTTCGGGCGTGCGGGGTTTACCCTGCTGCCGCATCCCGAGCGTCTGCCCCGTGCCTTGCCCGATATCTATCAAACCCTGACAATGGAGAGCTGAGATGAAACGCATCGTCGCAATCGCCGTGGCCCTGCCCGGCACCGCCATCGCCGAGGCCTTCGACCGCCCGATTCCCCAACCCCAGACCGCCGCTGCCGAATTCTGGTTCCTTGTCGGCTCCGTCGCGCTGATCGTCGCGCTGGGCGCCGTGCAATGGATGGTAAGCCGGCGATGAGACCTTCTCCGAAGCTTCTCGCCGCCCTCTACCCGTTCGGCGCCGGTGCGATGGGGGTAAACCTTTTCTTCGCCTCGCTGATCGGATCCTGGCTCGGCTGGCCGGTGCTGACCCCATGGCAGGCCGCCGCCGGGGGGCTGGTCATCGGCCTGCCCGCGACCTACGCCTTTGCGTGTCACATCGTCCGGTTGATGGAGAAGGCGGAGAACTGATGACCGAGTGGACAGAATACGCCGTTGCGCTGGCTGTTTTCGTCGCCAGCCATTTCCTCCCGCGCATCGGTGGGCTGCGTGACCGGCTGATCGCGGCAGTCGGGAGGCGAACCTATTTCTCCGCCTACGGGGTGCTGTCGGTGGGCCTGCTGGTCTGGGTGATTGCGGCTGCGGGCCGGGCGCCCCATGTCGAGCTCTGGCCCCAGATGCCCTGGACCAGATGGGTGCCGAACCTTCTGATGCCACTGTCGCTTGTGCTCGTGACCTGCGGGGCGGGTCTGCCGAACCCCTTCACTCTCGGTGGACGGCGCAACGCCCGGTTCGATCCCGCCGCACCAGGATTTGCTGCCGTCTCGCGTCATCCACTCTTCGTGGCACTCGCCCTCTGGGCCATCGGACACCTCGTGCCGAATGGTGACATCGCTCATGTCATCCTGTTCGGCAGCTTCGCGGTCATGGCGCTTGCCGCCATCCCCGCCTTCGATGCGAAGGCGAGAAAGGAGTTGGGCGACCGATCCGCTGCCTTCTTCGCCGCGACCTCCATCCTGCGTCCGACCGCCCTGTTCGACCAGCACTGGCTGCGAACCAATCTCCGGTCGACGGTGCTGCGTGCGGCCCTGGGGCTGCTGCTCTGGGTGGCGCTGCTGCACCTGCACGGGCTCGTGATCGGGGTCTCGCCCTTTCCGATCTGAGATTGATCCGGCGCAAAGTCTCCCGGTCTGAAAAGGCACATACCGGGCGCATGAAACAGATCGACCGCCTCACATCCCTCGGCCTCTTCAACGCCCGGGTGCCCCGCTACACCTCGTATCCCACGGCTCCGGTATTCTCGACCGATGTCGGCGCCACGCAGCAGGCGCAATCCCTTGCCGCGCTGGACGCGTCCGAACCAGTCTCCGTCTACCTGCACATTCCCTTCTGTGAGCGGCTGTGCTGGTTCTGCGCCTGCCGGACCCAGGGCACGAAGACGCTCTCGCCCGTCGAAAGCTACATCGGCACGCTCGAGCGGGAACTGGCAATCCTCAAGGACACGCTGCCGGATGGTCTGCGGATGGGACGGATGCACTGGGGCGGCGGCACTCCGACCATCCTGCCGCCACACCTCATCCACCGCTTGGCGCAGGCCGTCCGGGCGGTGATCCCTCCGACCGAGACCCATGAATTCTCGGTGGAGATCGACCCGACCATGGTTGACCGCGACAAGATCGCGGCCCTTGCCCAAGAAGGCATGAACCGTGCCAGTATCGGCATCCAGGACTTCGATCCGAAGGTGCAGGACGCCATCGGCCGCATGCAGCCGTTCGACGTCACGAAAGCCTGCGTCGACGATCTGCGGGCGGCGGGAATCACGTCGCTCAACGCCGACCTGGTCTATGGCCTGCCGCACCAGGACATCGCGCGACTGGACGACACCGTCAGCAAGGTGCTGGACCTCTCGCCCGACCGTGTTGCGCTTTTCGGCTATGCCCATGTGCCATGGGTCTCGAAGCGCCAGAAACTCATCGACGAAACAGCACTCCCGCAAGAGGTCGAGCGCTACGAGCTTGCCAGCCATGCCGCGTCCCGGTTCACGGGAGCGGGTTTCACGGCCATCGGGATCGACCATTTCGCGCGGTCGGCGGACGGGCTGGCACGGGCTGCCGCTACCGGACATCTGCGCCGGAATTTCCAAGGATACACGGACGATACCTGTCCCACCCTGATCGGTATTGGCGCCTCTTCGATCTCGCGTCTGCCGACCGGCTATGTCCAGAATGCCCCTGCCACGGCAGCCTACGTCCAGCGCATCGAGGCTGGAGAACTCGCAGGTTCCCGCGGCCATGTCATGACCCGCGAAGACCTTCTGCGCGCCCGAGCGATCGAGATGATCATGTGCGATTTTCGCATGGACCGCAGTGCCTTGCGGGCGGCCTTTGGCGACACGTCAAGATCCCTCGACCTCTTGATTGCCCAGGTCGCCGCGCAGTTCGGTGACTTCGTGGATGTCACGGAGGAGGCGCTGGAAATTCGGCCTTCGGGTCAGCCTCTCACGCGCATCATTGCAAGCGCGTTCGACGCGTATACCCAGGACGCTGTTCGATACAGTCAAGCCTCGTGAGCAAAGGGCAGGGGGGCCGACCACGCTTCAGGTGAGTGACGCCTCCCTCTGGCCAGGCCACCGAAGACCGCGCGCCGGGTGGGCGGGCCGCCCCCAGCCGAAGGCTGAAGGCAGCACCTGATGGGGCGGCAATAGCTACCGGCGGCCATGGGCCGTTCATGCACGAGGACGGAAAAGCGGAGGCCGGCAGCGCAGGTGGCAACCGGGTCACCTGCTTCTGACCGCGGATCGTGCGAGGGCCGAGATCAGGTCGGTCCGCGTGACGATACCCGTGATGATGCCATGCTCGATGACGGGAACCGCATCGATATCTCCGTCGGCCATCATCGGAAGCAACGCGCTGACGGGCGTGTTCGTCGTTGCTCGCGGACCCGCCACGCTCATGATCTCAGCAGCCTGCACGGCGCGATCCCGGCCACCGTCCAGAAGTCGTCTGAAAGCGGGAACAAACCCCCGGTCGAGACGCAGGGCGTCTTCCCGGGCCCTGGTTATGAGGTGGATCTGGAAGATGATACCCAGGAACCGGTTGTCAGGACCAACGACCGGAAGCGAGGTGAACTTGTGGCGCCGAAAAAGATCTGCAACCTGCACAAGGTCGGTTTCGGGTGACACCAGAACCAGTTCCCGGGACATGATCTGCGAGGCTGTCATGGGGCCGGTCTCATGCGAAGCCGCCTGCATCTCGGCTGCACCGATCAAGCGCGCCAGGTCTTCGACGCCGAGATTGAAGGAATGACGGTACCTGTCGAGGATCTCGCTGAGCTCGGCTTCTGAAAGCCCGATCCGCTCGCTCGGCGAGACGGCTCCGGTGCCGCGCCCTGCCGACTCTTCGAAATGCCGGAACGGGTACCGCCGCCCCGTCAGGCGGGCATAGACCATCGCAACCAGCACAAGCGCCAGTGTCCCCAAGCCGATCGGCACGATCGCAAACCAGAACCCGAGCGCATCCGTCACACCCGGAGAAAGCGCGGCTGTCATCGCCACGGCCCCGGCCGGCGGGTGAAGTGCCCGGAGCATCATCGTCACGCAGATTGCCATGCCAACGCTCAAGGCAACCCGCAACAGCGGCTCATCGACCAGCATGCAGACGGCTACCGCCACAAGTGCAGCAACCATGTTGCCGACGATGGCCGACCACGGCTGGGCGAGAGGAGAGTTCGGAACGGCAAACAACAGGACCGAAGTGGCGCCGAACGGTGCGACCAGATAGAGCCCCCAGTCGAGTTCGATGCGGGGGGACAGAAGGAACAGCCCGGTCAGGCCGATGCCCACGAACGCACCCAAACCTGCACGAAACGCGTCTTTGAGGTGAACCTGGGCCACGGCGGGGCCGAAAGATCCGAGCATGTCCGAGCTGCGCCCCCTTCTCTTGGCGCACAACTTTTCAGCGTTGTGTCTGACTTTCAACCAATCTCCGGGCGCAATTGCGCGCTAGCGCTCCCTGACAAGACGGAAGCCGAGATGATCCGGGGGCAACCCGACGGCACAGCCGCCGACGCTGGCATCGCGGACGAAGTCGATCACCGCGGCCTGATGGCTTCCGCCGGCGATACGAACACCGCAATAGGGCTTCCGGGCCGAGATCGTTCCGTCCTCGGCGATCTCTCCATTCTCCAGGCACCCGTTCGTCCACTCCCAGACGTTCCCGCCCACGTCGGCCAGCCCAAGGCTGTTCTCTCCGAAGCCGCCGCGCGGCCGGAGTGTCGGATCGGAGCCGCCGCGCAGGATGGCGCCGCGCTCATATTGGGAAAGCATGCGTTCTCCGGGATCGAGATCGCCCTCATCGGGGGCCGCGTCACCCTGCCGCTCCGCCGCGGCCCGTTGCCATTCCGGCGCGGCAGGCAAACGCCATGTGTCGCCTGTCAGCTCCGAATACCAGGCGGCATAGGTGGTTGCGTCCGTCCAGTTGACATTGGTCTGGGCGACACTGCCGGTGCCGGTCCCGACATCGACGCAGGCGCCATCCGCGACACAGGCGGCGTAGTCGCCTCGCGAGACCTGGTACTTCATGATCTGGAAGGCAGGGACCGAAATGCGCCTGAGCGCCGGCGTCGCCGTCTTGCCGGCCCGGCTGAAATTTCCAACCGGCCTGTAAGAGACCTCTCCGTCGGGGATGTTGATCAGTTCGGGAAGATCACTTTCGTCGGACCGATGGGCCGCAGAAGTCCCCTCGGGGATGCCGGATCGCCATGCGACAGTCCCGAGACCGATAACGACGGCCGCTCCGGCCAGCGCGAGGATGCCCCTGATCCCAATCATAAGTGGCTCCCATCGAAAAATGGGGGGCCAAGCAGGCTTGGCCGCCCCGGTCACCAGTCACCTCGAGCCGCCCGCCTTTTATGGCAGAGCGGTCTTGCCTTCGTAGGCCGCGTCATACTCCACCGGAGCCTGGACCTGCTCCATCAGGTCGTTGTTCCAGTCGCCTTCGACGACGACGTGCGCTGTGGCGCCAAGATTCACGGCCTCGATCAGGTTGTGGTTCACGTAGGCATAGACGCCCGGCTGGAGGAACTCGTAGAGCATCGCTCCTGCGGAACCGCCCGCGATGAACCATGTTTCCAGATCGCGCTGCGGCGGGTTGTTGAACTTTCCGCGCTCCCAGACGAGATCTCCGTGCCCGCCGATCAGGTGGGGCCGCGTGTCCCTGTTGGCCTGGCTGTGCACGAACAGGACCTTTTCGCCCTGAGAGGCATGCAGCGCGTTGTCACCGGTCAGGGCTCCGACCTTCCCGTTGAACACGACGTGGCTCGGGATCAGGCCGTTCATCACCTCGAGCGTGTCGGGGTAGCTTTCGCCGACGTCCGCGAACCGCTTGTAGTCTCCGTTTTCGTCCTTCGGAATGTAGAAGTCGTTCTCACCGATATAGAAGACACGGTCATAGCGGACCGGGTTGCCTTCCGGATCCTTCAGGCCGTCGCGCGGCAGGACCATGATGCAGCCGGCCATGCCGCTGACGACGTGCCAGGGGATCATGGGGCCGCCCGGGGCACAGTGATAGACGAAGGTGCCGGGCCGTGTCGCCTTGAACCGCAGCTTGGTCTTCTCGCCCGGGTTCACGAGCGTCAGCGAGCCGCCGCCAAGCGCGCCGGTGGCCGCGTGGAAGTCGATGTTGTGCTGCATGAGGTTCTCGGGCGAGTTGAACAGCGTCAGTTCCACGTAATCGCCCTCGTGCACCACCATCATCGGACCGGGGATCGAGCCGTTGAAGGTCATGGCCTGAAGATGGGCGCCATCGTCGACCTCGATCTCCTTCTCGACGATCTGCATCTCGAATTCGACGATGCGAGGTTCGGCGGGGGCCACCTGCTCGTGTTCGTGCACCATCGGCGGACGGACAAGCTTGCGCTTGATGCGCTTCAGGCTCGAAAGATCAACCGGCGCGGCGTGGGAGGTATCCATGATCTCCTCTGCCTTCGCAGCCTTGGCGAGCACGGGTAGCGCCGCGATGCCTGCGGCCCCCATCAGAGCGGCTCTTCTGGTCAACATGTCCTATTCCTTCCAGATATGAGTGCTGTTTGAGCCAAACCTATCCACGCCGGGCTTTTCGAACTTTGCGGAATGACAAACTTGCAGCATGAAAGCGAAGACCGGACGGTTCACATAACGCCACGCATGGCGAAGCCGGGGCGTCAGTTCCTCTGCGCGATCCTTGGAAAAAGGGCCACGGAAATCATGGCGAGCGACCACCTGAAGCCTTTCGCCGATCGCTGACCTTGCGTTTTCAGGCTCGGCTGCCGGACGGCGCAGGCGCCATCAGCAGGACAGGTCGCATGCGGGGCAGGTGAGGGACCGGGGGCTTTCAGGTCGTTCCCGTGCGATCTGGCTCATGCTTGTCGGAGAGCCGCAGAAGGGCTCTGCGGTGGCATGCGCCTATGTCCGTGCGGTAATGGATGCAGGCGCGCGCACGGCTCCGTGCGGAACAGCCCCGGTCTGGCAGGCGTGGGCCGGAATGTCTCGGAGTGGACGAACGGGCGGCTCGGGAATGTGCGATCGCCAAGGACGGAACGGCCTCGGCGCGGAAACCCTGTGGCGGGGTTCGGATCGTCAACAGAAGCCATCAGGCGGCAGTCATCGACCTTGTTCGCGATGAAAGCGTCGACGGCGCCAGACCATTGTTCCGTAGCCTGCCGCGCTCCTCCCGAGGGCGGGCGCCCCGGTCCATGATCTGCGCTCCCGCATCTCGCGGTGATCTTCGCGGACCCGTTTGTCGCGCGCCCGGCCTCAGGCCGGCATCGTTGCCAGCATCATGTCGGCGGCCTTTTCCGCGATCATCGTCGCGGGGGCATGGGTGTTGCCGGAAACGATGGTGGGCATGATCGACGCGTCCGCGATCCGCAGGCCCCTGAGGCCATGCACGCGAAGTTCGGGATCGACGACCGCCATGCTGTCCTGTCCCATCTTCGCGGTGCCGACAGGATGAAAGATCGTCGTCCCGACCTGGCAGGCCGCTTCGACGAGAGCGGCATGATCCTGAATGGCCGGGCCGGGCAGGATCTCTTCCGGAGCGTAGCGTTCCATGCCGCTTGTCTGCATGAGCTCTCGTGCGATGCCGATGCTTTCGACTGCGACGGTGCGGTCCTGCTCGGTGTCGAGATAGCGCGGCCGGATCTCGGGGGCGCCCTCCGGGTCGCCGGGGCGCAGGTGCACGCTGCCGCGGCTTTCGGGGCGCAGGTTGCAGACCGACACGGTCATGCCGGAATAGCGGTGCAGGGGCGATCCGAAGCTGTCGAGCGACAGCGGCTGGACGTGGAACTCGACGTTGGCGGTCTCGTGGCGCGGGTCGGAGCGACAGAAGATGCCGAGCTGGCTCGGGGCCATCGACATCGGACCCGAGCGGCGAGCGATATATTCGAGCGCGATGGACGCCTTGCCCACCATCGTCGCCACGCGATCGTTCAGGGTCCTGCCGCCGGTGATCTTCCAGACCGTGCGCAGCTGCAGGTGGTCCTGCAGGTTCTCTCCCACGCCGGGCAGCGCGTGGCGGGTCTCGATGCCGTGCCGGGCCAGGGCTTCGGGGTTTCCGACGCCCGACAGCTCGAGGATCTGCGGTGTCCCGATGGCGCCGGCGGAAAGCACGACCTCGCGGTTGGCACGTGCGTGGCGGGGCCGGTCGCCGACCCGGTAGGACACCCCGGTGACGCGGCGGCCCTCGAAGGTCAGGCGGTCGACCTGGGCACCGGTCAGCACGTGCAGGTTGCCGCGCCGCCTGGCCGGATCGAGAAACGCCTTGCGGGCGTTCCAGCGCAGTCCGCTCCGCTGGGTCACGGGGAAATAGCCGACACCCTCGTTGTCGCCGTCGTTGAAGTCGTCGGTCGGGTGGATGTCGATCTCGGCCGCGGCCGCCGCCACGTCGTCGAGGATCGGCCAGTTCAGGCGCTGCTGCTCGACCCGCAGCTCGCCGCCCTTGCCGTGAAAGGCATTTTCCCCGCCCCAGTGATCCTCGGACTTGCGGAAGTAGGGCAGCACGTCGTCCCAGCCCCAGCCGGGATTGCCCGCCTGCCGCCAGAGATCGTAGTCGCGTGCCTGGCCGCGCATGTAGATCATGCCGTTGATCGAGGAGCAGCCGCCCAGCAGCTTGCCCCTCGGGTAGGCGAGCGAGCGCCCGCCCAGCCCGTCTTCGGCCTCGGTCCGATAGCACCAGTCCATGTTCGGATTGCCCATGGCGTAGAGATAGCCCATCGGCACGTGGACCCAGAAGCGGTTGTCGCTGCCGCCCGCCTCGAGCAGCAGCACCCGGTTGCGCGGGTCGGCGCTGAGCCGGTTCGCGAGCACGCAGCCCGCGGAGCCCGCGCCGATGACGATGAAGTCGTATTCCGCGATGTCGGCCCTGACCGTCACGACGTTCCTCCGCGCACGCAGGTCTGCTGCTGGACGCCGAGCCCGTCGATCTCGAGCCGCATGACGTCCCCTTCCTTGAGGTAGAGTTGAGGCTTCATGCCCAGCCCCACGCCCGGCGGGGTTCCGGTGGTCACCACGTCGCCGGGTTCGAGCGTCATGAAGGTGCTCAGGTAGCTCACGAGGTGGTCGATGCCGAAGATCAGCGTGCGGGTCGAGCCATCCTGACGGCGGGTGCCGCTGACGTCGAGGCGCATGCCGAGGTCGTGCGGATCGGGGATCTCGTCGGCGGTGACCATCCACGGGCCCATCGGGGCAAAGGTGTCGTGGCTCTTGCCCTTGGTCCACTGGCCCTGGCGTTCGGCCTGCCAGGCGCGCTCCGAGACGTCGTTGACGATCAGGTAACCGGCGACATGCGACAGCGCGTCGGCCTTGCTCACGTTCTTGGCCCGGGTGCCGATGACAAAGGCCAGCTCGACCTCCCAGTCGACCTTGTCGGCGCCCGCGGGCAGCTCGACGTCATCGTAGGGCCCCGAGATCGCGCTGGTCGCCTTCATGAAGACGATGGGCTCGCCGGGGACCTCCATGCCGGATTCAGCGGCGTGGTCCGAGTAGTTGAGCCCGATGCCGATGAGCTTGCCAACCCCGCCGACGCATGGGCCGATGCGGGGCTTGCCCTCCACGACCGGCAGGCTGGCGGGGTCGAGCGCCGAGAGCCGTGCCAGCGTGGCGGGGTCGAGCGTGCTGCCGGTGACGTCGGCGATCTCGCCCGAGAGGTCCCGCAGGCCGCCGTCGTTGTCGATCAGGCCCGGGCGTTCCTGTCCGGGTTGGCCGTATCGCACCAGCTTCATGTCGTCGTTCCTTTCCATTCGTGTGAGATTTCCAGCCAGCCCTCGTCGGCGAAGGCGTCGGTGCAGCTGTCGGGCAGGTCGGTGAAGGCGGCCTGCGCCGCCTCGGGGCTCGCGGTTTCGACGAGCAGCAGGTATTGCTGCTCGCCCGGGCCGCCGCCGTAGACGCTGCGCTCGGAGGTCATGATGTTCGAGATGTCCTCGTCGACCGCGTAGAGACGCAGGCGGGTGACATCGGGCGCCGCGCGCAGGCCGGAGAGCCAGCGCTCGGGCAGCTCCGCCGCGTTGAACCGCAGGCTCGCGATCCAGGGTGCCGCGAAGGGGCCGGGCGCACCGCTGCTGTCCTGAAGCCGGTAGATGTTGCGCACCGGATCGCGGAAATGGGTCAGGGCCTCGCGCGTCCAGACCGTCGGCGCGTTGAGCGCGGCAAGGTAGGCGTCCGACGACAGCGTTTCCGGTGCCTCCGTCTCGTACATCATCAGGAAGGCGCCGTCGCGGCCGCGCAGCCGATAGCGACGACCCTCGCGGAATCCCGGGATCGAGACTCGCTCGGGGATGTGTTCGCAGTTGTGCCATTCCTGGTACCGCTGCAGGTAATCCGCGTCGATATCGGCCCAGAAGGCCATGAGACCGGTTCCGGTCATGTCGGGCTCCTTCCCTTACATTCCCAGCAGGCCGTAGACCTGCCGCGTGTAGGCCCCGAAGGCCTCGTGTGTCTTCATGTCGAGCGTGCGGGGGTAGGGCAGGTCGACGTCGATTGCCGCCGCCATCCGTGCCGGACCCGAGGTCATGACGGCGATCCGCGAACCGAGCAGCACCGCCTCGGAGATGCCATGCGTGACGAACAGGATGGTCTTGCCGCTGGCTTCCCAGATCCGGAGCAGTTCGAGGTTCATCTTCTCGCGCGTGAGCGCGTCGAGCGCGCCGAAGGGCTCGTCCATCATGATGAGCTTGGGGTCGTGGATGAGCGCCCGGGCGATGGCCACGCGTTGCCTCTGGCCGCCCGAGAGCTGCTTGGGATACTTGTTTTCATGCCCGGACAGGCCGACCAGGTCGAGCAGCTCGCGGGCGCGCTCGCGTGCCGGTTTCATCGGCATCTGCAGGATCTCGGCCGGAAGCAGCACGTTGTCGAGGATGGTGCGCCAGTTCAGGAGCAGGGCCTGCTGAAAGACCATGCCCACGTCGCGGGTGGCGTCGAAGCTGGTCGTCTCGTTGCCGACGCGGACGGTGCCGCCCTCGTGCGAGGTCAGGCCCGACAGGATCATCAGCAGGGTCGACTTGCCGCAGCCGGACGGGCCGACGATCGAGACAAGCTCTCCCTCGTTGATCGACAGGGTGACGTCGGACAGGGCCATGTAGGGGTTCTTGCCGCCCTGGCCGTAGACCTTCTGGACATTCTCGAGTTCGATGAAGGCTTGATTGCTCATCAGGAGTCTCCCTTGCCGAGGGTGAGGCGTTCGAGCAGGTCCACCGCGCCGTAGAGCAGCATCCCGATCAGCGAGATCAGCAGCACGCACATGAACATCGTGGCGGTATCGAGATTGATCTGGACCTGGAGCATCAGGTAGCCGAGCCCGCGCTCCGAGCCGATGAATTCGCCCACGATGGCGCCGGCGACCGCGAGAACGGCGGCGACCTTCATTCCCGAGAAGACATAGGGGAGGGCGCCGGGAAACTGGATCTTGGTGAAGATCTGCCACTTCGAAGCCCGCAGCGAGCGCGCGAGATAGAGCATCTCGGGTTCGACCTCGGACAGGCCGCGCGACGTGGTGATGACGATCGGAAAGAAGCAGATGGTGAAGGCGATCACGGTATTCGTGCTGATCCCGTAGGACATCCAGACGATGATGATCGGTCCGAGTGCCACCTTGGGGATCATGTTGAGCGTCACCAGCAGCGGCATGCCCCACTCGAGCGTGCGGCGGCTCCACGAGAAGATCAGCGCGATGGCGACGCCGACGATCACTGCGATGACGAAACCGCCGACGATCTCGGTGGCGGTGACGGCGGTGTTGGCGATCCAGTCGTTGCCCTCGTCTCCCAGCGTCGCAAGCGTCTCGAGCGGCGATGGCAGGATGTAGGTGGGCATGGACGGCAGGCTTGCGACCACCTGCCAGAGGCCGATGAGCAGAAGATGTGCCACCAGCGGACCGGCATACTTGTCGAGCAGGCGGCCGCCCGTTGAATTGGGTGTGTCAGACATGGATGGTCCTATTGAGACTGAGGCTGTCGCTCCGTCGCCCGAGAACGGCGGCGCCAGTCGCGAGACGACAGGCGCCGCGCGCGTCTCAGGGCATGGTGACCGACGGGTCCAGGAGCTCGTTCGTGTAGAGATTTTCGGCTTCGATGGGCGACGCCACGTCGAAGTACTTCTCCACCAGTGCGATGTCCGACACGATGCGGTCGGGATCGAACCAGCCCAGCCCCTTGCTGCGGCTGGTTTCGTCGGTCATCAGCTCGACGACAGCGCTCCAGTTGCGGATTTCCTGGTCGGGATCGACGCCCGAGGCATAGTCGGGCAGGACGCTGACGCATTCCTCGCTGTGATCGACGCAGTAGCGATAGGCCCGCTGCAGCGTCTTCACGGTGGCGTCCGCAAGCTCGGGGTTCGCCTCGAGCCAGTCTCCATTGGCCACGACGGAGTTGCCGTAGGGGTTGAGCCCGACGTCGCGCAGCGCGACATGGGCAAGATCGTCGCCGAAGGCGTCCTGCATGACGTAGTGGAAGTTGGCGAAGAAGCTCGTGCCGTCGATGGCGCCGGACTTCAGGGCGCTTACCTTCGCGTTCGGCGCGATGTTGACCCAGTCGACCGCGTCGGGTTCCAGTCCCTCGGCAGCGGCGACCGCAGGCCACATCGCCCGCGCCGCGTCGCCCGGGGGATTGCCGAGCTTGCGGCCGGAGAAATCCCTCAGGGACTCGATGCCCGAACTCTTCAGCCAGTAGAACTGGTAGGGCGAGTTCGCGAAGATGTTCATGACCGCGACCAGGTCGGCGCCGGCGCCGCGCGCGACGATGGTGGTGCCGAGATCGGCGATGCCCATGTCGGATGCGCCGACACCGACCTTCTGCGCAGCGAGGGTGGAGCCCTTGCCGGTCTCGACCCTGAGATCGACACCCGCCTCCTCGAACCATCCCTGTTGCAGTGCGTAGTAGATCGGCGCATGCGAGCCTGCGACGGTCCAGTTGAGAATGAAATCCACCCGTTCCGCGGCCGTGGCGGCCGACGCGAGGCAGATCGTGGTGGCGACGGCGCCGCCAAGCGTCTTTCCGAAGTTCGTCATGTTGTTCTCCTCCCTAGAGTGCGGGGCCGTTTCTTGTCCCGGCCGCCCCGCAGCACCGGTCCTTCTCAGAACTGGCCGCCGCGTTCCTCGTAGTGCGTCGGCTTGTCGTGGCTCGGCATGTCGCGCTCGATCCAGTCCGCAACCCAGTCGATCATGACCGCGAGGGGAACCGACGGGTATCCGAAAAGCTTCTGCGCGGTCAGCGTGTTGTTATACCAGCCCCGGTCTTCGACCTCTCCCTCGAAGACCGGCTCCTTGCCGAAGCGACGGCCGAATTCCCGCGCCGCCATGATGACGCTCATGTGCTCGGGGCCGCCGATGTTGATCGGGCTCGAGGGCACCGTCGCGTGGGCCAGCGCGCCGAGGATCTGGGCGATGGCGTCCCCCTGCCAGATGACCGAGGCATAGCCGGTGCCAACCGGGATGGGGGTGCCGTTGCGGACCCAGGTCGCGATGTCGTGCAGCACGCCGTAGCGCATGTCGATGGCGTAGTTCAGCCGGGCCAGGCGGCCGGGAGTCTCGTACTTGCGCGAGAAGTGGGTGAAGATCCGCTCGCGTCCGACGCAGCTTGTCGCGTAGTCCCCGGTCGGACCGGGCTGGACCTCCTCGCTCCAGCCGCCTTCGGCGACGGGGGCGAAGGGATAGACGCAAAGCGTCGAGAAGGCGACGATGCGCGAGTCGCGAAAGCTTTCTGCCACGAGCGCCGGCACATGGGTGTTCATCGCCCAGGCAAAGGAGGGGTCTTCGTCGGTGCCGAACTTCTTGCCCGCCATGTAGATGACGTTCGCCGCCTTAGGCACCTGCTCGACGGCTTCCCGGTCGAGCAGGTCGCAGGCCACGGTTTCGATGCCCCAGTCCTCGAGACGACGGCGCACGTCCGTGTCCGAGAAGCGCGCGACACCGATGACGCGCTTGTCCGGCACGGCCCGCTTGGCCATGCGGGCCAGCGTGGGTCCGACCTTGCCGCCGACGCCCAGGACGATGATGTCGCCTTCCAGCGCGCCGAGGCGCTCGGCCAGCCATTCCGGCGGGCGCGACATGAATTCTTCAAGAAATTACTCTTCTTCCATGCGTTCGGGGAACTTGGAAAACCGGTTTCCGTCGAGCATCTTGGGTCTCCTCCCATCAACTAACTAAGTTTATAATTAATTAACCGACCGAGCCCTGTCAAAAGCTTTTTTAAGAATCCGCTTAACTGTTGCCGTGGGCTCGCAGGAACGAGAGGATGACGTCGACCACGTGGTCCTTCCGGCGCGCGCGGCTCTCTGCGCTGGTCAGGTCCCGATGCAGGATGAAGCCAAGCGTGTGCTGGTTGCTCAGGTAGAAGTAGCATTCGGCGTTGATCGAGATGAACAGCTCGACCGCGTCGATACCCGACCGGAAGAGGCCCTTGCTCTCGCCCCGGTCCAGGGTTTCTCGGATGGTTTCGAGGAGCGGGTTGTAGAGGTTTCGGATCTGGTCGGACTGCCGGATGTGCTTGGCTCCGTGCATGTTTTCGGAGCTGAGCAGGCCGATGATGTGCGGGTTGTCGGCGAACAGGTCGAAGGTCGCACGGACCAGTTCCGTCATCGCATCCACCGGGTCGAGCCGCAGAAGTTCGAGATACTTGTGGTGGGTCCGAATGGTTATGTAGGCCGCCTCCATCACCGCGATGAACAGCGCTTCCTTGTTTCCGAAGTAATGGTAGACAAGGTTGATGTTCACACCGGCAGCCTGAGCGATACGGCTCACGCGGGCACCGTCGAAGCCGCAACTGGAAAACTCGACCTGTGCCGCGTGCAGGATCTCCGCCTTGCTAAGCTCGGAATTCCGGGTTTTGCGCGTTTTCGGGCCGGCTGGTTTCGTGTTCGACATGGCGGATACCTCCGCCTCTGTAATTAAGCATTTACTGAAATACCTGCAACTCAAGAATGCAGCGATGCAGGCCGGAGGTCGTGAGGAAGCTGGGACTTCGCTTTCCGGCGTCTGAACGAGACCGAACCTTGGCACGCGAAAAGGCGGTGGCCTGAAAGCATGCAGGGGACTTGCGCCGTAATGGCCGAAGTCCCCCGATGCGCGTCAGGATCGCGTGCCGCCCGGTGGCGATCACGCGGCCGGGCGATCAGGTTTCGATGTCGAAACCCTGGGCCTGCCATGCTCCGAAACTGCCGGGCACGTTGCAGACCTGTTTGAAGCCCTTGCGGTGCAGGAGGCTCGCCGCGATGCTGGCGCGGAAGCCGCTCTGGCAATAGGTGGCATAGGGCGTCTCGGGGTGCAGCTCATCCAATCCGTCGTCGAGTGTGCCGAGGAACAGGTGATGCGCGTCGGGGATCCGACCGCCCTGCCATTCCTCGTCCTTGCGCACGTCGAGTGGGCGAACGTCGGCGTTCCTGAGCTCATGCACGGTCATCTGGTGGATGTGCTCGAGCGGACGCCCGCCTTGACGCCACGCGCCGATTCCCCCGGCAAGATAGCCGGCAAAGTGTGTGAAGCCGACGCGCCAGAGCATTTGCACGGCCTCGTCCGCCTGTGCGTCGTTCTCGGTCACGAGCGCGATGGGCGTCTCGGGGTCGAGCAGCCAGCCGGCCCAGACCGAAAGCTCGGGCTGGAGCCCAATGTTGATCGCCCCGGAGATGAAACCGCCGCCAAAGGCCAGCATGTCCCTCACGTCGACCAGCTGCACCCCGCCGTCGTTCAGCAGGGCCTCGAAGGCGTCGGGTGTCTTGCCGATGCAGCGCGGCAGGCCATGCATCACGTCCGGCCCGGCGGCATTCACCTTCTTGAGGCGGGGGTAATGCGTCGGTACCGGCGGGGCATCGTTGGTCATCTCCTGCTTGAAATCCTCCAGATCGGTGATCTGCACGTACTTGTTGTGGGCTTTCTCGTAGGCGATCGTGGTGGACATGCGATCGCCGATGTCAGGTCCGCAGGCCGACCCGGCGCCGTGGCAGGGATAGACGATCACCCCGTCCGGCAGCTTCATGTAGAAGTCCTGCGTCGTGCGGAACAGCGCTTCGGTCAGCTCTTCTGTCTTGTCGTCGCCGAGCAGGTCGGGCCGGCCCACCGAGTCAACGAAGAAGGAGTCGCCGCTGAGTACGCTCCACGGGTCCTCGTTGCCGTTCTCGTAAAGCAGGAAGGATACGTGCTCGGGCGTGTGTCCCGGCGTGTGTCGCACTTCCAGCGTCAGTGCGCCGAAGTCGAACCGGTCTCCGTCGCGAATGCCGCGATGTGCAAAGTCGTATTCCGCACCGCCCTCGACGCTCACGCAGAGCTCCGGGGCACCGTCGAGACGCGCCACCAGTTCGCGGGCACCCGAAAGAAAATCCGCATGGATATGCGTTTCGAAAACATGCGTGATGGTCAGTCCAAGCGCCTTGGCGCGCTCGATGTAGATTTCGCAATCGGGCCGGGGATCGACGACGGCCGCTGTGCCGCTGCCGGTATCTCCGAGCAGGTAGGAACACTGCGCGATACCCTCGGCAAGGATCTGTTCGAACCGCATGGTCATTGGGGTTTCCTCCGATCTGTGACTGTGGCGCCTGTGTCGCCACGTTGCGGGAGGAATGCCCGAGCCGGGCTTTATGTTCCAACAGTCGAATGTGATTGTCGAATTGCTCACGATCAAAGAGCACGAGTGCCCGGCGTCCTATGGTCAGGCATCCGGGCTTGGCCAGGGAGGGAGCAATGAAAGCAATCACGACTGCAATCATCATGATCGGGACACCGGCCATCGCCGATGCGGAAACCTATGGTCACATGATGGGCTACGGCTACGGGCATGGCCTGACCATGCTGTTCGGGCCGGTGTTGTGGCTGATCGTTCTGGGGCTCGTCGTCGCCGGCGTGGTCTGGTTCGCACGGCAGTATCAGGGCGCAGACAGCGGCAATAGCGGCGGTCGCGGGCGGCACGGAGCTCTGGATGAGCTCGACATGCGTCTCGCCCGTGGCGAGATAGAGCCGGACGAATACGCGACGAGAAAGAAGCTTCTGGGCGGGTGACCCCGGGAAGGGGGCGGTCGCCGGGGCAGGGGGCCCCCGCCCCGGCGGAATGGTTGGTGTGGGTCAGGCCGGGGACGGTTCGTATCCGGCCTCGCGGACCGCCTGCACGACGGCGGCCTCGTCCTTTGCGCCAGTGATCTCGACCGTCTTGGACGAGAGGTCACAGGTGGCTTGTGCCGAGGGATCTGCCTTGGAAACGGCAGTTTCGATCGTGCTGACGCAGTGACCGCAGCTCATGTCTTCGACCTTGTAGGTGCTCATGCGGGCCTCCTTTCATTGTGCCTTGGGTGAAAGATGGGGGATTCCAGCGCTGGAGGGTCAAGGCCATCCGCGCGCGTTCTCACATCTTTTCCTTGATGCCCTTCCGGATGAGCCACCAGTTCACCGGGTAGGAGGTCACGAAGCCGCAGAGCATCGCGATCTGCATCATGAACCAGAACTCGGGGGTGGGCACCTCGAGCTTCACCCCCAGCACCTGCTTGAACAGCCAGAAGTGCGCGATGGCCATGAAGCCATACATGCCGACCTGCCACGCCGTCAGCGAGAGCGTGTCGGCTTTTACCGCCTGTATGAACCCTTGCGTCGGAGAGAGGTCGCGCATCGGCTTGATGGTAAAATACTGGAACGCGACGCCAAGCACGAAGGCGAGGATGAAATCGAAGACCCAGACCGCAAAGATCTTCTCGGCGAAGATGCTCTGCCAGCCGAACCAGACCGCGATGGCGGGGATGCCGAAGGCGATCCACTCCGCGAGGATGTCCCCGATCGTGCAGCCGCTCCCGCAATGCGCGGCGCCTTTGGCGACCATCGCGGGAAAGGGTGTCTTGGCCTTGTTCGGCATCGGCTCGCCGCGCTGCATGGCGGGACGCGCACGGCTGTGGGCGGCGAGCTTTCCGTATTTGAAATAGGCCCAGAGCGCCAGAATATGCGCAAACAGCGCCACGGTCGGCCAGACGACGTTCATGATCCACATGTGCTGGGGATCGCGTTTTTCGTCGATCGCCACAATGATCGCCGAGACGGCACCGGCGATGAGCGAGAGAATGGAAATCCAGTGGAGCCAGTCCGGTACCATGTGCGGTCTCCTTTCGCTTACTTCCTAACGAGGTGGCTTGCCACAGGAGGGTGCCAAGGTCGGAACAGGTATCTTTCCTCGAGAAGGAACCCTCCCCCGCTGGAAGGTCGTTTCCTCCTTTGAAGCTGGATTTCATGCGAGATGGAGGACCGAACAGATGCCCTTGGATGCAACCGGAAAGACGGCAGAGCTCTACCGCATGGCGATGCCGGGCCACCTGTGCCCCTTTGGCCTGAAGACGAAGGACCTGCTCGAGCGCGAGGGCTACGAGGTCGAGGATCACCTGTTGGAAAGCCGCGACCAGACCGAGCAGTTCAAGCAGAAGCACGATGTGAAGACCACGCCGCAAGTCTGGATCGACGGCCAGCGGATCGGTGGCTACGACGCGCTGCGCGAACATGTCGGACGACCGCTCAAGGGCGAGGACGAGACCACCTACACGCCGGTCATCGCGATTTTCTCGGTCGCCTTCCTGATGGCGCTCGCCGTCAGCTGGGCGGCCTTCGGAACGCTTCTCACCTTCCGCGTGGTCGAGTGGTTCATCGCGATCTCGATGACGCTGCTCGGTATCCAGAAGCTGCAGGACGTCGAGAGCTTCTCGACGATGTTCCTCAACTATGACCTGCTCGCCAAGCGTTGGGTGCGCTACGGGTATATCTATCCGTTCGCGGAGACCTTTGCCGGGGTTCTGATGATCGCCGGCGCGCTGACCTGGCTTTCGGCACCGGTCGCTCTCGTGATCGGGACCATCGGCGCGGTCTCGGTGTTCAAGGCGGTCTACATCGACAAGCGCGAGCTCAAGTGCGCCTGCGTCGGCGGCGGCAGCAATGTGCCGCTCGGTTTCGTCTCCCTCACCGAGAACCTGATGATGATCGCCATGGGTCTCTGGATGGGCGCTCGGTTCCTGTTCGCGGCGGTCTGAGAGACGCAGAAAGGGCGGCGCGAGTCGTCCCGCCGGTGGCCGGGCGATACGCTTCCTTCCTTGTGGAGGGAGCGCCTCGCCTGGGTCCGTTCACTCGCGGTAGTCGCCGTGGCAGGATTTGCAGGCGCCGCCGATCCTGCGCAGCGCAGGCCCGAGGTCCGCGGCCTCCGACACGCTCATGGCTACGGCCCGGGTCTCGAGCGTCTCAGCCTTCTCGGTGAAATCCTCCCGGTTCTCCCGGATTTCAGGAAGCGCCTCGGACTTCGGAACGATCACCTCTTTCTCGAACTGCGCGGGGATCCTTGCGGCCTCTTCGGTCAGACGGGCCAGCGCCGTTTCCACCGCGGCGCTGTCGAAGTTGCGTTCTCCCTTGGCCATGGCGCCGAGAACCTTGAGCTGCTCGCTCATCGTCTTCATGCCGTCCATTCGTTCGAGGACCGTTTCGTCGGTCACCATGGCCATGGGCGAAAACGCCCCCGGCCATGGTGACCGCGAAAAGCAGCGGGAGTCCTTGTGTCTTCGTGTCTGCCTCATTCCTGTTGGCGGGCCAGTTGATCCGGCCCGCGCTGGTTTCAAGCGACCTCGATCCAGTTCGTCATGCCCGAGGCCGCGTGTCCGAGCATGTGGCAGTGCAGCAGCCACTTGCCCGGATTGTGCGCGCGGAACGCAATCTCTACCCGCTCTTCCGGCATCACGAGCACGGTGTCGCGCATCGGTCCGGTCGCGCCATCCGCCCCGATCGTTCGGAAGTGCATCCCGTGCAGGTGCATCGCATGCGGAAAGACGGTGTCGTTGACCAGGGCGATCCGCGCGGGTTCGTCCCGGTCATAGCGGGCGAAGGGTGCCTCGCCGAGATCCACCTGACCGGCCAGCGCCCAGAACTGCCCGCGCTGGACAAGCTCGCGGAAGCCCAGCTGCTCCCCCTCGAACCGGCCCGAGGCCATGCCGCGCATCGCCCCGCCTTCCATCCGCATTTCGCGCGTTTCGGCCGCAGTGACGTCAGGCACCTCCATCATCGGGTTCGGCGGCAGCGCGGTGGGCGCCTCTCGACTGCGGCTGGCGCCGCGCCCCGTGACCTCCGTTTCGACCAGCGCCTGCCAGCTGTCATCGTCGGCGTAGTGCAGCAGGCCGGCCGGCTCGCCCTCGGTGGCGGTCACGTCGACGATGAGATCGACCCGTTGGGCCGGCGCCAGCACGATCTCGGTGGTCACCGGCTCGGGCTCGGCCAGCGGCATCCCGTCGAGCGCGACCTGCCACCCCGCCATGCCCTGCAACCGCAGGACGAAGATCCGGGCGTTGGCAGCATTGATGAGCCGCAGCCGCAGCCGTTCGTTCTGCTGCGCGCGCAGACGCATGGCATACTGCCCGTTGACGCCCAGGAGATTGCCCATGCGCCCGGCATGGCTCCGCATCATCGGGTTGCTGAAGTCATCGAAGAACAGGCCGGTTTCGGGATCGAGCAGCCAGTCGTCGAGCAGCAGCACCTCGTCGCGGTCCACGTCGGGCGGCGCCGGCTCGTCGACGATCAGCGCACCGGAGAGGCCGCGGGCGACCTGCTCCATCGAATTGGTGTGCGCGTGATACCAGTAGGTGCCCGCGTCGGGCAGCGCGAAGTCGTAGTCGAAGGTGTCCCCGGGCAGCACCGGTGCCTGCGTCAGACCGGCGACGCCGTCCATGGCATTGTCGATGCGGATGCCGTGCCAGTGCACCGATGTCGGCACCTCGAGCGCATTGACCAGCCGCCGGGTCATACGCGCGCCCTGACGTGCGCGCAGCACCGGACCGGGCAGTGTTCCGTCGTAGCTCCAGACCTCGGTCTGGCCGTAGCCCGGAGGCGCCAGCTGAACCGAGCTGACGCCGGCGGTGAGCGTCTCACCCCCTTGCGCGGCGGCCGGCCGGGCGAAGGCCGCGCCGGCAAGACCCGCGCAGAAGGCGCGGCGTGAAAGCGACAGTGTCATGTCATTCGATCCCGTTTGCACGCTGCAATTCACGAACATAGGCGATGATCGCCTTGACGTCGCCCGGAGTCACGTCCGGCTGCGGCGGCATGCTGCCGAACTTCCAGTGGTGCGCCCGGACGCCTTGCGCCGCGGCCACCTGGAAGGCCATGTCGCCATGGTGCGAGGGCTCGTAGATCTTGTGGACCAGTGGCGGCCCGAAGCCCTCCTTGCCCGCCGCGTTCTCGCCGTGGCAGTCGGCGCAAACCGCGTCGTAGGCGTTCTTGCCAAGAGACGCGTTCGACGAAAGCTCGTCCGGCAGCGAGACCGACACGATCGCGGCGCCTTCTTCGGGGGTGCTTGCCCCGGACCTGTCTTCGCCGCTCTGCGGTCGCAGGGTGACATAGGCGAGCGCCGCGACCACGACGATGCCGAGACCCGGAATTAGGAATTTCTTCATGATATTGTCCTGACGAGGGTCGTCCATACCAAGGGGGGCGACCCGAAATTTCGGAAGAGCCGGGCGGCGCCCGGCCGTTTTCGGAATGCGTCAGGACCGGGGAGGCGGAGGCTCGCTTGCAGCAAGGTGGGACAGCGCCATGAGCGATACGAGACAATGACTGACGCGGTTCGTCGCGATGGTCGTCTCCTGTGCTGCGGGTGATGCGGTGGCGACAGCGCCGCAACACGAAATCGCATGATCGCAGGCTGCTGGCCGGTGCTCTGCGCGGCTTTCCTCATCGCCCTGTGACGCGCAATCGGAACAGTCGACGTGCTGCATCGCCATGGCACCGCTGGCCTCGGCCGGCAGGACCGCCGCCATCGACCAGAATAGAAATGCAAGGACACTGACCAGCCGCAAACGCGATACCTCCCGGGCCGATGGTATCGCACCCGGAGGTTCGTTCCGTCAACCGCGGGCGTCGCGTCGCGCCTCAGGCGCGGCTGCGCAGGGCACCCAGCACGGCCTGGAAGGCGGGCGAAGGCTGGCGGCGGTTCGGGTAATAGAGGTGAAACGGTTCGAAATGCGGGCAGAACGAGTCGAGCACCTGCACGAGCCTGCCGGCCTCGAGATGCGGCTGCGCGAGGTCAGAGGACATGTAGGCGCAGCCGAAGCCTGCGAGTGCGGCCTCGAGAACCAGGAAGATGTTGTTGAAGGCAAGCTGCCCGTCGACCTTCACCCGGAGATCGTGCCCGTTCTCGCGGAACTCCCACTGGAAATTGCGGCCCGCCGATTGCAGGCGGAAATTGATGCAGGGCAGGTCGGCAAGGTCGCGCGGATGGGTGGGCCGATCATGGGACTCGAAGAACGCGGGCGTGGCCACGACGATGTAGCGCAAGGGCTCGCCGATCCGGGCAGAGATCATGTCCTTGGCAAGATGCTCGCCCCGTCGCACGCCCGCGTCGAACCCGTCGGCCACGATGTCGTTGAACCCGTTGTCGAGCGTGATTTCCACCTTGATGTCGGGGTTCTCGCGCAGGAGCGGTTGCAGCTTGGGCCAGAGCACCTGCGAGATACCCAGCTCGGACGAGACGAGGCGCACCGTGCCGGCGGGCATTTCGCGCAATGTTCCCAAGGCATCGATCTGGGCGTCGATCTGCTCGACGTGATGGCTGATGCCGTCGAGCAGCCTCTGGCCGGCTTCGGTCGTCGCGACGGCGCGCGTCGTCCGCGTCAGAAGGCGCACACCCAGTCGTTCCTCGAGCTGTCGGATCGTGTGACTGAGCGCCGATTGCGACACGCCGAGCCGTGCAGCCGCGCGGGTGAAGTTGCTCTCCTGCGCAACCGCGACGAAGGCACGAAGGTCGTTGATGTTCTCGCGTGGCACATGCAGCCCCATCCATGATTTCTCTCGATTTATGGCTGTGCATTATCATGTCCAGCCCATCAATGATGGCGCGAAGGCGCACGTGCGGGACAAGAGCCAGGAGTGAATGGTGCGGATTTTCGTCACGGGATCGCCGACCGGCTTCGAGCGCAACGCGGGGGCCCGGCGTCTGGACAAGGGACATATGACGCCGTGACCCTCTGGCCGGAGCCGTATGCGGGCGGCGCCACGGTCCGGACGTCGGGGACCGGGAGTTCCAGCCACGGGCGTTCGGGTGTGTCGCCGGGAGGATGGCCGTGGCCGCCCCCCGAGATCAGAGTATCTGGATTCGCACGGGGTAGGTGCCCTTGTGCAGCAGGGGCGCCACATCGCCCTCGATGTGACCCAGCCGGATCAGATCGTCGCGGAAGACGTAGTCGTCGTGAAACAGTGCAAGGTTGCCCCAGCCGAGGAAATAGCACAGATCGCCGGGGGTCTCGTCGTCGAATGCCTCGAACCCGCCTTCGTCCAGCCGCCTCGGCATATGGACGATCTTCTCGTTGGTCGAAAAGTCGCGGATTTCGAGCTCGACGGGCAGCATCGAAACAAGATCGCGCACCGTCGGATTGTCAAACAGCCGGTAGGTCACACTCTGGTCGTCGAAGCTGACCTGCATCCGCATGGATTGTGCGCGGGCTGTCGCCGGCAGGATCAGGGCGGCGGCGCCTCCGGCAAGAACGGCGCGACGGGTCGGGAGGATGGGACGTGGCATGGGGTCAGGTCTCCTTGTCCGGGTTCAGCAGGTGGCGGCCATCGCCGGTCAGCGCCAGCGCGACCAGGGCCAGGACCACGCCTCCGGCAAAGGTGGCCCTGATCGAGAGAAGGTCGAGAAGAAACCCGCCGATCACCCCGCCCAGCAGGATCGACGCCTGTATCACTGCAACCATCAGCCCGCCGGCCGCCTCGGGCAGATCGTCGACGTTGCGGGACATCCAGCTCATCCAGATCACCGACATGGCGGTGTTCATCGCGCCCCAGATCGCCAGGAGCGCTGCCGTGGCGATCACCGAATTGCCGATCAGCAGCAGCGCGGCGGTGCAGGCCCCCATCACGAGGGCCGGAAGACAGAGCATTCGTTCGATGCGGCCGCCGACCATCCGCCCCGCCAGCGACGAGCCGATGAAACCGGAGCCTCCGAGCACCAGAAGCAGCGCCGACAACGCATCGACCCCAACGCCGGTGACGTCTTCGAGGAACGGCCGCAGGTAGGTGAACATGGTGAACGCCGAGCCCCAGGTGAAGGTGATCGCCACCAGTCCGCGCAGGAAATACCGGCGCCGAAGCAGGGTGCCGAAGGTGCCGAAGCTGGCCCGCGTCTCGACCGGCAGAGAGGGCAGGGCCACCAGGTGCCACACCAGGTTCAGCGCCACCACCGGCGTCAGCGCCCAGAAGACGCCTCGCCAGCCGACGATGTCACCGAGGTAGCTGCCCAGCGGTGCGGCGAAGGCCGCCGCGATTGCCTGTCCGCCATACATCAGGCCAAGCGCTCGTGGCACCTCGTGTTTCGGCACCAGCCGCATCAGGATCGAGGTCGCGAGCGACCAGAACCCGCCGACGCAGACACCGAGCAATGCCCGGCCTGCCATAAGCACCGCGAAGGACGGCGCGATCGCCACCAGCACGAGCGACAGCAGCATCAGCGCTGTCAGTCCCACCAGTACCACCTTGCGGTTCACCCGCCCTGCCACGGTGGTGATGAGCAGGCTCGTCGCCACGGCAAACAGCCCGCTGACGGAAATCGCCTGCCCGGTCTGGCCCGTCGTGGCGCCCAGCCCCTCGGCCATGGGAGTCAGCAGGCTGACCGGCATGAATTCCGAGGCGATCAGCATCGCCACGCAGAGCGACATGGACAGCACCGCGCCCCAGGCACCCTGGTCCGAGGTCTCGTTCTGTTCGATCATGGTTTCCGACAAGATCTGCCCCCGGTGCTTGGTGTCCCGTCGGTCCTACATGGTCGCCTGGCCGCCGATTATGCGGAAATTTCGGATGCGCTCATGTGCGACATGAATAAGACCTCGGCTGGCGCCCGATTGATGAGGGCTGCTCATGTCGACATGCGGTTTTCATGGTCTAAATCGCATGGTCCAGCCTGCCCATGTTGGAGCTGTCACAGCAACCACAGGGTATCGACATGTCCGAGACAACGCAGAACAGCCCCGCAACAGACGTCGCCGACGAGGGGCGTCGCAACCTTCTGAAGATGGCCGGTGTCAGCGCGGCTGCGCTGACCGCGGTCTCCTTCGGCGCTCCGCTGCGCGCCCAGACCGCGGAATGGGACAAGACCTTCCCGCAAAGCGACGCGGTCGAGCATTCCAAGGTCGAGTTCACCAACCGCTACGGCATCACGCTGGTCGGCGATCTCTACATGCCCGCCGAACGGCCCGAAGGTCCGATGCCCGCCCTAGCCATCGCCGGCCCCTTCGGCGCGGTCAAGGAGCAGGCCGCCGGGCTCTACGCCCAAACCATGGCCGAGCGCGGCTTTGTCACGCTGGCCTTTGATCCGTCCTACGTCGGCGAAAGTGGCGGGCAGCCGCGCTCGGTGGCCTCGCCGGACATCAATACCGAGGACTTCATGGCGGCCATCGATTTCCTCGGCCTGCATGACAGCGTGGACCGCGAGAAGCTCGGCATCATCGGCATCTGCGGCTTCGGCGGCATGGCGCTGAACGCGGTGGCCGCCGACAAGCGGGTCAAGGCCGTGGCGACCACCAGCATGTACGACATGTCGCGCGTCATGGCGAAGGGCTACTATGACAGCCTTACCGACGAGCAGCGCGCCGCAGGTCTTGAGGCGATGAGCCGTCAACGCTGGGAAGACGCGCAGAGCGAGACACCCGCTCTCGCCGGGGGCCTGCCGGACAGTCTCGACGGCATCGACGATCCGGTCATCCGGATGTACCACGCCTACTACAAGGATCCGGAGCGTGGGTATCACGCGCGGTCGGTGAACTCGAACGACGGCTGGACCGTGACGACTCCGCTCTCGTTCATGAACATGCCGCTGCTGACCTACATCGACGAGATCTCGCCGCGGCCGATGCTGGTCATCGCAGGCTCCGAGGCGCATTCGCGCTACTTCTCCGAGGACGCGGTCGCCGCTGCCGCCGAGCCGAAGGAGCTGATGATCATCGACGGGGCCGACCACGTGGATCTCTACGATCAGGTCGACATCATCCCGTTCGACAAGCTCGAGGCGTTCTTCAGCCAGAACCTCGCCTGAGAAAACGGAGCCGGCTTTTTGGCCGGCTCCCCTTAGTTTCTGTCCGGCGTGACCACGGACGGGGGCCTGGCCCGCGTACGCCCTCGCGATGGGCTGCAGGCCGGTGTCAGGGGTAGGGCTCGCGCGTGAGCTTTTCGCGGAACAGCAGATCCTCGCCACGCGCCATGCCGATGTTGATGCGAAAGGCCTCGGCGATGCGTTCCGAGCGCTCCACGAAAAGCTGCGCGGTCTTTGGCGGGCACAGCTCGGTTACCGTGTGCCGGAAGAGCGCGAGCCACCGTCTGAAGTGGTCGTCGTTCAACTCGGAGATGGCAACATGCTTGGGCATGGGGCGCCCGTCATAGGTGCGCGTCCCCAGCAGGCTCGAGCACCAGAAGTCCTCGATCCTGTCGAGGTGGGCCTGCCAGCGGTCGTCGGGCACCCGGGCGCGGAAGACCGGCCCGATCACCGGGTCTTCGCGCGCCGCGGCGTAGAAATGGTGCACGACCTCGCGGATCATGGCCTCGTCGAGGCCCTCGGCCACGGCTTCGGGAGAGCGCGGAACAGGCGCCGGAGCACGCGGGGCCATCAGGTTGCCTCGCGGATGACGTAGGTGCAGCGGCGTCCGCCACCGACGATGTGTTCCACCCGTTCGACCGAAACGCCCTCGCCCAGAACCGACTCGAAGACCGCCTGCTCCGCACGGCAGAAGCCCTGGCAGAACGTGGCTGCAGCACAGATCGGGCAATGGTTCTCGACAAGGCGCAGTTCGCCGTCGGGTCCCTGCTCTGCCTCCGCCATGTAACCCTCGGCGTTGCGCAGTTCGGCGAGCTTCCCGACCCTGTCGCCAAGGCTGTCGCATCCGGCCATGACCTCTTCGTAGAGGGCCTGTGTCTCGGTCTCGCGCGCACGGATGATCTTCTCGAGCGCGTCGTCCCCGAGCACCCCCGAGATGCTGCGCAGGATGTCGACGGTCAGCGCCGCGTGGGTGTCGGGAAACCGCGCCTGGGCCTTGTCGGTCAGGTGCCAGTAGACCGCGGGGCGGCCGCGTCCGGCCGAGCGGCGCTCTTCCGCGACAAGCCCGTCTTCCGCCAGTTTCACGAGCTGCTGGCGCGCTGCTTCTCCCGACGTGCCGAGCCGCGTGCCGAGCTGCGCAGAGGTCAGCGCGCCATGCATCTTGAGCGCCATGAGGAGACGCTCGGCGGAGGAGCGCGGCGACCAATCCTGTTTTTCCAAGTCATCTCTTGACATATTCGCTCCGATATTTTTCAAAGCACTTGCTTGTTTTATTAATGTGCCGCGACAGGCGGCGCAACCACACACATCACAGGAGCCCCGACATGGCCTTCGAACTGCCTTCTCTCAATTTCGCCCCCTCCGCGCTTGCCGATCGTGGCATGAGCCAGGAAACGCTCGAACTGCACCACGACAAGCACCACCAGGCCTATGTCACGGCGCTCAACGGCTTCGTCGAGAAGAACGCCGATCTCCAGGGCAAGACGCTGGAAGAGATCGTCACCGCGACCTACGGCGACGCCGACCGCGAGGGCATCTTCAACCAGGCCGGGCAGCATTGGAACCACATCCACTTTTGGAATGCCCTGTCGCCCGAGGGCGGACGCCTTCCCGGCGGGCTGGAAACGCGGCTCAACGCGGATTTCGGCTCGGTCGACGCGTTCAAGCAGGCGTTCAAGACGGCGGCCACCGGGCAGTTCGGCTCGGGCTGGGCGTGGCTGATCCAGAAGCCCGACGGCAGCCTCGGCGTGACCAAGACGCCCAACGGCGTGAACCCGCTCGCCACCGGCGAGGGCACGGCCCTGCTCGGCCTCGACGTGTGGGAGCACAGCTACTACGTCGACTTCCGCAACCGGCGTCCCGACTACGTGGACAACTTCCTGGACCGTCTCGCGAACTACGAGTTCGCCGAATCCAACCTGTCCTGATCCCTTTTCGCCGTGCGCGCCCGTCGCGCACGGCTCCCTTCCGAAGCCACGAGCGCCCCATGACATATGTCGTCACCGAGAATTGCATCGCCTGCAAATACATGGATTGCGTCGAGGTCTGCCCGGTCGACTGCTTTTACGAAGGGGAGAACACGCTGGTGATTCACCCCGACGAATGCATCGATTGCGGCGTCTGCGAACCGGAATGTCCAGCCGATGCAATCCGGCCCGACACGGACGCGGACAGCGAACGCTGGGTCGCGTTCAATCGCAAGTATGCCGAGATGTGGCCGGTCATCACGGCGGCAGGCGTCCCGCCTGCGAACGCCGACGAGATGGACGGCGTGCAGAACAAGTTGCAGACCCATTTTTCTCCCGAGCCCGGCCAGAAGGAAACGTCATGATTGCCGATACCAGAAGCGCGCCGGACACGGCGAGCGAGACAGGGCAGCTCTTCCGCGAGGCCATGGCCGCGCTTGCGGCGACCACCTGCGTGGTTTCGGCCGCGCAGGGCGACGAGAGGGTCGGGCGCACCGTCACGGCGGCCCTGTCGCTGGCCGTCGATCCGCCGTCGCTGCTCGTGTCGATCGACAGCAGCGCGCGGCTCGCGGCGCTCATCCGGGCCCGTCGCGGGTTCTCCTTCGCCATGCTGCAGTCAGACCAGGGTGCCGTGGCCGAGGCCTTTGCCGGAAAGGGCCCGCGCGAGCGGCGCTTCGAGCATGGCACGTGGGAGCCCTGGCAATCGGGGCACCCCCGGCTTCGCGGCGCGATGGCCGCGATGGACTGCATTCTTGCCGGTGAGGTGGACATGGGCGATCACGTTCTCTTCGTCGGACGCCCGGAGCACATCGACCTTGCGGAAGGGCGCAGCCCCCTCGTCTGGCACGACCGTCGCTTCCATTCGGTCCATCCGCTCTGAGCGGTCGAGCTGCCCCAGAGACTTACCGGAGACCCCGAAATGAGCACGTTTCCCTGGCGCCACGTCCTTCCGGGCGCCCTTGCCGCCTTCTTCCTTCTTGGCGGAACCCTGAACATCTTTGCCAGCCCGGAGATCCGCGCCGACTATGATCGTTGGGGCTATCCGGGATGGTTCCCCTACCTGACCGCCGCGCTGGAGTGGACGGCCGCCGTGCTGATCGCGATCCCCCGGACGCGTCTTGCAGGCCATGTCCTGGGCGCCGGCGTCATGGGCGCCGCCGCCCTCACCGTGTTGCTGCACGGCGAATTCAGCCATGCGATCCCGCCGCTGGTGGTTCTCGCGCTCCTTGGATTGAGCGGGGGCTGGCTGCTCCGGCAAGGAAACGTGGCCCGTCCCTGACCCTCGTGCCTGCCCAGGGCTCGCTTCCTCTCTCAGGCGCAGTCCGGGCCGGGCGCGGTGATGTCCCGGCCCGCGCTGACATACCAGCGACGTATGTCCTGCCATATCTCGTCGGCCGTCTCGGCATACCAGAAAAGCTCCCGGTCCTCCGGGTCGATGACGCCTTCGTCGAGCAGGAAGTCGACATCGAAGACCCGCCGCCAGTAGGCCTCGCCCACGAGCACGACTGGCAGCGGGCGGATCTTTCGCGTCTGGATGAGGGTCAGCGTCTCGAACAGCTCGTCGAGCGTGCCGAAGCCGCCGGGAAAGACCACGAGGGCGCGGGCGTGCAATAGAAAGTGCAGCTTGCGCAGGGCGAAGTAGTGGAAACGGAAGCACAGGCCCGGCGTCACGTAGGGGTTCGGAAACTGCTCTTGGGGCAGCATGATGTTCAGCCCGACGGTCCGGGCGCCGGCCTCGTGGGCGCCCCGGTTCGCGGCCTCCATCATGCCCGGCCCGCCGCCGGTGACGACAACCAGCCGGTTTCCGTGGGGGCCTTCGGCCTCACCGACGAGCCGGCCCAGATCCCGCGCGATCTCGTAGAAGCGGCTCTTGTCGTGGACGCGACGGGCGATCCTCAGGCGCTGGGCCAAATCCGCGTCGTCGGGCGCACGCGCGGCTTCGGCCTCGAGCGCGGCGAGCCTCTCGGCGGCGACCTCGGGCTCGGGAATGCGGGTGCTGCCGAACACCACGATCGCGTGCGCCACGCCATGTTCCGCGAGCAACGCCTCGGCCTTCTGGTAGTCGAGCATCAGCCGGGTGCCGCGCATGTCGGCACGGTGCAGAAAGGCGGGGTCCTCGTCGGCCTGCCGGTAGTTCGGATGATCCATGATCTCGCGAAGCAGGGCGGGCGCGCGGGTGTCTTCGGTGGCGGGCTTCGGTTCGCACCCGGGCAGGTCGACCTCGCGGTGCAGCGCATCCGCAGGCTGCGGCTTGCGCGGCCCCTCGGCGTCGATGCTGTCGGTCATGCGTCGCTTCCTCCCTGTGTCAGGCTCGCGGTGGCAAGCTCGACGATCTCCTCGGTGATGTCCTGCTGCCGGACCTGCCGCGACAGGGCCGTGAGCGTGTCGAGCGTATCGCCGGTGTTTTCCTGTGCGCGGATCATGGCGCGCATCCGCGCCTCGTTCTCGGCGGCGAAGGAGAGGACGATGGCTTCGCTGAGTTCCGCGAAGACGTATTCCTCGACGAGATGCCGGAGCAGCCGGTCCGGTGGCAGCGTGATGAGCGGCGGCACCGCCGTGCGCGACAGCGGAAAGCGCCCGTAGTCGAAGGGCACGAGATCCTTGACCACGACCGACATGAGCCCAGTGCCGCCGGGCACCGCGTGCACCAGCGAGACCCGCGTCAGCGGCGTTTCCGCCGCGCGGCGAAAGATGGTCTCGGACAGGCGTGAAGCCAGCGCGGTTGCCTGGTCCGGGTGGGAGATCATCGGGGCGCTCCAGGCGACCGACAGGCCGCGCCGGTCGGCAGCGGACAGGCCGCGATCCCCGATCAGCAGCAGTTCGCATCCGGGTTCGACCAGCGGCGCAAGCGCGTCGAAGACCTTGTCGGAGAAGGCCCCGGCAAAGCCCTGTTCCGCGGCAAAGGCCAGCACCGCGTGGCGGTAGGGGGCCTCGGTCCCGCCGGCATCGGGCTCGACGCGGGGCAGGAAAGCCAACGCCTGCCCGATGGCAGCGCCGATGGTGGCCGCAAAGGTGCGGATGCTGTCGAGGTGATGCTGCGACTCCTGCACTCGCGAGGCCGCGATGCCACGCATGGCGGTGATGACCGCCTCGAGCTTGTGGACCGCGTCGATGCGGGCCTCGATATCGGCGAAATGCTCGCTCATCGCACCGGGGTTCCGGAGGCCCTGGCCCCTTCGAGATCATCGACCAGCGCGGACACGGCCGTGACGAGGCGCTTGCGAAGATCGTCGGATAACGGGTCGGTGAGGGTCAGTTCGGACAACGCCGCCGCGGCGGTCTCGTCCAGCCACCCCGGCAGGCGGTCGCGCAACGCTGGCACCCGGTCCGGCGACAGCCGGTCGAGCGCGCCGTCGGCGAGCGCGGCGAGCAGCGCCACCTGGTCGGCCATCCTCAGGCCGCTGTAGCGCGGTTGCGAGAGCAGCGCCCGGATCCGTTCGCCCCGCGCGATCTGCGCCTTGACCCGCGTGTTCGACAGGCCGCCGAAGCGGGTGAACATCTCGAGCTCCTGGAACTGCGCGTAGTCAAGCCGCACCCGGCCCGAGACGGCGCGCAGCGCGGGTGCCTGCGCCTTGCCGCCGACGCGGCTGACCGAGAGACCGACATCGACCGCCGGGCGCTGGTTGGCGGAAAACAGATGCGTGTCGAAGACGATCTGCCCGTCGGTGATCGAGATGAGGTTGGTCGGGATGTAGGCCGACAGGTTGCCGGCGTCGGTCTGCGCGATGGGCAGCGCCGTGAGCGAGCCGCCGCCGCGCTCCTCCGACAGCTTCGCGGCACGTTCGAGCAGGCGGGCATGCAGGTAGAAGATGTCGCCGGGGTAGGCCTCGCGGCCGGGCGGCTCGCGGGTGAGCAGCGCCAGCTCGCGGTGTGTCGCGGCGTGGCGGGTCAGGTCGTCGATGACGATCAGCGCATCCTGCCCCCGATCGCGGAAATACTCGGCCATGGTCATCCCGGCAAAGGGGGCGATCCACTGCAGCCCGGGCGAGGCCGCGGCGCCACCGACGACGAAGATGCAGCGCTCGGGGGCGCCGTGCTCGCGGACGGCCGCCACGACCCGCTCGACCGCGGCGCTGCGCTGGCCGATGGCGACGTAGACGCAGATCACGTCGGAGGTCTTCTGGTTGATGATCGCATCGACCGCGAGCGCGGTCTTGCCAGTCGCGTGGTCTCCGACGATCAGCTCGCGCTGGCCTCGACCAAGGGCAAACAGGCTGTCGACCACCAGCACCCCGGTCTCGAGCGGCTGCGAGACCAGCGCGCGGTCGATGATGTCGGGGGCGGGGCGCTCGACCGGCCAGCTCTCTTCCGGTTCCGGCGCGCTGCCGCCATCGAGAGGGCGCCCGAGCGGATCGACGACGCGCCCGAGCAGGGCCTCACCCACGGGCACGCGCAGCACGTCGCCGGTGTCGGTGACGCGATGGCCGACCTCGACCGGTGTGGCGTCGTCCAGCATCACGGCGTCGATGGCATCGGCGCCGAGGCTGTGGGCGAACCCGCGTGCCCCGGTCTCGAATTGCAACAGCGCGCCGAGCGGCGCCTCGGGCAACCCGGCGACACGGGCGATGCCGTCTGCCAGCGAGGTCACGCGGCCTTGCGCGCGGGCCTCGGGGGCGAGCGGTGTGCGCGACACCGCCGCGCGGCTCCGGTCGAGCCAGTCGTCTGGAAGAAGCGTCTCAGTCATGGCGTGTCAGCTCCGCTTCGATGCGGTCGAGATCGGCCCTCAGGTGGTTGCGCACGAGCGCCGAGGGGGCTTCCAGTTCGAGCCCGGCAAGCAGCCCCGGTCTCGTCGAGACCTCCAGCGTCACCGGGCCGCCGAGCACCTCCGAGAGCCGCGCCCGGATCGCATCGGTCTCGGCCTCGTCCAGCGCGCGGGCCGTGCGGAGGCGCAGCGGGCCGTCGTTGCGCATCGCCGCGCGGGTGGCGTCGGGCAGGGTGCCGATCTCGTCCGCAAGTCCGTCGACAAAGCCCGCGACGCGCGCGTCCTCGGGCAGCCGCGTGAGAAGCCGCTGCGCGATGTCGATGGCGAGCGACCCGGCCTCCTGCGCCACCTGCTGTCGCTGGTCCTCGCGCTGGCGGGCAAGGTCTGCGCGGGCCTCCCGGCGCATCTGGTCGATCTCGGCGCGGGCGGCCTCGACCAGCCGGGTCTTTTCCCGTCCGGCGTCCTCGCGCGCCTTGTCGAGCAGAGCGGTGCGCCTCTCACGCAGCGTCTGCTCTTCGACCTGCGCAGCCTCGCGGGCGGTGGCGGCCTCGCGGCGCGCGGCGTCCGCCTCGTCGAGGGCGGCATGGGCGGCCGCTTGCCGTTCGGCGATGATCCCCGCGACCGGCCGGAACAGGAACCGCGCGAGCATCCACAGCAGGATCAGCACGTTCACGGTCTGCAGCCCGAGGGTCCACCAGTCGATGGTCATCGCGACCTCCTTCCGCCGGTCAGACGAAGGGGTTGGCGAAGAGCACCAGCAGCGCGATCACCAGCGTGTAGATTGCGGTGGTCTCGATCATCGCGAGCCCCACGAACAGGGTGCGGCTGAGGGTGCCCGCGGCTTCGGGCTGTCGGGCGATGGCGTCCATCGCGGCGGCGACGGCGCGGCCCTCGGCGAGGGCCGGCCCCATGGCCCCGAAACTCACGCCGATGGCGGCGGCGAGGATCGAGACCGTTTCGATGAGGGCTTCGTTCATGTCCGTGTCTCCTTGGAGGTATGGGGATCGCGCTCGGACGCTTCGCCGGCGGCAGCGCCGATGAAGACGGTGGCGAGGATCGCGAAGATGTAGGCCTGCACCGCACCGGTGAGCAGGTCGAGCGCCATCAGCGGGATGGGCACGAAGAGCCCGGCCAGCGACAGCACGATGCCGATGATGAAGACGCCGCTCATGACGTTGCCGAAGAGCCGGACCACCAGCGAGAAGGTGCGGGTGATCTGTTCGACGATGTTGAGCGGGATCATCACCCAGCTGGGCTCGGCGAAGGTGGCGAGATAGCCCTTCAGCCCACGCCCGGCGATGCCGTAGCCGATGGTGGCGGCGAAGACGACGAGCGCGAGCGCGGCGTCGGTCTCGAGATGCGCGGTCGGCGGCTCAACGCCCGGGATGAGCGAGGACCAGTTCGCTACCAGCACGAACAGGAAGATCGTGCCGATGAGCGGCCGGAAGGGCGCGGGATCGCGGTTCATCGTCTCGCGCACCTGCGCGTCGACGGTGGTCACGAAGAGCTCGAGCACGGTCTGCAGGGTGCCGGGTTTCAGGCTCAGCCTGCGCGTCGCGGCGAAGGACAGCGCGGCGAGTGCCGCCATGATGGCCCATGTCACGACCACGGGCATGGTGATCGGCACCGGCCCGAGGTGGAACAGCGGCTCCATGAACAGCGGGTTGTCCATCATGCCTCCTTTCCGCGGCGCAGCACGAGGTGCCGGGCCGCGACCACGCCAAGCGCCCCGGCGAGCAGCGGCGCCGCGCCCAGCCACGCGAGACCGGCGAGCACCGCCGTCAGCAGCGCCAGCCGCGCGAGCTGCAGCGCGATGGCCCGCGCCGGTGAGCCGCCGCCGAGATACAGCGCCGTCACCCTCCTGAGCGTCAGGAAATGCAGGGTTCCGGCGACAAGGCCGACCGCAAGGCCGAGCAGGGAAAGAAGCGTCATGGTCATTGCCTGTGCATCCATTTCCAGGCGGCGTGCATTCCGATGCCCGCGCCGATGAAGATGGCCGGCGCGGTGAAGAACACGCCGGTGCCGAACGTCCGGTCGGCGATCCTCCCCACGACGATCCCCAGCAGGATCGGCGTCACGATGGCCCAGCCGAGAATGCCGATCTGTCCCAGCCGGGTGCCGAGCGAGGGCTCGGGGGCGTCCGCGCCCATGCGCTCGCGCGAGGCGGCGCGGCGGGCGGCATCCTCGACCGCGTCGGAGGCCCGCTCGTGGGGCGGTTCGTGGGCGGGGCGCTTGTCGGTCATCCTGCTTCGCCCTTCGGTCCGCCGGGCACGCCGGGCGGGTGCTCCATCGCGACGGCATGGCCCGCGCGCATGTAGCGCATCATCCGCCGCACCGCCTGCGTGTGCAGCCGGGTCTGCTCGACCCGGCCCTTGCGTTCGGCTTCGAGTTCGGCGGCACGAAGGTCGCGGACGCGGGCCTCGAGCGTCGGCAGGTCGTCCCCGAGAATACCGTCGCGGCAGGCGATGGCGACGCGGGCCCCGCCGGTGACGGTCATCAGCCCGCCCCGGATCGCGCAGTAGTGGCGTGCCCCGTCGCCATCGCGCCAGCGCAGCACCGAGGCCGGAAGCGCGGTCAGCAGGTCGGTATGGCCGGGCAGGATGCCGAAGGCACCGCTTTCGTCCTCGGCCCGCAGGCTGGCCACCGAGGCGTCGTCGACGAGCAGCGCCATCGGCGTCGTGAGGGTGAGATGCAGCGCGCCGCTCATGCCGCGTTCTGCCCGGCGCGGGCAGCCTCGTGTCGGCTCCGGGCCTCCTCGAAGGTGCCGACCATGTAGAGCGCGCTTTCGTCCCAGTCGTCGGCCTCGCCGTCGAGGATGGCGCGGCAGCCGGCTATCGTGTCGGGCAGCGCGACCGAGCGGCCCGGAATGCCGGTGAAGGCTTCGGTGACGGTGAAGGGCTGGGTCAGGAAGCGCTGCAGCCGCCGCGCGCGCTCGACCAAGCGGCGATCCTCGGCGCCGAGTTCCGCCATGCCCAGCAGCGAGATCACGTCCTGCAGTTCGCGGTAGTGTTCGATGGCCTGGCGCACCTCGGTGGCCACGGCGACGTGTTCCTCGCCGAGGATCAGCGGATCGAGCAGCACCGAGGCCGAGGCGATGGGATCGACGGCCGGATACATCCCGTCGGCGGCCATGGCGCGCGACAGCACGACCATCGAGTCGACGTGGCCCGCGATGGCCATGACGGCGGGGTCGGTGAAATCGTCGGCGGGCACGTAGACCGCCTCGATCGCGGTGACCGAGGCGCTGCCGACCGAGGCGATGCGCTCCTGCAGCTGCGCCACTTCGGTGGCGAGCGTCGGCTGGTAGCCCACGCGGCTCGGAAGCCGGCCGAGCAGCCCCGAGACCTCGGCGCCCGCCTGCACGAAGCGGAAGATGTTGTCCATCAGCAGCAGCACGTTGCGCTTCTCGGCGTCGCGGAAGTGCTCGGCGATGGTAAGCGCGGTGAGCGGCACCCGCCAGCGCGCGCCCGGAGGCTCGTTCATCTGGCCGTAGACCAGCACCGTGCGGTCGAGCACGCCGGCCCTGGTCATGTCGAGCAGCATCTCGTGGCCCTCGCGCGAGCGTTCGCCCACGCCCGAGAAGATCGATATGCCGTCGTAGCCCGCCACCATGGCGTGGATCAGCTCCATCACCAGAACCGTCTTGCCGACACCGGCCCCGCCGAACATCGCGGCCTTGCCGCCCTGCGCGAGCGGGGTCAGCAGGTCGATGACCTTGATCCCGGTGCGGAAGATCCCGGATTGGGCGCCCCGGGCCCGCAGCGGAGGCGGCGCGCGATGGATCGGCGCGCGCGCCACGTCGGCCGGCAGCGGATCGCGACGGTCGCCGGGGGTGCCGGTCACGTCGAGCAGGCGCCCGAGAACGGCCTCACCGACGGGCACGTCGAGCGGGCCTCCCAGCGGCGCCACCGGCCAGCCGCGCCGCAGGCCGGCGGTCGATTGCAGCGCGATGGTGCGGACGGTCCCGTGGTCGATCTGAGCCTGCACCTCGAGCAGTACTTGCCGTCCCTCCGGCAGCGTGATCCGCAGCGCATCGTTGATCGCGGGCAGGCGACCATCGGGAAAGTCGACATCGACCACGGCGCCGCGCACGGCGGCAATCCTGCCGGCGATGTCCTCTTCCGTGCCCATCTGCGACCTCCATCGCGGTTTGCGCAGGAGGGAAGTCTAGTGACGCACGGGCAGGCCCGACACGATCTATGTCAAACTTTCAGGGCCTCACGGGATGGTGACGGGTCAGATCCGGCGCAGCGGCGCGGCGGCCACGACCGGGCCGGTGGCAACGCCCGCCGGGGCACCGCCGCGCGGTTCCTCGGTGATCGCGAGCGTGGCGTTCACCACGAGATCGCGCAGCCCCTCGTCGATCGGCATCGCGGCCTGACCGTCATGCGGCATCAGCCCGAGCGAGACCGCGTCGCCGCCGTCGCGGATCAGCCAGAGCTCGAAGTCGCGGCCCTCCGGGGGCGGCGCACCCTCCATCGAGACCCGCATCTCGCCGCGCCCGGCGTCGTAGAGCGCGGTGAGACGGACCTCGCCGCTGTCCGACACCATGTTGGACACCCAGAGCGGGCCCGGCGGGCCCGAGACCGGCTGACCGAACCACAGGACTGCCGCGAGGATCGCCGTGGAAAAGGCCGAGGCCGCCGCGAGCCAGCGCCACGGCGAGGCAGCGCGGCTCGGGGCGAAGAGCTGGGCGTCGATGCGCTTCCAGAGCGCGGCAGGCGGGGACAACGGCGCGAGGTCGGCGAGCATCGGATCGAGCCGGGTTTCCCAGGCCTCGACCTCGCGCGCGAAGGCTGGATCGGTCACGAGGCGCCGGGCGGCGTCCTGGCGCTGCTCATGCGCGAGCGTGCCCAGCACGTATTCGCCCGCAAGGGCGATGTCGTCTTCTGTAAGATCGGTCATGACGTCAGGCATTTCCGGAGTTGCAGCAGGCTGCGGCGCAGCCACGTGCGCATGGTGTTGAGCGGCACGGAATAGCGTTCCGAGAGCTCGAGGTAGCTTTCGCCCTCGATATAGGCGCGGCGCACGGCCTCGGCCCGCTCGGGTACGAGCCGGTCCATGCAGTTGTCGATCCGTCGCCCCTCGGAGCGGCTGATCGCCGCCGTCTCGGGGTCGGGGCCGGGATCGGCAAGGCGCTCCGCATGGTCCAGTTCCGCCGTCGCGCCCGTGCTGCGTGTGGCACGCAGCCGGTCGATGGCATGGTTGCGGGTCACGGCATTGAGCCAGGCCATCGCCGAGCCCCGGTCCGGCGTGAAGCGGTCGGCGTTGTGCCAGATCCGGACGAAGACTTCCTGCAGCGCATCCTCGGCCTCGCGCCGGTCCTTGAGCAACTTGAGGCAGATCGCGAAGAGCCGTGGCGAGACCTTTTCGTAGAGCGTGCGGAACGCGTCGCGGTCGCGCAGCGCAACACGGGCCAGCAGGTCCGAAAGGTCGTTGATCGGGTCTATCATGAGGGGATTTGCCGCTCCGCAGAACTTTTGTGCGTCACGTGAAACTATTTTCCTGCGCGCTCCGTCTCTTCAATCGTGAGAATGGCAGAGCGAGGACAGGGTGACAACAACCGCCGGTGTTAAAACAGCCGTCATCGGAAGCGGCATATCTGGATTGGCGACGGCTTGGCTGCTGGCGCCGCACCAGGACGTGACCCTCTTCGAATCCGAGGCGCGTCCGGGTGGCCATGCGCGCACCGTCGAGGTGGACGGCGTGGCGGTCGATACGGGGTTCATCGTCTGCAATCGCAAGACCTACCCGCTGTTCATCCCGCTGCTCGAACACCTCGGTGTCGAGCTGGCGCCGAGCGACATGAGCTTCTCGGCCAGCTTCGGCGGCGGTGCGCTGGAATACGGCACGACACGGGTGCGCGACATGTTCCTGCAGAAGCGCCGGCTTCTGGACCCGTCGCACTGGCGGATGATCCGCGACATTCTCAGGTTCTTCCGGCGCGCGCCGGAAGCCGTGCGCCCCGGCATGAGCATCGGCGAGCTGCTCTACGAGATGGGGCTTGGCGCGGCGTTCCGCGACCGGTTCCTGATGCCGATCTCGGGTGCGATCTGGTCGACGCCGACCCGCGACATGCTCGACTTTCCCGCCGCGAGCTTCGTGCGCTTCTTCGACAACCACGGGCTTCTGACCGTCGACGATCAGCCCGACTGGCTGACCGTCCGGGGCGGCTCGGCGCGCTACGTCGAGGCGATCCTCGGCGCGACACAGGCCAGGCTGCGCCTGGGCTGTCCGGTGCAGACCGTGAGGCGCGACGCGACCGGGCTGCAGGTGGTCACGAAAGACGGCCCCGAGCATTTCGACCGGGTCGTCTTTGCCACCCACGCACCGCAGGCACTGTCGCTGATCGACCGGCCCGACCCGCAACAGCAGGCCATCCTCGGCACCTTCCGGACCGAGGCGAACCGCATGGTGCTGCATTCGGACCCCGGCTTCCTGCCGCGCAAGCGGGCGCTCTGGTCGTCGTGGAACTACGTCACCGAGGGGCGGCAGGTGCTCAGCGAGCGGCCGATCAGCCTGTCCTACTGGATGAACCGGCTGCAGCCGCTCGGCACCGACCGGCCGATGATCGTGACCCTCAATCCCGAGCACGAGCCGCGCGAGATCCACGACGAGGCGATCCTGCACCATCCGCAATTCGACGCGATGACCGTCGACGCGCAGGCCAGCCTGCCCCATATTCAGGGTAGGGACGGGCTGTATTTCTCAGGCGCCTGGACGCGCTACGGCTTCCACGAGGACGGCGTGCTCTCGGCGCTTCGGGTGGCGCAGGCCATGGGGATCGAGTGGCCGCTTGGCGCGGACCCCTGGGCTGACGAACGCCCCGCGATGCCCGCCCCGGGACCATGGCTGGAGGCTGCCGAATGACCGATCTCTGGGACGGCGCCCTGATCGACTGCCGCATCTGGCATGCGCGGTCGGGCGACGTGCAGCGAGAGTTCCGCTACCGGGCGACCTATGTCGCGCTGCCGGTCGATGCCTTTGATGCCAGCCAACTGCCGCTGCGCCCGGACGCGCGCGGGATCTGGTCGATCCGCCTGCGCGATCACGGCGCGCGCGATGGCACGCCGCTGGGCGCCTTCATCCGCGGTGAGTTCGAGCCGGTCGGGCTTGGGCATTGCGATGTCACGCTAGTGACGATGACCCGTTCGCCGGGCTACGGTTTCAACCCGGTAAGCTTCTGGCTCGCCCGCGACGCGGAGGGCCTGCGCGCCGTGCTGGCAGAGGTTTCGAACACCTTCGGCGAGCGCCACTTCTACCTGTGCAGGCATCCCGACAACCGACCGATTGCGCGCAGCGACCGGATCGCGGGCGAGAAGATCTTTCACGTCTCGCCCTTCCTGCCGCGCGAGGGTGCCTACGTCTTCCGCTTCGATCCCGGCCCCGACCGCTTCGGCGCATGGGTCGACTGGATCGGCGAGGGTGGAGAGGTGCGGCTGCGGACCTCGATGGCAGGCCCGGCCCGGGCGATGAGCGCCGCCGCGCTGCGCCGCGCGCAGCTGCGCCACCCGTTCCAGGCGCAGAAGGTCATCGCGCTGATCCACTGGCAGGCGGCCAAGCTTGTTCTGCGCGGCGTCCGGTATATCTCAAAACCCAAACAACTTACCCGGAGAAACTCCGAGGCCAAGGACAGGGTGCCCCGCGATGTTTGAACGTCAGATCGAAAGCCGATTGCTGAACTGCCTCGACAAGATCGAGCACGGCAGTCTCGTGCTCACCACGCCGGACGGGAAGGTCCGCCACTTCGAGGGCCGCCAGCCGGGCCCGGCGGCGGATTTCACTATCACCGACTGGCGCACAGTGCCGGCCGCCGCCGCGCGCGGTGACATCGGCCTGACGGAGGCCTACCGCGACGGCTGGTGCGACACCCGTGATCTTCCGGCCTTCCTGAATTTCGGACTGAAGAACGAGGAGGCGCTCGAGCCCTTTCTCTACGGGCGGGCGTGGCAGTCGCTGCTGGTCCGCGCGCTCTACGTGTTCAACCGCAACACCAAGCGCGGCTCGCGGCGCAACATCTCGGCGCATTACGACCTCGGCAACGACTTCTACAAGCTGTGGCTCGACGAGACGATGACCTATTCCTCGGCGATCTTCGCGCCCGGCGATGCGCAGGCTGCCGATCCGCTCGTGCCGGCGCAGCAGCGGAAGTACGACCGCATTCTCGACGGTCTCGAGGCGTCTTCGGGCAACCTGCTCGAGATCGGCTGCGGCTGGGGCGGGTTCGCCGAACGCGCCCTGCAGCGCGGCGATTTCGCCCCCAAGGGACTGACGCTGTCGCACGAGCAGGCGCAGTTCGCCCGTGACCGGCTGGGCCGCGAGGCCGAGATCGTGCTGCAGGACTATCGCGACGAATACGGCAAGTTCGACCACGTGGTCTCGATCGAGATGTTCGAGGCGGTGGGCGAGCGCTACTGGCCTACCTATTTCGAGAAGATCAAGCACGTGCTGGCCGACCGGGGCCGTGCCATGGTGCAGACGATCACCGTCGCCGACCGCTACTTCGATCGCTACCGCGCCGGCGGCGACATGATCCGCAGCTTCATCTTCCCGGGGGGAATGCTGCCTTCGCCGCCGGCGTTCCGCGAGGTGGCCGCGGAAGCGGGCCTGCGGGTCGAGGATGCGCACGCGTTCGGGCAGGACTATGCCCGCACGCTGCGTGACTGGCTGAGCCGCTTCGACGCGAAGCTGCCCGAGGTGAAGAGCCTCGGGTTCGACGACGGCTTCATCCGGGTCTGGCGCTTCTACCTCGCCGCCTGCATCGCCGCTTTCGAGGTCGGTCGCACCGATGTCAGCCAGTTCCGGCTTGCCCATGCCTGAGCCCGCCCCGCGTATCTGGATCGTCGGTGCCTCTGACGGTATCGGCGCGGCACTGGCCCGCGGCTACGCGAAGCGCGGCGCCCGGCTGGTGCTTTCGGCGCGCTCCGAGGAGCCACTGCACAAGCTGGCCGACGAGATCGGCGGCGCCGAGGTCGTTGTCGCCGATGTCTCGGACCGCGAGAGCCTGCAGACCGCCGCCGACCGCATCGCCGAGGGTGGGCTGCTCGACCGGGCGATCACCCTCGCGGCGCTCTACGATCCCGGCAAGGTCATGGACATCGACCCGGAGTTCGCCGCGAAGATCGTCACGGTGAACCTCACAGGAAGCTTCAACTTCGCCCGCACCGCCGAGCCGCTGCTGCGCGACGGGGGAGAGCTCGTGCTGACCGGTTCGGTGGCTGGCTATTTCGGCCTGCCGCAAGGGCAGATCTACTCGGCCTCCAAGGCGGGGGTCATCAACCTTGCCGAGACGCTGCGCGCCGAGCTCGCGCCGAGGGTCAGGGTCCGGATGATCAGCCCCGGGTTCGTCGACACCCGGCTAACCGAGAAGAACGACTTCAAGATGCCCGCCGTTTTGCAACCGGACGAGGCCGTCCGGCGCATCATCAAGGGTCTTGATGGAAACCGTTTCGAGGTGCATTTTCCGCGACGCCTCACCCTGTCGTTGAAATTGCTGCGGATGCTACCTTACGGGTTGTCGCTGCGGCTGACCCGGAGACTCGTTCAATGAACCGCGCGCTTGCGCCCCTCGTTCTTCTTCTCAGCCTCGCCTTCGCGCTCTCGCCCGCCGCAAGCGGCGGCTTTCCGGGCTTTTCGCCCACCCAGTTCCCCATCGTGCAGTCGCGCTGGCCGGTGCAGCCGGTGGGCTGGGCCTTCTCGATCTGGGGGCCGATCTTTCTCGGTCTCATCGCAAGCGCGGGCTGGGGGCTCTGGCGCCGACGCACCGACCCGCAATGGCAGGCAATGCGGCTCCCGCTGACGGTAAGCCTGGCCATCGGAACGCTCTGGATTGCGGTCGCCAACGTGGAGCCGCTGATCGCCACGGTGATGATCATCTTCATGGCCGCCGCCGCGACCGAGGCGCTGCTGCGGGCCCCGCGCGAAATCGCCGCCTGGGGGCCTGTCGGACTGTATGCCGGCTGGGTCTCGGCCGCCGCCGGGGTCGCCATGGGGGCGGTGCTCAGCGGATATGGCGTGCTGTCGCCGCAGATCGCGGCGCTTGCCATCCTCGTGGTGCTGAGCCTCGTCGGAGTCGCGGTGATCTGGGTCTGCCCGGCGGCGCCAAGCTATCTCTTCAGCCTGTGCTGGGCCTACATGGGCGTGATCGTTGCGGGGCTCGAGCCGCTGAACGCGGCGGTTGTGGGCTTGTCGGGTGTCGCGATCCTGAAGCTCACGGCGCTGTCTCTGGTGCGCAGGCCCGCATGACGGCAGGCCCGCGCGCAGAGCCCGAGGTTTCAGCCGTGGACCCAGCGGGTGATCATCACGCCCGCCCAGGCCGAGCCGCCGGTCAGCGCCGCGCCCCAGAGCGAGTCGGCCACCACCTGGTTCCACGACCAGCCGCGCAGCGTGGCGAGGTTCGTGAACTCGTAGGTGCCGTAGCACATCAGGCCCAGCAGCGCGCCGGCCAGCAGGGCCTGCCCGGGTTTGTCGGCGTTCAGGGCCGGCACCGAGACGAAATACAGCAGCCCGACGATGTAGAAGGCGTAGAAGGCTGCCGCCGGTCCCATGCGCAGCGGGTCGGCGAGCATGTCACCGACGTGGCGCTCGAAGATCGGCTTGATCAGCGTCGAGATGCCGACGGCGTCGACCACGAGGAAGATCAACAGCGTCGAGGCGTAAAGGGTAAGAAGTTGCATGTGGGGTCGCTCCTGCGTTTCCCCGAGAAACGGAGCGTTTCGCCCGAAAGTTTCACCATGACGGCGAGTTGAGGCGATGCGCGGCAGGTGGTCCGGCGCATCGGGTGTGCAAGGGGAGTGTGACATGTCAGGTGTTCCGATCGAGGGCGGCGGCACGCGCGCGGCGCTGAGCTGATGGCGAAGATGCGCCGCAAGGCAGATCTGCCGGTCAAGACCTGCGCCGTCTGCGGACGGCCCTTCACCTGGCGCCGGAAGTGGGCACGCGATTGGGACGCGGTGAAATACTGCTCGGACCGCTGCCGCAGCGAAGCGAGGGCACGGACATGACCGCTGCGCTGCGCTTCGTCCTCGGCGACCAGCTGTCGCGCGGGCTGTCCTCGCTGGCCGATCTCGATCCCGAGAATGATGTCGTCCTGATGGTCGAGGTCGGCGACGAGACCACCTATGTCGCGCACCACCCCCAGAAGATCGCGCTGATCCTCTCGGCGATGCGTCATTTCGCCGAGGAGTTGCGCGATAGGGGCGTGACCGTCGACTACGTGACGCTCGACGATCCCGACAATACCCACAGCTTCTCGGGCGAACTGGCCCGCGCGGTGAAGCGCCACAAGCCCGGGCGCGTGGTCGCCACCGAGCCGGGCGAATGGCGCGTCTGGGAGATGATGGGCGACTGGGAAAGCGACCTCGACCTGCCGGTGGAGATCCTCACCGACGACCGTTTCTACTGCACCCGCGGCGAGTTCGCCGGCTACGTCGAGGACAACAAGACCGGGCGGATGGAGTATTTCTACCGCGAGATGCGCCGCCGCACCGGCCTGCTGATGGAGGGCGACGACCCGGCGGGCGGTGCCTGGAACTTCGATCAGGACAACCGCAAGTCGCTGCCCAAGGGGCTTGAGCCGCCGCACCGGATGCGCTTCCGCCCCGACGAGACCACGCAGGCGGTGCTCGACCTCGTGGCCGGGCGTTTCAGTGACCATTTCGGCGACCTCGAAGGCTTCGGATGGGCGGTCACCCGCGAAGAGGCGCTGCGTGCGCTGCGGCATTTCATCAACGACATCCTGCCGAATTTCGGTGACTACCAGGACGCGATGAAAACCGGCGAGGACTACCTCTACCACGCGCTCGTGTCGCCCTATCTCAACATCGGCCTGCTGACCCCCGACGAGGTCTGCGACAAGGCCGAGCAGGCCTGGAAGGATGGCGCCGCGCCGCTGAACGCGGTCGAGGGCTTCATCCGCCAGATCCTCGGCTGGCGCGAGTTCGTGCGCGGCATCTACTGGACCGAGATGCCGGGGTATGTCGAGGGCAACTACCTGAATGCCAGGCGCGACCTGCCCGCGATGTACTGGGGGGCCGAGACCGACATGCGCTGCATGGCCGAATGCATCGGTGCCACGCGGCGCAACGCCTATGCCCACCACATCCAGCGGCTGATGGTCACCGGCAACTTCGCGCTCCTGGCCGGGGTGGAGCCGCGCCAGATCGAGAAATGGTATCTCGAGGTCTACGCCGATGCCTTCGACTGGGTCGAGTTGCCCAACGTGCACGGCATGGTGATGCACGCCGACGGCGGGCGGCTGGGCTCCAAGCCCTATGCCGCGTCGGGCGCCTACATCAATCGCATGTCGGACTACTGCAAGAATTGCGACTACTCGCTGAAGCAGAAGACCGGCCGCGAAGCCTGTCCGTTCAACTACCTCTACTGGAACTTCCTGATCGAGAACGAGGATAAGCTCGGCAACAACCAGCGGATGGGGCTGATCTACGGCAGCCTGCGCAAGAAGAGCGGCGCCGAACGCGACGAGATCACACGCTCGGCCCGCGCGTTCCTCGACGGCGAGGCCTGGGACTGAACGGCGCGCGCCCAGCTCATTGCGCGGCGCGCTGCATCACGGGATCGAAAGTGTCCGCCACGTCGCTCTCCCGCAGCGAGGTCTCGAACAGCCAGTCGCGGAAGGCCACGATGACCGGTTCGGTGCTGCGGGCTTCCTCGTAGGCGACCGAGTAGATCGTCCGTGTCGGCGATTCGAGGGCGAAGGGCGCGACGAGATCCCCCGCATCGAGCGAGGTGGTGATCATCGCCTTGTATCCCAGCGCCACCCCGAGGTCGTTCTCGGCCGCGCTCATCGTCAGTTCGCAATGGGCGAAGATGGGGCCGCTGGCGGGACAGTCGGGCGCGCGGTCGATGAGGGCGAACCACTCCCGCCAGCCGTCCGCCACCTCGTCGCGGATCAGCGTCTTGCGCAGCAGGTCCTCGGGGCTGCGCAGGTCGGGGTTCGCCTGCAGGAAAGCCGCGCTGCACACCGGCACACGGGTCGAGGACATGAAGGGCTCGACGATCACGCCCGGCACGGGGTCATCGCCCCAGTGGACGATCAGGTCCAGCGCCCCGTTGCGGAAATCAATCGGCGGCAGCCCGGTCTCGATGCTCACGTCGACATCGGGATAGGCGGCGAGGAAGCGCGGCAGCCGCGGGATCAGCCAGCGCTTCGAGAAGCCCTCCGTCATCTTCAGCCGCAGCTTGCCCGAGAAGCTCTGGCCGGACACAGCCCGGGTCGAGGCGTCGAGCATGTCGAGGATCGGCGTCAGCTGTGCGAGATAGCTACGGCCCTGCTCGGTCATTTCCACCTGTCGGACCCCGCGCAGGAAGAGCGCCCGGTCGAGCCAGGCCTCGAGCGTCCGGACCTGGTGGCTGATCGCCGAAGGCGTCACGCAGAGCTCTTCGGCGGCCTGCTTGAAGCTGCCGAGCCGGGCCGCCGCCTCGAAGGCGCGCAGGGCCGGGAAGGGGGGAAGCTTGCGGTGCGCCATGGGTGAAAATCGCTCAGCCGGGGGCGAAATCCTTTCGTTTGTCGGGCCTCTTCACCTCACTCTACGCTGAGTTCACCAAATTTCAAAACCGGAGGCATTCTGATGACCATTTCGAAAACCGCGACGGTGGCGATCATGGCGGCTGGGCTCGGCCTCGTCGCCGGTGTCGGACTCGCGAAGATGAGCGGGCCGAGCGAACACAAGGGGCTTACAGTCGAAGCACTGGGGAAGATCGGGGAAGAGATGATCTCGCGCCAGACCGGGCTCGACGGCTACATGATGCAACTGCGTGAGATCACCATCGCGCCCGGGGGCCAGATTGCCCAGCACAGCCACGAGACCCGACCGGGCCTGGTCAAGGTCGTTTCCGGAGAATGGGTCGAGGGCACGCCAGACGGCGAGTCGACCTATGCCGCCGACGGCCTCGACGGCATCCTTGAGGATGGCGATACCACGCACTGGTTCTACAATCGCGGAGACACGCCCGCGACCGCCATCGTCTGCGATCTCAACCCGACGGGCTGACGGCGGACGATCTCAGGCGGCGAGCCCCTTGTCGCCAAGCGCGAGGAACTTGTCGCGCCGCGCCTTGACCAGCGCCTTGGGCTTCATGCCGGACATGTCGTCGATCATCGAGGCGATGGTCTTGCCCACCGCGTCGATGGTCGCGGCACGGTCCCGATGTGCCCCGCCGAGCGGCTCGGGAATGACATTGTCGGCGACGCCCAGCTTGTGCAGGTCCTGCGCGGTCAGGCGCAGGGCCTCGGCGGCCTCGCGCATCTTCTCGGCGTCCTTCCACAGGATCGAGGCACAGCCCTCGGGCGAGATCACCGAGTAGACCGAATGTTCGAGCATCGCGAGCTTGTTCGCGGTGGCAAAGGCCACTGCGCCGCCCGAGCCGCCCTCGCCGATGATGATCGAGATCAGCGGAACGCCGATCTGCAGGCATTTCTCGGTCGAGCGGGCGATGGCCTCGGACTGGCCCCGCTCTTCCGCGCCCTTGCCGGGGTAGGCGCCGGGCGTGTCGACGAGCGTGATGACCGGCAGGCCGAAGCGGTCTGCCATGTCCATCAGGCGGATCGCCTTGCGGTAGCCCTCGGGGCGGGCCATGCCGAAGTTGCGCTCGATCCGGGTCTGGGTGTCGTGGCCCTTCTCGTGGCCGATCACCATGACCGGGATGTCGTTGAAGCGCGCGAGCCCGCCCATCACGGCGTGATCGTCGGCAAAGCCCCGGTCGCCGGCGAGCGGCGTGTATTCGGTGAAGAGCGCTTCGATGTAATCCTTGCAGTGCGGCCGGTCCGGATGCCGTGCCACCTGGCATTTCCGCCAGGGCGTCAGCTTCTTGTAGAGATCCTTGAGAAGATCCTGCGCCTTGCGGTCGAGGGCCGCCGCCTCGTCCTCGACGTGCATTTCCTCATTGCTCCGCGCCATGTTGCGCAGCTCTTCTGCCTTGCCTTCGATTTCGGCCAGCGGTTTTTCGAAGTCGAGATAATGCGTCATTGCCCGGACACTCTTGTTATGCCGGGCCTATATGGCGTCTGAGCCGCCGGGATGCAACAAATCAGCCTTGCACGCCGTGGCGGAAGCCGCGGGCATCCGCCGTCAGCCGACAAGTGCCGGCAGCAGCGAGGCCACGAGCAGCACGGCCATCGTCCAGTTGAAGACCCGCAGCCGCCGCGGCCGGTCGAGTACCCGGCGCGCCTCGCGCCCGAGCACCGTCCAGAAGGTCGTCGAGATCACCGACATCACCACGTAGACGCCCGCCACCCAGAGCACCGACGGCAGGTCGCGGCTGGCGGCGTAAAGCGTGATCGCGCCCAGCGCCATGGTCCAGGCCTTGGGGTTCACCCACTGGAACGCCGCCGCCTGCAGGAAGCCCAGCGGTCGTCCGCCCTCGGCGCGAGATTCTTCCGGAGGCGCCGCATGGGCGATCTTCCAGGCGAGCCACAGCATGTAGACCGCCGACACCGCGAGCAGCACGGTCCGCACGGCGGGCCAGCGTTCGAACACCTGCATGACCCCGAGGCCCACGAGCAGCACCATCAGCGGGAAGCCGAGGCCGATGCCCATCATGTGCGGCACACTGCGGCGCAGACCGAAGTTGGCCCCCGAGGCGAGAAGCATCAGGTTGTTCGGTCCCGGCGTGATGACCGTGACGAGCGCAAAGGCCGAAAGGGCAAGAAGAAGATCCAGTGTCATGGCGCAATGATTGCCACGTGAGGTGCCGCCAGAGATTGCGAAGTGCGGCGACTGAGCTGTATGATTGCAACTTATGGCCGGATTGGACGACATGGACCGCAGGATATTGCGCGAGCTTTCGCGCGACGGGAGGATCAGCAACCTCGCGCTTGCCGAGCGCGTGGGCCTGTCGCCCTCGGCCTGCCTGCGCCGCGTGGCGGCGCTCGAGACATCCGGCGTCATCCGTGGCTACCGGGCCGTGCTCAGCCCCGAGAAGACCGGAACCGGCTTCACCGCCTATGTCACCGTGGGGCTCAGCGCCCACACCAAGCCCGCGCAGGAAGCCTTCGAGCGCGCCATGGCCCGCGCGCCGGAGGTGCGCGAGTGTCACAACATCACCGGTAACTGGGAATACCTGCTGCGGATCGAGGCCGCGGATCTCGCCGCCTACAAGCATTTCCACACCGAGGTGCTCGGAACGCTGCCGCAGGTGAATGCCATCACCTCCTACGTGGTGATGGGGTCGCCCAAGGACGAACGCGCCTGAGGCGGGGGCGCTGCCCCCGCACCCCCGGGATATTTCCGGCCAGAAGAAACCGCTGGCGTGAGGCCGGGTCTCCGGGCGCCACACCCTGTNAACCGCTGGCGTGAGGCCGGGTCTCCGGGCGCCACACCCTGTCTTCTCCGGTTCGGAAAATACCCTCGGGGGAGTCGCCCGACGGGCGACGGGGGCAGAGCCCCCGCCGGCATCGCGGTCAGATCTGCCGGACGGCACCTTTCGAGGCCGAGGTCGTCAGCGCGGCATAGGCCTTGAGTGCCTTCGAAACCTTGCGCTTGCGCTGCTCGTCCGGACGCCAGCCGATATCGTCGCGCTTCAGGCGGCGCTCGGCGAGCACCGCGTCGTCGACCGCGAGGTTGATCTTGCGGTTGGGGATGTCGATCTCGATCGTGTCGCCCTCTTCCACGAGGCCGATGGCGCCGCCCTCGGCCGCTTCCGGCGAGACGTGGCCGATCGACAGGCCCGAGGAGCCGCCCGAGAACCGGCCGTCGGTGACCAGTGCGCAGTCCTTCCCGAGGCCCTTCGATTTCAGGTAGGACGTCGGGTAGAGCATTTCCTGCATGCCCGGGCCGCCGCGCGGGCCCTCGTAGCGGATCAGCACCACGTCGCCGGGGTTGATCTTGTTGGTCAGGATCGCGCTGACCGCGCTGTCCTGGCTCTCGAAGATGCGGGCAGGGCCGGAGAAGACGAGGATGCTCTCGTCGACACCGGCGGTCTTCACGATGCAGCCTTCCTCGGCGATGTTGCCGAACAGCACGGCGAGGCCGCCGTCCTTGGAAAAGGCATGCTCGGCGTCGCGGATCACGCCGCCCTGCCGGTCGAGGTCGAGCGTGTCGTAGCGCATCGACTGCGAGAAGGCCGTGGTCGAGCGCACGCCGCCCGGTGCGGCACGGTAGAAATCGTGCACGCTCTCGGAGTTGGTGCGTGAGACATCCCAGCGGTCGAGCGCGTGGGCCATGGTCTCGGCGTGGACGGTGTGCACGCTGTTGTCGAGCAGACCGGCGCGGTCGAGCTGGCCGAGGATCGCCATGATGCCGCCGGCGCGGTGCACGTCTTCCATGTGCACGTCGTCCTTGGCAGGCGCAACCTTGCAAAGCACGGGCACGTGCCGCGACAGTTGGTCGATGTCGGACATGTCGAAGTCGACCTCGCCCTCGCTGGCGGCGGCGAGCAGGTGCAGCACCGTGTTGGTCGAACCGCCCATGGCGATGTCGAGCGTCATGGCGTTCTTGAACGCGTCGAAGGTGGCGATGGAGCGCGGAAGCACGGTGGTGTCGTTCTGCTCATAGTAGCGCTTGGCAAGGTCGACGATCAGGTGGCCGGCCTCGACGAACAGCCGCTGGCGGTCGGAGTGGGTCGCCAGCGTCGAGCCGTTTCCGGGCAGCGACAGGCCGAGCGCCTCGGTCAGGCAGTTCATCGAGTTGGCGGTGAACATCCCCGAGCAGGAGCCGCAGGTCGGGCAGGCGGCTTCCTCGATCGCCGAGACCTGCGCGTCGGAATACTTGTCGTCGGCGGCGGCGACCATGGCGTCGACGAGGTCGAGCGCCCGTTCGGTGCCTTCCCATTCGACCTTGCCGGCTTCCATCGGGCCGCCGGAAACGAAGACCACGGGGATGTTGAGCCGCATCGCGGCCATCAGCATGCCGGGGGTGATCTTGTCGCAGTTGGAGATGCAGACCATGGCGTCGGCACAATGCGCGTTGACCATGTACTCCACGCTGTCGGCGATGATCTCGCGCGAGGGCAGCGAGTAGAGCATGCCGTCGTGGCCCATGGCGATGCCGTCATCCACCGCGATGGTGTTGAATTCCTTGGCGACGCCGCCGGCCTTCTCGACCTCGCGGGCGACCATCTGGCCGAGATCCTTGAGGTGCACGTGGCCGGGCACGAACTGGGTGAAGCTGTTGACGATGGCGATGATGGGCTTGTTCCAGTCGCCGTCCGTCATGCCGGTGGCGCGCCAGAGGCCACGGGCGCCGGCCATGTTGCGGCCGTGGGTGGTGGTGCGGGAGCGATAGGCGGGCATGGGTCATCCCTTCGTTTGCAATGTCGGGGCTGTTTACCGTTCCGCGGCCCTTGCGGCAAGGGCCGCGGCATGCGGGGGCTCTGCCCCCGTCGCCCTGCGGGCGACTCCCCCGAGGGTATTTGGAAAACCGGAGAAGGGCCGGACGGGGTCGCGGGTCAGCGGGCGCTGCGCTTCGTGCGGCTGCGGGGGCGCGGCGGCCTTGGGGCGACCTTGTCCTCGATATGGGCGATCACCAGGCCGGCGATGTCCTTGCCGGAGGTCTTCTCGATGCCCTCGAGCCCGGGCGAGGAGTTGACCTCGAGCACCTTGGGGCCGTCCTCGCCACGCAGCAGGTCGACGCCGGCCACGTCGAGTTTCATGGCGCGGGCGGCACGGATGGCGGCTTCGCGCTCGGTACGGGTGATGCGCACCGTCTCGGCGGTGCCGCCCTGGTGCAGGTTGGAGCGGAAGTCGTCGGGCTTGCCCTTGCGGCGCATGGCAGCCACGACCTTGCCGCCGACGACGAAGCAGCGGATGTCCTCGCCGGCGGCTTCCTTGACGAAACTCTGCACGAGGAAGTCGGCCTTGAGGCCCTGGAAGGCGGAGATCACCGATTCCGCCGCCTTCTTGGTCTCGGCCAGCACGACGCCCTTGCCCTGGGTGCTTTCGAGCAGTTTCAGCACAAGCGGCGCGCCGCCCACGAGGCTGATGACGTTGCCCGAATCCTTGGGGCTGCGGGCGAAGGCGGTGGTCGGGGTGCCGATGCGGTTGCGGGCGAGCACCTGGTGGGCGTGCAGCTTGTCGCGCGAGGTGGTGATGCCCTCGGAGCCGGACAGGCAGTAGGTGCCCATCGTCTCGAACTGGCGCACGACCGCTGTGCCGTAGGAGGTGACCGAGGCGCCGATGCGCGGAATCACCGCGTCGTAGTGCGGCAGGCGGCGACCGTCATAGTGCACCTCGCCGCCGACGGCGTGGATGTTCATGTAGCAGCGCGAGGTGTCGATCGCCTCCATGGTGTGGCCGCGGGCCTCGGCCGACTCGATAAGCCGGCGGGTCGAGTAGTTGCCGGGTTCGCGGGTGAGGATCGCGAGGCGCAGCGCGCGGCGGTGGCGGGCGTTGCGCGGGATGCCGCGATATTCCTCGAACGACAGCTCGGGCTGGCAGAAGCTGTGGCTGGGCTGCACGATCATGTCTTCGGCGAGCGCGGTGCGGCCGAGCAGCATCCGGTAGGCCATGCCGCCGCGGTCGGTCAGCGTGACCTCGATCGGCCAGCTGCGGTCGCCCATGGTGATGGTCGTTTCGATCACGAAGCGTAGCTCGGTCTCGCCGTTCGACGAGGTGACTTCGCGCCGGTCCTTGAGCGGCGCCGAGCAGATCATTTCGAGAGCGGGGTCGGTCGGATCGGGATGAATCGCGAAGCGCACCATCGGCTTGTCGGAGGAGCCGAAGGGTTCGATGGCGAAGGCGTGCAGCGCGGAGGTCCGCGCCCCGGTATCGACCTTGGCACAGATCGCGGGCAGGCCGAGGTCGGGGAGGGCAAGCCATTCCTCCCATCCGAGCGTGAAACGGGACATGGGCGATTCCTTTCCGGCGTCAGGTCCAGCGCTTTACCGTCCCGTCGTGACGGGCTCAATACGGCCGGCAGTTGCCGGCCATGCTGGCACGAAATGTGGCGCGGGGTCACGTGCTGTCCAGAAATTGCCCCCGGGACGTGCCGTTGCCAGAGCCGACGCACGCGATGCGACGGGAGAAATACATGCCCTCGGTGGTCTCGTGCGGAGGGGCGACCGTTCCCACAGGCCGGAGCGCGCGCCGGTTTGTCCTGACGGAATGAGGCGCAATATCGACGCCCGAGAAGGCGGGAAGGAGGCAGAGTGTGACGATGCACAGGCCGGACCTGCTCATCGGTCCGTGTCGGGTCGGGCGCGCGGAGGTCGCGCAGGCGTCCGGCCTCTTGCAGGGAAAGCAGGCCCGGAAATGCTCCGGGCCCGCTGTCTTTTGTTGAGGAGGATGGCGCGCGGGCTCAGTGCCCGGCGATCATCTCGGACTGCTTCACGATCACCTCGGCCTGCTTGATCGAGGCGATGTCGACGAGCCGGCCCTTGTAGACCGTGGCGCCTTCGCCCTTGGCCTTGGCCTCTTCCATCGCGGCGAGGATCTCGCGCGCCTCGGTCACGGCCTTTTCCGAGGGGGTGAAGACCTCGTTGGCGAGCGTCACCTGCTTGGGATGGATGGCCCATTTGCCGACCATGCCCAGCGTCGCCGAGCGCAGCGCCTGCGCGCGGAAGCCGTCGTCGTCGGAGAAGTCGCCGAAGGGGCCGTCGACCGGCAGCACGCCGTGGGTGCGGCAGGCGGCAACGATGGCGGCCTGCGCCCAGTGCCACGGGTCGGACCAGTGCTTCGCACCTTCGTGCAGCATGTAGTAGTTTTCCTGCGTGCCGCCGATGCCCGTGGTCGCCATGCCCATCGAGGCGGCGAAATCGGCGGCGCCGAGGCTCATCGCCTCGAGCCGGGGCGAGGCGGCGGCGATCTCTTCCACGTGGGCGATACCGGCGGCGGATTCGATGATGACCTCGAACTTGATCGGCTTCGTGCGGCCCTTGGCGCGCTCGACGGCGGTGACCAGCGCGTCGACGGCGTAGAGATCGCCGGCGCAGCCGACCTTGGGGATCATGATCTGGTCGAGCCGGTCGGAGGCCTGTTCCAGCAGGTCCACCACGTCACGATACCAGTAAGGTGTGTCGAGCCCGTTGATCCGCACCGAGAGGGTCTTCTTGCCCCAGTCGATGTCGCCGATTGCCTGGATGATGTTTGCGCGCGCGCTGTCCTTGTCGTCGGGGGCGACCGAATCCTCGAGATCGAGGTTGATCACGTCCGCGTCGGAGCCGGCCATCTTCTCGAAGATCGCCGGGCGCGACCCCGGGCCGAAAAGCTGGCAGCGGTTGGGGCGTGCCGGGGGGCTGGGCTGGATGCGGAAGCTCATGGTTTCTCCTCTGACGGCCATAGGCTCGTAACTATGTTTCGTTTTCCTCACGTTACGGGTTATTAAATGTCCCCATGCTGCGCAAGCAAAAAGCGGTCCGATGAATGCGGCGGCGCGGCGAAGGTCTGCGGAGATGATGCACGATTCTTCGGCGGCGGAGCGAAAACGCATGAAAATTCGGCGTCCGCGCCGGCGGATCGGTGGTATTCGCGATGAATTTGCGTCTGATGCAGGGCAAACTGCCGCGAATCCTAACGACAGGGAAAAGACATGATCGAGACCCCCTATCTGCTCTTCCTCGGAGACGCCCCGGACCCGCTCGCCGCCAAGGTGGCGCAGGGGATCAAGGACTGGCGCCCGGAGAACTGCGTGGGCCAGTTCCGCCTCGAAGGCTGCAAGGCCGACCTGAAGCTGCCCGACATGACGCTTGCCGAGGCCAAGGCCGCGGGTGCCAAGACGCTGGTGATCGGCGTCGCCAACCGTGGCGGCGTGATCTCGCAGAAGTGGAAGAAGGTGCTTGTCGAGGCACTGGAAGAAGGCTTCGATCTCGCGTCCGGCCTGCACAACCTGCTGCGCGACGAGGAGGACCTTGCCGCCGTCGCGAAATCCTGCGGGCAGACGCTGCACGACGTGCGCATCCCGGAGGTCAAATATCCCATCGCCAACGGCGAGAAGCGCAGCGGCAAGCGGCTGCTCGCGGTGGGCACCGACTGCTCGGTCGGCAAGATGTATACCGCGCTCGCGCTCGATGCGGCGATGCGCGAGAAGGGCATGAAGTCCTCGTTCCGGGCGACCGGCCAGACCGGCATTCTCATCACCGGCGACGGCGTGCCGCTCGACGCGGTCATCGCCGACTTCATGGCGGGCTCGATCGAGTACCTGACCCCGGACAACGACGAGGATCACTGGGACATCATCGAGGGGCAGGGCAGCCTGTTCCACGTCTCCTATTCCGGCGTGACCATGGCGCTGGTGCACGGCGGTCAGCCCGACGCGCTGGTGATCTGCCACGAGCCGACCCGCACCCACATGCGCGGCCTGCCGGGCTACAAGCTGCCGACGATCGAGGCGGTGCGTGACGTCGCGCTGCAGCTCGCGCAGGTGGCCAACCCCGACTGCAAGGTGATCGGCGTGTCGATCAACACCCAGCACATGGGCGACGACGAGGCGCTGGCCTATTGCAAGGAGGTCGAGGAGCGGCTCGGCCTGCCGACGGTCGATCCCTACCGCCACGGGGCCGAGCGCCTGGCCGAGGCGGTTGCCGCGCTCTGAGCCGCTTGGCACAGTCGACATGACGACAGACCGGCGGCGGCGCGTGCTGCGCCGCCGCCCCGATTCCACACGACGAGACACGAAAGGGCAGGGGCTGTGAGCATCGAGGTCACGCAAGACACCTTCCGGCTGGCGCAGGTCTTCACGATCTCGCGGGGCAGCCGCACCGAGGCGCGGGTGCTGACCGTGAAGATCACCCGCGACGGCGTGACCGGCTGGGGCGAATGCGTGCCCTACGCGCGCTACGACGAGACGCTCGAGAGCGTCACCGCCGAGATCGCCGGCCTGCCCGAGGACGTGACCCGCGAGACCCTTCAGGACCTGCTGCCGGCCGGGGCCGCCCGAAACGCGGTCGATTGCGCGCTTTGGGACTGGGAAGCCAAGACCACCGGCAAGCGGGTCTGGGAGATGATCGGCGCCCCCGAGCCGGGCCCCGAGATCACCGCCTACACGCTGTCGCTCGACACCCCCGAGATCATGCAGGCGCAGGCCGCCAAGAACGCCTGGCGCCCGCTGCTTAAGGTGAAGCTCGGCACGCCCGAGGACATGCCGCGGCTCGAGGCCGTGCGCGCCGGCGCGCCGGACAGCACCATCATCGTCGACGCGAACGAGGGCTGGACCGCCGAGGTCTACGCCGATCTCGCGCCGCACCTGGTGCGGCTCGGCGTGGCGATGGTCGAGCAGCCGCTGCCGGCGGGGGACGACGAGGCGCTCATCGGGATGGATCGGCCGGTGCCGGTCTGCGCCGACGAAAGCGCCCACGACCGTGCCTCGCTGCCGGGGCTCAAGGGCAAATACGACATCGTCAACATCAAGCTCGACAAGACCGGCGGTCTGACCGAGGCGCTGAAGCTGCGCGAGGCCGCCGAGGCCGAGGGCTACGGCATCTTCGTCGGCTGCATGGTCGGCTCGTCTCTGGCCATGGCGCCGGCGGTGCTGCTGGCACAGGGGGCGGCCTTCACCGATCTCGACGGCCCCTTGCTGCTGGCCGAGGACCGCGAAACGCCGCTCACCTTCGACGAGGCGGGCGTGCATCCGCCGGTTCGGGCCCTCTGGGGCTGAGGGGCGTCAGTCGATGGTGGTCCGGATGCAGGCCGCGTCGTCGGTCAGGGCGATGCCGTATCCGACGACCGCAGGCGGGAATTCGACCATCGTGCACAGATCGAAGCTTCTGTCCGACACGCGCCGATACGTGATCCCGGCGGCGAAGCCGGTGAGCTGGCCCGCGTTGCGGGCGCATTCGAGCGGCGACAGCGTTTCGGGAAGGCCCTCCTGATGCCCTTCGAAGCAGATCGCCACGTCGCCCGAGAGCGTGCGCAGGTCCGAGATGCGGGCCGCGTCGCGCTGCTCCATCCGGCCGCGCTCCGGGCCGCCGGTCAGCGGAAGGGCAAGCGCGGTGGCGAGGACCGCAAGGCCGATCAGCACCCATCCCGCCGGAACGGTGCCGTGGCGGCGTTGCCAGCGTCCTTGCCTGAAATAGCCGAGCACGACCGCCGCGATCAGCGCCACGGCGGCGGATTTCGCGAGGAACCGCGCGGTGATCTGGCCATCGAGGAAGGTGTAGATCAGCGACAGGGCGTCGCCGAGCAGGGTGATTACGGCGATCAGCATCGCCAGCGCCGACAGCCATCTGCGGATGGTTCCGGTCAGCCGCGACGGGTCGGCCCGCACGGCCCGCGCATCGGCCCGGTCGAGCAGCCAGAAGGTCGGGGTGAAGACCACGAGCGCGGCGATCGACCAGCGCAGCCCGCTGACCGCGTAGCGCACCGCGCGATCCGGGTCCGGCAGGCGGTGCTCGATCTGTCCGAACAGCAGCGCGAGCACGTTGCCGGCGACCATGCCGAACGTCACGAAGAGCAGCGCGTAGAACAGCGCGTCGCGCGCAGCGGTGGACTGCACCGGCTGCGGCACCGGCCCGGCGGGCGTGATCCGGTCCGACCAGCGCGCCAGCGCGGCCTCGGTTTCGGTCTCGCTCCAGCCCGCATCGCGCAGGGCAGCGCGGATCTCGTCGCGGGGCAGGCCCGCGGCCAGGGCGTCCTTGATGAAGCGCGAAAGCTCTCGGGGCTCGGCCATGAGATGCCGCCTTTGCTCGGTGTCCTGCGCCAGAATAGACCCGCCCCCGCACCGTCGCAATGCGGCGCCGTGGTTGACATGGCGCGCCGGGGGTTGTTCCTCGATCGCGACAGCCGACACCCGTTTCCCGGGGGCCGCAGCGGCCTCCGCCCGCATGACAAGGAGTAAGCCATGACCCGCACCGTCTATCTCAACGGAGACTTCCTGCCCGAGACCGAAGCCAAGGTCTCGATCTTCGACCGCGCCTTTCTCATGGCCGACGGCGTCTACGAGGTGACCTCGGTGCTGGGCGGCAAGCTCATCGACTTCGACGGCCACCTGAAGCGGCTCGAGCGCTCGCTGAACGAGCTCGACATGAAGAAGCCCGCGGCCTTCGACGATCTGCTCTCGATCCACCGCAAGCTCGTCGAGCTCAACGACATCGACGAGGGGCTGATCTACCTGCAGGTCACGCGCGGTGCGCCGGGCGACCGCGATTTCGTCTTCCCCGACCCCGAGACCACCGAGCCGACGCTGGTGCTGTTCACGCAGGCAAAGCCGGGCCTGTCGAACAATCCGACCGCGAAGACCGGCATCAAGGTGATCTCGATCGAGGACGTCCGCTGGGGCCGCCGCGACATCAAGACCGTGCAGCTGCTCTACCCGTCGATGGGCAAGATGATGGCCAAGAAGGCCGGCGCCGACGACGCCTGGATGGTCGAGGACGGCTTCGTGACCGAGGGCACGTCGAACAACGCCTATATCGTCAAGGACGGCAAGATCATCACCCGCAACCTCTCCACCGACATCCTGCACGGCATCACTCGTGCCGCGGTGCTGAAGTTCGCCCGCGAGGCGCAGATGACCGTGGAAGAGCGGCCCTTCACCGTCGAGGAGGCGAAGGAAGCCGACGAGGCGTTCTTCACCTCCGCCTCGGCCTTCGTGCTGCCGGTGGTCGAGATCGACGGCGCCAAGGTCGGCGACGGCACGCCCGGCTCGGTCGCGGGTCGTCTGCGCGAGATCTACCTCGAGGAAAGCCTGAAGGCCGCGGTCTGATCCGCAGCTCTGCGGGGCGGCGTCCGGCGCCGCCCTGTTCCCGGCGCTAGGACGCCGGGCCCCGCCCTGATGACAGGAACGCCGCCGCGTGACGGCCGGCCCACAGCCCCGTCGCAAGGCAGGCGGTCAGCAGGTAGCCGCCGGTGGGGGCCTCCCAGTCGATCATCTCGCCGGCGCAGAAGGTGCCGGGCCTGCCCTTCAGCATCAGCCCCGCGTCGAGCGCCGCGAAGGGTACGCCGCCGGCGGTCGAGATCGCCTCGTCCAGCGGGCGCAGGCCCCGGTGCGGCACCGGCAGCGCCTTCAGAAGATGCGCGAGCGCCGACGGGTCCGACGGCAGCGGGCGGGCGCATTCCATCAGCAGGGCACGGGTTGCCGGCGACAGCTTCAGCACCTTGCGCAGATGGTTCGACAGGCTCTGCTTGCCGCGCGGCCGTGCCAGCCGCTCTTCCAGCGCCTCGGCGGTCAGGTCGGGCGCAAGGTCGATCTCCAGGCCCGCGCCTTGCCGCAGGGCGGGCGAAAGGGGGTAGAGCCCGCCGCCCTCCAGCCCCCTTGCCGAGATCACCGCCTCGCCGCGCGAGACCAGTTCGCCGGCGCGGAAGGTCACGTTCTTCAGGGGCGCGCCGAAATGCGGCTGCATGTGGGCCGACCAGTCGACCAGCAGGCCGGCGTTGGCAGGCTCGAAGGGCGCGACAGAGACACCCGCGCGCTGGAATGTCTTCGCCCATTCGCCGTCGGACCCGAGACGCGCCCAGCTCGCCCCGCCGAGCGCCAGCACGCTCACCCGTGGGGCGAGCTGCATGGTCCCCTCGGGCGTGTCGAAGGTCAGGGCATCGCCGTCCCACCCGGTCCAGCGCCAGCGGGTGCGGCGCTCGAGCCCCATGTCGTCGAGCCGCGCCATCCATGCGCGCAGCAACGGCGAGGCTTTCATCGCGGTCGGAAACACCCGGCCGGTGGAGCCGGTGAACGTCGTCTGTCCCAGCCCTTCGGCCCAGGCCTGCACGGTTTCGGGGGTGAAGCCCTTGAGCATCGGCCGCAGCGCCGGCTCGGCGCCGCCGTAGGCCGCGAGGAAATCGCCGAAGGGCTGCGCGCGGGTCAGGTTCAGCCCTGACTTGCCGGCCATCAGGAACTTGCGCCCGACCGAGGGCTTGGCCTCGGCCAGCAGCACCCGGTGCCCGGCAGACAGAAGCGCGTCGGCCGCCATCAGCCCCGCCGGTCCGCCGCCGACGACCACCGCGTCGGGCGCGGCCGCTTCGTGATCCCGCGTCATGGCTGCCCCTTGATCCTGCGCGTTCCGGTGCCAGTCTCTACCTGCGCCGAGACCCACCGCACAAGAGGCCGCTCTTCCGTGTCCGATCCCGTCTGCCCGCTGTGCCTGCGACCGATCCCGCCGGACGCCAAGCAGAGCCTGCATCACCTCGTTCCCAAGCTGAAGGGTGGTAAGGGCGGGCCGGTCGTGCGGGTGCACCAGATCTGTCACAACGAGATCCACGCCACCTTCACCGAGGCCGAGCTTGCGCGCGACTACAACACCCCCGAAGCGCTGCGGGCGCATCCGCGCATGCAGCGGTTCCTGTCGTGGGTGGCGAAACGGCCGCCGACCTTCCATGCCCGCAGCAGCGGCGGGCGGCGCAAGAAGCGCTAGGCGGCCCGTGGGGTGGTCGGCTCGGGGGCCGAGAAGCGCCGCCGCAGAAGCTCGATCGCCGGGATCAGCAGGAAGGCGAGATGCGGCATCATGTGTTTCTCGAACTCGTAGAAGCCGTCGCCGAGAATGACGAAGAGCGGCGCCGCGCCGAAGGCGTAGATCGCGACGATCACCCCCGATGGGCTGGCCGAGACCAGAGCGACGATCAGCAGCACCGCCAGCATCACCGGCGCCAGCCGCGCCAGCAGCACGCTCTGCAATTTCCCGATCAGGCTGTTCTCGCCGCGCGGCCCGCCCAGCGCGATGTATTCCAGACGGTAGTCCGAGCCCATCGCGACCTCGAAGGTGGTGGCGAGGTATTCCGCGGGCGATGTCACCTCGCCGAGGCAGGCGGCGAACTCCGACAGTCCCAGCGACAGAAGGGTCTCGGCCTGCGTGGCGGCGGCGTCAGAGGTCTCGGCGGCGTCGAGGATCTCCTGTCCCGTCGGCCAGAAGGTGGTGCCCATCAGGCGCTGGGCGCCGGGCACGCAGGTCACCGGGCCGGGCAGGGCAAGCGCCTCGCGGTTCGCCGAGAAGTATGCGAGCCGCTGGCTGAACTGCGTCGCGGGCCAGTCCTCGACCTGCATGGTGGTCCAGCCGAGCCCGTTGAACAGCCGGTTGTAGGAATTGGGCACCGGGTGCGACTTGTGCAACGTTGCGGCGATGGCCGCACCGCAGAGCAGCAGGAACACGAGGCCCGTCCAGAGCGGTCGTCCGCGCGCGCGAATTCCGCGCCAGGCGTAGAAGGCGAGCACCGGGAAGAAGAAGATCGCCTGCGATTTCGAGGTCAGCAGCAGGACGCAGAGCGCCGAGAAGATCCAGATGTTGAAGCGCCGGGGATCGGCCGCGAACAGCAGCCACGGCAGGATCGCGATGGTGAAGGATTCCTCGAAGAAGCTGTAGAAGAAGCCGCAGAAGGTCGCATAGAACAGCGCGAAGAGCAGCAGGCAGGTTGCCCGCATCCGGCCGGCAAGCGCCGTGAGATGGGCGATGGCGCCGCTCCAGTAGATCGACGACAGCACCACGAACCACAGCGCGACGCTGAACCCGGTCGCGCCCACCAGCCGGTGCGCGCCGGCGAGCATCATGCCCAGCAGGCCCGCCGGGGATTCCGGCCGCAGGAACGCCTGCTCCGCGCCGAGCGGCACCACGCGGGGCGGCTGCGTCCACTCGCGGATGTCGATCCACATGCTGCCGTTGACGCGCCAGTAGTCGCCGTTGTTGATCACCGGCCCGAGCGATACCGTGAAGACGGCGATGAGCAGGACGGCGATCAGCGCGGAGAGGACAAGGCTCTGGCGTGCGGTCTGCATGGTCCCGGCTTCCGGTTCTGTGAGAGTGCAAGCGCGCCTCGACCGTCCCGGCGTGCGGCGCTGGACTACCCTAGAAGCGCCCCGCGCCATCCGGCAAGCGCGGGCCTGCGGGCGGCGCGTCCCCGGCGCGAATGTGGCCCGAAGGAAACAGCCCGTCCGCGCGACTCAGTCGCGTGGCGGGCGCGGCTCCAGCGTGGCAAGACGCTCGACCCACTCGAGGTGTTTCGGCAGGCAATGGGTCTTGAGGTCGTAATGGGCCCGCACGTGCTCGCGCGCGTTTCGGCCCAGCCGGGCGCGGGTCTCGGGATCGTCGAGCAGGGCGCAGAGCCGGTCAGTCAGCGCGTCGGTGTCGAAGAAGTCGACCATCCAGCCGGTCTCGTCCTCGGTCAGCGCCTCGCGCACGGGGGCGGTGTCGCTGGCGAGGATGGCGCACTCCGCGCTCATCGCTTCGAGCAGGGACCAGCTCAGGACGAAGGGGTAGGTCAGGTAGACGTGCACCCGGCTGACCTGCATCATCGACAGGAAGCGGTCGTAGGGCACGCGGCCGAGGAAATGCACCCGCTTCCAGTCGTCCTCGGAGATGCGGTCCTTCACCTCGTCGATGAAGATCTGCTTCCACGTCTTCCCGTCCGGCGCCTTGGCGCCGTAGCTGACCTCGTCGCCGCCGATCAGCGTGACCTGCGCGTCGGGCCGGCGCTTCAGGATCTCGGGCAGGGCGCGCATGAAGATGTGGTAGCCGCGGTACGGCTCGAGATTGCGGTTGATGAAGGTGATGACCTCGTCGTCGCGGGTGAGGATACGGCCGTCGGTGACCTCGAGCCGCGCGTCGGGATCGGGCTTCACGAGATCGGTGTCGATGCCGTCATGGGCGACGGTGAGCCGCTCCTGCCAGTGGTCCGGAAAGGTGCCCGCCTGGAAGCGCGTGGGCGAGATGCCGGCATCCATGATCTCTTCGTGCAGCCGGTTGTTGAGGTTCTTCATGCGGATGCGCAGCTCGCCGCCCTGCTTCGGGCTGCGGTCGAACTCGGGGTCGAAGCCGATGAAGGGCTCGGACGAGACGTGGTAGAGTTCGCAGTAGAGACCCATCCGGGCGTTCGGCCAGACATCCTTGAGGAACATGCTCTCGCCCCAGCCGTGGTGGGCGAGAATCACGTCCGGCTCGAAGCCCTGCTTCTTCAGCCGCATCGCGCCGTTGTAGCAGGCGGTGGCGCGCAGGATCTTGGTCTCGAAATCGGCAAGCCAGGGATGGATGCCCTTGGTGCTGGCGCCCTTGATCTCGTAGGGGACGACCGTCACGTCCTGCCAGCGGGCGGTCTTCTTGACCTTGGGGGTCAGCGCCACCACCTGGTGGCCTCGTGCCGCCAGCGCCGGGGCGAGATGCTTGTACTGGCCGGGGAAATTCTGGTGGATGCAAAGGATCTTCATGACAATCGCCTGATGTTGAAAGGCCGGGATCATTTCTTGCACGGGCGCGGCCACAGGCCAAGGGCGGGTATTCCGCCACCCGTCGGCCTTGCCGCAAATCGGTGCCACACCTGCGGAAATGTCGCCTTGCTCTGGACGCCCGTGCCTCGGGGGCCTATCACCCCGGCCCAAACACCCGTCCGTTCCGAGGGAAAGCCACATGTCGCGTTACGACCCCGCCACGATCGAGCCGAAATGGCAGCAGGCCTGGGATGAGGCCCTGACCTTCAAGGCCGTCCGCACCGAGGACAAGCCGAAGTACTACGTGCTCGAGATGTTCCCCTACCCGTCGGGGCGCATCCACATCGGCCACGTGCGCAACTACACGATGGGCGACGTGATCGCGCGCTACAAGAAGCAGAACGGCTTCAGCGTGCTGCACCCGATGGGCTTCGACGCCTTCGGGATGCCGGCCGAGAACGCCGCCATGGCGAGCGGTGGCCACCCCAGGGACTGGACCTACTCCAACATCGACACGATGGTCGCGCAGATGAAGCCGCTGGGCTTCGGGCTCGACTGGTCGCGGATGTTCGCCACCTGCGACCCGGAATACTATGGGCAGCAGCAGGCGTTGTTCCTCGATTTCCTCGAGGAGGGGCTCGTCTACCGCAAGAACGCCGTGGTGAACTGGGACCCGGTCGACATGACCGTGCTGGCCAACGAGCAGGTCGAGAACGGTCGCGGCTGGCGCTCGGGCGCACTGGTCGAGCGCAAGGAGCTCACCCAGTGGTTCTTCAAGATCTCGGATTTCTCGGGCGAGCTTCTCGATGCGCTCGACGGGCTCGATGACTGGCCGGCCAAGGTCAAGCTCATGCAGGCCAACTGGATCGGCCGGTCGCGCGGGCTGCAATTCGCCTTTTCCACCGTGGAGGCCCCCGAGGGCTTCGACCGGATCGAGGTCTACACCACCCGCCCCGACACGCTGCTGGGGGCAAGCTTCGTCGGCATCTCGCCCGACCACCCGCTGGCCCGCGCGCTCGAGAAGGACAACCCCGAGATCGCCGAGTTCGTCGCCGAGTGCCGCCGCATGGGCACTTCGGAAGAAGAGCTCGAGAAGGCCGAGAAGCGTGGCTTCGATACCGGCATCACCGTGCGCCACCCGTTCGACACCTCGGTCGAGCTGCCGGTCTACATCGCCAACTTCATCCTGATGGACTACGGCACCGGCGCGATCTTCGGATGCCCCGGCCACGATGCGCGCGACCACGAGTTCGCCACCAAATACGGCCTGCCGATCGTCGAGACCTTCGTCCCGCTCGAGGGCGAGATCGACATCCAGGACGCGCCCTTCGTGCCGGCCAAGTCGGAAAAGGTGCGCTACACCCGGCTTGTCGCCGGCGAGGAAGAGCAGACCGGCGACGAGGCGGTCGATGCCGCCATCGACTTCTGCGAGCAGAACGGCGTCGGCCACGGCGTGACCAAGTATCGCCTGCGCGACTGGGGCCTGTCGCGGCAGCGCTACTGGGGTTGCCCGATCCCGGTGGTGCATTGCGAAAGCTGCGGCGTGGTGCCCGAGAAGAAAGAGAACCTGCCGATCCAGCTGCCCTACGACGAGGCCGGCACGCCGATCGACTTCTCGGTGCCCGGCAACCCGCTCGACCGTCATCCGACGTGGCGCGACTGTGCCTGCCCGGCCTGCGGCAAGCCCGCCCGGCGCGAGACCGACACGATGGACACCTTCGTCGACAGCAGCTGGTATTTCGCGCGCTTCACCGCGCCGCGCGCCGACACGCCCACCGACATGACCGAGGCCGGCTACTGGATGAACGTCGACCAGTATATCGGCGGCATCGAGCACGCGATCCTGCACCTGCTCTACTCGCGCTTCTTCGCCCGGGCGATGCACCTCACCGGCCACCTGCCGGAGAAGTGCAAGGAGCCGTTCAACGCGCTCTTCACGCAGGGCATGGTGACCCACGCGATCTACCAGACCCGCAACGCCGACGGCCGCCCGGTCTACCACTACCCCGAGGACGTCGAGATGCGCGACGGCAAGGGGTTCCTCGCCGACGGCACCGAGGTCGAGATCATCCCCTCGGCCAAGATGTCGAAGTCGAAGAACAACGTCGTCGACCCTGTCGCCATCATCGGCACCTACGGCGCCGACACCGCGCGCTGGTTCGTGCTGTCGGACAGCCCGCCCGAGCGTGACGTGGAATGGACCGCCGCCGGCGCCGAGGCCGCGAACAAGCACCTTGCGCGGGTCTACCGCGCCTGTGCCGAGATCGCCGCGTCCGACACGCCCTCCACCAACGAGGACGAGCCGCTGCTGCGCGAGATGCACAAGGCCATCCACGACGTGACCATGGGCATCGAGAGCTTCGGCTTCAACGCCGCCATCGCCCGGCTCTATGCCTTCACCAACGCGCTGACCAAGTCGCGCGCGGGCAAGGACGCCAAGACCGAGGCGGCGAAGGTGCTGGCACAGCTCATGTCGCCGATGACGCCGCATCTCTCGGAAGAGATCTGGCAGCTTCTGGGCGGCGAGGGGCTCATCGCCGAGGCCGCCTGGCCCAAGGCCGACGAGTCGATGCTCGTCGAGGATACGGTGACGCTGCCGATCCAGGTCAACGGCAAGCGCCGGGGCGAGCTGACCGTGCCCAAGGACATGGCCAAGGAAGAGATTGAAAAACTCGTCCTGAGCCACGAAGCTGTGGAGCGGACCCTTCAGGGGGCCGCGCCGAAGAAGCTCATCGTCGTGCCGGGCCGGATCGTAAATGTGGTTGCCTGATCGCAGAACCTTCCTCGTCTCTCTCGCAGCCCTCGCGGGCTGCGGGTTCACGCCCGTCTACGGCCCGCAGGGTGGCGGTTCGAAGCTCCTGAACGCCGTTGCGCTCGAGGCTCCGGATGACCGCTACGACTATGACTTCAACAAGCGGTTCGAGGAACGGCTCGGGCGCGGCTCCGGCCCTTATGCGCTCAAGGTCGATTTCGAGCTGGGCACCACCGGGCTCGGCTCGCTGGCCGACGGCCAGACCACGCGCTACCGGCTCAGCGGACGTGCCTCCTATGCGCTGACCCCCGTGGGCAGCGAGGACGTGCTGATCGTCGGGCGCACCGACAGTTTCACCAGCTACTCGGCAACGGGCTCGACCGCGGCCACGCAGGCTGCCGAGCGCGACGCGCGGCGGCGGCTCATGGTCATCCTTGCCGACCGGGTGATCGACCGCCTGCTGATCGACGCGGACACGTTGCCGGAATGAAGCTGACGGGCCGCGATGCACAGGCCTTCTTCCGCAAGCCGGACCCGACGCGCGCCGGCGTGCTGCTGTTCGGCGAGGACGCGATGCGCGTCGCCCATCGCCGGCAGGAGGTCATCGGCGCGCTGGTCGGCCCCGAGGGCGAGGCCGAGATGCGGCTGACCCGGATCCCGGCCTCGGAGCTGCGGCGCGACCCGGCGATGCTGAATGACGCGATCAAGTCGCAGGGCTTCTTTCCCGGACCCCGCGTGGCCTTCGTCGAGGATGCGGGCGACGGGCTGACCGAGACAATCCGTCTTGCGCTCGAGGACTGGCGCGAGGGCGATGCGCAGGTGATCGTCACGGCCGGCCAGCTTGCCGCCAAGTCGAAGCTGCGCAAGCTCTTCGAGGGGCACCGCAACGCGCTGTCCATCGGTATCTACTCGGACCCGCCGGGCCGTGACGAGATCGAGGCCGCCCTCAGGAAGGCCGGGCTCGAGCAGGTCGACCGCGCCGCCTGGGACGCCCTCGAGGGGCTCGCGCGGCAACTCGAACCCGGTGACTTCCGGCAGGTGCTCGAGAAGGTGTCCCTCTACAAGCTCGACGACCCGGCGCCGCTCACCGCCGAGGAGGTCACCGCCTGCGCGCCGGCCTCCATCGAGGCCGAGCTCGACGACATCCTGCACGTGGTGGCCGAGGGCCGCTCGGCCGAGATCGGCCCGCTGGTGCAGCGACTCGAAGGGCAGGGGGTTGCGCCGGTGACTCTGCTGATCATGGCGATGCGCCATTTCCGGGTGCTCTACGCGCTCGCCTCGGCGCCGGGAGGTCCGCAAGCGGGCCTGCAGCGTCTGCGTCCGCCGCTCTTCGGCCCGCGCCGCGACCGGATGCTGCGTCAGGCGCAGGGGTGGTCGGCCGACGGTCTCGAGGCCGCGCTGGGCATGCTCATGGACACCGACCTGTCGCTGCGCTCTGCCGGTCAGCGCGCGCCCGCCATGGCACTCGTGGAGCGCGGCTTCGTGCGGCTCGCCTGGCTGAAGGGCCGCCGGTAGCGGCGTCGGGGCGTCGGGGCGGCAATCCGCCCCACGGTTGAGCGCTGCCCGCGCGGCTCCCGATTAGATGTCGTCGCTCCGCAGGCTTACTCCACCGGCGTCCCGAAGACCGTGATCGCCAGACCGAGAGCCGCCATGGCCGCGAATCCTGCCGAAAGCAGCAGGCGCCGCTCGCGCCACGCGCCCAGTGCCGCGATGGCTGACTGGATCGCGTAGTAGGCCGCGAAGGCCCGCGATGCGTGCGAGATGATCTCGAACACGTCGAGCCCCCACGTCAGCACCAGCCCGAAGCCTACGAGCAGCGCGTAGGACAGCCGCAGCGGCACGCGCTGCCCCGTGAGCTCCTCAACCAGCCCGCCGGCGCCGCCGGTATCGGCCACCGCGGCGCTGAACTGCGCAGCCAGCGCCGCGGCGGTCAGCATCAGCGGCAGGATCGGCGCCACGAGCGCCATCATCCCGATGATCGCGGTTTCGCTCAGGGCCCCGTCACCGGGCGGGAAGGCATAGGCCAGCAGCAGGACATAGACCATGTAGATCGCCGTCGAGATCCATTGCGCCAGCTTCATCGAGCGGATTCGCGTGGCCGGAGCGTATTCGTCGCCGAGATAGCGCGAGGTCTCGAAGCCCTGCACCGTGACGATGAGGCCGAACGCCAGCGCAAGCCCGGCCCGGCCGGTCTGCGCCGGGGCGGTCGCCTGCAGGCCTCCATCGGCGGCGGTGTCGGCGAAGTACCACGCCAGCCCGCCCAGCAGCCCGGCGATGATCGCGAGCTTCACGCCCACCGTCACCTGTTCGAGCCGCTCCAGCGCCGAGAACCCCTTGCTCCAGCCGATCACGAGAATCAGCAGCAGCGCGGCGCTGGTGAGCAGCCGGGCGTGCAGCGCGTCGTTCCACGGCGTCAGCCGCGTGCCGAAGGCGCCGAAGAGGTTGAGATAGTAGGCGACCGAGATGAAGTAGGCGAAGGCGAGCACCCAGGAGGCCAGCCCCTCGAGCAGCGCCTCGGTCCGGCTGCGGGGTCCGGGGCAGGCGCGTCGGGCGATGTTGTGGCGGATCGCCGCGCCGAAGCCGTAGGCCACGAGACACAGTGCCGCCATGACCGCCGGGGCCCAGCCGCCGTAGGAGGTGTTGAGGATCGGCCCCAGCACGAGGAACCCGCTGCCGATGATCGAGGCGAGCGGCGTCAGCGCGGCACGCCAGAGCGGCGCCCGCGCGAGCCTCGGCCAGGCCAGCAGCGCACCGGTCGCGAGGGTCAGCAGCAGGATCAGCGCGGTTTCCATGCGTCTGGTGTTAGGCGCATTTCCGATCCTTGGAAAGCGGCGCAGGGTGCGGCGCTTGCGCCCCGTGGCGCGGGCCCCTAGGGTCGCGGCGAACGGCAAGCAGGGGCAGGCACATGCTGCACGAATTCCGGGTGCGGGTGTATTACGAAGACACCGACATGGCGGGCATCGTCTACCACGCCAACTACCTGAAATTCATCGAACGCGCCCGCTCCGACTGGGTGCGCGGCATGGGCATCGACCAGAACGCGCTGCGCGACAACGAGGGCGTGGTCTTCGTCATCCGCCGGATCGAGGCCGACTTCCGCGCCTCCGCCCGGTTCGACGACGAACTGACCGTGACAACCCGCGTGCAGGCGGTGAGCGGCGTGCGCCTCACCCTCCACCAGGAGGTCCGGCGCGCCGGCGAGGTGGTGTTCTCTGCCGACGTGGTGCTCGTTTCGGTCACGCTCGACGGTCAGCCGGTGCGGCTGCCCGAACAGCTGCGCCGCCGCGTGCACTGAAGCCTGCGCCACGTAGGCGGAAGGTCGCCATAGCGGCGGCTGCGGGCGGCGATGACGCCAATGTGTTGGCGTTTTCACTGCAAATCCGCTAGAATCTTGGCTAACGAGAGCCTCGAGCACAGAGGCCCGAGAGGAAGAGCAGGCTAATGGATCCACAAACCCTTGCGCTCGCGCAGGAGATCGACTTCTCCATGTGGGGGCTGTTCGCACGCGCGACGCTGACCGTGAAACTGGTGATGCTGCTGCTGGTCCTGGCATCAATCTGGGGCTGGGGGATCATCTTCGAGAAGGTGGTGAGCTATCGCCGCGCCCGCCGCGAGGCCGCGCGCTTCGACCGGGCCTTCTGGTCGGGCGAGCCGCTCGACGAGCTCTTCGACCAGATGGGCCCCGAGCCGAAGGGCCGGGCGCAACGCATCTTCGCCGCCGGCATGACCGAGTGGCGCCGCTCGCACCGCGATGACGGTGGCCTCATCGCCGGTGCCCACGCCCGCATCGACCGCTCGATGGACGTGGCGATCCAGAAGGAAAGCGAAGACCTGCAGCGCGGCCTCCCGGTGCTGGCGACCGTAGGCTCGACCGCGCCCTTCGTCGGCCTCTTCGGCACGGTCTGGGGCATCATGCACGCTTTCATCGAGATCGCCTCGCAGCAGGACACCTCGCTGGTGGTCGTGGCGCCCGGCATCGCCGAGGCGCTGTTTGCCACGGCGCTGGGTCTGGTCGCGGCGATCCCGGCGGTGATCTTCTACAACAAGCTGTCCGCCGACGCCGACCGCATCATCTCGGGCTACGAGGCCTTCGCCGACGAATTCTCGACCATCCTCTCGCGCCAGCTGGATTCCTGAGCCATGGGCGGAGGTGTGATGAAATCGGGCGGAGGCGGCGGCAGCCGCAGACGCCGCCGCAGCGGGGGCCGGTCGCAGCCCATGGCCGACATCAACGTCACCCCGATGGTCGACGTGATGCTGGTGCTGCTCATCATCTTCATGGTCGCCGCGCCGCTGCTGACGGTGGGCGTGCCGGTGGAGCTGCCCAAGACCGCCGCGAGCGCGCTGCCCTCCGAGGCCGAGGAGCCGCTGGCCGTCACCATCACCGCCGACGGCACGGTGACGATCCAGACCACCGAGGTGCCGATGGACCAGCTGGTCAACCGGCTTCGCGCCATCGCCGTCGAACGGGCCGACGACCGCATCTTCCTGCGCGCCGACGGGGCCGTGCCCTACCAGATGGTGGCGCAGGTCATGGGCGCGCTCAATCGCGGCGGCTTCTCCTCGATCGGGCTTGTCACCGACAGCGGCGGCCCGGCGATGGACGACGGCGCGGACGGCGGCTGAGGGGGCCACGCGTTGCGCAGAAGCATCCTCATATCCGCCGGGGTGCACGCCCTGGTGATCCTGTGGCTGATGATCGGAAACGTCTTCCGACCGGACCCGCCGGAGTTCGAGGTGGCCGACGTGTCGGTCGTCTCCGAGGAGGAATTCGCCGCGATGACCCGCGCGGCGCAGGCTCCGGAGGTGACCGAGGAGGTCGAGGCGCCCGTCGCCGCGCCCGAGCCCGAGCCTGCCCCGGAACCGGCACCCGAGCCGGCCCCCGCGCCCGAACCACAACCTGCGCCCGAGCCGCAGCCGGCACCGGAGCCGCCCGCGGCGGAGCCGGCTCCCGAACCGCAGCCCGAACCTGAGCCAGCGCCCGAACCCGCGCCGACCCCGGCGCCGGAGCCTGAACCCGTGCCCGACCCGCTGCCCCCGGCGGCGGAAGAGGTGCCGCAGGTGCTTGCCCCGAACGAGGCGCCGCGCCCGCAGCCGCGCCCCGCGCCCCGCGTGGCACCCGACCCTGTCGCGCCCTCCGAGCCGGACGTGGCAGAGGCCGAGGAACGCCAGCAGGCCGCCAGCGACAGCGCCGAGAGCCCGGATGTCGTCGAGGAAGAGCAGGAGGCCACGGCCCCCGAGGAAACCACGACCGAGATCGTGACCGAGGCCGAAGAGCCCGCCTCGGCGCCGCCGGCCTCGGTGCGCCCGCGTCCGCGTCCGCGCGATCTTGCCGCCGCGCCCGAGCCCGAAGCCGCGCCCGAGCCGGAAACCCCGGCCCCGGCACCTGCCGAGGACCCCGAACCGGCTGCGACCGCCTCTTCCGAGAGCGATACCTCCGATGCCGTCGCAGACGCCATCGCCGAGGCGCTGGCCGGTGGCGGCGGCGGCAGCCCCGCCCCCTCGGATGCGCCCAGTGGTCCGCCGCTCACCCGTGGCGAACAGGAAGGGCTGCGGCTCGCGGTGCAGCGCTGCTGGCTGGTCGACGTCGGCAGCGAGGCCGCCAGCGTGACCGTCACCGTGTCGATGGACATGCAGCCCGACGGCAGCGTCGTGGCCTCGAGCCTGCGGATGACCGGCTCGCGGGGCGGCAGCGGGGCGGCGGTGGAGACCGCCTTCCAGGCGGCCCGCCGCGCCATCCTGCGCTGCCAGGGCTCCGAGGGTTACGACCTGCCGCAGGAGAAATACCAGCAGTGGAAACAGATCGAGATGACCTTCAATCCCGACGAGATGAGGCTGCGATGAGACCGGCAGTGGCGGAGACCCGCAGATTTTTCCCTATCAGAGGTTGTGCCCGTGACACGCAGGGGCTCTATCCTCACACCGTCGGGCGCGGCCGCGTGGGCCGGTTCGGAAAGGAGAGACGTTTCATGAGACATGTCGTGGCGATGTGCCTCGCGCTGATCGCGATGGTGCTGGCGGGGATGCCGACGGGCGCACGGGCGCAGGACGGCCCGCTGAGGATCGAGATCACCGAGGGCACGATCGAGCCCATGGCCTATGCCGTGCCGCAGTTCGTGGCCGAGACCCCGGGGGCGCAGCAATACGCCCAGCAGATCACCCGGGTCATCGCCGACGACCTCACCGGGACGGGGCTCTTCCGCGAGATCCCGCAGGAGGCGCACATCAGCCAGATCACCTCGTTCCAGAGCCCGGTGCAGTTCGCCGACTGGAAGGCGATCAACGCGCTGGTGCTGATCACCGGTGCCGTGTCCGAGGAGAATGGCCGCGTCAGCGTCAAGTTCCGCGTCTACGACGTGTTCGCCGGCACCGAGCTGGGGCAGGGCATGCAGTTCGCCGCGACCGAGGACGGATGGCGGCGGCTGTCGCACAAGGTCGCCGACCAGGTCTACTCGCGGCTGACCGGCGAGAGCGGCTATTTCGACAGCCGCGTCGTCTTCGTCTCGGAAAGCGGCCCCAAGGACCAGCGCGCCAAGCGGCTGGCGATCATGGATTACGACGGGGCGAACGTGCAGTACCTGACCGACTCGCGCTCGATCGTGCTGGCGCCGCGCTTCTCGCCCAACGGCGACCGGGTGCTCTACACCAGCTACGAGACCGGCGAGCCGCGGGTGCACGTGCTTAACGTGGGCTCGGTGCAAAGCCGCATCCTGCAGTCCGGCTCGGGCGTGATGAGCTTCGCGCCGCGCTTCTCGCCCGACGGCAGCAAGGTCGTCTACTCGGTCACCTCGGGGTCGAACACCGACATCTACCAGATGGACATCGCCAGCGGGTCGACGACGCAGCTGACCTTCACCCCGGCGATCGAGACCGCGCCGAGCTTTTCGCCCGACGGCAGCCGGATCGTCTTCGAGAGCGACCGGTCGGGCACGCAGCAGCTCTACGTGATGCCCGCCACCGGCGGCGAGGCGACCCGGATCAGCTTCGGACAGGGCCGCTACGGCACCCCGGTCTGGTCGCCGCGCGGTGACCTCATCGCCTTTACCAAGCAGAACCAGGGCCGCTTCCACATCGGCGTGATGCGCACCGACGGCAGCGAAGAGCGCCTGCTGACCGCCTCGCGGCTCGACGAGGGGCCGACCTGGGCGCCGAACGGCCGGGTCATCATGTTTTCGCGCGAGACGCAGGGCGCGCAGGGCACGTCGTCGCTCTACACCGTGGACGTGGCCGGTCGGAAGCTGACCCGGGTGCGCACGCCCGATGGCGCCTCGGACCCGTCCTGGGGCCCGTTGCAGTAATGCCCTGAATCCGGGCCCGGGGCCGAAAAATCTTCTCCGGAAGATTTTTCCCGCCAGCCCCCGGCCCGGCCCAAGATTTTTCGGACGAAAAATCTTCGTCCGTGCCTTACGTTCCAAAGCCAAACCGCCTGTGGTAATTTGCAGGCAACAAACGAGCAGGACAGTTCCATGACATATCTTTCCAAGGCCATGATCCTTGCCGCCGTCCTCGGCCTCTCGGCCTGTACCAGCGGCGACCGTTTCGGCAGCGGCAGCGATGCCGGCGCCTATGGCTCCGGCGCGGGTGCCGCGGGCGGCGTCGTTCCGGGCAGTGCCAACGATCCGCAATCGCCGGCCTACTTCAGCCAGACCATCGGCGACCGCGTGTTCTTCGCCGTCGACCAGTCGACGCTGAGCCCCGAGGCGCAGGCGACGCTCGATGCGCAGGCGCAATGGCTGATGACCAACAGCGACTACCTCGCCGTGATCGAGGGCCACGCGGACGAGCAGGGCACGCGCGAATACAACATCGCGCTCGGCGCCCGCCGGGCCAACGCGACGATGGAATACCTCGTGTCCAAGGGCGTGGCGTCGAACCGTCTGCGCTTCGTCAGCTACGGCAAGGAGCGCCCGGTCGAGGTCTGCTCGGAAGAGGCCTGCTACGCCAAGAACCGCCGCGCGGTGACGGTCATCTCGATGGGCGCCGGGGTCTGATCCCATGCGGTTCGTTGCCCTCGCACTCTGTCTCGGGCTCGCCGCCACCGGCGCGGAGGCCCAGGATTCCGAAACGCTCGCCGACATCCGGCAGGATCTGTCGATCCTGAAGGGGTCGCTGCTGGGGCTCAAGCAGGAGCTGAACACCACCGGCGCGAGCGATGTGCAGGTCAGCGGAAGCATGCTCGACCGGGTCAACGCCATCGAAAGCGAGCTGCAGCGCCTCACGGCGCGCAGCGAGGAATTGCAGCACCGGATCGACACCGTGGTCGAAGACGGCAGCAACCGGATCGGCGATCTCGAGTTCCGGCTCTGCGAGCTCGAGCCCGGTTGCGATATCGGCAGCCTCGGCGACACGCCGCTGCTGGGCGGGGCCGCCGGTGTCCCGGCCGCGCCGGCGCCGTCGCCGGCGCCCGCCACGGGCGGCGGGTCGGGCGATCTGCCGGCGGGTGGGGCAGAGCTTGCCATCGGCGAGAGGACCGACTTCCAGAACGCGCGTGACGCGCTCGACAGCGGCGATTACGAGACCGCCGCCAGCGGTTTCGAGGCCTTCCGCCAGAGCTACCCCGGCAGCCCGCTCGAACCCGCGGCGCTGCTGGCCGAGGGCCGCGCGCTGACCGCCATCGGCGACATCCGCGAAGCGGCGCGCCGCTTCCTCGACACCTACGCGAACTACCCCGAGGCCGAAGCCGCCCCCGAGGCGCTGTGGCGGCTCGGCGCCGCGCTCGGCGAGCTGGGCAGTCTCAACGAGGCCTGCGTCACCCTCGGCGAGGTGTCGACGCGCTACCCCGGCACCCCAGCCGTGTCCGAGGCGCAGGCGGAAAGCGAGCGTCTCGGCTGCCAGTGACGCCCGGCGCGCAGAGTCTCGACCAGCGGTTTGCCGGGGCGATGGGCGACCTGCTCGGCCCGGACTTCCCGTCCGACATCGCGCTCGCCGTCTCGGGCGGCGGCGACAGCATGGCCATGCTCACGCTCGCGCACAACTGGGCGCATGTCTGGGGCACGCGGCTCTGGGTCGTCACCATCGATCACGGGCTGCGCCCCGAGGCCGCGCAGGAAGCCGCGCTGGTGCGCGAGACCTGCGCGGAGCTCGGTCATCCACATGCCACGCTGCGCTGGCACCGGGATGGCACCGGCAACGTCATGGCCGAGGCGCGCGCCGCCCGACTCGCGCTGATCGACCGCTGGCGCGGCGGCCTTCGCCACGTGCTGATGGCGCACACCCGCGACGACGTGGCCGAAACCTTCCTCATGCGCCTGCGCCGGGGATCGGGCGTCGACGGGCTGGCGGCGATGGCGCCACGCCGGGTCGTCGCGCAGCAGGTCGACGTTCCGGGCGAGATCACCGGCGACGCGCCTCCAACCGCGCCACGGGACGGCGGCTACGAGGTGCTGCGCCCGTGCCTGTCGATGCGCCGCGCCGAGTTGCGCCATTACCTGTCCGTGCTCAAGGGCCGCTGGGTCGACGATCCCTCGAACGACGATGACCGCTTCGAGCGGGTGCGGATGCGGCGGCTGCTGGCGGATCTCGACGCGCAGGGGCTGGGCGCGGACTGCCTTGCCGACACCGCGCAGCGCATGGCGCGCAGCCGCGAGGCGCTGGCGCGCCGGGCCGCCGACATCTGGGAGCGGATCGGCGTCGAGCCGCAGGTGAACGGCGTGCCGACCGGCGAAATCGTGATCGACCGTGACGGCCTTGCCCCGGTCGAGCGTGAGACCCAGCTGCGGCTGCTCGCGGCGGCGCTCCAGTATGTCGCCTCGGCGGACTACCGCCCGCGCGCCGACGCGCTGGAGGCGGCGCTCGACCGGCTGCTCTCGGGTGGTAGCACAACCCTGCACGGCTGCGAGTTGCGCTGCGAGCGCGCCCGGATCCGGGTGTTTCGCGAATACAGCGCGGTGGCCGGGCATCTTGTCCAGATGGGGCCCCGCGCTGTCTGGGACGGTCGCTGGCGGCTGGAAAACGCCGCGCTGGAAGGACTTTGCATCCGCGCGCTCGGCGAGGACGGCTGGCGCCAGGTTGCCGTGAAGCCGGACGTGGCGCCGCCCTTCGTCTCGGCCCGCAGCCTGCCCTCGGTGTGGGACGGGGAAGAGCTGATCGCCTGCCCCGCGATGGGGGTCGGACCGGCCTGTTTCGTCGCGCTGCGACCGGCGAACGGGGCCGCTCCGGATTTCCGGAACTTCCTTCTTTCGCATTGAACCGCAGCGTCCGATCCTTATGTTAGGCACATCGCGCTCCGACCGGGGCGCGCGACGCATGTTTGGAGGCATTCCTTGGGCAACGCACGCAATATCGCCTTTTGGGTGGTCCTGTTCCTACTGATTTTGGCCCTGTTCAATCTGTTCTCGGGCGGGGGCAGCACCCTGCAGAGCCGCGAGATCAGCTATTCCGATTTCGTTTCCTCCGTTGAGAACAACAACGTGAGCACGGTGACGATCGACGGTGAACAGATCCGCTACCGGAGCAGCGACGGCACCGATTATGTCACGGTGAAACCCCAGGATGCGCAGGTGACCGACCTGCTGATCGACAACGGCGTGACCGTGCGGGCCGAGCAGCAGGAACAGTCGGGCTTCCAGGCCTTCCTGCTCAGCCTCCTGCCGTTCCTGCTGCTGATCGGCGTCTGGATCTACTTCATGAACCGGATGCAGGGCGGCGGCAAAGGCGGGGCCATGGGCTTCGGCAAGTCCAAGGCGAAGTTGCTGACGGAAAAGCATGGCCGGGTGACCTTCGACGACGTCGCGGGCATCGACGAGGCCAAGGAAGAGCTCGAAGAGATCGTGGAATTCCTGCGCAACCCGCAGAAGTTCTCGCGCCTCGGCGGCAAGATCCCCAAGGGCGCGCTGCTGGTGGGCCCTCCGGGCACCGGTAAGACGCTGCTCGCGCGCGCCATCGCGGGTGAGGCCGGCGTGCCGTTCTTCACCATCTCCGGCTCCGATTTCGTCGAGATGTTCGTGGGCGTCGGCGCCAGCCGCGTGCGCGACATGTTCGAGCAGGCCAAGAAGAACGCCCCCTGCATCGTCTTCATCGACGAGATCGACGCGGTGGGCCGCAACCGTGGCTCCGGCTACGGCGGTGGCAACGACGAGCGCGAGCAGACACTGAACCAGCTGCTGGTCGAGATGGACGGCTTCGAGGCCAACGAGGGTGTCATCATCGTCGCCGCGACCAACCGTCGTGACGTGCTTGACCCCGCGTTGCTGCGTCCGGGCCGCTTCGACCGCCAGGTCACCGTTCCGAACCCCGACATCAAGGGCCGTGAGAAGATCCTCGGCGTGCACGCCCGCAAGACCCCGCTGGGCCCCGACGTCGACCTGCGGATCATCGCGCGCGGCACCCCGGGCTTCTCGGGCGCCGACCTTGCGAACCTCGTGAACGAGGCTGCCCTCATGGCCGCCCGTGTCGGCCGTCGCTTCGTGACGATGGAGGACTTCGAGAACGCCAAGGACAAGGTGATGATGGGCGCCGAGCGCCGCTCGATGGTGCTGACGCCGGAGCAGAAGGAAAAGACCGCCTACCACGAGGCCGGCCACGCGGTCGTGGGTCTTGCCCTTCCGCAGTGCGACCCGGTCTACAAGGCGACGATCATCCCGCGCGGTGGCGCGCTTGGCATGGTGGTCTCGCTGCCCGAGATCGACCGCCTGAACTGGCACAAGTCCGAGTGCGAGGAAAAGATGGCCATGACCATGGCCGGCAAGGCCGCCGAGATCATCAAGTACGGCGAGCCCAACGTCTCGAACGGTCCGGCGGGCGACATCCAGCAGGCCAGCGCGCTGGCCCGTGCGATGGTGCTGCGCTGGGGCATGTCGGACAAGGTCGGCAACATCGACTACTCCGAGGCCCACGAGGGCTACCAGGGCAACACCGCGGGCCTGTCGGTCTCGGCGCATACCAAGGAGCTGATCGAGGACGAGGTGAAGCGCTTCACGCAGGAAGCCTATGACCGCGCCTTCCAGATCCTTACCGAGCGCAAGGACGACTGGGAGCGTCTGGCCAAGGGTCTGCTCGAATACGAGACCCTCACCGGCGAAGAGATCAAGCGGGTGATGAGGGGCGATCCTCCGCACTCCGGCAACGACGCAGACGCGGACTCGGGCGGCGACACGCCCAGCGTGACCTCGATTCCGAAGACCAAGCCCAAGGCCAAGCCCACGGGCGAGGGCGGGCTGGAACCCGAACCCTCTGCATGAGCCAAAAGGCACACGCCGATTGGGACCCCGGACTCTATCACAGATTCCGGGGTCTTCGTTTGCGCCCCGCCATGGACCTGCTGCGTGGCATCGGTCCGCTGCCGGCGGGCGATGTGGTCGACCTTGGCTGCGGCAGCGGTGCCGCCGGGCCGGCGCTGCGGCAACTCGGGCGCCCGCTGCATGGCATCGACCTGAGCGACGCCATGCTCGAGAAGGCCCGCGCCGGCGGTTGCTATGACCGGCTCGACCGCGCGGACATCTCGACATGGGCGCCACAGACGCCGTCCGCGCTGATCTTCTCCAACGCCGCGCTGCATTGGGTGGGTGGGCATGGCAGCCTGATCCCACGGCTGGCCGGTCATCTCGCGCCCGGCGGAACGCTGGCGGTGCAGGTGCCGCACCAGAACAACGCGCCCTCGCACCGGCTCTGGCTGACGCTGGCCGAAGAGCTGTTCCCGGGCCGCGTCGATCCGGAAACGCTCCCGCAAGCCATGCTCCCGGCCGAGTATCACCGGATGCTGCGCGGCTTGGGGCATGTCTCGCTGTGGGAGACGGAATACTACCAGGAGCTCGATCCCGAGGGCAGCGGGCATCCCGTTCGCCATTTCACCGAGGCGACCTTTGCCCGGCCGGTGCTTGCCGCGCTCGACGAGACCGAGCAGGCCCGGCTGGTGCGGGCCTATGAGTCCGTCATCGGCAGCGCCTACCCGGCTTCTGAAAGCGGACGGGTGCTGTTCCCGTTCCGCCGTCTGTTCTTCATCCTCACCGTCGGGGCCGGCTCCGCGAATTAATCGTGAATACGTCGCGTCGTGGTTGAGGCGCCCCCGGTTTTCGTCAGGCTCGACCCCGTTGCAAGGAGATGCCCCAATGCCCGCGCTGAAGCCCACCGATTTCTCTGCCACGGTCACCTGGCTGGGCCGCGTTCCCGCCGAGGGCGATGGCCTGCGCTCGGTCGAGACCAAGATGCTCGAACTGGGCTTCGAGGGACCGTCGGGCGAACGCCATGCCGGGCTGACGCGCGCCTCGTGCAGCCGGGTGCTGTCGCAGCATCCGCGCGGCACCGAGATCCGTAACTGCCGACAGCTCGCGATCATGTCCGCCGAGGAAATGGCGGACATCGCCGAACGTGTGGGGCTGAAACTGCTCGAACCGGAATGGCTCGGCATCTCGGTGGTGGTCGAGGGGCTGCCGGATTTCACCCATATTCCGCCGTCGTCTCGGCTACAGGGCCCGGACGGGGTTACGCTGATCGTGGACATGGAAAACCGCCCCTGCGTGCTGCCGGGGCGCGAGATCGAGGCAGACCGTGAAGGCTTCGGCAAGCGCTTCAAGCCTGCCGCGAAAGGGCGGCGCGGGGTGACGGCAAGCGTCGAGCGCCCGGGGCGGCTCGCGCTCGGGGATTGCCTGCGGCTGCACGTCCCCGACCAGCGCCTCTGGGCCCATGTCGAGGCGCTGTAGCGTAGGGGTGAAACTCGCCCGGTGAACGCCACGCCACCGACCCGCGCCACATTTCCGGGTGTCCTATGGGGCGCGCTTGCGGCATGGTCGTCCGGGACTGCCGGAAGACCTTAGGAGACGCGACGTGGCCGTGAAACCCGACATCGAGATTGCCCGCGAGGCCGACAAACGCCCGATCCAGGAGATCGGCGCCACGCTCGGCATTCCGCCCGAGCACCTGCTGCCCTACGGCCACGACAAGGCGAAGGTCGCGCAGGACTTCATCTCGGGGCTGTCGGGCCGGCCGGACGGCAAGCTCATCCTCGTGACGGCAATCAACCCGACGCCCGCCGGCGAGGGCAAGACCACGACGACCGTGGGTCTGGGCGACGGGCTGTCGCGGATCGGCAAGAAGGCGGCGGTCTGCATCCGCGAGGCCTCGCTCGGGCCGAACTTCGGGATGAAGGGCGGCGCGGCTGGAGGCGGGCGCGCGCAGATCGTGCCGATGGAGGACATGAACCTCCACTTCACCGGGGATTTCCACGCGATCACCAGCGCCCACAACCTGCTGGCGGCGATGATCGACAACCACATCTACTGGGGCAACGAGCAGGAGATCGACCTGCGGCGCGTGGTGTGGCGCCGCGTGGTCGACATGAACGACCGGGCGCTGCGCCACACGGTCACCTCGCTCGGCGGCGTCGCGAACGGCTTCCCGCGCGAAAGCGGTTTCGACATCACCGTGGCCTCCGAGGTCATGGCGATCCTCTGCCTTGCCGACGACCTGTCCGATCTGCAGCGGCGGCTGGGCGACATGATCGTGGCCTACCGTCGCGACCGCTCGCCGGTGCTGGCGCGCGACATCGGCGCCGACGGGGCGATGACGGTGCTGCTGAAGGACGCGATGCAGCCCAACCTCGTGCAGACGCTCGAGCATACGCCGGCCTTCGTGCACGGCGGGCCCTTCGCCAACATCGCGCATGGCTGCAACTCGGTGATCGCGACGCGGACCGCGCTGAAGCTCTCCGATTACGTGGTGACCGAGGCGGGCTTCGGGGCCGACCTCGGCGCCGAGAAGTTCTTCGACATCAAGTGCCGCAAGGCCGGGCTGCATCCCGACTGCGTGGTGCTGGTGGCGACGGTGCGGGCGCTCAAGATGAACGGCGGGCTGCAGAAGGACGAGCTTGCCGACGAGAACGTCACCGCAGTCACGGAGGGCTGTGCCAACCTCGGGCGGCATATCCAGAACCTCAAGGGCTTCGGCGTGCCGGTGGTGGTGGCCATCAACCATTTCATCGGCGACACCGACGCCGAGATCGCTGCCGTGCACGACTACGTGGCGGGGCAGGGGGCCGAGGCTTATCTCTGCAAGCACTGGGCCGAGGGCGGCGCCGGCATCGAGGCGCTGGCCACGCGCGTCACCGAGATTGCCGATGCGGGCATGGCACAGTTCGCGCCGCTCTACGCCGACGACACGCCGCTCTGGCAGAAGATCGAATGCATCGCCGAGCGCATCTACCACGCCCACGAGGTGACCGCCGACACCCGGGTGCGCGACCAGCTCGCCCAGTGGGAGGCGCAGGGCTACGGCAACCTGCCGGTCTGCATGGCCAAGACGCAGTATTCCTTCTCGACCGATCCGGGACTGCGTGGTGCGCCCGAGGGCCATGTGGTGCCGGTGCGCGAGGTGCGGCTTTCGGCGGGGGCGGGTTTCGTGGTCGCCATCTGCGGCGAGATCATGACCATGCCGGGCCTGCCGCGACGCCCGGCCGCCGAGAACATCCGGCTGGGGGCCGACGGCGAGATCGAGGGCCTGTTCTGATCGGCGCCCGCCGGGCGCGCATCGGAACAGCGAATGACGCTGCCGGATCGCAAAGCGCCGCGAGGGGGCGTTGAACAATCCGCGCCGGGGCGGCATTAGGGTCGAAACGGCCCCGACAGGAGATCCCAGCCCATGCGCGACCCCGCGAGCCTCGAAGACATGACGGCGCTGCGCGCCGAGATCGACGCGACCGACCGCGAGCTCAGCGCGCTCATGGCGCACCGGGCGCGGCTGATCGCCCGCGCGGCAGAGCTGAAGGCCGGCAACGGCTGGCCGGCCCGCATCACCGATCGTGTCGACGAGGTCATCGCCAACGCCCGCGCCAACGCCGAGCGCGACGGCTGGGATCCGGCGCTGGCCGAACTCGTCTGGCAGGAACTGGTGGAATGGTCGATCCGGCGCGAGCAGAGCGCGCTCGGTCGCGAGTAGAGGCCCGAACAAAGGAGAGCCCCATGGCGGCAAGCATCATCGACGGCAAGGCCTTTGCGGCCAGTGTGCGGGAAAAGGTGGCAGCGCATGTGGCGCGGCTGAAGGACGAGCACGGCATCACGCCGGGGCTTGCCGTGGTGCTGGTGGGCGAGGACCCCGCGAGCCAGGTCTACGTCCGCAACAAGGGCAAGCAGACCGTCGAATGCGGCATGCAGAGCTTCGAGCACAAGCTGCCTGCCGACACGCCCGAGGCGGACCTGCTGGCGCTCGTGGAGCGGCTGAATGCCGATCCTGCGGTGCATGGCATCCTCGTGCAGCTGCCGCTGCCCGACCACATGAACGAGGACGCGGTCATCAACGCGATCGACCCGGCCAAGGACGTCGATGGCTTCCACATCTCCAACGTCGGTCTTCTGGGCACCGGTCAGAAGAGCATGGTGCCCTGCACGCCGCTCGGCTGCCTGATGATGCTTCGCGACCAGCTCGGCTCGCTCAGCGGTCTGGATGCGGTGGTGATCGGGCGCAGCAACATCGTCGGCAAGCCGATGGCGCAGCTCCTGCTCGGGGAAAGCTGCACCGTGACCATCGCGCATTCGCGCACGAAGGATCTTCCGGCGGTGGTGCGCCGGGCCGACATCGTGGTGGCGGCGGTGGGTCGTCCGCAGATGGTGCCGGGCGACTGGATCAAGCCGGGCGCGACGGTGATCGACGTCGGCATCAACCGCATCCCCGCCCCCGAGAAGGGCGAGGGCAAGACGCGGCTCGTGGGCGACGTCGATTTCGACAGCTGCGCCGACGTCGCCGGGGCGATCACGCCGGTGCCGGGGGGCGTCGGGCCGATGACCATCGCCTGCCTGCTCGCCAACACGGTGACCGCCTGCGCCCGTGCCAACGGCCTGCCCGAGCCCGAGGGCCTCACGGTCTGAGACCACTCTCGGGGTGGGGGAGCCCCGCCCCGAAACGCATGGCGCTTGAAAACGGGTCTGGGGTGCGCCCCGTGTCGGCCCCTCGGGCGCTCGGGGTTGACCATCTGCATCCTCTCCCTGCCGGAGGTGGCCAAGCGCGCCGGCAGGGCATCGGCGTTCCGCCGTAGGGTGGGTTTGCAACCCACCACCCCCCCCCACGGGGCCCCCGTGCGCTTCAGATCGGGATCATCGTTCCGGTGAGCAGCGCCGCGTGAACCTCCTCCTCGCCGGTGACCGCGAAGACATCCGCCGTGACGATCACCAGCCGCCGGCCGGGCTTGACCACCCGGCCCCGGGCCACCAGCCGCTCCCCCGTCGCGGGCGCGAGCAGGTGGATCTTCATCTCGGCGGTCACGACCTCTTTGCCCTCGGGCATCACCGAGAGCGCCGAATAGCCCGCCGAGCTGTCTCCCACGGCAAAGGCCAGCGCCGCGTGGGCGTAGCCGTGCTGCTGCATGAGATCCGGGCGTATGGCGGCCTCGATGGACACGGCGCCGGGCGCGACCGTCACGAGGCGCGCGCCGAGCGTCGTCATCATCGACTGGCGGTCAAAGCTCTCGCGGATGCGGTGTTCGATGTCCATGCCGCCCACTCAGCCACGCGCCGGCCCCGCTGGCAAGCTCAACCGCGCGGCATCGGGATGGCGACGGGCGAGGGGCCGGTCAGGATCGCCCGCGCGCCGGTCTCCATCAGCTCGCAGAGCGTGGCGCTGTCGCAGCGCAGCCCGCCGGTATAGGCGCCATACGCAGGCAGGATGAGTCGCGCCGCATCGACGAGGAAACAGGGCCGCGACAGGCTGCGCCCGCGCAGCTTCAGCCGCGCCTTGGGGTGGTAGTGCCCCGAGACCTCGGCCCGCGCGCCGTCGGTCGCGATGTGTCGGAAGGTCAGCGGCCCGACGATCAGCTCGGCCAGATGCGTGCCGCCCAGCGTCACCGGGCCGGGATCGTGGTTGCCCTCGATCCAGATCCAGTCGCGTCCGGCCTGCAGGCGGGCGATCCACAGCCGATCGTCCTCGGGCAGGGCACGGTCGATGCTGGCGGCGTCGAAACTGTCGCCAAGACAGATCACCCGTTCCGCCCCGGTCGTCTCGAGGTCGGTCTCGAGCCGCAGCAGGGTCTCGCGTGTTTCGTAGGGCGGCAGCGCCGCGCCGCCGACCGCCGAGAGCCGCGCCGCCTTGCCGAAATGCAGGTCGGAGACGACCAGAAGCCGCTCGTCGGGCCAGTGCAGCGCGCCCGAGGGCAGGGCCGAAAGCGCGGCGCCGCAGAACGTGAAACCGTGGGTGTTCATGGGACGTTCCCTTGCCGCATCTCCGGGGGAGGGGCAAGGGGAGAGCTCCGACGGGTCAGTCGGATGACAGAAGCTTGAGGAACGACCGGATCAGCCACCACCACACCAAGAGACCAAGAACAAGTCCGGGCGCAATCCACCAGCCCCGTGAGAAACGTCTTTTCGGCGGTCTCGGCATGTCTCGCACTCTTCAGCTTCAGCCACGCTAAGCACATGACATGCCCGGAACAAGTTATGATCACCTAGGGTTGTGATCTCTGGAACCTTTCGCCCTTTCGCCGTGAATTTGTGCAAGCCCCGAGGCTTCGAGCAGCTGCGTGACCTCCTCCTGGATGAGCCGTTCGTCGGCAGAGCCCGCGATCGGCACCCGGCCGGGCTCGAGGAAAAGCGGGGCCGACAGCGGTGACACCCGCGACAGTCGCAGCAGGTCGATGCGGTCACCGACCCGGGCGCACATCTCGCGGATGCGCGAGAAATCCACGAGGCCGCGCATCGCCTCTTCGCGGGTGATGTCGAGCAGCAGATGGCCGGGGTCGTATTTCACCAGCGTGTCGTAGAGAATGTCCGAGGACATCGTCGCCTGTCGTCCGGTCTTGCGCTGGCCGCCGGTGTTGCGCTCGATGAGGCCGGCAATGGTCGCCGAGGCGCGGAAGGTGCGCTTCATCACCGCGTTGCCGGTGAGCCACGTCTCGAGCCCCGCCTCGAGCTTTTCCAGGTCGAACAGCGGCGCCGGGTCGATCAAAGCGTCGAGCCCCCAGATCAGCACGGCATAGTCGCTGGCGACGAAGCCCATGGGGGCGAGCCCCTCTTCCTCCATCCGCTTGGTCAGCAGCAGCCCGAGGGTCTGCATGGCGTTGCGCCCGGCGAAGCCGTAGACGACGAGCTGTTCGCGCCCGTCGTGCGGGAAGCTTTCGATCAGGAGTCGACCGGGCTGCGGCAGCCGCGAGACCTCGCGTTGCAGCGCCAGCCATTCGGCGGTGTGGTCGGGCAGGCCGGGCCAGCTGTCCTGCCGGAACATCTCGACGATCCGGGCAGAGAGCTGGGTCGAGGTGGCGAACTTGGTGCCCATGAAGGTGGCGATCTTGGGCTTGCGGGCGGCGTCGCGGCTGACCTCGACGATCATCTCGCGCAGGCCCTCGTAGCGGACGATCTGGCCGCCGATCAGGAAGGTGTCGCCGCGCGTGAGCTGCGCCGCGAAGCCCTCTTCGATCTCGCCCAGCGGTGCACCACCACGGCCGCGCCAGCGGACCTTGAGCGTGTCGGTATCCTGGATGGTGCCGATGTTCTGGCGGATGCGCACCGCCGAGCGCGGATCGCGCAGCTGCCACTGGCCGTCGGGGCGCTGCTGCAGCCGCTGCCAGCGGTCGTAGGCGCGCAGCGCGTAGCCGCCGGTAGCGCAGAATTCGAGACAGGCATCGAACTCGGCCCGGCTCAGGTCGGCGTAGGCGCCCGCCGTGGTCATCTCGGCGTAAAGCGCATCGGCCTCGAACGGCCCGGCACAGGCGGCAATCAGGATGTGCTGGCAGAGCACGTCGCGCGGCCCCCGCCCGCGCCACTCGCCATCGAGATCGCGCGCCCGCACCGCCTCCAGCGCGGCGACGCATTCGACCACTTCGAAGCGGTTGGCGGGCACCAGCAGCGCCTTCGACGGCGCGTTGTAGCGGTGGTTCGCGCGCCCGATGCGTTGCACGAGCCGCTTCACGTTTTTCGGCGCGCCGATCTGGATGACGAGATCGACGTCGCCCCAGTCGATGCCGAGGTCGAGCGACCCGGTGCAGACGATGGCCCGCAGGTCACCGCGCACCATCGCAGCCTCGACCTTCTCGCGTTGCCCCCGGTCGAGCGAGCCGTGGTGGATACCGATCGGCAGCGCCTCCTCGTTGGCGAGCCACAGCCGGTGGAAGAACAGTTCCGCCTGCGCGCGGGTGTTGTGGAAGATCAGCGTCGTGCGGTGGCGCTTCACCTCCTCCAGCACCGCCGGAATGGCATAGGCCGCGCCGCCGCCGGACCACGGCGGCGCTTCGTCCGTCACCAGCATCGAGATGTCCGGCTCCGGCCCGGGGTCGGCCTCGACGATCTCGCAGGGGTCGGGATGATGCGCCAGCAGCCCGGCGATGGCCTGCGGGTCCTCGACCGTGGCCGAGAGGCCGACCCGCCGCAGGTCCGGGCACATCGCCTGAAGCCGCGCCAGCGACAGCATGAGCTGATCGCCCCGCTTGCTTTCCGCCAGCGCGTGTATCTCGTCCACCACCACCCGCTGCAACCCCGCGAAGATGCGGGGTGCGTCCTCGTAGGAGGTGAGCAGCGCCAGCGACTCGGGCGTGGTGAGCAGGATGTGCGGCGGGTCGGCGCGCTGCCGGCGCTTGCGCGATGACGGTGTGTCGCCGGTGCGGTCCTCGACCCGGATCGGCAGCCCGGCCTCCTCGATGGGGGTCATCAGGTTGCGGCGGATGTCGGCGGCCAGCGCCTTGAGCGGCGAGATGTAGAGCGTGTGCAACCCGGCGCGCGGCGCTTCCCCCAGTTCCGCGAGCGTAGGAAGGAAGCCTGCCAGGGTCTTGCCGCCGCCGGTTGGCGCGATGAGCATCAGGCAGGCGGCGGCGCTGCGCTCGAGCATGTCGCGCTGGTGCGGGTGCATCTGCCAGCCGCGCGTGTCGAGCCACTGCTGAAGGGGGGCGGGAAGCTCTGTCATGCTGCCACAGATAGGGCGCGCCGGCGCGATGCGAAACGGCAAGCGGCCGCGAAGATGCATCATGGGCGCGCGGCGCGGAGCCCGTGTGCGGCGGCGCATGCGCCCGGGGCTGGCCTTTCGTGCACCGATTGCTAGGTTCGTGCCCGAACAGGAAAATCGGAGCCGCAGGAATGACCGAAGAGTATACCCCCCCGAAAGTCTGGACTTGGGACCAGCCGAGCGGCGGCAAGTGGGCCTCGCTCAACCGCCCCGTCGCCGGCCCGACCCACGACAAGGAGCTGCCGGTCGGCAAGCATCCGTTCCAGCTCTACAGCCTCGCCACGCCCAACGGGCAGAAGGTCACGATCCTCTTCGAAGAGTTGCTGGCGGCAGGGCATGACGCCGAGTACGACGCCTGGCTCATCAACATCGGAGAGGGCGACCAGTTCGGCTCGGGCTTCGTCGACGTGAACCCGAACTCCAAGATCCCCGCCCTGATGGACCGCTCGGGCGACACGCCTGTCCGCGTGTTCGAATCGGGCGCCATCCTCATGCACCTCGCCGAGAAGTTCGGTGCCTTCCTCACCGGACCGGAGCAGCGGGCCGAGATGCTGTCCTGGCTGTTCTGGCAGATGGGCAGCGCGCCCTACCTCGGTGGAGGCTTCGGCCACTTCTACGCCTACGCGCCCTACAAGATGCAGTATCCCATCGACCGGTTCACCATGGAGGTGAAACGCCAGCTCGACGTGCTCGACCGGCACCTCTCCGAGAACCGCTACATGGTGGGCGACACCTACACCATCGCCGACATGGCGATCTGGCCCTGGTATGGCCGCACCGTGATGGGCGAATCCTACGACGCGGGCGAGTTCCTCGACGTGAAGACCTACAAGAACGTCATTCGCTGGACCGAGGAGATCGCAGCGCGCCCGGCGGTGCAGCGCGGTCGCATCGTCAACAAGGTCTCCGGCGAGCCGCACGAGCAACTCCACGAGCGTCACGACGCCGGCGACTTCGATACGAAGACGCAGGACAAGATCGGCTGACCCCCGTCCCGGTGGCCCGCCTGGCGGCGCTGCCGGATGCCTCCGGCGGAGGTATTTGTGAAGAGAAGAAGCCGGGACGCACCGCGCTCCGGGTCTTCTTCTCTTTGAAAATACCGCGGGGGAGCGCGCAGCGCGGGGGCAGAGCCCCCATTCCGACGTCACCAACCCTTGCCACGCATGGACAAGCCGACATTGCAGCTTATAGTGCGCCCTTCTTTCAGATGAGGGCGGAACATGGCGGAAGACGCGGTCAAGGTCGGGATCATCATGGGCAGCCAGTCGGACTGGCCAACGATGGAGGAAGCGGCGCGGGTGCTAGACGAGCTCGGCGTGGCCTACGAGGTCAAGATCGTCTCGGCCCACCGCACACCCGACCGGCTCTGGTCCTATGGCAAGACAGCGGCCGAGCGCGGTCTCCAGGCGATCATCGCCGGCGCCGGCGGTGCGGCGCATCTGCCCGGCATGATGGCGTCGAAGACCCGCGTGCCGGTGCTCGGTGTGCCGGTGCAGACGCGGGCGCTCTCCGGCGTGGACAGCCTCTACTCCATCGTGCAGATGCCGCGCGGCTTTCCCGTCGGCACCATGGCCATCGGCGGGGCCGGTGCGACCAACGCGGGGCTCATGGCGGCAGGTATCCTCGCGTTGCAGGATCCCGCGCTGGCCGAGCGTCTCGATGCCTGGCGCGAGGCACTGTCGGCCTCGATCCCCGACGAGCCGCAGCGCGACTGATCCGTCACTGACCGCTTGCGGGCGGCGGCGTTTCGCGGGACAAGACCCCGAGACAGCACAGCGCGGAGGCAGACATGACCGACCCACTTCCCCAGGGCGCAACCATCGGCATTCTCGGCGGCGGCCAGCTCGGCCGGATGCTCTCGGTCGCGGCCAGCAGGCTGGGCCTGCGCTGCCATGTCTTCGAGCCGGGCGCCGAGCCGCCGGCAGGCCACGTTGCCGACGCGGTGACCACGGCAGGCTACGACGACACCGCCGCGCTTGAGGCGTTTGCCGCCTCGGTCGACGTCATCACCTACGAGTTCGAGAACATCCCGACCGAGGCACTCGATGTCCTTCAGGCCCTGCGGCCCATTCGCCCCGGGCGCGAGGCGCTGCGGGTGAGCCAGGATCGGCTGACGGAAAAGACCTTCCTCACGGACCTCGGCCTGCGCACTGCGCCCTTCGCCGACATCACCGATGCCGCCAGCCTGAAGCAGGCGCTCGAGGTCATCGGCGCGCCCGCGATCCTCAAGACCCGGCGCTTCGGCTACGACGGCAAGGGGCAGGCGCGGATCTCCTCGCCTGACGAGGCCGAGACCGCGCTCGCCGAGATGAACGGTGCTCCGGCGATCCTCGAAGGCTTCGTCGAGTTCTCCTGCGAGGTCTCGGTCATCGCCGCGCGCAGCGCCGACGGGTCTGTGGCCTGCTTCGATCCGGGCGAGAACATCCACCGCGAAGGCATCCTCCGCACCACGACCGTGCCGGCGCGTCTCAGTGCCTCGCAGCGCACCGACGCCGTGCTGCTGGCGGCGCAGATCCTCAACGCGCTGAACTACGTCGGCGTCATGGGGGTCGAACTCTTCGTGACGCCGCAGGGCCTCCTGGTAAACGAGATCGCGCCTCGGGTGCACAACTCCGGCCACTGGACCCAGAACGGTTGCACCATCGATCAGTTCGAGCAGCACATCCGCGCGGTGGCCAACTGGCCGCTCGGGGACGGCAGCCGCTACGCCGACGTGCAGATGGAAAACCTGATCGGCGATGATCTCGACAAGCTTCCGGAGCTCGCCAAGGAAAGCGACGTCGCCATCCATCTCTACGGCAAGGCGGCGGTCAAGCCGGGCCGCAAGATGGGCCACGTCAATCGCATCATTCGCGGCTGAGCCTGCCACTCGAGGCTTCCTGTCGGGAAAATCCGCCAGCGGACCTCGGGCCGGCCCACGCCCTGGGTGTCATCGCGGGTGCCGAGCGATTTACCAAGGGTTTCTCCGGCCTCTCGTCCAACAGGCCGCTGCAAAAAATCGCTCCTCCAGCCCGTCGCAAGGGAGTGTCCGGACGGGAACAGGCGCACCGAAGAACCAAGACGCCGCCACTGCCCCGGTCTTCTTCTGGCTGGAAATATCCCGGGGAGCGCGAGGGGCTGGCCCCTCGCTCCCGCCCTCACCACGCGCACGGCGCCAGGATCACGCGCCACCCAACACCCAAGGACCAGTCCCGACGCGTAAAGCCCCAGGTTGACCGTTGTCAGGCGCGCCCCGCCGTAGGGTGGGTTTTCACCCCATCACGCCCTCGAGCCGGACGGCCGTCAGAACAACCGCGCCGCGACCTCGCCCGAGAGCCATGCCACCTGTCCCGCGGCGATGGTCATCACGATGCGTCGCGTTGCCCGGTCCATCACCACGAGATCGGCACGCAGACCCGGCTCAAGCCGGCCACGGTCCAGCAGACCCAGCATCCGCGCCGGGCCCTCCGAAACCAGCCGCCAGGCCGTCGCCTCGTCGAGCAGCCCCAGCTCGACGCAGCGCCACGCGGCCCTTGCCGGCGCCGGGTAATGGTAGTCCGAGGCCAGCGCGTCGCAGAGCCCGGCGGCGATCAGCTCGGCGGCCGCGACGTTGCCCGCGTGGCTCGCCCCGCGCACCACATTGGGCGCGCCGAGCACCACCGAGTCGCCGCCCGCCCGCGCGGCCTCGGCCGCCTCCGGCGTCTCCGGAAACTCCGACACGCGCACCCCGCGCGCGCGCCAGGCGGCCCGCCCTTCGGCGCTGCGGTCGTCATGGCTGCCCATCGCGACGCCACGTGCGGCCAGCCGCGCGCAGAGCGCGTCGATCGCCTCGGGGACCTCCTCGGTGCGCGCATGCAGCGCCTGCATCAGCGCGAGATGGGTCTCGGGGGATCGACCGGACTTCAGCGCCTGCCCGGTCAGCCGGGGCGGCTTGCGCCCGGCGGCGAGGCGCTCGTGCGGCAGATGATCGTTGAACACCACGTAACCGATCCCCCAGCGCGCGACCGCCGCCTCGGCGCGTTCGAAGGCCTCGAGGAAATGCGTCTCGAGCCGCAACTGCAGCCGCAGGTCCACGGGGACGGTGGGGGCCACCGCCGCGACGGCGGCAAAGACTTCCTCGGCGAACTCGGGCCCGCGCATGCCGCCTTCCCAGGACCAGAACTGCGCCAGCGTCGCCGTGGTGATGCCGTTGGCGGCAAGCTCGGCTGCGCAGGCCACCATGCCCGCGTCGCGCTCGCGCAGCGCGCCCCGGCGCGGTGCCATGTGGCGCTCGAAACCGTCGCCGTGGGTGTCGACGATGCCCGGCAGGACGTCGTATCCCGCAAGGTCCACCCGGCGGCCCGCCGCGTCGTCAAGGATCAGCCCGCCACCGATGGACAGCGGGCCGTCGTCCCAGCCCGAAGGGCGCAGGACGCGGGCATTCTCGAAGGTGAGCGCGATCATCTGGGCCTCCATCTCGCGGTGCCGGGCGCGCCCGCAGATACGGGCTTTTCGGCGCTGCCGAAAGGTGCAAATCTCGCGCCATGTCCTCACCACGCCTCGCCGCCCGCGCCGTCATCCTGCACGAAAACCGCCTGCTGCTCGTCAATGCCTGGCCGGGGCATCGCAGTGACCTGTGGTGCGCGCCCGGTGGCGGGGTCGAGCCCGGCGCCTCGCTGCCCGACAACCTCGCCCGCGAGGTGCACGAGGAAACCGGCCTCACCGTCGCCGTGGGCGCGCCCTGCCTCGTCAACGAATACCACGACCCCGGAAGCGGCTTTCACCAGGTTGAGATCTTCTTTCGCTGCACCCTGACCGAAGGCGCGCTCTCAGAGGACTGGCGCGATCCCGAGGGCGTCGTCCACACCCGCCGCTTCGTCAGCAGGTCCGAGATGGCCGAGCTGCGCTTCAAGCCCGACAGCCTGCCGCAGGTCGCCTGGGAAAATGGGCCGGGCTACGATCCGCTCGAACTGCTGGCCCGGTGAGCCGCGATCCCGCTGGACCGTCGCCGCGCTGCCGCATAGGCTCTGCCGCATGCTGTCCTACGCGCTGAAACGATTGGGCATTCTCGCCGCGAGCCTGCTGCTCGCCTCGCTGGTCATCTTCGCGGTGGTCGAGGTGGCACCGGGCGATCCCGCGCGGTTCATGCTGGGCATCAACGCCCGCCCCGACACCGTCGCCGCGCTGCGCAGCGAGCTTGGGCTCGATCTCGCCCTGCACGATCGGTACCTCGCGTGGATCACCGGCATGCTGAAGGGCGACTTCGGCACCTCCTACACCTATCGGGCGCCGGTCGCGCAGATGGTCTCCGAGCGGCTCCAGGTCTCGTTGCCGCTGGCCCTCTACGCGCTGGTGCTGACGGCGCTGGTGGCCTTCCCGGCCGGCATCTATGCCGCCGCCCGGCGCGGCCGGGCCGGCGACATCGGCGTGATGGGCGCGACCCAGCTCGGCGTCGCGGTACCGAACTTCTGGTTCGCCATGCTGCTGGTGCTGCTCTTCGCGCTGAAGCTCGGCTGGTTCGGGGCCGGCGGCTTCCCCGGCTGGGAACGGCCGCTCGTGGCACTCAAGGCGCTCACCCTGCCGGCCGTGGCGCTGGCGCTGCCGCAGGCGGCGATCCTCGCGCGGATCATGCGTTCCGCGCTGATCGACATCCTGCACGAGGACTTCATCCGCACCGCGCGCGCCAAGGGGCTCACCCGCCGCCAGGCGCTCTGGCGGCACGGGGTGCGCAACGCGCTGATCCCGGTGCTGACCATCCTCGGGCTGCAGTTCTCCTTCCTGCTCGCGGGCGCGATCATCATCGAGCAGGTGTTCTTCCTGCCCGGCCTCGGGCGGCTGATCTTCCAGGCTATCACCCAGCGAGACCTGATCGTCGTCGAGTCGGTTGTCATGCTGCTGGTCTTCGCGGTCATCGCGGTCAACTTCCTCACCGATCTCGCCTATGCCGCCGTCGACCCGCGGCTGCGCCGTGCGAGGCGCACATGAGCCGCAACCTCCTCTTCGGAAGCCTGCTCACCGCGCTCGTGCTCGGCGCCGCGCTGCTGGGCCTCGGTTGGACACCCCACGCCACCGACACGGTGACCATCGCCGAGCGGCTGCAGCCCCCTTCGGCCGCCCACTGGCTCGGCACCGATCACTTCGGCCGCGACATGCTCAGCCTGCTGATGGTCGGCGCGCGCACCTCGCTTGCCGTGGCGCTGGTGGCCGTCGGCATCGGCATGGGGGTGGGCGTGCCGCTGGGGCTTGCCGCCGCCGCCCGCCACGGCGGCTGGCTCGACGAGCTCATTATGCGCGGCAACGACCTCGTCTTCGCCTTCCCGAGCCTCGTCATCGCGATCCTGATCACCGCCATCCTCGGACCCGGCGCCACCAACGCCATCATCGCCATCGGCATCTTCAACATCCCGGTCTTCGCCCGGCTCGCGCGCGCCGGCGCGCTGCCGCTCTGGACCCGCGAGTTCGTCCTCGCCGCCCGCGTCGCCGGCAAGTCCGCGCCGCGCATCAGCGCCGAGCACATCCTGCCCAATATCGCCAACCTGCTGATCGTGCAGGGCACCATCCAGTTCTCGCTCGGCATCCTCGCCGAGGCGGGCCTGTCCTACGTGGGGCTCGGCGCGCAGCCGCCGCTGCCCTCCTGGGGCAGGATGCTGGCCGACGCACAGACCATGGTGGCCCTCGCGCCACACGTGGCAATCATCCCGGGCCTCGCCATCGTGCTCACCGTGCTGGGCCTGAACCTGCTCGGCGACGGGCTGCGCGACCGGCTCGACCCCCGCCTGAAGGCCGGGCGCGCATGAGCGCTTCTTCTCTTTCCAAATACCTCGGGGAGCGCGAGGGGCAGCGCCCCTCGCCCCCCTCGGACCGGGCGCAGCCCGGTTCGAAACCGCTGCTCGACATCCGCGCCCTGTCGCTTGCCATCGGCGACCGGACGATCCTCGACCGGGTCTCGCTGACCATCGCGCCGGGCGAGATCGTCGCGCTGACCGGCGAGAGCGGCTCGGGGAAATCCATGACCGCGCTCGCCACCATCGGCCTGCTGCCGGCCGAGGCACGGCTCTCCGGCCAGCTCCTGCTCGAGGGAACCGACCTCGCGCAGCTGTCCGAGGCGCAGCTCTGCGGGCTGCGCGGGCGCGAGATCGGCATGGTCTTCCAGGAGCCGATGACCGCGCTGAATCCGCTGCAACGCATTGGCGCGCAGGTGGCCGAAACACTGCGCATTCACCGCGCCGCCTCGCGGGCCGAGGCGAACCGTCGCGCCGCCGATCTGCTGGCCCGCGTCGGTCTCGATCCCGACCGCGTGCCGCCCTCGCGCTATCCGCACGAGCTGTCCGGCGGGCAGCGGCAGCGGGTGGTGATCGCCATGGCCATCGCGCTCGGGCCGCGGCTGCTCGTCGCCGACGAGCCGACCACCGCGCTCGACGTCACCACGCAGGCGCAGATCCTCGAGCTGCTGCGCGACCTCGTGCGCGAGGAGGGCATGGCGCTGATGATGATCACCCACGATCTCGCCGTGGTCTCGCGCCTCGCCGACCGCATCGCGGTGATGAAGGACGGCGCCATCGTCGAGCAGGGGACCACGGCCACGCTGTTCGAGACCATGGCGCATCCCTACACCCGTGCGCTCTTCGAGGCGTCGCGACACCGCGCCGCCCTGCCGCCGGCCCGCGCCGAGGGGCCGCTGCTGTCGGTCGAGGACGTCGTGCGCAGCCACCCGCTGCCGCGCCGCGCGCTCTTCGCCCCGCGCGAGACCCAGCGCGCCGTCGACGGGGTGAGCTTCGAAATCCGGCGCGGCGAGCGGGTGGGGCTCGTGGGCGAGTCGGGCTGCGGCAAGTCCACGCTCGCCCGCGCGATCCTCGGGCTGGAGGGCGTGCAGGGCGGGCGCATCACCCTCGACGGGCGGCCGGTGGCCTCGCACGGGCGGCCCGACCCGGAGGTGCGGCGGCGGGTGCAGGTGGTGTTCCAGGACCCCTACGGCTCGTTCAACCCGCGTCACCGCGTGGGCCGGCTCGTCGCCGAGCCCTTCCACCTGTTGCCCGATCCGCCGCGCGCCGCCGCGCGCGAGGCCGCCGTGGCCGAGGCGCTGACCGCCGTCGGCCTGCACCCGGCCGACGCCGAGCGGCACATCCACGCCTTCTCGGGCGGTCAGCGCCAGCGCATCGCCATTGCCCGGGCGCTCATCATCCGCCCCGAACTGGTGATCTTCGACGAGGCGGTCTCGGCGCTCGACGTTCGGGTGCGGGCGCAGATCCTCGACCTGATCGCGCGGCTCTCGGGCGAATACGGCCTCGGCTACCTGTTCATCTCGCACGACCTGAGCGTGGTGCGCGGCATCACCGACCGGGTGCTGGTGATGCGCTCGGGCCGGATCGTCGAGGCCGGCGCGACCGACGCGGTGTTTGACAAACCGCGGCATGCCTATACCAAATCACTCCTGGCTGCCGCACCGTCCCTGCCGCGGCCATCGGGAGGAGGAGAGGACCATGCCGGAGCGTCTGGCGCGTGACAGCGCGCGCATGCTCATCGGCGGCCACTGGCGCGAGAGCGCCGACACGTTGCCGCTGGTGAACCCTTCGACGGGAGAGGAGATCGGCCGCATCGCGCGCGGCACCCCCGAGGACATCGACGCCGCCGTCGCCGCCGCCGAGGCGGCGCTCGAGGGCGCGTGGGGTCGGCTGACGGCGGCGGAGCGCGGGCGCCTGCTGGCCCGCATCGGCGCTCTGGTGCTCGACCACGTCGACGAGCTCGCACGGCTCGAGGCGACCGACGTGGGCAAGCCGCTGACCCAGGCCCGCGCCGATGCCGTGGCGCTGGCGCGCTACTGCGAGTTCTATGGCGGCGCCGCCGACAAGGTGCATGGCGAGACCATTCCCTATCTCGACGGCTACACCGTCTACACCCTGCGCGAGCCGCACGGGGTCACCGGCCATATCGTGCCGTGGAATTACCCGATGCAGATCATCGGCCGCTCGGTCGGCGCGGCTCTGGCGATGGGCAACGCCTGCGTGCTGAAGCCTGCCGAGGATGCCTGCCTGACCGCTCTGGCCTTCGCCGAGCTGGCGCAGGAGGCCGGCCTGCCGGCGGGCGCGCTGAACGTGGTGCCGGGCCTCGGTGCCGAAGCCGGGGCGGCGCTCGCGGCGCATCCGGGCATCCGGCATGTCAGCTTCACCGGCTCGGTCGGCACCGGCGCGGCGGTGCAGCAGGCGGCGGGGGCCAACGTGGTGCCGGTAACGCTCGAGCTTGGCGGCAAGTCGCCGCAGATCGTCTTCGCCGACGCCGATCTCGACGCGGCGCTGCCGTTCCTCGTGAACGCCGGGCTGCAGAACGCCGGGCAGACCTGCTCGGCCTCGTCGCGCATCCTCGTCGAGCGGTCCGTGCTCGACGAGGCCTGCGCGCGCATGGCCGAGGCCTATTCTGCCAAGGTGGTCGGCCCGGCGATGGACGACCGCGATGTCGGCCCGCTGATCAACGCGACGCAGAGGGCCCGGGTCGAGGGGTTCCTCGCGCAGGGCGCCGACCTGCCGCTGCTCGCCCGCGCGCGGCTTGCCGACGACCTGCCCGAGGGCGGCACCTACGTGCAGCCGACGCTTTTCGGGCCGGTGCCGCCCGATCACGTTCTGGCGCAGGACGAGGTCTTCGGCCCGGTGCAGGTGGTCATTCCGTTCGACACCGAGGACGAGGCCGTGCGCATCGCCAACGGCACCGACTACGGGCTCGTGGCGAGCGTCTGGACCCGCGACGGCGCGCGCCAGATGCGGCTGGCGAAGAAGATCCGCGCGGGGCAGGTGTTTCTCAACAACTACGGTGCCGGGGGTGGGGTGGAGCTGCCCTTCGGCGGTGTCGGCAAGTCGGGCCACGGCCGCGAGAAGGGCTTCGAGGCGCTCTACGGCTTCTCGGTGGTCAAGACCGTGGCGGCACGGCACGGCTGAGGCCTGCGTGGGCGGCGACCGGTCCCGGACGACGGGCCCGGAGGTGTCCGGAAGAAGAGGGAGGAGACAGGGCATGAGATTGCAGGGGAAACGCGCCATCGTGACAGGTGGCGGCTCGGGCTTCGGCGAGGGCATCGCGATGCGCTTCGCGGCCGAGGGGGCCCGGGTGATGGTGGCGGACATCAACCTCGAGGGAGCCGAACGCGTCGCTGCGGCCTGTGGCGGGATCGCGCAGGCGGTCGACGTCGCGGACGGCGACAGCGTGGCGGCCATGGCCGCCCGCGCCGAGGCCGAGTTCGGGGCGGTCGACGTGCTGGTCAACAACGCCGGTATCACCCACCTGCCGGCGCCGATGGAGGAGGTCGACGAGGCCGACTTCGACCGGGTCTTCGCGGTGAACTGCAAGTCGGTCTACCTGACCGCCCGGGCACTGGTGCCGGTAATGAAGGCGCGCGGGTCGGGCGCGATCCTCAACATCGCCTCGACGGCGGGGGTGTCACCGCGACCGCGTCTGAACTGGTACAACGCCTCGAAGGGCTGGATGAACACCGCCACACGGGCGATGGCGATCGAACTTGCCCCGGCGGGGGTGCGGGTCAACGCGCTGAACCCGGTGGCGGGCGACACGCCGCTGCTCGCGAGTTTCATGGGCGAGGACACCCCCGAGATGCGGGCGAAGTTCCTGTCGACCATTCCGCTCGGACGGTTCTCGACACCGGAGGATCTTGCCAACGCTGCGCTGTTCCTGTGCTCGGAGGAGGCCTCGATGATCACCGGGGTGTGCATGGAGGTCGACGGCGGGCGCTGCATCTGAGGGCAGACCGGGGGCTCTGCCCCCGTCCGCGCCGGGCGCGGACTCCCCCGAGGGTATTTGTCAAACCGGAGAAGGGGGGGATTGCGCCCTGGCCATGCGTTGGCGAGGGTGGCGCGATTGTCTGATGGAGGGGCGCGATGCGGCCGGGACCGAGAAACCTGATCACCGATGTCACGGGGCTGCGGGTGGGCAGCGCCGAGGATGCGGGCCTGAAGTCCGGGGTGAGCGTGGTGACGGCGGAGGCGCCGTTCACGGCTTCGGTGGCGGTGATGGGGGGCGCCCCCGGCACCCGCGAGACCGACCTTCTGGCCCCGGACAAGACCGCGCCCGGGGTCGATGCGCTGGTGCTCTCGGGGGGCAGCGCCTTCGGACTGGCGGCGGCGCAGGGGGTCATGGAAGCGCTGCACGCGGCGGGGCGCGGCTTCGCGGTGCTCTCGGCGCGGGTGCCGATCGTGCCGGCGGCGATCCTCTTCGACCTGCTGAATGGCGGCACGAAGGACTGGAGGGTGAACCCCTATCCGGAGCTGGGTCGACGTGCGCTGTCTTCCGCGGGGGAGGCATTTGCGCTGGGCAGTCACGGGGCGGGCTGCGGTGCGCAGACGGCGATGCACAAGGGGGGGCTCGGTTCGGCGAGTCTTGTTCTGGAGGACGGCATCACCGTTGGAGCGCTGGTGGCCGCGAACCCGATGGGCAGTGCCACCACGCCCTCGGGGAGGCATTTCTGGGCGGCGCCCTTCGAGCTCGGGGGCGAGTTCGGCGGGCTGGGCGTGGACCCGGACCAAGGGACGGCGCTGCCGGAGAGCCGCAAGGTCTCGGCCATGGCGGGGCTCGGCAACACCACGATCGCGGTAGTGGCCACCGATGCGGCGCTGGACAAGGCGCAGTGTCACCGGATGGCGGTGGCGGCGCATGACGGCATCGGCCGGGCGATCCTGCCGGCGCATTCGCCGATGGACGGAGACCTGGTGTTCGCGGCGGCCACGGGCGTGCGGCAGCTGGAGGCGCCGGCCTTGCAGTTGGCGGGGATCGGGCACGCGGCGAGCGTCTGTCTTGCGCGGGCCATCGCGCGGGCGGTCTGGGAGGCGACGCCCGCGCCCGGTGACACGCTGCCCACGTTGCGCGAGGAACTGGGACGGGTATAGCGCGAACTGTCTTCTTGGGATGTCTTCGGGCGGGGCGCCGGAGTGGCGCGGTGGCTGATCCGGGCGAGGTGCTGGCCCGTGCAGACTTGACGAGCCCGGCGCGCGGCTTCTACGGCGCGTTCCCCCTTGGCCAATTTTGGATGCTTGTTGCGGCTGGTGTTTCCGTGGCGAACAGGGGCTGGGCGTCGGCGAAGGCGACAGCGCCCGGTCGCCGGGGCCTATCACGGCCGTGGCGCGCCATACCGAGAGCGGGTCCGCGTTGGTTCGGCCGGTCGGGCTGCGGGCGGCGCACCGGCTTCGCCCTGTCTGCCCGGGCTATCGACAGAAGACCGGTCGAGGGCGCCGAGTCAGCGGAGGATCGGCGGGCTGTCGGGATCGGAGCCGGGGGCAATGCGCTCGACGCGTTGGGGCTGCTCCGGCTCCGGCAGGTCGAAGCGCAGGCCGACGCGGGTGAGGCTCGCGGCGATGGGGTCGCTGTCGCGGATGAAGAGCACGTCGAGCGCACCGGCCTCGATGCCGGAGAAGACCAGCGCCTCGTTGACCGCCTTCGCGAGCGCGTCCTCGGCGCCGGGCACCGTGCCGGCGAAGGCGAGCATGTGGCTCTGCGTCCCGTCCGAGTAGCGCACACCCGACAGCCACGCGCAGCGGGCGAAGCCGGCCGCGGTGGCGAGCTTGGCGTCGAGCGCCCGCAGCAGCACCTCGGGCAGCCCGCCCGGCGGCAGGATCTCCTCGATCTGCGCTTCGGCCTCCTGCGGACCATGGCCGAGCGTCTCGGTCAGCCAGTCGACGGCCTGCGCGGGCAGCAGGATCGACGAGGGGGCGACCTCGATGTTGACGGCAAGGCCGATGCCCTGACCCGCCAGCATGGACGCGGTGGCGCGCCCCGAGAGCGCGGCGTAGGGGGCGGGGCGGCCGACGAATTGCGACAGGCGCTCTTCCCGGTCGAAGACCAGCACGAAGCTCGCGTCGGCCAGCTCGAAGATCTCGGGCTCGATCCGGTCGCCCTCGGCCTCCTGCCTGAGCAGCAGGAAGAGCTCGGAGTCCGCCAGCCGCTCGTAGAAGCGCAGGCGGGCGGCGTCGTCCTCGGGGGCGGCCTCCATCGCCGCGTGGGCGGCGTCGAGCGGTGTTTCTTCGGTCATTCCATCACCTCGCGGACACGGGCGCGCAGGACGGGCAGAAGCTCGTCCTCGAACCACGGGTTGCGTTTCAGCCATGCCGTATTGCGCCACGACGGGTGGGGCAAGGGGATTGCGCCGGGCAGGTGGTCGCGCCAACCGCGCACGGTCTCGGTCACGCCGGTCCTGACCCCGAGGTGATAGCGCTGCGCGTAGCCGCCGACATAGACCCGCAGGCGGACCTCGCCGAGCGCCTCGAACAGCGCGTCGTGCCAGGTGTCGCGGCAGACCCGTGGCGGGGGCAGGTCGCCGCCCTTGGCGTCGTAGCCGGGGAAGCAGAAGGCCATCGGCACGATGGCGGTGCGCGAGCGGTCCCAGAAGGTCTCTTCGTCGAGGCCCAGCCAACTGCGCAGGCGCTTGCCCGAGGGGTCGTCGAAAGGGCGGCCGCGCTCGTGCACCTTCAGCCCGGGTGCCTGCCCGGCGATCAGCAGCCGCGCGCCGGGGGCGAACCACACCACCGGGCGCGGCGTGTGCTGCGTTTTTGTTGCCGCGAAGCGGTCGGCGCAGAGCCGGCATGCTTCGAGCCGGGTGGCGAGATCGGTGAGCCGGTCGGTCATGGCTGGGAGCTAATGTCCGGGCGGCCGCTTCGCCAGAGGGGCGTGCGAAATTTCGACGGTCATCGAAATAATACTCGCATCCGGAGGATGTTTCGATAAGGCTAGAAATATGAAACATGATTCGCCCCCGTCCCGATCCACCGACATGCCGTTCGAGATCGCCGCGTCGAAATTCGCGGCGCTTGGCTCGGAGCAGCGGCTGAACGTCCTGAAGACCCTCGTGCGCTCGGGCCCCGAGGGGCTGAGCATCGGCGCTCTGGGAGAGCGCACCGGCGTGACCGGGTCAACGCTGACCCATCACCTGCGCATCCTCGCGCAGGCGGGGCTGGTGCAGCAGACCCGCCAGGGCCGCAGCACCATCTGCGCGGCGGCGGCCTACGACGAGGTCCGCAGCCTGTCGGAATTCCTTCTCACCCATTGTTGCGCCGACTGCGACGCGGAGGAGCAAGACCATGGCTGACACCTTGGCCCCCGGCGTCCGGTTTCCGAAACCCGACAAGGCGTGGGTGGCGAGCGCGCTCGTACTCCTGGCCGTGGCGCTCTTTGATCGGTCCGAGGTCTGGCCGACCGTGACCTTTTCTGCCGGCGCGCTCTGGCACACCGCCCCCTTCGTGCTGTTCGCCGTGGCCACCATCGCCTACGTCAAGGCAGCGGGCGCAGAGACGCTGCTGTCGCGGCTCTTCGAGGGCCGCGAAACGCGGATGATCGTGGCGGCCGCGCTGCTGGGCGGACTGTCGCCCTTCTGCTCCTGCGAGGTCATCCCGTTCATCGCCGCATCGCTCGCGGTGGGTGCGCCGCTGAGCGCCGTGATGGCGTTTTGGCTGGCCTCGCCGCTGATGGACCCGGCGATGTTCCTCGTGACCTCGGGCACGCTGGGGCTGGACTTCGCGCTGGGCAAGACCGTCGCCGCGGTGGGCATCGGGCTGCTGGGCGGTGCGGTCACCATGGCGCTGAAGGGAAGCCCGGTCTTCGCCGACCCGCTGCGCGCGGCCCCGCAGACCGGTGGCGGATGCTGCTGCAGCGCGAAGAAAACCTTTTCCGGCAAGCCGGCCTGGCGCTTCTGGCAGGAGCCGGCGCGGCGGGAGACCTTTCGCGACGAGGCGCTGGGCAACCTGATGTTCCTGCTGAAGTGGCTGCTGCTCGCCTACCTGATCGAGGCGGTGATGCTGCGCTACATCCCTGCCGAGACGATCGCCTCGCTGCTGGGCGGAGACGGCATCTGGCCGATCTTCCTTGGCGCGATGGTCGGGGCGCCGGCCTATCTGAACGGCTACGCGGCAGTGCCGCTGGTGGATGCGCTGCTGGCGCAGGGGATGGCGCCGGGTGCGGCGATGAGCTTCGTTGTCGCCGGCGGCGTGAGCTGCATCCCCGCCGCCATCGCGGTCTGGGCGCTGGTCAAGCCGCGCGTCTTCGCCGCCTACATGGGCTTCGCGGTGGCGGGATCGCTCGCGGCGGGGCTTGCGTGGGGCGCCCTCGCCTGAAGCAGGACCGGACCTGACAGCGGTGCGGGCGGACGCGCCCGCACCCCCGATCCCCGCCGACAATCGTCACCACGATTGCGCTTTGTCCGGGGATGGGGCCATATTATTAACAGATTCCGCGCCTAAGACATGCTTAACAGGCCACCGGTATCCACCGGCGGAGGCGGGTAATCCGGGGCAGCTTCGATGCTGGAATTCGACATGGTCAGCAAGTCCTTCTGGACGGGGACGCAGCGCAAGGTGATCCTTGATCGCGCGTCCTTCCGTGTCGACCTGGGCGAGTCGCTGGGCATTCTCGCGCCGAACGGCACCGGCAAGACCACGATGATCCGGATGATGGCCGGGCTCGAGAAGCCCGACGAGGGCGAGATCCGCCGCACTTGCCGCGTCTCCTTTCCGCTCGGGTTCATGGGAGGCGTGATCTCGAAGATCTCGGCGCGGGAGAACGCCCGTTTCATCGCGCGGATGTACGGCATCGACCCGGATTACGTCGAAAGCTTCTGCCGCTGGCTCTGCGGGCTGGACGAGTATTTCGACCAGCCGATCGGCACCTACTCGAGCGGGATGCGGTCGCGGTTCACCTTCTCGCTGATGCTGGCGCTGGATTTCGACATGTATCTCATCGACGAGGGCATGCCGAACTCGACCGACGTCGAGTTCAACAAGAAGGCCGGCGAGCTGCTGGCGGAACGACTGCGGACCACGACCATCATCATCGTATCGCACCAGGCGCAGATCCTCGAGAAGTTCGCGCGCAAGGCGGCGGTCCTGATGGACGGCAAGCTGCACATGTTTGAAACCTTGGAAGAAGCGAAACAGCTCTATGACTACGAAACCCAAGGCTAAGAAATTCCGCATCCGCCGCAGCGCCGACACGCAGTCCGCCCCGTCAGGCTCTTCGTCCGGGCAGGCCCCGCAGGCCGGCACCGAGCAAACGGAGAGCTCCGCGGCGCCCGCCGCAGGGGCAGGGCAGCCGACCCGCCGACCGGAGTTTTCCAAGGTCTCCGCGCGCGAGGACGAGGGCCGGACCGGCCCGGCCGCGCGGCCAGCGGACGAGACCGAGGCCATTCGCCGCGAGGGGCTCACCGGTCGCCAGCTGCGCATGGCGCGCCGCGTGGCGCAGCGTCACGGGCTGGCGCCGACCTCGGATTTCGACGCGGTCCGCCTGTTGCGCGCGCAGGGCATCGATCCCTTCCAGCGGGCCAACATGCTCGAGCTCGTGGTGCCCGACGCCGGCGGCGCAGGGGGCGGCGCCCAGCCGCCCGCGACCGGTCCCGGCGCGCAACCGCCGGCGCCACGGCCCGACGGCCGGGTGCAGCTGCCGCAGACCGTGCCGAACGGGGGCAAGCCGCAGCTGCCCTCGACCCAGACCGCCAGCCCGGCCGAGCGTCGCGCCGCCGAGATCATGAAGATCCAGAAGGACCTTGCCTCGCGGCGGCGCAGGAAGATGCTGCTGCTGCTCACCCGGCTGGCGTTCTTCGTGTTCCTGCCGACGATCATCGCGGGCTATTATTTCTACGTGGTCGCGACGCCGATGTATTCGACCAAGTCCGAGTTCCTGATCCTCAAGGCCGAAAATTCCTCGGGGGCCATGGGCAGCCTGTTTTCCGGCACGCAGTTCGCCACGAACCAGGATGCCATCGCGGTGCAGAGCTACCTTCTGTCCAAGGATGCGATGCTGCGCCTCGACGCGGACGAGGGCTTCAAGGCGCATTTCGAACAGGACTGGATCGACCCGATCCAGCGGCTCGACGCGGGTGCCTCGAACGAAGAGGCCTACAAGCTCTACAAGCGCAACATCGAGATCGGCTACGATCCGACCGAGGGCGTCGTGAAGATGGAGATTCTGGCCGCCGACCCGGATACCGCCGCGCGCTTCAGCGAGGCGCTGATCGGCTATGCCGAGGCGCGGGTCGACAACCTGTCGATGCGCAAGCGCTCGAACGCGGTGGATGACGCCGAGGCCGGGCTGCAGGACGCGGAACAGGCCCGCTACGAGGCGCAGGAACGCCTTGTGCGCCTTCAGCAGGAGGGCTCGGTCGTCGATCCCGAGGGGCGGATCACGGCGCTGCGCACCCAGATCAGCAACATCGAGATGCAGCTTCAGGAAAAGCGGCTGGCGTTGCAGGCGCTGCTCGACAACGCGCGGCCGAACCAGGCCAAGGTCGATGGCGCGCGCGGCGATGTGCGTCGGCTCGAAACGCTGTTGGCCGAGCTCAACTCGGACATGACCACGGCCACCACGGGCGAGGATTCGCTGGCCGAGATCGCGGTGCAGATCAAGCTCGCCGAGGCTGATCTGTCGACCCGCGACCTGATGTTGCAGACCGCGCTGGAGCGGCTCGAGCAGGCGCGCCGCGATGCCGACAGCCAGGCGCGCTACCTGACGACCTCGGTGGTGCCGGTGGCCTCCGAAGACCCGAGCTACCCGCGCAAGTTCGAGAACACGATCCTTGCCTTCCTGATCTTCTCGGGCGTCTACCTGATGATCTCGCTCACCGCGTCCATCCTGCGGGAACAGGTCTCTAGCTGATCTTCGCGCCCAAGACCCCCCCGGAACAGGACTGTCCCGAGTGCAGGGCCGCAACGGGAAAGGGCTGCCGGATCGCTCCGGCAGCCCTTTCGTTTGCATGTGATCGCGAAGCGGTCGGCGATCAGGCGGCGGCACGCACCTCGGCGCGGACCGGCTTCAGCGCTTCTGCCCAGACGTGCAGTTCGTCCAGCATGAGCCCCGCGCCCTTGCGGACCTCTTCGTTCGGCTCGAGCGTCGCGCTCTCGGTGATGTCACCGAAGACCATCGGCATCGGCACGACCTGCTTGATCGGCATGATGTTCATGTTGGCGAGCAGCGTCCGCAGCTCCTGCGAGGCCCGCAGGCCGCCCGAGATTCCGCCGTAGGAAACGACGCCGGCAGGCTTGCGCTCCCACTCGACCACGAGCGCCTGCAGCGCGTTCACGACCGAGGCCGGCGGGAACGAGTTGTATTCCGGCGTCACGAAGACAAATGCGTCGGCATCGGCAACGGCCGCGCTCCACTTCTTCGTGTGCTCCTTGGTGTAGCTCTGCATCGCGGGGTGGTTCGGCTCGTCGAGGAACGGCAGCTCGAAGCTGTCGAGGTCGAGGATTTCGACGTCGAACTTGTCGTGCGCACCGGCTTGTTCGGCGACCCATTTGCTGACGATGGGGCCAATCCGGCCCGGACGGGTGCTTGCGGTAATGACCTTCAGTTTCAATGCCATGATAGCATCCTCTCCTTTGCGGCGTGGCGTTTGCTTGAGCCTCAACTTAGGAATTTGCCGCGCCGCGGCAACTGTCCCCGCCGCACAGCCGTCGTGCAAGGCTGCACTGCTTGGCGGGATCGCCTGCCGAAATGAACAGAATTCAATCAGGAGTGGCGCTTCACCGGTTGCTTCTCCTTTTAAGGAACAACGTCCGAGGGGGCTGCGTTTGACGGAGATGTGATTCACCTAGGACCGGGGAACCAGACATGGACCAATTGGCGCGGCGGCTTGGATTGCGAACGAACGCCACCATCTTTTTCAGTGCATCCGCATTCATGGTGGTGTTTCTCGCCGCTTTGCTTCTGGCGCCGTCGATCATCGGCGCCTTTTTTGAGTCCGGCCGCGAGTGGGTGGTGACCAATCTTGGCTGGTTCTTCATCGCCGGTGTCAACATCTGGCTCGCCTTCCTCGTCTGGATCGCCTGCAGTCGGCACGGGCACATCATCCTTGGCAAGACCGACACGAAGCCCGACTTCGACAACCTGTCGTGGTTCACCATGCTCTTTGCCGGCGGCATCGGCACGGTCCTGATGTTCTGGGGCGTGGCCGAACCGATGAGCCACTTCTCCGAGCCTCCACGTGAAACAGTCGAGCCCTACTCGATCGCGGCGGCCGAGGACGCGATGTCCTTCGCACTCTACCACCTCGGGCTGCACACGTGGACGATCTTCACCTTGCCCGGGCTGGCCTTCGCCTACTTCATTCACCGTTACGACCTGCCGGTGCGGGTCTCGTCGGTGTTCTACCCGCTGCTGCGGGACCGGATCTACGGTCCCATCGGAAAGATGATCGACGTGGCGGCCATCCTCGGCACGTTGTTCGGGGTGGCGGTGTCGCTCGGCCTCGGCTCGTCGCAGATCGCGGCGGGGCTGTCGGAGCTCACGGGCCTCGACAACACGACCTGGATGCGGATCAGCATCATCGCGGTGCTGACCGGCGTTGCGGTGGGCTCGATCATCGCAGGGCTCGACAGCGGCGTGAAGCTGCTGTCGAACATCAACATCGGCATGGCCGTCGGGCTGCTGGTGTTCGTGCTGGTCACCGGCTCGACCCTGTTCCTGCTGCGGGGCATCGTGCAGACGCTGGGCCTCTACCTGGGCAACCTGCCGCAGCTGGCGTTCTGGAACGACATGCTGGCCTATGCGCATGAAAGCGGCGACGGCTGGGGCTGGCAGGGAAGCTGGACGGTTTTCTACTGGGCCTGGACGGTGACGTGGTCCCCCTTCATCGGTCTCTTCGTGGCGCGGATCTCGCGCGGGCGGACCATCCGCGAGTTCGTGCTGGGCGTGCTGCTCGCGCCGTCGGCCTTCACGCTGGTCTGGTTCGCCATCTTCGGCTGGCAGGCGATGCAGATCGACGGCATCGGCGAAACCGCCCGTGCCGCGATGGGAGACGAGGCCGGCGCGCTGTCGCGGGCAGTGGCCGACTCGGTGCCTCTGGCGATGTTCGCCTTCTTCGAGCATTTCCCCTTCACGACGCTGATTCAGGGGCTTGCGGTGGTGATCGTGGCGATCTTCTTCGCAACCTCGTCGGACTCGGCCTCGCTCGTGGTCGACATGCTCTGCACCGGTGAAGAGACGCCGGGCCCGTGGCCGCAGCGGGTCTACTGGGGGATGGCCGAAGGCGTCATCGCCGGGATGCTGATCTGGCTTGCCGGAGACGAGGGGCTGAACGCGCTGCAACAGGTCATCACGGTGATCGGCCTGCCGATCTTCATCCTCGTCAGCCTGATGATCCCGTCGATTCTCAAGGGGCTGAAGGCCGAAGAGATCGACTACGTCGAGATCAAGGACAGCCCCGAGCTCGATAACATCTGAGGTCGGAACATGGTCCGACCAAGCAAAAGGCCCGCCGGTGTCCGGCGGGCCTTTTGTGTCGTGGGGTAGGGTGGGCAATATTGCCCAGCCTACGGATCACACCTTGTCGGTCATCTCCGGCACGGCCTCGAAGATGTCGGCGACGAGGCCGAAGTCGGCGACCTGGAAGATCGGCGCTTCCTCGTCCTTGTTGATCGCCACGATGATCTTCGAATCCTTCATCCCCGCGAGGTGCTGGATCGCCCCCGAGATGCCGCAGGCGATGTAGAGATCCGGCGCCACGACCTTGCCGGTCTGGCCGACCTGCCAGTCGTTCGGCGCAAAGCCCGAATCCACCGCCGCGCGCGAGGCGCCAACCGCCGCGCCGAGCTTGTCGGCGAGCTTCTCGATGATCACGAAGTCCTCTTCCGAGCCGACGCCGCGGCCGCCCGAGACGACGATCTTCGCCGAGGTCAGCTCGGGGCGGTCGCTCTCGGCCATCTTGTCCTCGACCCATTCCGACAGCGCGGGGTTGTCGGCGCTGGCCACGTCCTCGACCGGAGCCGAGTTGCCGGTGCCGGCAGCATCGAAGGTGGAGGTCCGGAAGGTGATAACCTTCTTTTCATCCTTCGACCTTACCGTCTGCATGGCGTTGCCGGCATAGACCGGGCGCTCGAAGGTATCCGCATCCACCACGGAGGTGACATCGGTCAGGATCATCGAATCCAGCAGCGCCGCGACCCGCGGCAGGATGTTCTTCGCATCCGTCGTCGCCGGCGCCACGATGTGGCTGTAATCGCCCGCGAGCGACACGATCAGCGCCGCCGTGGGTTCCGCGAGACGGTGACCGTAGGTCGCGTCCTCGGCCACCAGCACCTTGGCCACGCCCTCGATGGTGGCGGCCTCGGCGGCGGCGTCCTTCGCCGTCGCGCCCACCGCCAGAACGGTCACGTCGCCCAGCGGCTGCGAGGCCGCGACGGCCTTCGCGGTGGCGTCCATCGCCAGCGTGCCGTCATTGATTTCCGCAACAAGGAGAACAGCCATCACAGAGCCCCCTTTTCCTTGAGTTTCGTCACCAGCTCGTCGACCGAGCCAACCATGATGCCCGCGGCCCGCTCGGCCGGCTCGGCGGTCTTCACGACCTCGAGACGCGGCGAGACGTCGACGCCGTAGTCCTCGGCGGTCTTCTCGTCGAGCGGCTTCTTCTTCGCCTTCATGATGTTGGGCAGCGACGCGTAGCGCGGCTCGTTGAGGCGCAGGTCGGTGGTCACGATCGCCGGCAGGGTCACCTTGATGGTCTGCAGGCCGCCGTCGACCTCGCGTGCCACCACCGCGGCGCCGTCCTCGACCTCGAGCGTGTTGGCGTAGGTCGCCTGCGCCCAGCCCAGAAGGCCCGCCAGCATCTGGCCGGTCGCGTTCATGTCGTTGTCGATGGCCTGCTTGCCCATCAGCACCAGGCCGGGCTGTTCTTCCTCGACCACCTTGGCGAGGATCTTGGCCACCGCCAGCGGCTCGATATCGGTGTGCACGTCATCGGCCGCGGTCACGAGGATCGCGCGGTCGGCGCCCATCGCAAGCCCGGTGCGCAGCGTCTCCTGCGCCTGCTTCACACCGATCGAGACCACCACGACCTCGTCGGCCTTGCCGGCTTCCTTCAGCCGGATGGCTTCCTCGACCGCGATCTCGTCGAACGGGTTCATCGACATCTTCACGTTGGCCAGATCGACACCGCTGCCATCCGCTTTCACGCGGACCTTCACGTTGTAGTCGATCACGCGTTTGACAGGTACAAGCACCTTCATCGGCGGTTCTCCCTTGAGTGCGTCGCGGCGGGCGCGACTCCCGATCATTGTTCTCAGGAAGGGTGATAGCGAACCGTGGACAGGGGAAACAGGTCTAAAACGACCTGTTAGCGCCAAATGAACGCCGCGTATTCCCGGGGTTTCCGACTTTGGTCGCGTGCGGCGGGCGGCTCAGCCGTCGCATATCCGGCGCAGGGCAGTCCAGCCGGCAGGGTCGAGCGCGGGCCCGCGGGGGGCGTCGGACGGAGCGGCGGCGCGGGCCTCGGCGATGCGGTCCGACAGTGCCGGATGCGAGGCGAAATGCGCCATCGGGCCTTCGACATCGCCCACCTCGGCGCGGAAGGTCTCGAACATGTCGGCCAGTGCCGAGGGCGGCAGCCCGGCCTCGCGCAGGAGGCCGTAGGCGTAGCGGTCGGCCTCTGTCTCGGCCTCCTGGCTGTAGCTCGCGTTGATCAGCCGTTCGGTCAGCAGCACCATGGCCGCGCCGCCGGTGAAATCGCCGAAGACGAGCCCCAGCAGCCCCACCGAGCCGGCGGTGCGCAGGGCGTGACGCGTCGGGTCGCGGTGCACGACGTGGCCGATCTCATGCGCCAGCACGGCGGCGACCATGTCTGGGCTGTCCGCCTTGTCCAGCAGACCGCGCAGCACGACGACCTGTCCGCCGGGCACCGCGAAGGCGTTCACCATCTCGTGGTCGATCACGCTGACCTGCAGCGGGTAGCCGAGATCCTGCCCCTCGGTGAGCCGCGCGACCATCCGGTCGAGCGCGGCGCGGCCCCCGGGAGCGTCGCAGTCGAGCGTTCCGGCCTCGTCGGCGCCAAGGAAGCGCTCCATCTGGGCCTTCACGCCGCGCCCGAAGGCGATTTCCTTCTCCAGCGGAATGAGCCGCGACAGCGTATCGGCGAGCGCGGGCAGGATCACGAAGATCATCACCGCGACTGCCGCCAATGCGCCGCCGAGCCGAAGCGCGATGCGCCGCCCGGTGCCCTCGCGCAGGTCGCGGCGGTTGAGCCGTGGCCGGGTGCGGCGCAGCCAGGCGACCATCTCGGGGTCCTCGACCACGAGACGCGCCGGATCGCGCAGGGATTCGTCGTGGGTGTCGAGATGGCGGGTCAGGACGATCTGCGCCGGGTCCGCCTGATCGCCGAGCGCGCGCAGGTCGGGCAGGGGCCAGAGCAGCGGCTCGGAGAGTGCCGCGCCGGAGATCACCAGCGCCTGCCGGTCGGCGCTGAGCTCGACCGTCACCGCGTGCCGCGCGGCCGAGCGGCCGTCGTAGAGATGCGCCGCGCCCCGCACCGCTCAGAGCGCCCCGCCGAGGTCGAGCGCATCGGCGAAGCCTTCGGCGTCGGCGCCCGGATCGGCGGCGCGCTGGTGGACCCTGTCGAGCGCGGGCAGATTGATGACGGTGATCGTCTCGACGTAGTGCTTCAGGATCGGCTGGGTGATCGCGGCAAGCGCCCCCGCCTGCGCCGCGACCAGCGTCAGGATGTAGCCGAGCACCGGCACCACGATCGCCGGGATCATGCCCGGCTGCACCTGACCGGAAGACGCCCCGAGGTCGAGCCCGCTTAGGAGTGCCGCGGTGATGCCGCCGAAGATGCCGGTCGCCACCGACAGGCCGATGGCGAGCACGATGCTGCCCACGATGTAGGTGAGGATCACGGTCTTGGTGGCGGGATGGGCGTGAAAGGCCACGCGGTCCATGAGCATCTTGTGCCGTGCAAGGTAGGCGAAGCTCTGAACACGGTAGGAGATCACGCCGATCACGAACCATACGAGTCCTACCGGCACCGAGATCACCGCGAGCGCGATCAGCCCGCCGTGCATCGAGGCGAGCGTGCCCGAGACGATGCCCACCACGATCAGCGCAAGGCCGATGAACAGGTGTTTCATCTTGCCGTAAAGCGCCGTCCAGCGTCCGTCCTGCCGGAACCGGGCGTCGCCGAACCACGTGCGGTCGGTCATGTAGCGCTCGAGCCGGAAGGTCATCAGCGGCAGCAGCAGGCCCAGCGACAGGATCGTCAGCAGCCAGTATCCCATGGCGCGGAGGGCGTAGCCCCATGCGGCCTTGTCCATGCCGAAGCGGATGCCCCGCCAGCGGGTCCGGGCCATGCGGTAGCGCCGGGCGCGGTAGACCGCGAAGAAGATGAGGGGCAGCACCGCGAGACCCGAGGCCGAGGCGCCGACGGTCTGCATCAGCGCGGCCTCGGGGCTTTGCGGCGTGGCGAAGATCGTCATGCCGAACCAGAACAGCACGATCTGTATCAGCCCGAGGTAGACCGCGAGGATAACGACCGCCATCAGGAAGCCGAGGAACTTCTCGAGCCCGGTGCCGGTGTATTCGAAGCGGGCGCCGCCGATCCCGGTCGACGACCAGATGTAGCGGCGGATGCGGGTCTTGGCCCAGAAGCGGTAGATGCCGAGGGTGAGAACGGTGAGCAGCCCGGTACGCAGGGCGAGCCAGAACAGCGCCTTGCCGTCGCCGGAATACACGCCATGGGCGTAGTTGGGCTCGGACGTCGGCTCGGAAATCTGCTCGGGCATAGGAAATCACCTGTTCCCCGCCCGGACAGGACCGGGCCCCGGCGGGCCGAAAGAAGAAAGGCGCCCCCGCGAGGGGGACGCCGTCAGTTGAACTTGTTGTCGCGCGGGAAGCCACGCGGTGCCATGCGGCCGGTGCCGGCGCGCTTGGCACGCCACTCGTCGAGCGCAGTCTCGGTGCGGGTGCGGCCCGCCGGATCGCGCCACGACAGGCCGTTGGCGAGCGTGAAGGTGGTGGCGTCGGACAGGCCGCCGTCCTTGTACTTCTGCAGCCGCACGCCCTTGCCGCGCGCCATCTCGGGCAGCTCGTCGAGCATGAAGACCAGAACCTTGCGGTTCTCGCCGACCACGGCCACCGCGTCGCCGTCGACCGGCTTGCAGACCCTGGCCACGGTCGGTGCCTTCACGTTCAGCGCCTGCTTGCCGGCGCGGGTCTGCGCGACGACCTCGTTCTCGGGCACGACGAAGCCGTCGCCCGCCGAGGAGGCCAGCAGCAGCTTGCGGCCCGGCACATGGATGAACAGGTCGAGGATCTCGACCTCGTTGGGCAGGTCGACCATGAGCCGCACCGGCTCGCCCATGCCGCGCCCGCCGGGCAGGTTCGCCGCCGACAGCGTGTAGAACCGGCCGTTCGAGCCGAAGACGAGCAACTTGTCGGTGGTCTCGGCGTGGAAGATGAAGCGCGGGCCGTCGCCGTCCTTGAACTTCAGCTCGCGGTCGAGCGCGATATGCCCGGTCATGGCGCGGATCCAGCCCATCTGGCTGCACACCACGGTGATCGGCTCGCGCTCGATCATCGCCTCGAGCGGCACGTCCTCGGCCTCGCCGGCTTCGGCGAAGCTGGTGAGCCGGGCGCCGCGGTCGAGATCCTTGGTGAACTTCTTGCGCACCTCGCGCAGCTCGTCGGCGATGCGCTTCCACTGGAGGTCTTCGCTGTCGAGCAGGTCCTCGAGCCCGGCGCGTTCCTCCATCAGCTTGTCACGCTCGTTGACCAGCTCGAGCTCCTCGAGACGGCGCAGGCTGCGCAGGCGCATGTTGAGGATCGCCTCGGCCTGCACGTCCGAGAGCCCCTCGGAGCGGCCGCCGAAGCGCTGCGGGATCTGCCCCGGCCCGCCCTCGTCGGACAGCACGCCACGGGCCACCGCCTCGGGGTCGGGACGCAGCTCCAGCGCCTTGACGTCGACGCCGGTGAGCGGCGAGCGGTAATCGCGCTCGTCGTTGGCGCGCGGAATGGTCGCCTGATGCGGCTTCGACCAGTCCTCGTACATCAGCGCCGCCTTGGGGTCCTCGTCGTAGCGGATGATGTCGATCACCCGGTCGAGGTTGAGGAAGGCCACGATCAGGCCCTCGAGCACCTCGAGCCGGTTGTCGATCTTCGCCATCCGGTGACGCGAGCGGCGGATCAGCACCTCGCGGCGGAAGTCGAGGAAGGCGCGCAGCACCTCCTTGAGCGAGCAGACGCGCGGCGTCACGCCGTCGATCAGCACGTTCATGTTGAGCGAGAAGCGCACCTCGAGGTCGCTGTTCTTGAACAGCATGTTCATCAGCAGCTCGGGGTCGATGTTCTTCGACTTGGGCTCGAGGATCATGCGGATGTCCTCGGCGCTCTCGTCGCGGATGTCGGCGAGGATCGGCACCTTCTTGGTCTGGATCAGCTCGGCCAGACGCTCGACCAGCTTCGACTTCTGCACCTGGTAGGGGATCTCGGTCACCACGGCCTGCCACTGGCCACGGCCGAGGTCCTCGATGTGCCAGCGCGCCCGCAGGCGGATCGAGCCTCGCCCGGTCGAATAGGCCTGCGCGATGTTCTCGGGCGGCTCCACGATCACCCCGCCGGTGGGGAAGTCGGGGCCGGGGACGTATTGCAGCAGCGTGTCGTCGACCGCGTTCGGCGACTTGATGAGATGCAGGCAGGCGCCGATCAGCTCGCCGATGTTGTGCGGCGGGATGTTGGTTGCCATGCCCACCGCGATGCCGCTCGACCCGTTGGCGAGCAGGTTCGGGTAGGAGGCCGGAAGAACCGAAGGCTCCTCGAGACGGCCGTCGTAGTTCGGGCGGAAGTCGACGGCGTCCTCGTCGAGGCCCTGCAGAAGCGCCTCGGCCATGATCGTCATGCGCGCCTCGGTGTAGCGCGAGGCCGCCGGGTTGTCGCCGTCGATGTTGCCGAAGTTGCCCTGGCCGTCGACCAGCGGGTAGCGGATCGTGAAGTCCTGCGCGAGCCGCGCCATGGCGTCGTAGATCGCGGCGTCGCCGTGGGGGTGGAAGTCCCCCATCGTGTCCCCGCTGATTTTTGCCGACTTTAGAAACCCGCCGGCGGAACTTAGCCGAAGCCTGCGCATTGCATATAGTATACGACGATGCACGGGCTTGAGCCCGTCGCGGGCGTCCGGAAGGGCCCGGTTCATGATCGTCGACAGAGCATAGGTCAGGTAGCGGTCGCCGATGGCGCGGCGCAGCGGCTCGGCCGTATCACGGGGGTTCATGTTGGGGTCATCGACGATGTCATTCATAGATCGTGAAATACCCGGCGCACGCGGCCCGGTAAAGCGGTCCCCGAAGCGTCAGGAAAAATTTTCCGCAATCCGCTTAGGGCGGGTCCGGAGATCGGGTAAACTCGGGAAGCCGGAAGGCCGCATCTGCGCGCCGACGGATTTTTTGAGCGATTTTTCAATGCTGGGGGGTGTTTGAAATGAAGAGTCTGATTCTCGTTACGTTCGGGGCGCTCGGCTGGTCGTGGTACGCGATGTCCGGCGGCGCCGATTTCGAGCCGGGCAACCGGCATGTGAACCTGCCGGGTCTGCAAGTTGAAACCGCGCAGGCCGCGACCCCCGAGGTCGCCCGGGCCGACACCGGCGGGGTCGACATGACCTCGGTCGCCGCGGTGAGCAGCGCACCCGCCAAGAGCGGCGCCGCAACAGAGCAAGCGCCCAAGGACAGCGATTTCGGCGTCACGCTTGCATCGGCGGCGGGAAGCATGTCTTCGCAAACCGCGCCGACAGAGGGGGTCGAGCTCGCATCGCTCGACACCCGGACCGACGCTGCGATGACCACGAACACGACGCCCGCGATCTCGGAGCCGACCGTGGACATGCGCAAGGTCACCGGCAACCTCGTGAACATGCGCATGGGGCCGGGCACCAAGTTCCAGGTGCTCGAACAGCTTCGCCGCGGGGCCGAGGTCAAGGTGCTCACCGATCCGGGCGATGGCTGGGTGCGCCTCAAGACACAGGACACCAACCGTATCGGCTGGATGTCCGACGACTTCCTGAAGACCGCCGCCAACTGAGCCTGCCTTGCGCGCGTCCCCTGCCTGTCCTAGGCCGGGGCCGGCACAGGCAGGGGCGCGCGCATGACCGCACGATCGGTTCTCATCACAGGTTGTTCCTCGGGGATCGGCTACGACGCCGCCCACGGGCTGCGCGCCCGGGGCTGGCGGGTCTTCGCGTCGTGCAGGCAGGAGGCCGACTGTGCGCGGCTCAGGGCCGAGGGCTTCGAAAGCCCCCGGCTCGACTACGCCGACGAGGCCAGCATCCACGCCGCCCTGACCGAGGTGCTCGAGGCAACCGGCGGCACGCTCGACGCGCTCTACAACAACGGCGCCTTCGCGGTGCCCGGCGCGCTCGAGGATCTGCCGACCGGCGCCCTGCGCGAAATCTTCGAGACCAACGTCTTCGGCTGGCACACGCTGACCCGCGCGGTCATCCCGGTGATGCGAAGGCAGGGGCACGGACGGATCGTCAACTGCTCGTCGGTTCTCGGGCTGGTGCCGATGCCGTGGCGCGGGGCCTATGTCTCGACCAAGTTCGCGCTCGAGGGGTTGACCGACGTCCTGCGGATCGAGATGCGGGATACGCCGATCCACGTCGTGCTGGTCGAGCCGGGGCCGATCACCTCGCGCATCCGTGCGAACTCGGTCCCGCCGTTCGAGAAATGGGTCGACTGGCGGTCCTCGCCGCGCCGGGCGCAATACGAGGGCTCGCTGCTGAAACGCCTCTACGCCGCGCCGTCCAAGGACACCTTCGAGCTCCCGCCCTCTGCGGTGACCAGCAAGATCGTGCAGGCGCTCGAGGCGCCGCGCCCGCGTGCGCGATACTACGTCACGTTCCCGACCCACCTCATGGGGCGGTTGCGCCGGCTTCTGCCCACGAGCGCGCTGGATGCGCTGATCGACCGCGCCCGATAACGGGTTCGCTTTTCCGTGCCGAGCGGCTATGTCACCGCACAGCAACGCGGAGGAAGAGACGATGCGAGACGATCCGTTGTTCCTGGTGATGGCCACGGCAATGCTGGTGGTCGTGGTGATCCTGCTGTTCGGCATCGGGTCCTTTGCGAAGGGCGGAGAATTCAACAAGAAATACGCGAACAAGGCGATGCGCTGGCGCATCATCGCGCAATTCGTCGCGGTCGTGCTGATCGTGCTGTTCGTGCTGATCCGAAGAGGAGGCTGAGCATGGTCGTGCTCAACAAGATCTACACCCGCACCGGCGACAAGGGCGAAACCGCGCTGGTCAACGGTGACCGCGTGCCGAAGTTCTCGCCGCGGGTCGAGGCCTACGGCACCGCCGACGAGCTGAACGCGGTGCTGGGCGTGACCCGGCTGCATGCCGACGGCGACCTCGAGGCGGCGCTGTCACGGATCCAGAACGACCTGTTCGATCTCGGCGCGGACCTCGGCCGGCCCGACATGGAGAAGGATGCCGAAGCCGGCTACCCGGTGCTGCGCATGGTCGCGGCGCAGGTCGAACGGCTCGAGGCCGAGATCGACGCCATGAACGAGAAGCTCGAGCCGCTGCGCAGCTTCGTGCTGCCGGGGGGCGCGGCGGTTGCCGCGCATCTGCACCAGTGCCGCACCGTGGCGCGCCGGGCGGAGCGGCGGACGGTCGAGCTGGCCTCGGTCGAGGACGTGAACGAGCACGCGGTGAAATACCTCAACCGCCTCAGCGACTGGTTCTTCGTGGCCTCGCGCATCGCCAACGACAACGGTCGCGCCGACGTGTTGTGGGTTCCGGGGGCGAACCGCTGAAAGCGGCGGGGCGTCCAGTGGATGCCCCGGTCTCCGCAATCGCTGGCAGGCGCCGGCCCGCAGCGCGGGGGCGTCTACCGCGCGCGTCGTGATGGAAGCCTTGGCGCTTGGTGGGGTGAGACCCTAACCTACGACTCTTCAACACGTGATCCCGACGGATCAGGCCTCTGTCACGGGGCGCGCCTCGATCACCACGAAGGCTTGTGCCCAGGGGTGATCGTCGGTCAGCGTCACGTGAATGATCGCCTCGTGGCCCGGGGGGGTCATCTCGTCGAGCCGTTCCTTCGCCCAGCCTGTCACCTGCATCACCGGCTGACCGGTGCGCAGGTTCGTCACCGCCATGTCCTTCCACGCGATCCCCATGCGCAGGCCGGTTCCGAGCGCCTTCGAGCACGCCTCCTTGGCCGCCCAGCGTTTCGCGTAGGTGCCGGCGACGTCGGCGCGGCGCTCGGCCTTGAGCTGCTCGGTCTCGGTGAAGACGCGGTTGCGAAAGCGGTCTCCGAACCGCTCCAGCGTGCCGGCGATCCGGTCGATGTTCGCAAGGTCGGTGCCGATGCCGAGGATCATGGCGCGCCTTCGTAGACCTGCGCCAGCCGGTCTGCGCCGAGGCCCCCATGCCAGTCGAAGGCGTGGTCGCAGGCCCGCGCGTAGTCGGCAAGCGTGAGTGCGGGGAACTGGAAGAACGCCGGGGCGCGCTCTTGTGTCATCGCGAACAGCAACCGGTCGATCCGCGACCAGCGCATCGCGGCAAGGCACATCTCGCATGGCTGCATGGAGGCGATGAGCGTGCAGCCGGACAGGTCGGTCTGTCCGAGTGCGGCGCTGGCCTTCTCGATCGCGACGATCTCGGCGTGGCGCGACGCGTCGCAGCGGGCCGAGACCTCGTTGGCCTCGAGCGCGAGCACCTCGTCGCCGCGCAGGACGGCGGCGGTAAAGACCGGGCCGCTGCCGGGTAGGAAGCGGTCGAGCGCCGCCGCGATCACCCGGTCGAGCGTCTCGCGTTCGGGCCCGGTGGGCGTCACGCGCGCGCCTCGTCCATCAGGTGGCGCATCTCGGTGATCGCGGGGCCGAGGCCGCGGAAGATCGCTTCGCCGATGAGGAAGTGGCCGATGTTGAGCTCCATCACCTCGGGGAAGGCGGCAATGGGGGCGACCGTCTCGTAGGTCAGCCCGTGGCCGGCGTGGACCTCGAGGCCCAGAGAATGGGCGTGGGCGGTCATGTCGCGCAGGCGCGCGAGCTCGGCGTCGCGCTCTTCGAAGCGGCCCTCGTAGTGCAGGTCGCAGTAGGCGCCGGTGTGCAGCTCGACCACCTGCGCGCCGATGCGGGCGGCGGCATCGACCTGCGGCTTGTCGGCGCCGATGAACAGCGACACCCGACAACCGGCCTCGCGCAGAGGGTCGATGAAATGCGCCAGCCGGTTCTCGTCCTTCGCCACCTCGAGGCCGCCCTCGGTGGTGCGCTCCTCGCGCTTCTCGGGCACGATGCAGACCGCGTGCGGCTTGTGGCGCAGCGCGATGGCCTGCATCTCGTCGGTTGCGGCCATCTCGAGGTTGAGCGGCAGCGAGAGCGTCTCCATCAGACCGTCGATGTCGCCGTCCGAGATGTGGCGGCGATCCTCGCGGAGGTGCGCGGTGATGCCGTCGGCGCCGGCCTCCTCCGCGATCTGCGCGGCGCGCAGCGGGTCGGGGTAGGCGCTGCCGCGGGCGTTGCGCACGGTGGCGACGTGGTCGATGTTGACGCCAAGCCGCAGGCGTCCGGCATACTCGGTCATTCTGGTCCTCGCGAGACAAACGGTGACGGGCGGACAGTAGACCGCAAATGCGCAAAGGGAAAACCGGTTTTGCCCGGTGCCTCCCAAGTCCTTTCCATATCCCGCGTTCGTGCCGGCGACCGCGTGACGCGCCCGGTCGGTTTGCCAGAAGGGCCGTCGGGGTCTAAGACGGGCGAAAGACATGGATCGGGACGGATCTTGGCCAAACGACGCTCACCGGATCGCCTGCTTTCGCAGCAGGCACAGGGCACGCTGCGCCGCGCCGCGCTTCTGTCGGCGCTGGCTGCCGCGCTCTGGCCGCTGCAGGCGCTGGCGCTGGCATGGGGCATCGGCGGCTGGGTCGCGGGTGCCGGGGTGCGGGAGAGCCTGCTTGCCGCCGCCGGCTTCGCGCTGATCGGCATCCTGCGTGCGGTGCTCGACCGGGTCGCGGCGCGACAGGCCTATCTTGCCGCCGACGGCGTCATTCACAAGTTGCGACAGGGGCTGCTGACGCGCGAGGCGCTGCGCCCGGGGGCCGCGGCCTCCTCGGCGGCGCTGGCGGCAATGCTGACCGAGAAGCTCGCGGTGCTGGGACCTTGGATCACCCGCTACCGCCCGGCGATGGCACGCACGAAACTGGTGCCGCTGATCTCGCTGGTGCTGGCGTTCTCGCTGTCCTGGGCGGTGGGGCTGGTCTTCCTCGTCACCGGGCCGCTGATCCCGATCTTCATGGCGCTGGTGGGCATGGCCGCGAAAGAGGCGAGCGCCCGCCAGATGGTCGAGATCGGCGACATGAACACGCTGCTGATCGACCGCATCGCGGCGCTGCCCGACATCCTGCTGCTGAACGCGGGCGACGCCTCGCGCGCCGCCTTCGAGGCCCGTGCCGAGGGGCTGCGGGCGCGCACCATGGCAGTGTTGCGGGTGGCGTTCCTGTCCTCGACGGTGCTCGAGCTGTTCTCGGCCATCGGGGTTGCGCTGGTGGCGGTCTACGTGGGCTTCACGCTGCTGGGAGAGCTGGATTTCGGCACATGGGGCACCGGGCTCACCCTGTCCGAGGGCATCTTCCTGCTGCTGCTGGCGCCCGACTACTTCCAGCCGCTGCGCGATCTCGCCGCCGCGTGGCACGACAAGGCCGCCGCCGAGGCGGTGGCCGACGAGCTCGACGCGCTCGAGGCCGACGAGACCGCGCCGGTGCTGGGGCAGGGCGCCCGCGCCGAGCCGCTGGCCGGTCCGGCCTCCGTGTCGCTCGACGGGGTGGCGGTGCATCGTGGTGATCAGTTGCTGCGGCTCCCGGATCTTTCGGTGGCGCCCGGTGAAAGCGTCGCGCTGAGCGGGCCGAGCGGGGTCGGAAAGTCCACCGCGCTCGACCTGATGGCGGGGCTGCTGACGCCGGCGGAGGGTACGGTGCGGGTGGCGGGCCGTGCGCTCGACGCGGACACCGCCGATGCGTGGCGCGGGCGTGTCGGCTACGTGCCGCAGGGGGTGCATGTGCCCGACATGACGCTGCGCCGCTTCCTCGATCCCCACGATTTCGGGGCCGACCTCGATGCGGCGCTCTGCAAGGCGCGCGCAGACGGGATCGTCGCCGCGCTGCCCGAGGGGCTCGAGACCGTGCTTGGCGAGACCGGCGCCGGGGTGTCGGGCGGCGAGGCGCGGCGGCTGCTGCTGGCGCGCGCCTTCCTCACCGGAGCCGATGTCATCCTTGCCGACGAGCCGACCGCCGATCTCGATGCCACCAACGGTGCGGCGATCATCGATGCGCTCACCGAGCTTGCCGCCGGGGGGCGCACGGTGATCGTGGCGACCCACGATCCAGCGCTGGTCGCGGCGATGGGGCGCGTGGTGCTGTTCGGGGAGGATACGGCATGAAGCGGCTCTGGCAGGTTCTGCGACTGCTCTGGAAGGCCGAGCCCTGGGCCATGTGGCGGGGTGCAGCGCTGGCCGTGGCGGTGCTCGTGATGGGCGCGGCCCTTCTGGGGCTGTCGGGCTGGTTCATCACCGCCACCGGCATCGCCGGGATTGCCGGCGTGGGCATCGCCTTCGACGTGTTCCGCCCATCTGCCGGTGTGCGGTTCCTCGCGCTGGGCCGGGCGGGCGCGCGCTACGGCGAGCGCCTGCTCACCCATGACGCCACGCTGCGGGCGCTGGCGCGGCTGCGGGTGACGCTGCTGCAACGGCTCGAACGCTTCCCGATGCCCGAGCTGCGCCGCCTGCGCGGCGCGGCGGCGCTGACCCGGATCACCGCCGACGTGGATGCGCTCGACGGGGTGGTGCTGCGGCTCGCGCTGCCTGTGGCGGCGGCGCTCATCACTCACGGGGCGGCCTTCGTGACGCTCTGGGCGCTGACCTCGCATGCCATCGCTGCCTCGATCGCGCTGGGCTACCTGCTGGGCGGCGGCGTGGTGCTGTGGCGCGTGGGCCGCGCGACACTGGCACCGTCGAGCCAGGCGGAAGAGGCGATGCAGACCCTGCGGCAGCGCGCCATCGGCCTGTTCCGGGGCCGCCGCGAAGCGATCCTGCAGGGCACGCTGCCGCGCTGGCGCGACTCGCTGGATGCGACCGAGGCCGAGGCGCGCGGCGCCATGGACCGGCTCGACTCCATCGACACCGGCGCGGGGATGACCCTTGCGATCATCGTCACGCTGGTGACCGCCGCCGTCTTCGCGCTGGCGGGGGTTCTCGTCGCGGGCAGCGACCTCGACCCGGCGCTCGCGGCGATCGGCGTCTTCGTGGCGCTGGCGCTGGCCGAGACGCTGGTGCCGCTGCGCCGGGGCATGGCCGAGATCGGCCGGATGCGTGACGCCGCCGAGCGCGTCATGGCCGCGCCGGAGCGGACGCCGCAGCCCAAGCTCAGCGGTCCTGTCGAACCTGCCGTCGAGGGCGCTGCGCTGGAGGTGCGGCACCTGTCGCTCGCCCGCCCCGGCTGGACGCGACTGCTGCTGCACGACCTGTCCTTCGCCGTCATGCCGGGCGAGATGCTGGCGATCCGGGGCGAAAGCGGCGCCGGCAAGAGCACGCTCTTCGACGTGCTGGCCGGCCTCGCGCCCGCCACCGCCGGCGAGGCGCTGCTGAAGGGCCGTCCGCTGCCCGACTGGGAGGCGCCCGCCCTGCGCGATGCGCTGATGCTGGTGTCGCAACGCTCCGCGCTGCTCTCGGGCAGCATCCTCGAGAACCTCGCGCTGGCCGATCCCGAGCTGACCGAGGCGCGCGCTTGGGAGGCCTTGCGCGCGGTGTCGCTCGATGCGGCCATCGAGGCGCGCGGCGGGCTCGGCTCGCAGCTCGGCGAGGGTGGGGCAGGGCTGTCCGGCGGCCAGTCGCGGCGGCTGGTGCTGGCCCGTGCCATCCTGCGCCGGCCCGACGTGCTGCTGCTTGACGAGCCGACCGAGGGGCTCGACGCGACGACCGCGCGCGCGGTGCTCGACGGCATCCGGGGCTTCCTGCCCGACGCCGCGATTGTCACCGCCTCGCACCGCGCGGCCGAGCTAGAGACGGCGGATCGGGTGATCTCACTCGAACGTTACATTCCAAAATCCTGATCCTTTGACCCAGATCAAGTTGCCGCCCGCGGCGCGGGTGTAGCACCGCGGTAAATCTGAGTCTGTGAAATAGCTTATGCGCGCAGGCTCGTAACCCGATCTGTGGCAATGGTTCTTTCGACCTCCTCCGACCGCACCGGCCGCCGGATGCCACGCAACCGAGGAGACGACGCATGGAACTCGATCTCGTCGAGTTGTCGCGACTGCAGTTCGCGATGACCGCGATGTATCACTTCCTCTTCGTGCCGCTGACGCTGGGTCTTTCGGTCCTCGTCGCGATCATGGAGACGGTCTACGTGATGACCAACCGCCCGATCTGGCGCCAGATGACGAAATTCTGGGGCACGCTGTTCGGCATCAACTTCGTGCTTGGCGTGGCCACGGGCATCACCATGGAATTCCAGTTCGGCATGAACTGGTCCTACTATTCGCACTACGTGGGCGACATCTTCGGCGCGCCGCTGGCGGTCGAGGGTCTGATGGCCTTCTTCCTCGAGGCCACCTTTGTCGGGCTGTTCTTCTTCGGCTGGGACAAGCTGAGCAAGGTGGCCCACATGGTCGTCGCATGGCTGGTGGCGCTGGGGTCGAACTTCTCTGCGCTCTGGATCCTCATCGCCAATGGCTGGATGCAGAACCCGGTCGGCGCCGCCTTCAATCCCGAGACCATGCGGATGGAGATGACGAGCTTCTTCGACGTGGTCTTCAACGAGGTCGCGCAGGCCAAATTCGTGCACACCGTTTCGGCGGGCTATGTCACCGCCTCGGTCTTCGTGCTGGGTGTTTCGGCTTGGTATCTGCTGAAGGAGCGGCACGTCGAACTTGCGCGCCGATCCATCGCCGTGGCCTCGGCCTTCGGGCTGGCCGCGGCGCTGTCGGTGGTCGTGCTGGGCGATGAGTCGGGCTACTCGGCCAGCCACACCCAGAAGATGAAGCTCGCCGCCATCGAGGCCATGTGGGAGACCCACGACGCCCCGGCACCCTTCACCGCCATCGGCTTTCCCGACCAGGAGGCGCGCGAGACACATTACGCGGTCGAGATCCCCTGGGTCATGGGGCTGATCGGCACCCGCTCGCTGACCCACGAGATCCCCGGCATCAACGACCTCGTGGCCGAGGCCGAGGACCGCGTGCGCTCGGGGCTGGTCGCCTATGACGCGCTGATGACCATCCGCGAAGCGCGCGATGCGACCCCGGCCGACGTGCGCGCCGCCTTCGAGGCGCATTCCGCCGACTTGGGCTTTGCCTTCCTTCTGAAGCGCTACGTCGACGACCCGCGCGAGGCGACCGAGGCACAGATCGTTCAGGCCGCGCAGGACACCATTCCCGGCGTCGCGCCGCTGTTCTGGGCGTTCCGCCTCATGGTGGGGCTCGGCTTTGCCTTCATCGCGGTGATGGCCGGCTTCTTCGTGATGTCGAACTTCCGCAACATGCGGTTTCCGCGCTGGATGCTGCGTCTGGCGGTGCTCATCATCCCCGCTCCGTGGATTGCCGCCGAGCTGGGCTGGTTCGTGGCCGAGTTCGGGCGCCAGCCGTGGACCGTCGACGGGGTGCTGCCGACGGCGCTCTCGGCCAGCCACCTGAGCGTGGGCGACCTGCTCATCACGCTGGCGGGCTTCGTGATCTTCTACACCGCGCTCTTCGTGATCGAGATGGGCCTGATGCTGAAATACATCCGCAAGGGCCCCTACATGGACGTCGCCGAAACCGACCGGTGGCGCGCGCGCCACGAACATCGCCTGCGCACCCATGACGGGCAGGGCCCCTTTGCAGCAAACCCGGCGGAGTAAGACACATGATCCTGCATGACCTCATCAGCTTCGAGTTGCTGCGCGTGATCTGGTGGGCGCTGCTCGGCGTCCTGCTGATCGGCTTCGCGCTGACCGACGGCTTCGACATGGGGGTGGGCGCGCTTCTGCCCTTCGTCGGCAGAACCGACGTCGAGCGGCGCGTCGCCATCAACACCATCGGCCCGGTCTGGGAAGGCAACCAGGTCTGGTTCATCCTTGGCGGCGGCGCGATCTTCGCCGCCTGGCCGCCGCTCTACGCGGTGAGCTTCTCGGGCTTCTACCTCGCGATGTTCGCGGTGCTCGCGGCGCTGATCCTGCGGCCCGTGGGCTTCAAGTACCGCTCGAAGCGCGACAGCGCGGCCTGGCGCAACGGCTGGGACTGGGCGCTCTTCGTCGGAGGGGCCGCGCCGGCGCTGCTTTTCGGCGTGGCCGTCGGAAACGTGTTGCTCGGCGTGCCGTTCCACCTGACCGAGGACCTGATGCCGATGTATGACGGCAGCTTCTACGGCAAGTTCCTCGGGCTGCTGCATCCTTTCGCCATCGTGGCGGGCGTGGTCTCGCTGTCGATGCTGGTGATGCACGGCGCGGCCTGGCTGACGCTCAAGACCGAGGGGCCGGTGCAGCGCCGCGCCCGCACCATCGGCACCTACGCCGGGGTGATCGCGGCGGCGGCCTACGCGCTGGCCGGGCTCTGGCTCGCGGTCGGCATCGACGGCTTCGCCATCGCCGGCGCGGTGGTGACCGACGGCCCGTCGAACCCGCTGCACTCTGAGGTGCTGCGCGAGGGCTCGTGGCTCAACGCCTACGCGGTGCGCCCGTGGATCGCCGTCGCTCCGGCCATGGGCTTTGCCGGCATCGCCATGGCGGTGCGCGGGCTGCGTGCCGGGCGCGAGGTGTCGACCCTGCTGTGGTCGAAACTCGCGATCACCGGGATCATCGCCAGCGTCGGGCTCACCATGTTCCCCTTCATCCTGCCGTCGACGGTCGATCCGTCGAGCTCGCTGACGGTCTGGGACAGTTCGTCCTCGCATCTGACGCTGTTCGTCATGCTGGTGATGACGGCGATCTTCCTGCCGCTCATCCTCGCCTACACGGCGTGGGTCTACAAAGTGCTCTGGGGCAAGGTCACCGAAGACGACGTGACCGGCCACTCCGAGAGCGTCTACTGAGAAAGGATTGATCCCATGTGGTATTTCGCCTGGCTTCTCGGCCTGCCGCTGGCCGCGCTCTTCGCGGTGCTGAACGCGATGTGGCTGGAACTGCGGGTCGACGCCTGCCTTGCCGACGAGGGCGACTGCCCGGTCGGAGAGCACGGCCGCTGATCTCCCGAACGCGCCGTCAGGTCGTCCCTTGGCGGCGGGGAGAGAGCGGGCGGATCGCGCAGGCGGTCCGCCCTTTCGCGTATCTTCGGGCCCGTATGCTTGCGGCCACGAGGTGAGAGGAGGCGGCTGGCCCGAAAAATTGCCAGTCCCTTCGGCGGAGAGCCGGACATTGCGCTTCGGACCCGAGAAAAATGTCGCTTTCGAGCCGTTTCGTCTGAAAAGTCATAGCCCTGTCATCGGCGAGCCCTAGAGTTTCCCATCAGGCTTCCGAGCAGGGGTTGCATGTCCATGACCGACGTCGGCGAACAGATCGCCGCACTTCCCATGCACTGGGACAAGAAGGGGAATCTCCGGGTCCTGATGGTGACCTCGCGCGACAGCGGTCGGTGGGTCATGCCGAAGGGCTGGGAGATGAACGGCAAGAAGCCCTGGGCCGCCGCAGAGATCGAGGCGCTCGAAGAAGCGGGCGCCAAGGGCTACATCAGCCGCGAGGCGATCGGTATCTTCACCTACGACAAGCGTCTCGACGACGGCAGCGTGCTGCCCTGCGTGGTCCGCGTCTACCCGATGGTCGTCGACAAGCTGCAGCGCCGCTGGAAGGAGCGCCACCAGCGCAAGCGGCGCTGGTTCACGCCCAAGGCGGCGGCGAAGCGCGTTCAGGAACCCGAGCTGTCGGACCTTCTCCTGAGCCTGAAGAGCAAGCCGAAGAAGCAACCTGTCATCCGTGAAATGCTGCGGGCCTGCTGACCACTCTGTCGGGGCTGGTCATCGGCGGTTGGTCGGGCTCAGGGATCGGGCGTGAACGCCCCGAAACCGCCGCCCCGGAACAGCAGCGGTTCGCCCGGGTGGGTGTCGACCTGAAGCACCTCGCCCACGACGATCGAATGATCGCCACCGTCATGGTCCGCGACCCGCTTGCAGAGGAAGCGCGACAGGCAACCCTCGAGCAGTGGCACGCGATGCGGTCCTTCCTGCCAGGGGACCTCGTCGAAGGCGTCGCCAGAGCGCGCGAAATCACGGCAGAGCGCGCTCTGCTCGCGGCCGAGAACGTGAATCGCGAAATACTCGGCGGCAACGAAGAACGGGTAGCGTTGCGAGCCCTTGGCCGGCGACCAGAGCACCAGCGGCGGATCGAGCGAGAGGCTCGCGAAGCTGTTCGCGGTGATTCCCAGCGGGCCGTCGGGGGTCGCGCAGGTCACCACGGTCACGCCGGTCACGAACCGCCCCAGCGCGTCGCGAAAGGCTTTCGGGTCAGCCGTCGCCGGATCGAAGCTTGCCGGAAGATCGCTCATGTCGCTGCCTGTGATCCTGTCGTTGCTGCCCGTGGCACGTGGTGTCTCCTGTCTCGTCCTGCGTCGTCCATCCTTGCCCCATGTGCGCCACGGGGTCCAGAAAGCCGGATCGCACATCGCCGGTGCGCCGCTGCGCGCGGTTGGGCGTTCCAGCTAGGGCCGCGCGGCGAGAAGTCCCAGCCTTTTGGGGCGACCTCGGGGCATCCGCCAAGGCTGGCGGCTCACGCGGCGACAACTGTGGATTTCATACCACAGTCGAACCTGGCGCCGGGGCGTTGCCCCGGGGCTGGGTCGGTATCAGGCCTTGAGGCGCCAGCCGGTACGGAACAGGCTCCACGCGGCCAGCAGCACGATCGCCGTGGCCCCCACCGCCACGATGAAACCGAAGCCGGGCGCGGCGTCGCTCACGCCGAGCATGCCGTAGCGCGCGCCGTCGATCAGGTAGAACACCGGGTTGAAGTGGGTGATCTCGTAGAGCCCCGGCGGCAGCGCCTCGACCGAGTAGAAGGTGCCGGACAGGAAGGCGAGCGGGGTCACGAGGAAGTTGGTGATCGCCGCCATCTGGTCGAACTTGTTGGCCCAGAGACCGGCGAGCATCCCCAGCGCCGACAGGAAGGCCGCGCCGAGCGTGGCGAAGACCAGCAGCACGAACGGGTGCTGCGGCGCAAGCCCGGTGGTGACGAACAGCCCCAGCGTGATCGCCACCGCGACGAAGAGCCCGCGCGCCACGCCGCCGGCGAGATAGCCGATCACCAGCTCGAAGGGGGCAAGCGGCGGCATCAGAGTGTCGACGATGTTGCCCTGCACCTTCGAAATCACGATCGAGGACGATGTGTTGGCGAAGGCATTCTGGATCACGGTCATCATCAGGATGCCCGGCGCGATGAAGCTGGTGAAGGGCACCCCCATCACGTCGCCCCGGCGCGGGCCGATGGCGATGGTGAAGATCACCAGGAACAACCCCGCGGTGACCAGCGGCGCAAGCAGCGTCTGGGTCCAGACATTGGCGAAGCGGCGGATCTCGCGCCGGCAGAGCGTGTAGAGCCCCATCCAGTTGACCCGGCCGAAGCGCCGTTCGCCGCGATCGATGTTCGGAATGTCTGTCATGCGCGTGCCTTTCCTCTACGGGGCTGGCTTGTATCTCGGAATGCGATGACTACAATAGAGCCATCCGCGGAATTTCCAGGCGGTCCCTCGCGCGGGCCGCCTTTTTCAATGAGGAACACCCATGTCCTGGACCGATGAGCGCGTAGAACTCTTGAAGAAGATGTGGGCTGAGGGGCAGTCCGCAAGCCAGATCGCGAAGGAGCTTGGCGGTGTCACGCGCAACGCCGTGATCGGCAAGGTGCATCGTCTGGGCCTTTCGAACCGCACCGGCGGTGCCGCGGGAAGCGCGCCGGCGGCTGCTGCGGCTCCGGCTCCCGCGAAGGAGCCCAAGCCCGCGAAGGAAGCCAAGCCGAAGCCCGCGCCGAAGCCGGTCGAGCCGGAACAGCCCGCCGTGGCCGAGGAAGAGCCCGAGGCCCCCGTGGCCGAAACGCGTCCGGCGACCACGCCCGCGCGCAAGCAGATCATCCCGGCCGGCCAGCCGCTGCCGCCGCAGCCCTCCGCCAACGAGATCAGCCCCGAGGCGCTGGCCAAGGTGAGCGAGATCGAGAAGAAGGCCAAGAAGCTGACGCTCATGGAGCTCACCGAGCGCACCTGCAAGTGGCCCGTTGGCGACCCGGCGACCGACGACTTCTGGTTCTGCGGTCTGCCAGTCCAGCAGGGCAAGCCCTACTGCGAGGCGCATGTGGGTGTGGCCTTCCAGCCGATGTCCTCGCGCCGCGACCGTCGCCGCTGAGCGGATCATCCGCGGCACACATATAGAGTGCCGTCTCGCAACGAGACCCCGAGGGCGGGGCGCCGACATTCCGGCGCTCCGCCTTTTTCTTTGTCCGACCGTCCCTAGGCCCTGAAACGGGGGAGGGGGCCGTTTGGCCTGTTCCCCGGCGGGAAGATCGCGAGCGTCTCGCTCCTCTGCCCTGCCTCGCATCGCGGCTTGGGGTGACTCGTACTGGGCGCCATCGATTCCGGCCGATTCCGCGTGATTCCGGCGGCCTCTTGTGTCTGTTGGCGGATTTTCCCCAACATATTGATGCGGCACGGCTTTCTTGCCGCCGGGTAAGGCACGGCGCTTGGTTTGGGGGCTTGGCGGAGGGCGCCTTAAGTGAGG
>NZ_ML112600.1:0-122888 GCF_003703915.1 Salipiger sp. D13
CCCCGGGGGCGTCCATACACGGGACATTGGCGACAACAATTCCCCAATGAGAGAAAGGACTCTGAGATGGGATGGCTGTTCTACACCGACGGCCGCGTCAAATCCTACGCGGATGAGAAAGCGGAAATTGCCCGGCTCTGCACCTTTGAGGGCGACACGCGCAAAACTGAACTGGTCAAGGCCTGCAAGGTTGGCTCCACCTGGTATGCAGCGGCTAGGGTTACCAATCGCGACGGCACCCCTGTCGAGGACGCGACCTATGTCACCGATCCTGACGGCTCGATCACTTTCGCCGCCGTATTCCTTACCCGATATGATGACGGCTGCTGGGGCTACAAGGACATGGAGGAAAGCGCGGGACCGGTCGAATCCCGCGCGCCACTGAGCCTATTGGCCCTGCTGTCCGAGCTGAAAGACCCAGACAGCTATGCTCATGCCTGGCGCCAGCGCTGCCAGGACTGGGCTGCGATCCCGGACTACGAGGAAGGCGACAAGATCAAGCTCGCCACCCCTGTGACGCTCACCGATGGCAGTACCTGCCAGATTGTCACCGCGACCCACTACAGGCGTGGGCGGCAAAAGCGCCGCTGCTACCGCATCGAGGAAACTGGTGGGCTCGTACGCCTGTCGAAGGCCTCGCTTGCGGGCTCGGAGCTGCTCAGCTCCACGAAAGGTGCGGCTAGCCCGGTGCTGGCGGAGTTCCTGGCGGGGCGAAATTAGGTCCTGCGCCGGACGGTTCATCGACCTGCCCGGCGACAGCAGATGCTGCGGCTTGTCTTGACAAGGCAATGCAAATGCATTACCTATCGCGGGCAGCAAAGCCCCTTTTCTTCAGGAGACTGCCATGACAGCCCTCGCACAAGATGTCTCGAAACTCACGGATCGGTATCAGACGACCGTGCCGGCGGGTGTGCGCAAACAGCTCAAGCTGGGCAAGGGCGACCAGATTCGTTACTGCACCGAGCCGAGTGGCAGGGTCTATATCGAGCCCGTGCGCAGCGACGAGGAAGATCCCGTGCTCGGAGCCTTTCTCGATTTTGTCGAGGCCGATATCAAGGCGCATCCGGACCGCATTCGGGCTTTCGATGGGGCTTTGCATGACCGTCTTGCAGCACTGGTCGGAGACGTTGATGTCGATCTCGATGCGCCGCTATCGCTCGAGGATGAATGAGCGGCGATAGCGTGCCCGCCCAAGCGCCCCTTGTCGTGAATGGATGGTCGATTTATGCGCACCCACTCTTTCTGGACCAGCTCGAAGGGCTGGTCGAGGAGGTAGAGGCGCGTAAGGCTCGCGATCCCAAGACCTGGCACAAGAAAAACCCGACGAAACGGCTGGCCGCCATCTTCAAGCTGGTCACCGAGGCCATACCTGCAGATCCGGGTGCCGCCGCCTTCCGGCAAGGCGGCACACTCGGCGATCACCGCAAGCACTGGTTCCGGGCGAAATTCTTCCAGCAGTATCGGCTGTTCTACCGGTTCAACAGCGATGCGAAGGTCATCGTGGTGGCATGGGTGAACGACGACAAGACCCTGCGCGCCTATGGCAGCAAGACGGATGCCTATGCGACGTTCAAAGGGATGCTGGAAGATGGCAACCCACCTGACAATTTCGACGCGCTCTTGAAAGAAGCTGCAGCGGGAGGCAAGCGGTTCGAGAAATCCCTTGAAGCGGTGCCCGATCGGTAAGTGGGCCAGCTTGCTATGACCCTTTGGCATTATCATTTACGACGCCACGCTCGAAGATGTAGCATCGGCTGATAATGCGGTCGGAGAAAGCACAATGAATGAGACGGAAAAGGATAGGCAGCACCTCGGTCTAGAGGAGCAATGCGCGCCTGACCTGACGGGGCACCGTTTCCCAATTGCTGTGCGCGTTGCAGACATGCCCGATGACCTCGGCAAGCTGCTGGATATCGGGCTCGAGGAGCATTTCCGTGGCCGCTGAAGCGAATTCTTATGACACGTGGTTTTGCGCGCAGGTGCAGGCCGCGCTGGAGGATGCACGCTCGGGAACATCTCAGGTTCAGGTGATGCAGGCCGCACAGGCATTGATTGATGCGAAGCGGCAGGTCGAACCCAAGTCCTGACCAAGCCTTTGAGGTCGGCGCGGTCTGACTACGTCACCCTGAAAAGCGAAAGCGGGCTTTTTGTCCTTTGGAACTCAGACCCTGATCCAAAGGAAAATCCCCATGTCCAAACCCAGAACGGCCAACCCGGCTCTCGCAATCTCCGAAGCCGATCTCGCCTCTGCCCTCGCGCAAATCGGCACGGAGGTCGATGACCAGCCCCTGCGCAGTTCAGCGCTCGCGCGTATCATGCGCGAGACGTTTCATGGCAGCGATGCCGGTGGCGCCTGGGACTGGCGCATGGCCTATGACATGATGCAGGCAGCGGCTGTCCAGGTGCTGCTGCGTGGGAACGGCGCGGCAGGTGACACCGCCGCTGCAAGGCTACTTGCCTCACGGCTCCTGACGGAAACCCGCCGGTCAGAGCAGCAGATCCGGCTACAGCAGTTTTCCACGCCGCTGCCATTCGCGGCGCTGGTTTTGCGGGCCGCGGCGATCCGCAAGGGCGAGACCGTTCTGGAGCCCTCGGCTGGCACCGGTGCCCTGGCTGCTTTCGCCGCCCGGGCCGGTGCCACGCTTCTGCTCAACGAGATCGACCCCTTTCGCCAGCGCCTCCTGCGCGCGGTTTTCGGCGGCGAGGTCACAGGCCATGACGGCGAGCATATCGATGATCTGCTGCAGACGCCGGTTCTACCCGAGGTCGTGGTGATGAACCCGCCCTTCGCCTCCTCGGTCGATCGCTCCCGAGACAAGCACATCGCCGCCAAGCATCTCATCGCGGCTGCAAAGCGCCTGGCACCCGGCGGGCGGCTGGTGGCGATCATGCCGCCGGGATTCACGCCCGAACGCGATGCCGCGCATTGGTCCCGCGCCTGCGGTCTCCTGACGCCGCGATTGGCGCTGACGATGCCGGGACAGGTCTATCGCAAGCTCGGCACCTCTGTCGAAACCCAGCTGATGGTCTTCGACAAGGTGCAGGAGGACGGCGAAATGTTCCGCGCCAGTGTCCGGGACTTGGATGAAGCCCTTCCTTTTGTCGACGCAGTTGCCGCGACCCGGCCCGAGATGCGCCCCGTCCAACGGGCTGAAGCGATCCCTCATGCGCGACCGATCGTTCCATCATCTGCCCCGCGCAAGACCGCTGCTGCGCCTGTCGCCGCCTCCAAATCTCGGGCCAATGCCGTTGTCCCGCTCACTTTCAAGAGCCTCGATATCCCGCGCGACAACACGCCCATCTCGGACATCTATGCGCGCTACCGTCCGCAGCGGATCGAGATCGCGGGTGCGCAAGAACATCCCACGCCGCTCGTCGAGAGCATCGCCATGGCCTCGGTTGCCCCGCCCATGCCCTCAAACACGGGCAGTGATGACTTGCGCCTGCCCGCACGGTTGATCGAGGAGGGACATCTCTCCGAGGCGCAGCTGGAAACCATCATCATGGCGCATGACGCCCATGGGCGCGACCTGCCGGGTCGGTTCGCGATCGATGACGACCAGACCAAGCTGACGCGCGCCGATGATGATCCAGACGCACGTGCCTATCGCCTTGGCTATTTCCTCGGCGACGGCACCGGTTGCGGCAAGGGGCGCGAATGCGCGGGGCTCATTCTCGTGAACTGGCTGGCCGGGCGCAGAAAGGCGATCTGGGTTTCCAAATCCGCCACGCTCATCGAGGACGCCATCCGCGACTGGACCGATCTCGGCGGCTCGCCAGCCGACATCCAGCCGCTCTCAAAATGGAAACCGGATCAGCCCGTCCCGATGGGCGACGGTATCCTCTTCGTCACCTACGCCACGCTGCGGTCCGCGGGCAAATGTGGCACCACGCGACTGAGCCAGACCCTCGACTGGATGGGCGAAGACTTCGACGGCGTACTGGCCTTTGATGAGGCCCATGCCATGCAGAACGCGGCCGGGTCCGAGCAGGGCAGGGGGGTCAAACCCTCCCAGCAGGGCCTTGCAGGCCTGCGGCTGCAACTGGCAGCACCCCGCGCTCGCGTCTTCTACATTTCGGCCACGGGTGCCACGAGCGTGCACAACCTGGCCTATGCCGCGCGTCTTGGTCTCTGGGGGCAGGGGCCGGAATACCCCTTCCCAAGCCGCGAGAGCTTCGTTTCTGCGATGGAAGCTGGCGGTGTCGCCGCCATGGAGGTGGTCGCGCGCGATCTCAAGACGCTCGGCCTCTACACGGCCCGCGCCCTCAGCTTCGATGGCGTGGAGTATGACGTGCTCGAACACGCGCTCACCCCGGCCCAGATCGAGATCTACGACGCCTATGCGGGAGCCTTTCGCACAATCCACCACAATCTCGAAGCCGCTTTGACAGCCACCGGCGTCAACGATGCCTCGGGAGAGACCAATGCCTCGGCAGCACGCGCCTCGGCCAAGTCCCGCTTCGAGAGCACAAAGCAGCGTTTCTTCAATCATCTGCTGATGGGCATGAAGGCCCCGACCATCATCCACGCCATCGCGGACGATCTGGCGGCAGGCAAGGCTTGCGTCATCCAGGTGGTCTCGACGGGTGAGAGCCTGTTGAAGCGTCGGCTTGAGACGATGGACCCGGAGGATGAACTCGTCGAGGGTGCCTTGACGCCACGCGACTATGTTCTCGCCTACCTCGAACAGGCTTTTCCGATCCATGCCCAAAAGCTCGTGGAGATCGACGGCAACATGGTGGCTGAGCCGCTTCGGGATGAAACTGGCGCGCTGGTCGTCTCGCGCGAGGCGCTCGCTCTGCGTGACGCGGCCATGATGGAGTTGATGACGCTGGCGCCGATCCCCTCGGCGCTGGATCAGATCCTCTGGGCCTTTGGCGACGAGGCCGTGGCAGAAGTCACGGGGCGGTCCATCCGACCCCTCAAGGCCGAGGATGGTCATCTCTTCATCGAAAAGCGCGCCGCCAGCAGCAATTCATCCGAAACCCAAGCCTTCATGGACGGTGATAAGGATATCCTTATCTTCTCCGATGCGGGCGGTACGGGCCGGTCGTATCATGCGGCGCAAACGGCGAAGAACCAGAAACGGCGGCGGCACTACCTGCTGGAGCCCGGCTGGCGCGCCGATGCGGCCATCCAGGGGCTCGGCCGCACGCATCGCTCTGCCCAAGTCAGCGCGCCCTTCTTCCGGGTCTGCACCTCGGATGTGCATGGCGAAAAGCGTTTCACCTCGACTATAGCCAAGCGCCTCGACCAGCTGGGGGCCTTGACCAAGGGTCAGCGCGAGACCGGCTCGCAAGGCATGTTCCGCGAGGAGGACAATCTCGAAAGCCCGATCGCGCGAGCGGCGCTGCGTGGGTATTTCGCCGATCTTGCCGCCGGGCGCGCTGAGGCGATGAGCTACGAGAGCTTCACCGACTGGACCGCCCTGCGGCTGATCGACAAGGACGGGGTGCTCCTTGAGGAGCTTCCCCCGATCCAGCGGTTTCTCAACCGGGTGCTTGCCCTTCCCATCCACATGCAGAACGCACTCTTTGCCGAGTTCATGCGCCGGATTGCCGATCAGACGGAACGGGCGCGCGCGGCGGGCACGCTCGATCTCGGCGTGGAAACCCTACGCGGCGACAAGATAGAACAGGTCTCCACCGAGGATCTCTGGACCTGCCCGAAATCCGGCGCCGTGACGCGGATTATCGGGCTGGAGGTCACCGACCCAGTGTATGTGCTGGACGCCGAAGAGGCCATGTCGCGCAATCCCGACAAGTTACCGATGGTCAATCGCGCCTCCGGTCGCGCGGCGCTCATCTCGGCGCGCCCCATGCAGATGTATGACGAGGATATTGTCACACTGATGCGCAAGGCGGTGCGGCCAAACGGGTCTAGCTATCTCGAAGAGGCTCGGTTCACGTCTTCGGCCTGGGAAGACATCGACAGGCCCGAGTTTGCAAAGCTTTGGGATGCCGAGGCAGCGTCCCTGCCAAAAACCACCACAACCAAGCTCTACCTGCTGACCGGGCTGCTGTTGCCGATCTGGAAGGACATCCCGACCACGAATGAACGCATCTACCGCGTCACGCCGGACGGGGCGACCGCCATGATCGGGCGCACGCTGAGCGAGGAAGGGGCGGCCGCGCTGCGCGCCAGCTTCCTCGTTTCTAACCCGCAAACGCCACAGGAGATGCTGACTGCGGCTCTTGGCACCACCACGCCGGTCGATCTGGGCCGGGGTCTGACGCTGACCCGTCGCCGGGTCGCAGGCGAGATGCGCCTTGAGCTGGGCGGTGCGGACAAGGGCATGATCGAAGGCCTCAAGGCCATGGGGTGTTTCACCGAGATCATTGCCTTCCAGCTGCGGGTGTTCCTGCCGCATGGGGACGGGATCGACACGGTCAGCATTCTGGCCCGGATTGTGGGGCAGGGAACCAGCAACGCGGCAGACCAAGCCGCCTGAAAAGCCAAAGCGGGCTTTGGGTCGGGCGTCGCGGATCGGGATTTGGCCGGTCTGCGCTTTCCGGGCGCGCGCTGACCAATGCGACGCCTGGCCCCCCAACTTCTGATAAGAGGACAGACCCATGACCAATCCCCAGATCGACTATGCCGCAATGGCGGCTCAGTGGCGCGCCGAGCACGAAACCACCCTGAAAGCAACCCGAGCGGAACTGATCGTGCAATTGCGCGCGCTTGGCATCAACGAGGTCACCGCCGAATACGAAGGCTATGGCGACTCCGGCAATGTCGAGGACGTGAATGTGCAGCCTGCGGAGGTCCAACTGCCGGAAGCGCTTGTCACCGCCGTGGGCGATTTCGCCTGGTCACTCGCCTATCACCATCATCCGGGGTTCGAGAACAACGAGGGCGGCTACGGCACGCTGACCTGGGACTTGCGCAACGACAGCATCACGCTCGATCATGCGGACCGCTACGTTGAATGCTCGCACAGCTATGACGACGGGCTTTGAGATGGCCCATCCGCTTCATCATGCTGAAAGCTCTGCCCGGAAATTCGGTGGGGTGCCATCTGACTATCAGGACATCCACGACTGGTTCGACGCCTCGAAAGAACACCTCGCCCTCTTCACGCACCGCGCCTTGCGTCATCATGCTCAAGGCCTGTTCGAGGCCGAACGTGTCTTCGGTCTGACCCTGACCAATAGCGCGGGTCGGGACATCCCCGTGCGCTGGATCGGCGAGCAGCATGTCCGCGAAGACTGCCAGGGCCGCATTCCGAGCATGGCGGACTGGCTGCGACGGATACAGCCTGAGCCATGGATGGCCAATGGCCATATCGAGCAGCACCTCAGCGGGGAGCCCTGCGGCGATCCAAGGGTTGCTTGGGCATTCGAGGTGGCCGCCGGAAGAACGGTTCTCGGCCTGAAAGATTGGATGGCGGCGCGCGCGACGCAAGCCACGCAAAGCGCCTGACAGCTCTCGGTCGTTTGCCAAACGAATGCTGCATAGAAGCCCGGTCGGAAGATCAGGCTTCTTGCGTCGTTTCCCCAGCAATCTTTTTGAGGAGGATCACATGACATTCGAAGACATCAAGGCGGCCGTCGATGCCGGTCAGACCGTGCACTGGGCCAATACCGGCTACGTTGTCCACAAGGACCGGCTCGGTCAGTACCTCATCACCTTTGTGCCGAACGGTAGCTGCATCGGCCTGACCGACCGGAGCGGGCACCGGTTGAACGGAAAAGAGGCGGAGTTCTTCATCGCGCAATCGAAGGACAGCGCGGAAAATCCGGGTAGCCAATCAAGACCAGACGGGCAGGGGAGGGGCGCAGCACCCGAACGCGCGGGGGCATGCCCACTCGGACGGCAGCTCTGACCCGTGGGCGGGGCTGAAAGGAAAGCAAGCTTTCTGGTTTGTGATCCCAGGAGGGGTCGAGAAAGCAATCCCGGATGCGCTGGCAAGAACGTCAGGCACCGGCCAATCCAAAAGGAACCATCCCATGTTCGCAGGAACCCTCACCCGCAATGTCGAGACCGCCGCCGCCGAATACACCGGCATGATCCACTCGACGCGATTTGACATCGCCATCCAGCTTGAGGCACGGGCCAAGATGTCCGCGCGCAGTCCGGATTACGACGTGACGGCCGTCAACAAATCGGGCCGCAAGGTCCGCATCGGCACGGCCTGGAACGAGACGGGCAATACCAGCGGAAACCCCTATATCTCGATGCAGATCGATGTGGGCCTCGGCCCGTTCCGGGTCAACGCGGTGCAGACGAAAGAGGCGCGCGCGGCCCAGAGCGGCGAATTCGAGATCATCCCGTTGGTCTCGAACGGTCTGATGAAATCCGGCTCGATCTCGGGCGAGCTGACCGCTATGGACGCCGACAACGCCTTCACCGGCTACATCGCCAACATGATGTTCGATCTGGAGTTCATCCTGATCGAGAACAGCTACAAAACCGAGGAGACCCACCCCGATTACCGGATCGAGGTCAGCTCGCCCCGGGGCACACCGATCCGCGTCGGCTCGGCGTGGATGGCCAAAAGCAGCCGCACGGGCAATGACTACCTGACGCTGCTGATCAACACGCCTTACGGTGACCTGCGCGTCAACGCCGTGCAGAACGAAGAGCAGCGCGGCGGGCAGACCTTCTCGATCATCCCGTTCATCGACAGCGGTGAGCAGCCACAGGACGCAGGCGCAGGGCTGTCGCTGGTCGCGTGACCAACGCGCGAGATTAGACGATCCGCACCGAAAGGGGAGCCGTGGGATCACGGTTCCCCTCTTACAATGTCCATTTGCATGAAAGTAAGGTCAGTTAGTGATTTGCCAGGCGCGTTCAGGTTGCGAACGGCCCCAAAACATAAGATGGCGGCAGCCCTTAGAACGGCCTGCCCCGCGTCCGAACACACACCCGAAAACAGCCCGGTCAAATATAGTACTTGAATGGCTGCGGTCCGCCCTCCCGCGCCGAACCCATCACAAGGATGTCTCCGACCATCTTTGCGAAGCGGACTGTTACCGGCAACCCATCGTTGAAGTTGCACGAGTTGTAGTTGATCTTTGTCAGTCCCATGATGTCAGCAAGTACCGTCCGCATCTCTGGCTTATGATGCTTTGAGCGCAGGATCGTCACCATAAGCGGGTTGGGTGTTTCAGGCCCGATATACGTATCCAGCTGCGGGACGTAGCCGCTCGTCCAAAGATAGGCGTTCTTCTCGTCTAAACTTAGAGCCGTTCCTCTGATCACGGGGTAGTCGCCTGCACGGAAGAGCTTTGCGTCACCACCCGTAGGTCTGATCCGTACACCGACGACGTTCGTCCCCTTCGGAGCCGCCTGACAGAAGGCCTGCCACTCCTCGTCGTTGAATGACGCCTGCCCATGGATGAAGAGTTCCTTGGGCGGCTCGGAGTGCAGATCCCGGTACGCTTCTATCACAGTCTCTAGAAGTTCTTTCGCGGCGTCAGCGTTTAGATGGTATTCGTACTTGCCGGTCTTCCAAGGGCCATTCGCGCCGCGGAACACCACGCCATCGCCTTCACTCAAAAACATCTGCGCCGCGCAGCAGACGTGATTATCGCGGTTGTTTGGGAGGTTCTTGTAGACCATCCCGATGTAGCATACTCCTTCGCGCACGTTCGACAGCCGCCAGGGTGGACGGTCCTGTGTCTTATAGTAAAGCCCCGTCGCGATGTTCCACGCCACTGTCGCAGGGTCTTGGGTGGTTCGCTTCGGATAGCCCGCACTGTTGAGGAACGCTGTCGGCTCAAGGGTCGACTCGCGCAGGATCTGAGAGGGCGCGATCGAGAGCAAAGTCGCCTTGATGTGCCTACGGAAGTCGGGAATGTCGTCAAACACGTCCTCAATGCGCGGATCGAACCGTTCGTCCATGAAAAGGAACGACTGGGGTGACCTTGCGCGCTGCTTCTTGGGCGTTTTTCCAGCGACCAGGGTCAAACCGGTCCGCCTCGATTCCGGACGGCAGCGCTCGTAGACTATCTCGGGCACGACGAACATCCATACATCAATCGAACCCTCCTCGTTGCGCCTGAACTTGTGGACGCGCTCAGTGTAGATACGGGCGACCGCATCGACGGCCTCGTGCATGTTCTGCACCCTGGTCGCCCGCTCGATGGCGTCAAACTCGACCGTCAGGGACCTGAGCCGATCTGGATCGAAAGTAATGCCGAATGTCTCTTCGAGCCCGGCGAAATCCGCGAGATGAAGACGGTCCTTCTTCTCCGTCGGCCCCGGAGGCGGCACCGGTATCCCGGAAAGCAGCCGGCGGCTCCAAGATCGGAAGTGTCCGATCCCGTCCGACGTTCCCACAACCCCAATTCGGACTTCTCGAAGCTTCCGAGGGCCGTCATGAGGTCCATAGAGAAACAGGCCGTCCTTTGGGTGGTGGCTCCTCTGGTCATGGCGGAAGTCGAGTTCTGGCTCATCGAAGTGATCTACGATCAAGCTTGCTTCGGGAAACCTCATTTACCGTCTCCTTCGGGCTCAGCATCGTCGTCGTCAGCCTCTGGCCGCCCGAGCGTGCTTTCGTCCTGCTCCTCGGCATCCGGGTCGCCCACGTCAGGAAGAGCTGTACTGACCGGCGACGTGAAGAGAAGGGGCTCAGAGGAAAGAAGCATGTCCTGGCCTGGAGCCAGCGGAACCCGAATGTAGGCTGAGTCACCCGACATGATCTGAAGGAATGCCAGAAGCCGTCCGTGCCATTGCTTGTTGCGCCAACCCTTGCAGCCCGATCTGCGAAGGCGATGCATCTTCTTCGGATCATCTATGCGTTCGCCCTGCTCCGTATTGTTATCCATCGCGAAAAGGACGCGCGCTTTCAGACGGAAGTGCCAGAAAGGCCAGTTTCGGGGAATCGCCGTCACCCCATAGGACCAAACATGCTTTCGGGCGATGTTGCGCAGCATCGACGACCGGCGCTCACCTTGTCGCCCCCAGGGCACCCGCTCACCAATCGCGACCTGGTTAGGGGACACATGGAAACCATCGCCGTTGGAATACGCATAGGCGACCATGCCAATATTCCTGCAGTGCCGTTCCCATCCATCGCGCAACAGGCCCGTGAGCATGTTCGACAGATCACGTCCCGCGACGCCTATCTCAGGCATACCCTTTTCTACCGCATCGACAACCGGCACAGAAGTCCGTAGGCGCAACTTCGCTACGCCTTCGAGGCTTTCCCCAACATCAGGGGGCGCAGCGAAGGTGATCACGCCTCGCTCATGCGCGACGGCGGGAAACGACAGCCCTCGCACCCGCCTCTTGAGGACGTCGGTCTGGACCGCTCCTGCCGCCTCGTAGAAGTGGAGTTCATCGGGCATTTCCAAGATCTGAATCCAATTCGAGACCAAGGACTCTGGCTCGCGCACTAGCGGAACAGCACCACGCTTGCGGAAGCTGTCCCATTGAGCTGCGACCGCGATGTGCTCGCGTCGGCGCGTTACGCCTTGGCGACGCAGCGTCTCCAGAAGCTTCGAAAGCCCTTCTGCCCAACCCCGCGCGAAATCGGCAGGCGTCGCATCGCGGAGGCCATCAATCTTGGCCCCCTCCTCGATCCGTAACGGGATAATCAGGCGAGTGTCGCCAAAACTTGCAGCAAGCGTTTTCGCCCTGTCGATCAGGTCCATCGCGTCGTCGTTGGCGCGGGTGGCCGCGCCCGCCACTGCCAGAACCTTCGCAGCGCGGTGCTCCAACGCCACTCCAATCTCCTTGTGCCATCTGTCTCCAGGCTCGAGAGTCAGGATCTCGGAAAAAACGCGATATCCGTGCGCTTCGAGCTTTGGACCGAGCCAAAGGATGAAGTGATCGTGGTCGGGGCGCGCTCCGACAAGGAACAGGGTATCCCGTTGCGTTTCCGCCTCTGACTCCACCTTTCCGCCGATCCCTGGCTTTGGAAGCAACGCTCGAAGGACCGAAGGAGGCTTCAGGTGGCCCTCGCGCTCATCCAGCGTCTCATGAAGCATTCGCTTCAGCGTACGCCCGCTCGCGGGGATCCATAACTTGGGATGAGCTTCCTCGATGTCAGGATGCGCGCGCAGCAATGCCTCAAGATCCTCGCGCCCGAAGATGTTTCCCGGAGATCGAATGGCGGGGCCGCAAATCTCCACGAGGTCCTGCTTCCTTTGTGGGGTCATCGCTACGGACGTTGACAGGATGTAGCGATCGGGCGCCAACTGATCGATCTTCGCGCGCTCCTTCGACATTTCACGCTTCAAAGCTGAGATAGCAGATCTCTCGTATCTCTTAGCTTGTAGGATCGTCAGGCTTTGCGCCTCCGGCGCGTGGCGTCCATCTATTCCACCATCAGCTCCTTCGCCGAATTGCTCGAAGCGGATACCAAGAGCGCGCCCGATAAGGTCGGCTGAAAGCGCCTCGAACTCGGAGGGCGATAAGGCAGAGAAATCGGCAGGCATAATATCTATATATCGCCGTCCAGTCCGGATTACACCCAAGACTTACCTCACAGACATGCCGATTTGGTATTTTACAGAGAATCTAGAGCACAGGTACGATGTGTCGCCGCGAAGGTCGGCTTTCTGTCCATGTCGCATGCTCTGATAGGAACTTAGTATAGTTGGCAGGGGAGTTTCCTGTACATCAACCTTGGTTTAACGCTTCTAGCCTCCCCATCTTGGCTTCGCGTGTCGCAGGGGAGAACGGCCCTTCGGTCCGTCGCGCATTCGGCCATGCGGCCTCACCGCGGCGTTGCGCCTGGCATCCCGGTTTGCCCGCCTCGCGAGCACGTCCCTCCCCGGCCGCTCCGCCGGATTGCGCTCTGGTCTGTTTTGCGGGGCAAAACGATCCCGCCGCTTCATCCGTCTCCCGCGTCCGGTCGGGCCGTTTGCCTGCTCGGGTCGGGCAAACCTACCGTCAAAACACACACACATGAGTGCGGAAGCATATCCTCCGGATGGCCCCCAAATCAGCCCGCGTCAAGGATCGCAAAACTTTTCGGCGAAGGCCGGGCCTGTGACGCGGGGCGGTCCCGTGGGTGAGGGCGCGCATGTGTCGTGTGTTGCGCACGGAAAACTTTTGCGCCCGGCAAGCCGGCGGCTGCGCCGTCCCTGACCCGGGCAGATTCGGAAACCAGGCATTCGGCCATGCCACCACACTCACGTGGTGGTCGAACAACCGAAATCTGGAGAACAGACATGGCATACGATCAAGCGAACACCTACGAAACCATCGAGCTTTTCGGACTGACCGAGAAGGACGCACAGCTGCCGATCCCGGAAGATCACATCCTGACCGACCGCATCATCCGCGAGAGCTTCGAGGCATTGCTCGGTCCGCTGCGCGGGACCGGCCTTGAGGCAGAAATCGAACCGCTGGCCCATGGGCTCGCCACGATCCTGCAGCGGCGCAAGGTGGCGCTCGGCAAGGAGGTCGACCGCACCGCCGACAACATCGGCGCACTGGCAAAATCCCACGATGGATCGGAGATCGCCGAGACCGCGCTCGAAGAGGCGCAGGCCCGCTTCCTGCAACTGCGCGAGATCGTCAGCGCCATCGAGGTGATGAGCGAGGCGGCGGCGGAATGCTACGAGATCGAGACGGGTCACGCCTTCATCCCGGCAGTTGGGTCGCGCGCAAGCGTCCGGGCGCAAGAGACCGGGGCGGTCTTCGAGGCGCGGCAGCTCCTCGAGCAGCACGACCGCGAGACTGCCGAGAAGTCGAAAGTCGAGGGGGTTCCCCTGATTGTCTCGGGCGCCACCGACTGGACCGATGTCGATGTGATCTTCAACACGCTCGACAAGGTTCGCGAACGGATCAGGCAGAACCGCAATCAGGAGATCTTCCTCTGCCACAAGGGTGGCAAGCACGGGGCGGAGATGATCGCGGCTCGGTGGGCCCGAGCACGCGGGATAGCACAGGCGCGCTTCGATCCGCGCTGGTCCGCGCATGGGCGGGCGGCACCGTTCAAGTGCAACGACGAAATGCTGGACGATAAGTTCGCGGCGACGGGGGTTGTTCTCTTCGGCGGCAACGGGGTGGCGCTGAACCTCGGGCAGAAGGCGGAAGCGAAAGGCCTGACGGTCATGCGGGTTGCGGACCCGGCGAAGAAGACCGCGGAGACGTGAGTTTAGAGGGTCGCCTTCGGGCGGCCCTTTCGTCGTTTTCCCAGATGTGTGCGAACATCGGCGGTGTCGCAGTTAACTCCAACAATGGGCATCGACAGGCTTGGTGTTTGTAGTCCGGCCAATCTGGTTTCGGGAATGGCTGGATGGTATCTCTATGCAATTACAGCTTAGTGTGGCCGTGTGGCAGAAGACATTTGTTCCACAGATCAACACTCGCCCAGGTTTTTCCTAGATGCCTTTTTCTCCGGAACGCACCAAAGAGATTCAATCGCGTATTGATGCGCGTTTGCGGTCCGGTCAGGCAAACGATTGGGAAGTGTCCTTCCTTACAAATATGGCTGAACGGTTTCAGCGGTATGGAACGAAGACGCGCCTGAGCAAAGCTCAGTATGCCAGCCTGTACAAAGTCCTGAAACTGGAACGGGAGAATCCGGCACAGAAAAGGGCAGCGGCCGACGACAGGACTTCTCAACCAGCACCGAAGCATAGTACCAGAAGCGTTCAGGCGAGACCCCGTCCGGTCTCCGTGACCCGCGCGATCAATGCACCTCGGCGTGCCGTGCGCAAGGCTCAACGCCAAATCATGGTGCCGTTGGTGATCGCTGTCGGATTCTTCGCATTGGTTGGATCATTGTTTGAATCATCGAACTCGCGATCCACACCCTACAGTCCGTCAGCGGTTCCCTCATCGCAAACTGCCGACGCCGCTTACGTCTATGTGACAGGGACGCGTGTCAATCAACGTGCTGGACCGTCTACTTCGAATGCCGTGATGGGTGTCTTGAGCGAGGGGGGCCGCGTTGAAAAGCTTCGAGAAGAAGGGCAGTGGACACAAATTCGATCCAACTTTGGTACGGGCTGGATGGCTACCCGTTTCCTGTCACTGGTCGCGCCGTCAACAGAGCGACCCGCCTCACAGGACCGGTCGCTTCGCGCCAGCGATGTGCGGATCATTGACGGTGATACGGTCGATGTTCGAGGCCTAACAGCGAACGTGCGTCTCGTCGGATTTAACGCGCCTGAGACATGGAAACCCGCCTGCACTGCAGAGCGTGAGGTTGGGGAGCGCGCGACTGCGCGTCTAGGTCAATTAGTGCGGGGCGCGACATCAATTGAATTTGAGCGCGTGGCCTGTTCCTGCCGGCCCGGGACAGAGGGTACGGATCAGTGCAATTTTGGGCGGTTCTGCGGCTCGTTGTTCGTTGACGGTCGGGACGTCGGCAGCACGCTCATTGCTGAAGGTCTGGCCGTGCCGTACCGATGTGGACGCACCAGCTGTCCCCCACGCCCTCAACCCTGGTGCCGATAGCATACGCGCCCAACCGACCCAGACGACGGACCTTCGCGCGCGGCAGAACGCTGACCCGCCGCATCGCGAGCGTGACGGATCGTTATCCAGATGCATTGGATCAGAACGAACCAGGCCATCTTCGGTCACGATCGACGGGTTCGATGGCGGCTTCAAAGTGGTGGCACAAATTCGGGTCACTCCTTTTTGCTCATTGATGCGGATCGCACGGGGTCGGCCCAATCGTGCCCTCCGCTTCGCTCCGGCAAGCACAAATACGGCTTCCACGGCGTAGCCACGGACCCTCCGCATTTGCGCTTGCGACCGGGCCTCTTGCCCCCGTGCCGGGTGATCCCCATCGCAACAAGGAGAGACCCAAATGACTAACCACTACGTCGCCACCGTCCCCGTCAAGTTCACCGACACCGATGGCCAGGAGCGCACCCGTTTTCAGCGCGTGGGCGCGATGTTCCGCAACACCCGCAACGGGGACGGCTCGGAGTTCTTTAGCCTCAAGCTCGACTTCCCGGTCGCGGTCTCGGAGCTGGTGATGTTCCCGCCGAGCGCGAAGGATCCGCAGGACTAAATCCTCTGACGAGGATGGGCCGCCATCAGGCGGCCCTGTCCCTGTTCCAGGGATGCCGTCACTGGCGCGGGTGATCGCCGACAGTGATCTCCCCTAAGTGCCGGTCGCTGCGCGTTCAACGGACGCACGCCTCCCAGAATGATCAGGCCGCGACAGACCGGCCAGCCAGCCTCAAGGGGGCCATCCACAAAAACCTATCGGCCAGGGCCTCCCGGTTTTTGCGGCAGAGATTTGGGGGCCCAAATCTGGCCCTCCTTGACCCTGCCTGTCCGCCCTGTCGGTGGGGTTTGCGCCCGCCCGCGGTTCCGTCCGAACACATGCGTGTTCGGCCAGAGCCTCGGGCGGTGCTGGAGAAGGGGCCTTTGAAGCTGGAGGCTGTGCTGGTGGTGAGGGCGGCAGAGCCGCGTCCCTGCGGGCCGCGGCGTGAAGCGGACACCAAGGCTGCCTGAGCCTGAATGCGACGTAAGTATACAATTGACTGTTTGGTATATTATCGTAAGGTGGGGGCAGCCTTGGTGGAAGTTGGCAGGAAATAGGGGGTCTTTCTTCGCATGTCTCGTTCAAAACGTCTCACAGATGCGAACCGCATGGAGATCGTTCGCGAGGCTGCGGAAGGTGTGTCGACATCCGTGTTGGCCGAGCGGTTTGGCGTGTCGCCGCGGGCGATCCAGTACACGCTCAAGGCCGATGCCGAGCGCCAGACGGATGCAGCCATCCCGGTCTCCGCGGTCAGTGTGAAGGTCACGGCTTCGGAGCTTGAGGCGCTCGACGCGGTGCTGGCGAAGGCCGGGATCGAGAGCCGGGCTGAGGGACTGCGGCGGCTCATTCAGGCGGCAGGCGGGGTGTTCGTTCCGGATGCGCAGATGGCGGCCGAGATGGCGCGATACAGGGCCTCTTTGCACGAGGTCGGCAATGGGGTCGCGCAGATCGCCAAACAGATGACGCAGGCCAACCGGATGGGGCAGGGGGCCGTGGGGGGCACGAGTGCCGAGTTCTCCGAATTGCGCCTCGCGCAGCTGCGCGGGCTGGCGCGGTTCATTCTGGATTCCGCTGACGAGATTGACCTGCTTCTGCGCCGCCGTCGAGACGCGATGCAGCTCGAGGCCACGGCCGCCTTGAGGGAGTTTGCGCATGCGGCTGAATGATGCTGTCGATGCCGTCACGGGCGAGGTCTTCCGGGATGGCTGGAGCCGGATCCGGGGCTCGATGCAGGGGCTGCACGTAGCCAAGCAGAGCCAGCTTGTGCGTGCGGCGGCGGGGCACCGGCCAGCGGTCTTCAAGGCGATCCGGGGCGGGGGAACGCACACCAAATCGCAGCTGATGAACCAGCTCGAGTATCTGACCACCAAGTCCACCCATATCGTGGACTCAAGCGGATTTCTGGATGGCAAGGCGAAGCTCGAAGCGAAGGACATCAAAGACCTCACCGAACGCTTTGCCAAGCGGTGGGACGCGGGCTTCAAGCCCAAGCTCGGCCAGACCACCCACATGCTCATGTCCTACCCAGTTGGCACGCGCGGTGAGGATGTCCGCGATATTTCCGAAAGCGTGGCGAAGAGGTTTTTCCAGACCGATGAGGGGCATTTCGATTACATCATTGCGGTGCATGAGGACCGCGATCACCCGCATGCGCATCTGGTTCTGAACCGCCGCTCGCAGGAAGGCGAGTTCTTTTTTCTGGGGCGGAACCATCGGTTCAACTATGACGACTTCCGCCTCGCCATGGTCGAGGAGGCAGAAAAGTATGGCGTGCGCCTGGAGGCCACGCGCCGGGTGGATCGTGGTGTCGTGCATTACCCCGCCCGGACCAGCGAGGTCTATGCGGCGAAAGACGAGGGTCGCGCGCCCCGCGAGCGCGCGCGCGTGGGGGCCGACCTGACGCGGACGCTGGCGGAGATCGCCAATACCAGAACTGTCTACCACTCGCTCGCCACGGAAGCTTCGCGAGAAGCCCGCGAGGATATCGCGGCGGCGCTATTTCGCGCGGGCGAGGTGCTGGCGCGCGGCGGGCAGGTGGACCGAACAGGAGATGTGTATATGGCCGAGGATCAAAGCTTCGAGGATCTGAGAAGCCTCTATGCGGAGAAGCTCGCGCGGGTGCAGGGCATGATCGCAGAGAAGTCCGATGCGGAACGTCCGGTGCTGGAAAAGCGCCTTATCGAGATCCAGACGCAGGTCCAGCACATGCAGCCGCTCGGATTGCGTTCGAGCACGTTGTCAGAGGCGCCCTCGGAGGGCGGGGTCTATTCCGAGGCAAACATCCAAGAGAGCCAGTTGGAGCGCCTCACAGAGCCGCGCCTGCGCTCTCGGATCGACGCAGCGCTACGGGGCGCCGGGATCAGCACATCGGAAGTGGTGGCGCGGATCGAGACCGGGGCCGCGAATGCCGCGCTGGAGCATCGATGGATCGCAGATGATCTCTCCAAGGTGGCTGAGGCGCGCGATCTGAACCTCGAGCGCCGCGCCGATCTGGAACAGGCGCGTGACATCCTGAATGACGTGCATGTGGAACTTGGCACGCTGTTGGAGCGCGAGAACGTGCTGCGCCGGGATGGCGTCATGGAAGCGGAACCGATCAGCGAGCGGTTCCATTATCACCGGGACGCGGTCCGGGCGATGGAAGGGACAATCCGTCAGCAGATGCGCGCAGAGGGCCTGACAGCGCAGCGGATCGAAGACCGGGACTGGGAGGTGGTCTCAAAGGCAGAGCGCCGGATTGAGACGGAGCAGCGTGCATATCTCGAGGCACACCCGGATCTGCTCGCACGCCCCGGCGATGTGATTGACCGGTCTGAGCCTTACAGGGAGACCATTACCGATGCGGCCCGCGCCAGCGAGATCACCCGCGAGGTCGACCGGATCATGGAGGGACGCGATATCCGCACGCCCGTTGCAGATGCTGTCACGGATGAATTCAGGGAGCGCTATCCGGACATGCCGTCCCACCTCGCCCGCGGGCTCGGCGCGACCTATGCCGCTGTCGTCGAGATACGGGACACGGAGGCCATCAATCAGGTCCGCCGCGAAAGCGAGTTGCGCGACGGACTTGGGGTTGGCACGCGCGACGACATCCTCGCGGCCCGCGATGAAACTGCACCGCTGTCTGACCGATCCGGCCGCCTCTCAGACGAAATCGCGCGTGTTCTGGACCATGAGCGGGCAGGGGAGTTGTCCGCGCCCTTCGAAACCGAGGCGGAGCGGGACGCCTTCCGCGAGGAGATCGCGCGGGTGCTGGACGTGCGCCAACTCGACCGGCTCACATCCGGCGATGCCGATGCGCTGGACAAGGTTCTCGAGGATCGTCTCGACCGGCTCTATGTCGCCAAGGTCTATCTGCAATCCGATGCCGCCACGGCCAACACGGAGGCCTTGCGCCAGGTGGTCGATGAACTCGCCGATGCCGAATACGAAAAACACCGCGCGACAGACGTGGATGGCGAGACCGAGCGGGGACAGGTCCATTGAGCGCCGCCATGGGAAAAGCGCGGATCGCCACGGGCGTCCTTCTGGTGACGCTTGTGAGTGGGGCCATGGGCTATACCATCGCCTCGGCGGTGCTGACCTACCAGGATCTCGGCTTCGGGGCCGAGATCGACTTTGCCTATATCGCGCAGAACTACATGGCGATCCTGGACCGCCGCCCGGAGGATGCCCAACTCATTCACCTGATCATCGGCAGCTTTGCCGCCGCCGGCCTGATGCTGAGCCTCGCCCTCTCGGGATCGGCCCTCACACGGTTTGGCCAGACGCATTGGCAGAGTGCGCGCGAGATGAAGGCCAATGGGTTTTTCGGGGCGCCCGGGACCGGGTTCATCCTCGGCAAGCTGGGGACGCCTGGCTCTCGCGCCAATTACATTTGCTCGAAGGTTTTCCCGCATGCGCTGATCGTGGCGCCCACGGGCCGCGGCAAGACCACGGGCTTCGTCATTCCGAACCTGCTGACCTGGCAGGGCTCCGCCGTGACGCTCGATGTGAAGGGCGAGTGTTTCGAGGCCACGGCCCGGCACCGCGCAGCCCAAGGCGACAAGGTCTATCGCTTTGCCCCCACCGATTGGGAGGGCAAGCGCACGCATCGCTACAACCCGCTCCTGCGCATCTATCAACTGAAAGATCCCGCGCGCCAGCAGATGGAATTGCAGCTTCTTGCGACGCTCTTCCTGCAAAGCGACAACGACCGGGTGCAGGGCCTCCTCAAAGGCGGGATCGATCTCTTCGTCGCGGCAGGGCTCTTGGCGTTCCAGCGCAAGCGCCCGACCTTGGGCGAAATCTACCGCATCGCTGCCTCGGGCGGGAACAAGCAGAAGGAGTATTCCGCGCGGGGGCATGAGGTCGATAACAGGGCCGCCAAGCTGATCTTCACGCGGCTCGCCTCGACCAACAACGACACGCTGACGTCCTACGTCTCGCTCCTGATGACCTCGGGGCTCGATCAATGGCAGAACCCGGCCATCGATGAGGCGACGGCGGTGTCGGACTTTGATTTCCGCACGATCCGCAAGAAACCCTTCTCGGTCTATCTTGTGGTCCAGCCGCTGATGGTGAAGCCGCTCGCGCCGCTGATCCGGCTGTTCTTTTCCGATCTCCTCTCCGCCATGCAGGAGAAAGACCCCGGACCTGACGAACCCTGGCCCGTGATGATCATGCTGGACGAGTTCAACCGCCTCGGCAAGATGCCCATTGTGGTCGAGAGTATCGAGACCTTGCGGACCTATCGCGGACATTTGGCCGTCGTCACCCAGACCATCCCCGCCCTCGATGAAATCTACGGCGAGAACACCCGCCGCGCTCTGCAAGGCAACGCCGGCGTGAAGCTCTACCTTACGCCCTCGGATGAAAAAACCGTCGAGGAGCTGAGCAAGGCGGTCGGCAAGACCACCAAAACCGTCATCACGCGCTCTCAGTCTATCGGCAAGAACCCCTTCGAAGGGCGCAGCCAGTCCACACGGACCGAAGAGAGCTCTCTGCTACCCGAAGATGAGGCCCGCCGCCTGCCGCTCGACGAGATCGTCATGGTGATCGATGCGCAAATGCCGGTCCGGGCGAAGCGGATCCAGTATTTCGACGACCGGCTGTTCAAGGCGATCTACGCGGCGCAGACAGGCGAGTTGCCGTTTCCGGAGCCGGGGGGAGGCGGATCACAGGGTACGCTGCCGCTGAGTATGCGCGCCATGCCGATGACGCCGCCAGCGAAAGGGTCAGGCGGATCCGAGGCCGATATCGAGGCAGCAGACCAGGCTGCTGCAGGTCAGCCGTCAGCGCATGTCGTGCCAAAGAAGACCGCGCCCGTCGTTCAAGCCGTCATCGCTGAGGAACAGCGGCAGATGGAGATGGATTTTGAGGGCCCGGTCGCGGATGCCGAGACCACGAGCGTCGTGGGTGAGGCGCAGATGCGTTCCGCCGTCGATGGTCTCGATATGTTAGAGGCAACTATGGAGCGGAGCAAGAACGGCGTACGAGAAGGGATCTAGTTATCATATTGGTTCGTAGTCCGTTTTCGCGCGCTCAAGCCGTGCACCTACGGTATCCAACCCCCATCGACGATCAAAAAAGAATTCCAGCGCTTTTCTGGTTTCGACACGGAGCCATTCGCCTTCAAAGCCGAATTCACGTCTGACGACCTTTGCTTGCTCATCTGAAAGTCCTGTTTTTGGTCGCAGCCAAATGATTGCTCGAGTATTCCAGTCCACGTCCTCCGGCAGAGGCTTGTCTATGGGTTTCTCCTCGAACGAGCTGTCAGGATCGATGCGGATCGGGAGGTAGTTCCGATATTCACCGCGTTTGAAACTGTGGGCACGCAAGTGCACGCTTTCACCATCGGACGTGAAGCGGGTCGGTGCGATCCACTGCCCTTCGTCGGCACCGGACGACATTGATGTGTATCGGACGTGGACGGCGTTCCCCGACCTGATTGCTTGATGAAGAAACGCGATGGTCCTTTGATCTGCCTTCCGTTCCGGTCGCGGCAACGCGGACGAAGGCGTGTCTTCATCGACGCCCGCCAAGATATCGAATGCTTCGGTCAGGCCGGATGGTGCCAATGCCTCGTGCTCGCTCGCAGCTATGTATGTCTTTCGCACCGGATCATAGGTCGGCGGTGAACTGTGCGCGAGACCAAGATAGACACGGAAGTCCAGCGCTGCCTGCGCGGTCGAAATACCGAAGTGGTCGATCAGATCCTTGCGGTTTGCCATACCCCGCCAAGTCAGGCAGCGGTCCAGAAAGATCAGGCGCTCTCTCTGCGCATGTTTGAGGTCGTCGAGCTTCATGTGCGCATCCCTACCTTGACTCTGGCCTGTATGTCCATCTAGAAAATATACGAATAAAAAATATACGAGTTATTGCCATGAGGATTCTCCACACCGCCGACCTCCATCTCGGGCGTCAGTTCAACGGGATTCCTCTTGATGCCGATCACGCAGCAATTCTCGACCAGATCGTTTCGGCGATCACCTCTCGCGACGTTGATGTTCTTGTAATTGCAGGAGATATTTTTGACCGGGCTGCCCCGCCGACGTCTGCCGTGCGACAGTTCAATGGGTTCTTGGCGCGCGTTGCCTCAGAGACCGACGCGGCCGTGGTGATGATCGCCGGCAATCACGACTCTGGTGATCGAATCGCATCCATGGCGATCATGACAGACACACGACGCGCTTTGATACGTGGGGCTATCAGTGCGGACGAGAAGCCGCTGTTACTTACGGACGCCCACGGACCTGTGGCGTTCACGGGGTTGCCGTTCGCCTACGAGTATGCCGCCCGTGAATGTTTTTCCGACGAAGCTCTCCACGCGCCCGAGGACGTTCTCGCCGCTCAGGTGGCTTGCGGTCGGCGTAACATTCCCGATGGTACGCGTTGGGTCGTCGTTTCGCATGCTTTCGTAGCCGGGGCTTCGAGCAGCGAAAGTGAACGACCTCTCACTAGGGTCGGCGGCATCGAGACCGTCAGTTCGGCCGTGTTCGAGGGTGCCCACTATGTGGCTCTTGGCCATCTGCACCGGCCGCAATCGGTTGGTGCCCCTCATATCCGGTACTCGGGATCGCCATTAGCTTTCGGGTTTGATGAATCTGACTGCCAGAAGTCGATGAGCCTCGTCGAGATCGATGCAGTCGGGCAAACCACGATTGAGATCATTCCTTTCACACCCATTCGCCAAGTGCGCGTCTTGAAGGGACGTCACGCAGAACTTCTCCTCGCAGATCGATCTGACGATTTTATCAAAGCCGTGCTTACCGATGATGCGCCTGTGATCGATGGAATGAAGCGCATCCGCGACGTGTTCCCGAACGCCTGTGAACTTATCTACGAGCGGGATGAACAGGCGCAAGAAGTAAAGTCTTTAACGGGACGTGCCCTGGCGGTCGCGAACCCTGTCGAAGTCATTGGCGACTTCGTTGAACACGTGCGGGACGAAGGGTTCTCAGAGAAGGAACTGGAGGTCGTAGCGTCGGCACTCGGTCGCCTGTGTGAGGCGGAGGATGTCCAATGAGACCGGTTCGGCTAACACTTCAGGCGTTCGGTCCCTATCCAGGTCGGGTGGTTATCGACTTTCGGGATGCCGTCGAGGCGGGTCTTTTCGGCATCTACGGACAAACAGGATCAGGTAAATCGACCATCTTCAGCGCGATGACCTTTGCGCTCTTTGGCGAAGCGGCGAAGGCAGAGCAAGACGCTCCTTCGTTGCGCTCGGATCACGCAGATCCGGATATAATAACCGAGGCGGAGTTCGTGTTCGACATTGGTGAGCGGCGATATGTTGTGCTTCGCCGACCCGACCAGATGCGGCCCAAGGCACGCGGTGAAGGCGAGACGCGGAGCGCACACGAAGCTTACCTGTTCGATGCGACCGGAATGGCGCTGGACGCAATCACAGATGCGGCACGGGGCAAGATCTTGGCCGAGAAGAAGGTGCGCGACGTCGACGCGGCTGTTGTTGAGATGCTTGGATATGGCTCCGAGCAATTTCGCCAGATCGTCCTCCTGCCGCAAGGGCGCTTCGAGAAATTCCTTTCGGCCAAGACGAAAGAGCGCCTCGAAATCCTGCGAGAACTCTTCGATGTCTCGCTGTACGAGAAGCTCATGGCCGATCTCAAGTCGGCAGCCGATGAGGCTGAACGGCAGGTGCGGGATGAACGTGCGCTATGCGCCAGACAGCTCGCCGCAGAAGGATTCGAAAGCACTGATGCACTGATTTCGGGCATCGAAGCCGCAACTGGGAAATGCGCAGAGCTACGCGCGAACGAAGAAACCGGGAAGGCGACGGCGGAAGCTGCCGAGAAAGCAGTGCGTCAGGCGGAGGCGATCGAAGAAAAATTCGCGACGGCCGAAAAGATGAACGAACGGCTTCGCGCACTTGAGGCGCAGAAGGGCGATGTCGAGACGCTTTCTGAGCAGGTCCGACAAGCCGAGCGCGCACGCGGTCTGATCGATGTCGAGGAACGAGTAGGGGATGCCGAACGTCAGGTTGGTGAAGCCGAGGGTGCGCGCAAGAAGGCTGACGAGGCCAGCGAGCTTGCTTCCAGAGAAGCAGAAAAGGCGGCAGAGGCGCTCCGGCGCGAGGACGATCGTGCCGATGAGGTCGAAACCCTGCGCCGGAGAAGTGATGAACTGGAGAGGTATGGTCGAATCCTCGAGGCAGCGGCCGATAGCAATAAGGCAGTCGAAACCGCGCTGAAAGAGCAGCGAGACGCCGACAACGCTTTTCAGGCAGCAAAGGCACAACTGACCGAACTGCAGGAGAAGCGCACCTCGAAAAGCGCAGAGCTAAAAGCTGCGCGCGAAACGGAGGCGAAGCGCGCCGAGATCGCGGATCGGCGCGCAGAACTCGAAAAACGGCATCTGGCAGCCAAGTCCTACGAGGGCGCTTTGCAGGATGTCGCAACGGCTCAGGACGCTGTCGCAGAACAACTGCGGACGTCGGAAGCTGCGACCGGAAAGGCCGAGAAGGCGCGAGATGATTATGAGACGGCCGAACGGGATCTAGCGGCAGCACAGGCGCTTCACCTCGCGACGAGATTGGAAGCAGGGTCGCCATGTCCGGTCTGCGGCGCAACCGAACATCCTGCGCCGGCGACTGGCGAGATCGGTAGTGCCGGCCTGGACAAGGCATTCCGAGAGTCACGAGAAGCATGGCTGGCCGCCGATCGCGAAGCCCGGCAAGCCGGCGAAGCACTGGTCGGCGTGCAAGCGACGCTTGACGAGCGACGGAAACGCTTGTCCACCCTTGAGCCGCCAGAGGCGCGTGCGGACGTCATCGCGGCGCAGATCGGTCGTGAGGACGCAGCACTCGCAGCGCTTGGTCCCCGGGTCGACATCCTTGCCGCGGAGGCCGGGATTGAGGAACTGGGACGGCAGGTCGAGGAACTGGAGCGGAAACGCGATGAGTTGCGGGACAGCTTCGATGAGCGGCGGAACAAGGCTACTGAGGCCAAGGCGACTCGCGACGGCAAGCTTGCCGAGGTGCCTGAGGACCTGCGCGATGTCACGGCGCTCGCGGCCACACTGAAGAAGGTGACCGAGTCGCTGGAGTCACTTCAGGCGGCGCGGATCGCGGCAGACAAAGCGCTGAAATCCGCGCGCGAAATGGCACTCGGCGCGGATAAGGATATTGAAAGCGCAAATAAGGCGCTCGTGGACTGTAAGGCGCGCCATCAAAAGGCGGTTGAGGTCTTCCGGACGAGACTGGCTGGAGCTGGCCTCACAGCAGAGGCCTTTCAGTCTCTCAAGTCAGCCATCGAAACTCTCAATGAAGATAGAGAAACGGTCGAGACCTACCGGCGTGAGCACAAGAGTGCGTCTGATGCAGTCACAGATGCTACCTCTGCGATTGAAGGCATGCCCCGGCCTGACATCGAAGCGCTGCGGGAAACGCACCAGACCCATGCTGAGGCACTCGGCAGGGTGACCGAAGAACGCATCGCCGCCCAGACCCGTGTCGATCATTTGGATCGGCTTAGAAAGGGGATTGAAGAGACGCTGCGCAAGCTTGACGAAGCCGAAGCGGCATCAGGCCCGCTGCGCGGACTAGCTGCGCTGGTGAACGGGCAGAACTCGCAAAGACTGACCCTGGAGACATTCGCGATAGGCGCGATGTTCGACCAGATTCTGGAAGCGGCAAACTTACGCTTCGGCCCAATGACAAACTATCAGTATAGTCTTGAGCGCGAGATGGAGAATGGAGGGCGAGGTAAGCGAGGCCTTGGAACACAGGTGTTTGACGCGCACACCGGGAAATCACGCGCTACAAGCACACTCTCAGGCGGCGAGACGTTCATTGCAGCACTCGCTCTCGCACTGGGTCTTGCCGACGTGGTCGAAGCGGCGAGCGGCAAGGTCCGGCTCGACACGATTTTTATCGACGAAGGGTTTGGAAGCCTCGACACCGAAAACGGGTCCGGCACGCTCGACCAAGTCCTACAGGTCCTCAACTCTATCGTCCGACAGAACCGTGCGGTGGGTCTGATTTCGCATGTACCGCTCGTCCAGGAGGCGATCCCAAACGGCTTCTATGTCAGAAAAGGGATGTCTGGGAGTAGTATTGAGGAAAGGGGAGTGGTCTGATGGTTCCTCGTTGGTTTCGACGGCGAGCTCATTCGCGGCGCTTGCCAAATGGTGGCACTACCGACGTTCGAGAAAGCTGGGTCTTACTGGGCTCTGTTGATGGCACAAATCGGCTGATGGCCGAAGTTCCCCTTTCCCCGGACAGACTTATCCCACGGGCTCAGTGACAGGGATGCCGAGCGCGGTGTACCCGTTCAGAACGGCGATACGGACCTGAAGCTCCGCGACCTGTCGGTCAAAGTCTCGTGCCATGAGGCGCTGCCCCAGCAGTTTCACACAATGCATCTTTGTCTCGACGCGGCTTCGGCGGTGGTATCCGCTCCATCGTCGCCAGAGGGCACGACCGAGGTATTTCGATGCTCGCAGTGCTTCGTTTCGCGCCACGGCTCCGGCGGTGATCGCCTTCCAGGGCTTCGCGTTCTTGCGGGGCGGGATGACAGNGCGGATCAGCGCCAAGCGGCTGTTGCTGCCCGTGTTGAGAAGGACATCGAGCTCCTTCTCCGTGAGGTTCAGCATGGCGTAGTCCGCTGGCTGCGCGCGGATATTGGGGAGCAGGATCTGCGTCGGCACCGCCTCGATGATGGTCTTGCCGGTCCGGGTGCGCTCGAGCTGGCTTGCGTATTGCGTCATCATCACCGCGACCGTGTTCTGTTTGCGCGCTGTCACCAGCCAGTTCGACAGCCGCTCGGCGAAATACGCGTTATCGAGGGCCTTCCAGGCCTCGTCGATCACGATGATGGTGGGGCGGCGGTCCTCGATTTCGCGCTCGACCCGGCGGAAGAGATAGGACAGGACCGCCATCCGTTCCTTGTCGGCCTCGCTGTCGAGAATGCCGGTCAGATCGAAGCCCACCACATCGCCCTTGAGCGAGAACGTGTCCTCGAGGCTCTGCCCGAAGATCCAGCCATAGCGGCCGTCCTCGGTCCATTCGAGCAGGCGCTGGTGCAGATCGCCGCCATCGTCGGTGGACACAAAAAGCGATGCGAAATCCCGCCAGTTCCGCAGGGCCGGGTTTGTGGCCTGCGCGTTCTGGCGCACGACTTCCTGGATGCGATTGGTCTGGGCAGGAGTGAGCGGCTTGTCGGCGCGGTAGAGCAGGGTGACAAGCCAGTCCGAGAGCCAGGCGGTGCCGCGCGCATCGGTCTCGGTCCAGAGCGGGTTGAGGCCCGTGGGCTGACCGGCGTTCAGGGACGCGTAGCGCCCGCCATTGGCGCGGACCGCCATCTCCATACCAAGACGGTAATCGAAGACGAAGATCCGCGCGCCTGCGCGACGGGCTTGCGTCATCAGAAAGGCGGACAGCACCGATTTGCCCGACCCGGGCCGACCCATGATCAGGGTATGCCCGCTGGTCGGTTCTTTGTCCGGGCTGCCCTGCTCGTGGTAGGAAAACCGGTAGGCGCTCTGCTCCGGCGTGGGCAAATAAGTGACGACCCGGCCCCAAGGGGTAAGTGCTGCGGGTTTGCCGAGCTGCGTCCGGTGGAAGGCCGCAAAATCCGCGAAGTTGCGATTGGTGACGGCGCTCGCGCGGACACGCTTGGGCTGGTTGCCGGGGTGCTGGCTGAGGTAATGGGCCTTTGCGGCGACCCGCTCGCCGATCATTTTCACGCCCTCGGTCGCGGCGGCATTCACGATCTCGGCGCTGAGCGTCTGCAGCTCTTCGAGCGTTTCGCAGAAGATCGTCACGACCATGTGGTGCTCACCGAAGCTCTGGCGTTTGGCCTCCAGATCATCGGCGGCGATGTCGAGCGCTTCCATAAGCGATAGGGCGGCGTCCTGGCTCGCCTGCATCTGGCGCTTTTGCCGCTTGATGCGGCCCGCCATGAGGTTCGAATTGATCGGCGTGAAGGAGTGCGTGACGATCATGTCGACCGGCAGGTTCAGCATGTCGAACATGGTGCAGGATGTGGCCTCAGCATATTCCCCGATGGTGAAACTCTTGCCGTAGCGATGGCCCACCACGCCTTCCGAGAGCTCGAAATGCTCGCCGTGGAACGTCACGCGGGTATTGGCGACGTTGAAGGACAAAAAGCCGTAGGTGTTGGCCGGGTAGAGCGGCAGCTCTGTTCCGGTGTTGAGCGCCCCCAGAAACCCCACCAACTCCCCCGATGCAGCCGACAGCAGGCGCGGCTTGAGCTCGGTAAGCCCCGAGAGGAAGACGTTCACGGCCTCACCGAGGCGCTGCAGGCGTTTGCGGGTCTCCTCCTTCAGTCGGTCCGGCGCGCTGCGGCTCAGGAACGGCAGGAGGCTTTTCGGGGGCGGACGGTGAATGACGGTGAGCGTCAGCGTCTTGTCGCGCAGCCCGCTGGTCTCGAGTTTTGCGCGCCAGCGCCGGTCCACCTCGCCTGCGAAGCTGTCCTCACGGATCGGGTCGAGATCAGGTTTGATGGCCTTGGAGACCTTGTGGACGTAATAGCTGAATTCCGGCCCGAGCTGCGCGACGATGCGGGCAAAAAGCGCCGTCACCTTGTCGAGATAGGCATCGTCGGTCGTGTAGCTGTTGATCCCCTCGAGCCGAATGCAGCGGAAGAGTTCGTTCACCCGGGTCCGCACGGTCTGGTCGTCGACGAGGCTTACATAGGGCAGCATATGCGCGAGGCGGGTCTCGCGCGCATACCAGTCTGGCGTCATTGTGCGGGCATCGAGCGCAGCTCCACGGGCGTCATCACGGGGCATAGCTGTCCCCGCCATGGATGGACCTGTTGCGCGTGGGCGGTGTCTCCTGCAGGGCCGTCATCATCACGTCGATGAAACGCGGGTCCCAATCTGCGGCCTTCCACAGCACCGGATAGAGCAGGGCGGCGAAACCCAGCACCGCGATGTGCTGGACCCAGACGAACAAGAGCACAGAGCCGAAGAGCCAGACCATCGCGTACATGATGGGCAGGCCCAGAAGCTTCGGCGGGCGCACGAGGCCCAGAAAGAGGGGCGAGCGTTCAGCCACCGGCGAAGACCGCGGCAACAATGGTGGGAGCGGCGGCAACACCAGCGATGCCCACGAGGACCCAAAGCGCTTGGCGCAGGTCGATGATGTTGAAGAACCAGCTCAAGAAAACGCCGAGGACCGCGAGTGTGGCGATGACCACACCAAGAGGGCCGGTCAGCGCATCGACAATGCCCTGCAACAAGCTCTGGATCGGGGAGAGATCGATGCTCTGTGCAAGGGCGGGCTCGGCAATGAACAGGAATAGCGCCAGCGAGGCGACAAAGAGGTTTGAAATCTGTTTCACGAATTTGATCCTTCCAATCGGGCCACGACGGCCATGACACGGGCCACGTGGTTCTGGGTTTCTCGGTAAGGGGGAATGCCACCGTGTTGGCGCACGGCGTCGGGACCGGCGTTGTAGGCCGCCAGCGCCAGATGCGGATCGCCGAAGCGCTCCAGCATCATCGCGAGGTAGCGGGCAGAGCCGTCGAGGTTCTGTTGAGGGTCACGCGGGTCGACGCCCAGATCACGCGCCGTCGCTGGCATCAATTGACCAAGGCCAATGGCACCTGCACTTGAAATCGCATCCTGCCGGTAGGCGCTCTCAACCTCGATATTGGCTCGATAGAGAGCTAGCCAATCCGTCACGGAAAGCCCCGCGCGACGCAGGCCGGGATGGCCGGCATAGCGCAAGGCCGTGGTCTGAATCCCGGAGAGGACATCGGCGCGGGGCAGGGGAGTCGGGCGGGCAAGGGCCGCGACTTGGACGCCCTCTTGCTCGGCCTCTACCTCGCCGAAGATCGCGATCCCATCGGAGGCCGAACTCTGACCAATCCCTTCATTGTAGTTTCGAGCAAAGCTGCTCTGAGAGCGGGACGGGGTCAGGGAGCCGTCGCTCTCCATGACCAGGACCATTTGCGCTGAGGCAGGTGCTGCGACCAGCCAGAGACAGACGAGGTTAGCTGCCAGCGCCCTTGTCTGATGGGGCTTTGTCTGGCGGCGCAAATTTGTGCGTACGGCTTGTCCCCGCCTCAAGCGGCAGGTCGACATGCGCAAAACCAAGGCCAATGAAGAAAGACACCACGCCGGAGATCGTCTTGAACTCGCGGATCTTGATATCGTTGTAGGTCGTCCGCGTGCGGGCGGTGACGAGGAGCTTTTCCACCCCGTCATCAGAGACAACACGCATGATCCAGACCCCGTAATAGCTGGGGCCTTTCTTGTGTGCCGACTCTTGGCACAGGATTTCTGCGCTATAGCCGCTTTCCACGAGTTCGCGGAACCTGGCTTCCGTAACCACATTTGGTGCTTCGATGTCCCAGTTCATGGCCCGGCTCACGCTTTCTCCAATGGCGCGACCCCAGGCATTCCTACTTGAAGCCCAGAGTTACGATAGTATATTATCAACCGCAAGATGTAATATCGTGCTTTGGCTGTAGTTTGGTTACGCAAACACTAGTCACGGCCAGTGTCCGCGATCAAGGAGATAACAGGTTTGAGAAACCCAAGGTTGACATGCCTGCTCCCATTGCAAGCTATGGCCCTTCTGATCTGCGTTCCTGGGCCGGTTTTGGCGGAATCCTGCTTTGCGCCATCCCGTCCTTTCCTGCCAAGCGATTCGCAGGCCGCGCGGGACTATGCGGATATCATCCGCGGCGACTTCGAAGATTACATTCAGGATATCCAGAGCTACTTCCGTTGCCTCGACGGTGAACGGGCCCGCGCCTTCGAGGAAGCGCGCGAAGTCAGCGAGGAATATGGCCGGTTCCTGCAATTGGTAGGGGATTGATGGGCAACCTCGGGAGCATCAGACTTGCAGCCCATGGAAACCAGACGCCGATAACACCCTCATATATCTACTTTTTAGATAACAGATTTCATCCGCTAGCGACGTCACAAAAGGTATGTGACGCGTGGCAAAGACAATCAGAAGCAAGGGACAAGTGGCACTCTGTCAGGCGTTGGTCGACGCCCGTGTCAAAGCGGGCCTTGGTCAGAAAGACCTGGCAGACAGGCTCAGATGCCACCAGTCCCTTATTGCCCGCCTTGAGAGCGGCCAGCGCCGGGTCGACGTTGTCGAGCTGGTCGTCTTGGCGCGCGCCATCGGCTTTGACCCGTTCGAGGTTCTGGCGATCGTTGAAGCCGCCACGGAGCCCGACCACAGGATTTGAAGCCAATGAATTGTTGAGAACACGGGAACCCACTTTCCCGGTCTGATGATCATTTCCTCATCGAGGACCAGTTAGCCAACATCAAAGAAGCCCGGCGCGCGGTCGTAGTGAACGCTCTGCAACCCCACGCCGCAATTCGCAGCGCCGCAGTGCAGGAAGCCAGTAAACAGTGAACGAAGATAAGGGTGAGGGCGTCGCGATCGCCAATCTGATCGGGACCGATGGGTGCAGTGTTGTTGGTTGGGTTTATCGCTGGAGGACAGGCTCACATGCGGTGATGTGGGACGTCCAAGGGCCCCAGCCGGTATCGGAAACCCGGCCGGATATAAGTGACGAACAGAAGCAAGAAATCGACTTCGATGCGCTGACGAGGATCGGAAGAAGCGACGACGGGTGAACAGAGCGAACCCGCGGTGTTTGCCTAAACGCCAAACAGCATGTGGACCGCGAAGCGTATGCGGTGCGGTCGTGCAAGCCAAAGAAGCCGTCTTCCATGACAAATCTACGTAGCGGCAGGTCAGTAGTTCACCTGCTCGAACCCGTAGTTGCCGTCATAGTCACGCCAATCGACGAAGACGGATCGGTGATAAATGCCAGGGCAATGCTCGCCCCAACGTTCAAGTCCCACATGGGCCTCGGGCAGGGCAGTTATCGAAGATCGCTGCCATGAGAAATCGCCTTGGGTCCCGTAGGTGCCGAGGACCACGGTCGCGCTTCGGTTACAATCCCCATCGCGCCCGGACTCGTGCTGTCGTGCATACCGTACATCGAAGACGCGGATGGACCGCACGAAATTGAACTCTGGCCCGCTGATATCGATGTCCGCGCGGTCCTGAACGAGCCGCAGGGCGAGGTCGGTGGGAACGAGATTATCTACTGGCAAGGATTGAAGCGGTCGACGGCTGTCGGTTCGGTACAAGGCTTCAAAGATGCCGCCAGCGTTGTTTTGTAACCGATCGTTCTCGTAGGAGGCGCCCATGGGACAGCGCCAGATTTGCAGCGGTGGTTCGACCGGCCAAGGTGTAATCCGCCGGATAAATTCGGCGCGGGCTCGGGCGCAAGGGACGGAAGCAGGCCAGCCGCCAGACAGGCACAAGAGGATCGCGCAATCGATCGGGTATGTCTGCGCGCGGGCGGGTATTGGCAGCGAAGAACCTGTCACGGTCAAAGCGACTGCGACCGAGGGGAGGAGCTTCTTGAGTAAATGGCGCATGCTGTGGAGCCTCCGTGATAGGAGTTCAGCATACATACAATAATATACTATCGCAACGCTAAGTATAAAGTCGCATAATGAAGTTTATGTTAACCAACTGGCGCCCTGAGCCGCTAAAACATTACGATTTGATAATGCCCCGGCAAGGGCAGTGCCACCGTACCAAAGTTACTCCTTTGCGAAAGGAGCGACCATGTTCAGAACTTTCGGATTGCTCTTGGGTCTCGCAACTGCTGTAGTTCTTTTGTTTATGGTTTCGAACAGATGCTGTCTTCTGCGAAGGCATCTGATTGAAAGCTACTCTACCTTTCACTTGCCCAGGCGATTGCCGCCTTCATTTCCGCCGGGTCGAACTAACGGAGTTCTGCCGTGGTCAGCACGTCGGCGAACCTGGTTCCCCACTCCAACAAAGCCCCTTCGCCCACCACAGCGACGCGGCGGAAGTCATTCCTATGGGCTGTGTCGATTTTCAGATCTTCGAGCAGAGCGGACGGCCCATCGTAGCCTTCGAACCTCGTGAGATCGAGAACCAGGCCGGGCTTACTTGTCTCTTGCAGGCGCTCATGAAGCAGGGCGTGCATCCGTTTCAGGTCGCTTTCGCTGAGCTTGCCCTCGCAGGCGAGGCCAATCGTGTCGTCATGAGCTGTCAGTGTCTCGGTGAACATGGTTTTCCTCCTCTTTTTCCGGTTTGCCGTGACCGTAAAGGTCAGCGTTTTCGTGTGCGCGGTCTTCGTGCTCAAATTCCAGACTCGAATGACCGATGCTGAAATCGTCCTTCAGCCGGTCCTTGATCGCGGCCTTGATCTTTTCGATTTGACCCCAGCCGTCCGCTGTCAGCACGACGTGGCAGTCCAGAGCCGCCTCGTGCTCCTGCATCTGCCACAGATGCACGTGATGAACGTCCGCGACACCATCCACACCCCGCATCGCCTGAACGACGGTTTCATTATCGATGTCCGGTGGACTGCCGAGCATCAGCGTCCGAATCGGACCGCCGATCTCGGTAAATGCGAGGTAGAGGATGTAGAGAGCGATGCCGATGGTGATCGCCGGGTCGACCCACCGCATGTTGTAGAGGAGGATGAGCGAGCCGCCGATGATGACCGCCACGGAGGCCAAAGCGTCCGATAGGTTGTGCAGGAAGAGCGCACGGATGTTCACGCTGCCTTTCTGCATCGAATAGGTGAGCAGCGCCGTCAACGTGTCGACGACCAGTGCCACACCGCCCAGGATCACCACCGTCCAGCCCTGTACCTCTGGTGGGTCGATCATGCGCATGCCACCCTCGTAGATCAGGTAGAAGCCGATCAGGATAAGTGTCGTGTAGTTGATGAGCGCTGCGACGATTTCTACCCGCCCATAGCCGAAGGTCATGCGCTTGTCCGCCGGGCGGCGAGCGATCTTACGCGCGAAGAAGGCGATCACCAGCGACGCCATGTCCGAGAAATTGTGGAGGGCATCCGCGATCAGCGCGAGGCTGCCGGAAAGGATCCCGCCGACGATCTGCGCGACCGTCAGGAGGCCGTTGGCCCAGATGGCGATGGAGACGCGACGATCACCGGATTGAGGATCGATGTGGGCGTGGCCGTGATCATGCGGCACGGTTCGTCTCCTCATGGCGGTGGTTCGGCCGATCGAATCCGGGGACCGGCGGCAAGATTCCGCGGCGGATGCGGCGAACCCTGGCATTCATCCAGTGACGGATGACGTGGCGATAGAGCAAGTCGCGCACAAATCCGAAGTTCTGGCGGTGATTGACCCATCCGTCGCCCAAGTCCACCTCTACCCAGGAGTGGAGGATTTCGGACGGCGCGAGGGGATAGACGAGTTCCGGAACGACGCCTCTCTGAAGCGCCTTGTGGATTGTGAACCCGTGCAGTCGGCAGCGAACTCCCACGCCACGCAGCAGGGCCATGAGGAGCGTGCCCTTGGTGTTGCACTGCCCGTGGCCATCTGCGAGGACCTCGGACGCCGGAATGTCGTCGGCGCGGTTGTAGCCGAAGGTAATCTCGTTCCTGACGAAATCGTAGATGGCCCCAATTCGGTCGTCGCTGGGAAGGTCTGCCCAGCCGCGCTCCTCGATCAGTTTTGCAATTGAGGTCGCGTCAAAATCCAGCAGCCGGGTTTTGGCCAAATGAGGGTCGGCGGGGTTCACGGGATACCTCCTCGAATCGTTCACGAGAATATGTAGTTGCTACAGTCACTGTAGCTTCAAGCCCCGATTTCAGGCCGAGTCCTTGGTTACCTGATCGTCATTGTGCACCGCCTTGTGGTGTTCACCATGCGCGTCTCTCAGGATTCCGACGCCACCCCAGGCCGCGATGCCGGCGACAATCACGCCCACGACAAGGTCCGGCCAATTCGTTCCGAGCCAGGCTACGAGCCCGCCTGCGACGACGATTCCGAGATTGGCCGCGAAGTCGTTCCAGCTGAACGTATTCGCCGCTCGGATGTTTACGTCTGGATCGCGAAGCCGTGCCAGCAGCCAGACGCAAAGTGCGTTGATGGCCGCCGCTACCAGCGCCATGACAATCATGATCGTGCCAAGAGGATCCGATCCGCCGACGTAGCGGCGCCACGCGTCATACAGGATTCCAAGGGCGAAGAGGATCAGCAGGCCGCCCGAAACGTTCGCCGCTCCGCGCTTCCACTTGGCGGAGCGGGACAGCGCGAAGAGGCTGATCGCGTAGACGAAACTGTCCGACAGATTGTCGAGGCCATTGGCGATAAGCGCGCTTGACTCGCCGAATGCGCCCGAGGCGAAGAAAGCGACTGCCAGCCCGATGTTGAGACCCAGCACGATCCAGAGTGTGCGTCTTTCCGTTGCGTTTCTCTGCTCCGCCATGCCGGGTATCCAAATTAGTGAATTGCCAATGAGTAACTAACACCGGGCTTTTTGCGTTCCGATCAAAGGTCGTCGAAATTGCTCAGGCGCCGATCTCTTCATGGTCGGTCAGGCATTCGGAATGGTCGCGCAGTACCTCGAGCACACGGCAATCAGAAGTCTGTCCGCCGCTGCACTCATGCACCATCCGCTTCAATTCCGTCCGCAGCGCCTCGAGCCGCGCCAATCGTTGCTCGACCTGTTTGAGTTGCCGACGGGCTATTGCATCCGCCTCAGCGCAGGACTTTCCCGGATGATCGCTGAGATCGAGGAGCTCACGGATCGCGTCCAACGAGAACCCCAGTTGCCGTGCGTGCCGGACGAATGACAAGCGGTCGAGTTCGGCGTCGCCATAGCGTCGTTGGCCCCCCTCGGTCCTGCCGGGCTCAGGCATAAGTCCGATCTGCTCGTAATACCGGATGGTCTGCACCTTTGTTCCGGTCTTCTTCGCCAGCGTCCCAATCGTCAGCATTTCCGCTCCCCACATTACCTACAGTGGGTGTAGCTTTATGCGGTGCGCATCACAAGCTTCACCCGAGTTTCACAGATCGGTGATTGTTGGCCGATCGATGACAATCACGCTTGAACCTACAGTAGCTAGAGGATGTAAACGCACACAAAATATAGAATCAGGTTCGGGCGGAGCGGCGTGAGGCTTTCAGGTCTTCAGAAGGTATTGTGGGTGTTGGCGGGCGCGGCGGCGTTCGTTTTCATCTGGCTGTTGCTATGGTCCGACTACCGTGCCGATCTTGCCCGCACCGAGAGTGAACCACCGTTTCTTGCTGATTTCGAACTGACCGATCATCGCGGCATGGTCCAAACGGACGAAGATTTCGCAGGGCGCTGGATGCTGGTCTTCTTTGGCTTCACCAATTGCCCCGACGTCTGTCCGACAACACTGTCCGAAGTCGCGGCCGTGATGGAGGGCCTGGGCGATGAGGCAGCAATGGTTCAGCCGATTTTCATAACGATTGATCCGGAGCGGGATACGCCGACTGCACTTGCCGAGTATGTGCCCCTGTTCGACGCAGGGATCATCGGGCTGACCGGTACACCGGAGCAGATCGCCGCGACATCCGAAACCTTTCCGATATTCTTTGAGCGGATCGAGCAGGCGACTGCGCCGGGCGGATACACGATGGGTCACACGTCGCATCTTTTCCTTTTCGACACGCAAGCAGGCTTCGCGGACTCCTGGCCCTACGGCACGCCCGCCGAAGAGATCCTCGCCGATCTGAGACAGAGGATCTGATCGTCATGACCCGACTTTCCGGAGAGACGGCCCTTGGCCTGGCCTGGATCATCGCGCTCACCGCGTCGCTTGCCGTGCTCTTCATCGGCGAGGTTCTGGGGCAGACACCTTGCGTGCTCTGCTGGTTCCAGCGTGCCTTCATGTTCCCCTTGGCCATCATCCTCGGGCTTGGGCTGTGGTGGCAGGATCGGCGCGTGGGTCGCTACGGGATCGCGCTGGCTTTGGGCGGTGCCGCCGTCGCGCTTTGGCACTTGGGCCTCTATGTCGGCGTTATCCCCGAGCGTATCCAGCCCTGCACGGCGACCGGCCCATCCTGTACCGACGACAATCAACTGGTCTTCGGCATTCCGATTCCTTTGATGGCGCTCGTCGCCTTCGCGATGATCGGTCTGCTGTCGGCTCTCTCACTGAAGGAAACACAAAAATGAAACGACGCGGCCTCATCCTGTCCGTTCTCGCGCTCGGGGTCGCCGGTTTCGGCGGTGCCGCCTGGTATGCCACCCGCCCCGACCCGATTGCCGCGTCCGATCCCATCGACCCTGAAATGGCCGACGCGCTGATCCGACCCTATTCCCCGATCCTCGGGCCCGAGGATGCGCCCGTAACCATCGTTGAATTCTTCGACCCGGCCTGCGAGGCATGCCGCGCTTTCTATCCGGTCGTCGAGGATATCATGGCGGAGCACGGAGACGCGGTGCGCGTTGTAATCCGCTATACGCCTTTTCACGGCGAGGCGTCGGTAGAAGCGATCCGTGTGCTCGAGGCGGCGCGCATGCAGGACGTGTTTGAACCTGTGCTCGAGGCAGTCTTGCGAGAGCAGCCCAGATGGGCGTCTCACGGGACCCCGGCACCCGGATTGATCCTTGAGATTGCAGCAAGCGGAGGTCTGGATGTCGAAGCTGCCCGGACACAGATGCTGGCCCCCGGTGTTGTGGCGGTGCTCAACCAGGACCGCGCCGATGTCGAGACAGTCGGGGTCCGCCAAACGCCCACGTTCTTCGTGAACGGCAAGCCTCTCGATCCGTTCGGTGAGGCCGAATTGCAGAGGCTGGTGGCAGTGGAAGTTGCGGCAAGCCAAAGCTGATTTGCGGAGGCAGGAGAAACGAGTGGTGAAGAAGTTGAGATATACCAATGCATTGGCCGTGCTTTTGACGGTTGCAGGGCTGTCGGCCCCCGCACTGGCCGGTTCGGAGGATGTCGTGGTCGAGAATGCGTGGTCCCGCGCCTCGATCGGCGTCAACAGGCCAGGTGCCGCCTATATGACCGTGCGCAACACGGGTGAAGACGCCGTTACGCTGACCGGACTTGCGACACCGCTGGCAATGATGCCCGAGATCCATGAGTCGAAAACCAACTCCGATGGCGTCAGTTCCATGGCGCCTGCAGGCGAGATCACGATTGAGCCCGGCCAAAGCGTGGCATTGGAGCCGGGCGGGTTGCACGCCATGCTCATGAAGCTGCAAGAGCCGATGACCGAAGGCGAGAATTTCCCGCTGACACTGACCTTCTCGGATGGCGGCAAGGTGACGGTCGAGGTCCCAATCCTCGGAATCGCCGCGCGTGGACCGGAGGGCTGATGCAACGTCGGCAGCTCCTTCTATACGGCGCAGCCGGTGCCGGCGTTCTTGGCCTGACGCTCTTCGTGGGCTGGTGGCGGGTGGACGGGCCCGGTGCGCCTGAACCAAAAGGGCAGCGGCCCCTGCCCCTATCGGCGATGGAGTTCCGGCTGACCGACCACGAGGAAAATGAGGTAGGGCCTGGCAACCTGATCGGTCGTCCCACAATGGTGTTTTTCGGGTTCACCTACTGCCCGGACGTCTGCCCGACGACCCTATCGGATATTTCCGGCTGGCTTGAGGAACTGGGCGACGAAGCATCAGAGATGAACGTGGTCTTCATCACGGTCGACCCGGAGCGGGACACGGTCGAGGCCATGGCCGAATATGTCGGCTATTTTCATCCGGTCATTCGTGGCTGGACGGGGCCGGAAGACCAAATTGCCCGCGCTGCAGAAGGGTTTCGTGCCTCATTTGAGCGCGTCCCGACTGAGGGCGGCGGCTATACGATGAACCATACGGCAAGCGTATTCCTGTTCGATGCCGAGGGTGAGCTCGTCACCATGATCGACTATCACGAGCAAAGAGAATTCGCGGTGCCGAAGATCCAGCGCGCACTGACAGAAGACGTAGAGGGGGCAACATGAAGATAAGAACTGTCTTGGCGGCCGTTGCGGTCGCAGGCGCATTTTCGGTGACCGCCATCGCCATCTCTGGCGTTCTGTCCAAAGAACCGGTGCCCCCTGCGATTGCTGAAGCGACCCTCTGGACTCCCAATCCGCTTGCGCCGCCTCGGATTACCGAAACCAATTCGGTCCGCCCTACACTCGCCCAGGCGGATATCGCATTCGAGTTCAGACCCCGGCCGCTCCTGACCGTTTCCCCCGCTGATACCTCCTTGCCATCTATCGAGCCCCCGCTGGTCACCTGGTCGCGGGAGATTGCGTCCGGCGAGACGCTTGATGCGGTCCTTTCCGATGCGGGGCTGGATGCTTCGGATCGCGCCGAAATCGCCTTGGCGATTGGCACGGAATACGATCTGCGCCGTCTGCGTCCGGGTCACATCATTACGGTGGTTTCCACAACGGACGACAACCCGCGTCGTGTAGAGCTCGCCGTCGAAGACGGTGTCCGGATAGAGGCGGTCTTCGGCGAACAGCTTGCCGCCCGCGTGTTGGACCCGGATCCCGAATTGGTGACTTTCGCCGGCGAGGCGGTGATCGAGAGCTCGATTTTCGCCGCCCTGAACACGGCAGACATCCCCGCCCGTTTTGCGGTGGACCTGGCGCAGATGCTGGGCGGCACCGTGGATTTCCGTCGTGATCTTGCGGGTGGCGAGACGATGCGCCTCCTTTGGCGCGAGGCCCGAGACGGGAACAAGAGGATTGGTCAGCCCGAGCTTGCCTTTGCCGCACTGGATATCGATGGCTCGGTCTATGAAATCGTCTGGCCGAACGACGGCAGCGGCCAAGCGACGATCTATGTCGACGGAGAAGTCCTGCGCGTGTTTGCGCAACCGGTCGAAGGTGCACGGCTGAGTTCTGTGTTCGGGCGCCGCACCCATCCGGTCTACGGCAATGTACGGATGCACACAGGAGTCGACTTCGCGGCGGCGCGCGGCACGCCGGTACAGGCGACGGCGCCGGGCCGCGTTAGCTTCATCGGCCGACGCGGTGGGTATGGCCGGGTCGTCGAGATCGCTCATGGCTCCGACACCCTGACGCGCTATGCGCATCTGAGCGCCGTACCGGACGGGCTCACACAAGGGCAACGCGTGATGGCCGGAGATATGATCGGGCGGGTCGGTGCGACGGGTACCGCGACAGGCCCCAACCTACATTACGAAGTGCTGGTGGACGGTCGCCCAACCGACCCTCTCTCTGACGACCGATTGGCAGAGGCGGCCGAGCGTGAAGCGGACGACACGGCCGCGCTTGAGCGACTGCGTGAGGCGCGTTCACTTCTTGCTGAGAGGCTCGCCAGCGAATTTGCACAGACGACAACCGAAAGGCTTTGATCCATGAAACGATTTACTCCCGCCCTTGCCATCGCATTTGCCTTGCTTCCTGCGGCGCAGGCCGTCGCAGAGGCGATTCAGATCGACGTCCGGAAGACAAACGGCTGCGGCTGTTGCCTGTCCTGGATGAAGCACCTCGAGGAGAATGGCTTCGCGCCGATGGGCGAGGACATGTTCGGAGGATCTCTTGTGCGCTTCAAACTCGACAATGGCGTGCCGCAGCGCATGGTCTCCTGCCATACGGCTTTGGTCGACGGCTATGTGATCGAGGGCCACGTGCCGGCGGCTGACATCCAACGCCTGCTGGAGGACCGGCCAGACGCGGTAGGCCTGGCGGTGCCGGGAATGCCCTACGGGTCGCCCGGCATGGGACCGGAGGACGACCGGGAGGCTTACGATGTCTTCCTGATCCACGAAGACGGATCGACCGAGGTCTACACCAGCTACTCGGCTCCTGACTGAACTCGCGGCAGAACCTTAACAATTGGAACCCCTCTCCCCCATAGCGCTTGGCTTTCTTGGAAGCCTGGCCGCCGGATCGCTGACCGCGGTCGGGGCGGTCCCCGTTCTTTTTGGGCGCATCCCGTCCCGGGCCACGCGCGATCTGCTGCTTGGCTTCGCGGCGGGTGTCATGCTCGCGGCTTCGTTCTTCTCGCTGATCATCCCGGCTCTCGACGCAGCTGAAGGACAGTTCGACAACGGTGCTCTCCCGGCGGCCATCGTATGTGTTGCGATCCTGCTTGGCATGGGCGCGATCGCTCTGATGAACGAACGGCTACCGCATGAACATTTCAAGACGGGGCGGGAAGGTCCCGACGCCGCATCGCTGCGGCGCGTCTGGCTTTTCATCATCGCGATCACTATCCACAATTTTCCCGAAGGGCTTGCCGTCGGCGTCGGGTTCGGGGCTGACGGTTTGTCGGGCGGGTTGCCACTTGCGATCGGTATTGGATTACAGAATGCCCCCGAAGGTCTGGCGGTGGCGGTTTCGTTGCTCGGCGAGGGCTATTCCAGGCTTCGCGCCTGGGGCATCGCCGCTCTGACCGGTCTCGTCGAGCCCGTCGGTGGACTTCTCGGCGCAGGGATTATCAGTCTTTCGCAACCGCTGCTGCCCTGGGGTCTCGCCTTCGCAGCAGGTGCGATGCTCTACGTCATCAGCCACGAGATCATTCCGGAAACCCACCGATCCGGCCATCAGAACAGGGCGACGCTCGGCCTCGCCGTTGGTCTTGTGATCATGTTGTTCCTCGACGTCTGGCTGGGATAAGCTGATGAGAACTTGCCTCTTCGTCGGTCTGCTTGCTGCGCTGATCGCCTTTCTTGTCGATCAGGCAACGAAGGCAATCGTTGTGTCCAATGCGACTGTTCTTAGTTCCGGCGTATCGGTCTTTCCCGGCTTCAATCTCATCTACCTGCGCAATGACGGAGTGACCTTCGGGCTTCTCGGCGGCGCGCCGTGGTGGAGCCTTGTCTTACTGGCGCTTGGCATCTGCGTCTGGCTGGCGTTCATGCTGGTCCGTACCAGCAGCCGGGTCGAGGCCATTGCCTATGGTGCGATCATCGGCGGTGCACTCGGCAATATTCTGGACCGCCTGCGCTATCGTGCGGTGACGGATTTCCTCGATTTCTACATCGGGACGGCGCACTGGCCTGCCTTCAACATGGCCGATGTTTTTGTGGTTGGCGGCGTGATGCTGCTGCTCATTGCGCCGTGGGTTGGCGCTCGACTTCAGACCGATTCATGAAGCCGGGATTGCCGCAGTTCGTTAGTGAGGACCTGAACCTGTTCCAGCGCATGGGTCTTGCCCTTGCTGCCGGCGGATTGACGGTTTTGACTCTTCCGCCGTTTTCTTGGCTCATCGCGGTCCCTGTCGCCTTCTCCGTGCTCTTTATCGTTCTCCGGAACATCTCAACCTCGCGCGCTTTCCTTGTCGGTTGGGCTTTCGGACTGGGCCAATTCGGGATTGGAATTTCCTGGATCGCCGAGAGCTTTTACGTCGATGCCGAACGTTTCGGCGCACTGGCGATTCCGGCGGTCGCGGGTCTGTCCGCCGGACTTGCCATCTTCCCGGGCATGGCGGCGATGCTTTTTGCCGCCATCATGCAGCGCCGAGCTGTCGGCGGCATTGCGGCGGGCCTGCTGTTTGCAACCTGCTGGGTGGCCACGGAATGGCTGCGGGGTCATGTCCTGACAGGGTATCCCTGGAACCTTGCCGCTTATGCCCTTGTCGACTATGCCGCCCTGCGCCAACCCGCCGCCTGGGTCGGAAGCTACGGTTTGGGCTTTCTCACGGTCTTCATCGGCATATTGCCAGGTGTGTTGACTGTGGCGGCGCCAAAGAGACGCGCGCCTGTTCTCGTGCTCTTCGCCGTTGCTGTGGCGGGTTTCTGGGTTGGCGGTGCGCTTCGGTCAGGGCAGGACATGCCGCCGACAGACGTTGCTTTGCGCATCGTCCAAGGCAATGTGCCACAAGTCGAGAAGTGGGTACCGGGCAGCCGCCAGCGAACCTTGGAAAAATACCTGGGCTTGTCCGCGCAACCCGGACGTTTCGATTTGCTGCTTTGGCCGGAAACGGCCTTCCCCGGCTTTCTGGACGAAGATGCTGCGGCACGCGCGCGGATATCTGCAGCTTTGCCAGACGGCAGGATCCTACTGACAGGTGCGCCTGACCGAGTGGAGGGCGATGGGGGAACCAGATATTTCAACACGGTTCAGGCCTATGACGGCAGCGGCGAGGTTCTGACGGGGTATGCAAAACATCATCTTGTTCCGTTCGGGGAATATGTGCCCCTGAAAGGCTGGCTGCCCATCGAGCGGCTGACCGAAGGGTTGGGCGATTTCACGCCGGGACCAGGGCCGCGCACGCTGGCGATCCCTGGCGCGCCTCTGGTCGCGGTGGCGATCTGTTACGAGATCATCTTTCCGGGCCACGTGGTCGATGACCTTTTCCGCCCCGACTGGATATTCAACGCCACAAATGATGCCTGGTTCGGAACCAGCATCGGACCCGAGCAGCACCTCGCCTCCGCGCGGATGCGCGCGGTCGAGGAGGGACTTCCCGTGGTCCGGGCGGCCAACACTGGGATATCCGCGATCATCGACGCCAATGGAAATGTCGTCGCGCGTCTTGATACCGGGGAAACAGGCACCATTGATGCCGGCCTGCCGGGCGCGCGTACTCCAACGCCCTATGCGCGGTTCGGCGACTGGACCTTGTTGGTTCTTGTTTTTGGGTGCTGGGTCTTCGGCTGGCTGGCCAGTTTGCTCGGACGAGATCCCGATGCGCGGCATTTTGGAACGGAGGTATCCTGATGCTTGTGATCGTGAGCGCTATCGGAGGCGCGATCTGGGGTGGCTATCTGGCACGACGGAGGAGGGGGAATCACCTGGATATCCTCCAATATGCGGTAGCGTCTGCGATCGCCTTCGGACTTGTCGCCCTGTTTGCAACCATCGTGCTGTCGCGGGTTCTCGGCTAGCGAGCTTCGAAATTGCGCAAACGTGTCAGCGGCTTGAAGACCTGATAGCTCGAGGTCCCGATAGAGAATCGCGCGAATGTGCATCTAGGCGAGCTCATTTCTGATTGAGCCGTCGCTCGAACGCCTCCAATGTCGTCCCGCTGACGTGATGCTCGATCCCTTCCGCATCGCGTTCCGCGGTCTCTTCGTCGATTCCCAGGCTCAGAAGAAAGGCGACGACGACCCTGTGGCGGCGTCGACAGATCTCCGCGAGGTCCTGCCCGGCATCGGTGAGGAATATCGCGCGGTATGGCTCCCGCCGGACCAGACCAGCAGCCTTGAGCCGCGAGATGTTCTTGGTCACGGTCGGCGGCTTCACGCCAAGCCGCTCGGCGATCTCGACCGGTCTGGCCTCCCCGCGCGTCTCGATCAGTTCCGCGATCAGTTCGACGTAATCCTCCGCCATCTCGCTTTCATGTGCCTGACGCACGGTCGCAAAGCCATCGGCCTGCGCCTCGGGAGCCCGGTCGACCGCTTCGAATGGCTCACGCCCTTGTGATTGTAGCTTTGTCATACTCGGGACTTTGCAGCGAAACAGCGGGATTGACAACTTGTTTGCTTCGGGTAGATAAGTTAGCCATGTCTAACTTTTTACTTTGGAGGCCGTGGTGATGCGAAATATTATGAGAGTGCTGCTCGCCACACTCGCAAGTGCGCTCCTCCTGTCCGGACCTGTCGCCGCGACGCCGGCCAAGGAGGCGCCTTGGCTTCCCGAGGCAGCGGCCTACCGTCTGACGCTCTTTCTTGGAAATCTCGAGCCTCTGCCCTGGGACGACATCGAGACCGCCTGGACGGAACCCTACCGGGGTTCGGAATTCTCTGTCGGGGCGCTGGCGTGGCTGGACCGCAAAAGCGATATCGAGCTACCGAAACCGCCGGATCAATGACCGTGCGCCAGTGCTCCTTTCGCCATCTGCTCGCCCACCGGTTCTCCGCCTGAAGGCCCGGCCTCAACCTGATGGCCGTTCAGGAGCCGAAGTGCGTTGGCGACCACCAGCAGAGACACGCCTACATCCGCAGCAATGGCGCCCCACATTGAGGCCATACCGAACGCGGTCAGCCCGACGAACAGCGCCTTGGTCGCCAGCGATATGCCGATATTCTGGTGGATGATCGTCATGGCACGGCGCGAATGGCCGATAAGCCAGGGTACCTTGCCGATGTCGTCGGTCATCAGCGCGATGTCGGCCGTCTCGATCGCGGCATCCGATCCGACAGCGCCCATGGCGATGGCATAATGCGCCCGCGCCATGGCCGGTGCGTCATTCACACCGTCGCCGATCATCGCCACCATGTCGTGGCTTTCGACGAGTTCCTCAATGGCCGTCACCTTGTCTTCTGGCAAAAGTTCGGCGCGCACCTCGTCGATGCCGACTTCGGCTGCCACCGCGCGCGCGGTGCGTTCGTTGTCGCCCGTCAACATCACGATGGTCTTCACACCCTGCGCATGCAGACGCGCAACGATCCCCTTTGCATCTGGGCGGATGCGGTCGCGAAGCTCCAGTACGCCGGTCACGCCGGTCTCGTCACCCACGGCAACGAGGGTGCTCCCTGCCCCTTCGATCCGATCCCGCAGATCCGCCGGAATGGCATTGCCGAACCCCTTCTCTTCGGCGAAGCGATCCGAGCCGAGCCAGATAGCGCGCCCGTCGGCGCGTCCTTCCAGACCGCGCCCGGGCACGGTACGGGTGTCCTCTGCGGCAGACACGGAAACACCATCGGCTTCGGCGCGCGAGAGGATGGCGCGTGCCAGCGGGTGTGAAGACCGCGCCTCCAGGCTTGCTGCCAGCGCCATGAGATCGCGTGCGGAAACGCCGACCAGTGGGTGAACCGCCGCCACCTCAGGCTCGCCCATGGTGATCGTCCCGGTCTTGTCCATCGCCAGTGCCGTGGTCCGCCCCGGCGCCTCGACATAGGCGCCGCCCTTGATGAGCACCCCCGCCCGTGCCGACGCGGTCAGCGCTGCCACGATGGAGACCGGCGTAGAAATGACCAGCGCGCAAGGACATGCGATGACCAGAAGGACCAGAGCATTGTAGAACCAGTAGTCCCAGGCGCCGCCGAGCAGCAGTGGCGGCACCAGCGCGATGGCGATCGCCAAAGCCATCACGATGGGTGTGTAGATGCGCGCGAACTTGGCCACCCACTGTTCGACCGGCGCGCGGCGGGCATGGGCATCGCCCACCATGCGAATGATTTTCGCGAGCACCGTGTCCGAGGCGGCCTTCGTCGCCCGCACCGTCAGTGTGCCCTCGCCGTTGATCGTGCCGGCATAGACCTCGTCGCCTGGTTCCTTGGGCACTAGCGCGCTTTCCCCAGTAATTGGGGCCTGATCGACGGCCCCTGCCCCGTCCACGACCTCACCGTCGAGGGGGATCCGGTCGCCGCCGCGCACGATAAACCTTGCATTGACTGCCACGGCCGCGGCCGGAACGTCGGATTCAGATCCGTCGTCGTAAAGAACCCGCGCCGTTGGCGGCGCCAGATCGAGGAGCGCGGAAACCGCATTACGCGCCCGCCCCACGCTCCAGCTCTCAAGATAAAGCGAAAGCGAGAAGAAGAAGGCGACCGTCGCGGCCTCAAAAAACTCGCCGAGGCCGATGGCGCCCGCGACGGCCACCACCATGAGCAGGTTCATGTCGGGGCTAAGCCTCCGCGCCGAAGACCAGGCCTTGGGCGCGACAAGCCAGACGCCAAAAAGAATCGCGACGGCGAAGATCCCTGCTTCCACCATAGGCATAGGCACCTCGCCATGGCCCGCAAAGAGCCCGAGCGCGCCGCCCATGCCGGTCTCGACAATGTGAAAAAGGAATCCCGCCGCCCAGAAGCCGCCGCTCAACGAGGTAAAGCGCTTCTGACGTGCCAGATGCGCCGCCTGGTCCTCTGCTGCGTTGTCGGCATCCCATGGCTTGGCGCTCATGCCGGTCGTTGCGACCAACTGCGTGACTTCGTCGTCTGGTATCCTCTCGGCGCTATCGAGGATGGTCATTCGCCCGTTGATCACGTCGAATGCCAGGTGTTCGGTTCCGCCCACTTTCGGCCCGACAACCCGGTTCAGGATCGCCACCTCTTCGGCGCAATCGAGCCCGGAGACCTGAAAGCTCCTTCCGCCAGACGGCGCTGGCGCCGTGGACGCGACGTCCTTGCTGGCGTCGCAACAGGAGTTGCCTCTTGGGTCAGAATGCTCTTGATCACCCGGATGGCCGTGATCGTTGCGGTTGCCGTCGGAAGACATGGATTGACCTCAGGATTCATTGATTCCACATTGACATAGCCCCTACAGTAACTAGAGCTTCAAGGGCAACAAGTGGATATTCGTCCAGCAAGAAAGGCGCCCTGCGGAGGCTTGAAGCTAGCCGCCCCCTTGAAACGACGCGGTTGGAGCAACGCTTGCCGGTACGAAGCGATCAGAATGAGTGAGGTAGACATGCAGAAACGAAACGCGCCGATTATCGCAGCGACATTGGTGCTTGCTGGCTGCGCGGTGCCAACGCTGGACGACGGCGGCGCTCGCAACGAAGTGGGAAGTGTTCCCGAGGCCGTCATTGCCCTTGCTGCGCCTGGTCAGGATCTCACCACGGCGCGGCTTCGTCCCGAGGATGGCTGTTATTGGTATGAACACAGCGGTCCGGTGGAAAACACCTTGGTTCCGCTACGCTCGGCAGGTGGCAACCCCATCTGCACTTCGCGCCAGTCCTGATCAGCCCATAGATGCGTCAAGCCCACGCGTAACACATGATGCGCCAGTCAACTTCTCGGGGTGACGCTGTCTTCCGCCGAGTACAGGAATGCCGTCGAGCCAATCTCGACGTTGGGATAGAGATCATTGATGTGTGCCATGACCATTCGGACGCAGCCGGAACTCGCACGGCCGCCAATGCTTCTTGGATACGGTGTCCCGTGAATCCTTAGATAGGTGTCTCGGTCGCCGACGAAGAGATAGAGGGCTCGCGATCCGAGCGCGTTTTCAGGTCCGGGTTCCATACCGTCAGCGATATCGGCGTAAAGCTCTGGGTCGCGGTCGATCATGTTTTGTGTCGGCTGCCAATGCGGCCACCTGACCTTGCGCTTGATCGTATAGGTGCCCGGTTCGTAAAGTTTACCGCGCGCGATCGCCACGCCATAGCGCATCGCCGTGCCGCCTTCTTCGATGTGGTAGAGATAGCGCGCAACAGCATCGACATGGATATCACCGGGTACAAGTCCGTCCTTCGCGAGGACCCGCTGTGGCAGGAAGCGAGGGTGAAGGCCCCAAGGGTTGGACGTGGCCGGGTCGTAGCCGGGAGGTGTAACCTGTGCGTCCCAAGCTGCCTTCTGCGCATCGGTAGGCCACGTGTCTGCAAGGAGCGGGCTGGATATCGATGCCGAAAACAGCGCGGTGGTCGTCTGGATGAAATGTCGTCTTGTCAGCATATAGATTGCTCCGTTCACGCATTGGACGGCAAACCGAACCTTACCCCGAACGCAGTGTTGTTCGCCCGGGAAGGAGTGAGGCGTTATTGGCAACTTGCTCCATGGTGCCGTTCTTTGTCGGTGGCTTAACTCCTAAAGCTACTAGAGGTTCAAGAAAATTTTCTGTTATCAATAGACGCTGCTACTAATGGAGCTATCCGATCCGTCCCAGAACCGGAAATACGTCGAGCATCCAGTATGACAGCGCGCTCAACTGCCCTGTCATCATCGCCAGCCCCATCAAGATCATCACTATGCCCGCAAGCTGGTGGAGGCGGCGGCCAACCCGGCCGATGGCCCGCAACCGTCCCGCGATCTGGTCGGTGAATCCGGCCACGATCAGAAACGGTATTCCAAGGCCGGCGGAATAGACGGCAAGCAGCATGATACCTTCGCCCATCGTGGCACTCGCCGCACTGGCTGTCAGGATCGCGCCGAGGATCGGGCCGATGCACGGAGTCCAGCCGAAACCGAAGGCAAGACCGAGGACATAGGACGCAGCGGGTTGGCCCCCGGGGATGTTGAGATTGAATCGGAAGTCGCGTTCCATGACCGAAACACGCGCGGCTCCTATCATGAAGAGCCCGAAGAAAATGATGATGCCGCCCCCAACGAGGTTGAGTTCATACCGCCACCGAAGCAGGGCCTGACCCATTGCAGTCGCGGATGCGCCAAGTCCCATGAAGATGGTGGAGAAGCCGAGGACAAAACACAGGCTCAGCCAGACCGCGCGCGACGGCGAAGCGCCGACCACCCCGCCCTCAGCGGCTGTGCGCCCGGTTACGTAGGAGACATAACCTGGCACAAGAGGTAGCACGCAGGGGGACAGAAATGATATCGTGCCGGCTAGGAGGGCGGCGGTGAGGGCGCGCGCCAAGTGATGTCTTCGTCGACCCAGATCAGCAGGGACCCCCGCTTGCGCAGCGATGCGTTGTAGCTGGACCAGTTGGTCGTACGATAGCGGGCGGGAGATGGGTTGCTCATGGAATGCGGCTAACAGCATGGGTTCGCGAAGGGAATCCTGAGGCGTCAGACTTGTGCAACAACGCCCCGTATCATCGACCTAGTGGTGCCCACATGGCAGGCTATTTCAATGGATAGATTTTTCTCTATCAGTATGCCCGCGGCTCAGTTTGTTAGAAATGTCCTGCTGTTCAGCTTCGCTGCATTACTGCCGGTCCTGTTGTTCTACGTCTTACTGGCTCCGGGCTTTGCTCCGGCTCTTGCTGCCGGCGGACCGGCACTCATGCGCTTACTAAGGCAGGTTGCGACCAACGGTTTGCCCGTGGTTTTTGCCGTCAACTATGTCAGTTTTTTCCTTTTCGCTATGACAAAGCAACCAAAGGCGGGCTCAAGAGACACGGCGTTTTTCGTGCTGGTCGATGTCTTGCTCAGAGCCCTTCTCTTTCCAGGTCTCCACGTGCTGATATACGTTCTATCTGCCGACTGGTTCGGGTCATTCGGCGGCAATCGTTCAACCGCTTTGGCGGTTGTATCCCCGACTCTTGCGCGTTCGGCGTTTTTCGAGAACATCTCCGGCGTTTACCTCTATGCGACTATGATAAGCGCGTTGCCGCTCTACGTCTCGGCTTTCGGGCGGTCGGAATTTCTTGGACCGGTTGTACGTCGCTTGCCCATGAACACGGGCGTGATGCTGCTTGCCCTGGCTGCGTTTGCCTTGTCGGTCGGGCTGATCACGATCGGCGCACAAGGCATCGCATCTCTTCAGGCCAGGTGATGGCAGGCTAATCACCGTGGGCGTGGGCGGGGGCGGGGGCGACTTGCGGTGCCACCCATTGCGACAAGTAAACGCGCTCGAAGGCGAACACAGCGATCATCCCGACAGCGGCGTAGAGAACGATCATCGGGTCGCTTTGAAGCTTCATCACGGTGAAAGCTGCCAGTACTATCGCATCGAGCGCCAGGGCAGTCAAAAGCACGATACCGAAGGCGCCGACGTCTGCTCGACGATAGCGGAACACGCCCCAATGTATGATCATGTCCATGACGAGGTAAAAGAAAGCACCGAGGGATGCGATCCGGCCTAAATCAAAGAGCACGGCCAACGTCGCGGCGATGACGACAGTATAGACCAGGGTGTGGCGTTGGATGGGACCTGGCATACCGAAGTGGCTGTGCGGGATCATTTCCATGTCGGTCAGCATCGCCAGCATACGCGACACCGCGAAGACGCTGGCCAGAACGCCGGACGCCGTTGCGACAGCGGCCAGGATCACCGTGAGTATGAAGCCGGTTTGTCCAAGGGCGGGCTGCGCCGCTTGTGCCAGCGAATAGTCACGCGCTGAGATGATCTCCTCGATCGTGAGACTCGAACCGACCCCGTAGGCGACCAACAGGTAGACGACGACGCAGATTCCGATAGAGAACATGATCGCTCGGCCAACATTGCGATTTGGTTCAGTGATCTCGGCTCCGCTGTTGGTGATCGTGGTGAATCCCTTGAACGCAAGGATGGCCAGCGCCGTAGAGGCGATGAACCCCGTGAGCCCGTAGGATTGTGAGGTCTCGGACGCCGCGGCGAACGCAAAACCACTGGACCACAGGGCCGCGATGCCAAACAGAGCTATGCCTCCGATCTTGATCGCGGCCATGATCAACGAGAACAGCCCGACCGAGCGGTTTCCGGCCATGTTCACCAAAAAGGCGAAAACGATCACGGCCACAGCCAGAGCGGGGACCAATGGGCCACCTTCGATATCGAAAGGGCGCAGGACATAGGTGGCGAAGGTTCGCGCGACGAGGCTTTCCGCGATCACCATGCTGAGCGCCATCAGCAGTGCGGCCCCGCCCGCGATGGCTCCGGGGCCATAGCATTTCTGCAGGATCATGGCGATGCCACCCGAGGACGGCCATTTGTTCGACATCCTGATGTAGCTGTAGGCGCTGAAGCTTGTGACGACCGCGCCGGCGATGAATGCAAGCGGGAAAAGCGGGCCGGCGAGCTGCGCGATTTGCCCCGTCAACGCAAAGATTCCAGCGCCGATCATCACGCCTGTCCCCATCGCAACGGCTCCGCCCAGACTGATGGAATTTTCGCGGTACGTTTCTTTTTCGCTCTGCATAAATGGCCCCCTTTTAATTTTGGTTCATCCGAACGCTGTTGCGCGCTTCTAGATACGAACGCCGCGAAGGCGCAGCGAATTGAGCACCACCGAGATTGACGACGCGCTCATGGCGAAGGCAGCAAACATCGGACTGATGAGGATGCCAAAGAAGGGAAACAGAACTCCCGCCGCGACCGGCACGCCGGAGGCGTTGTAGATCAGCGCGAAGAACAGGTTCTGGCGGATGTTGCGCATCGTGGCCCGGGCGAGCCGCCGCGCACGCACGATACCATCAAGGTTGCCCTTGACCAGCGTGACGCCCGCGCTTTCGATGGCCACATCGGCGCCGGTGCCCATGGCGATGCCGACATCGGCCTGCGCGAGCGCGGGGGCGTCGTTGATCCCGTCGCCGACAAAGGCGATGCGCTTGTTCCCTTGGCGCAAACTGTCGAGCGCCGCAACCTTGCCGTCCGGCAGGACGCCGGCGATGACGTGGTCGATACCGGTTTCGCGGGCGATGGCTTCGGCGGTTTCGCGTTTGTCGCCGGTGATCATCGCAACCGCAAGACCCTTTTCGTGCAGCGCTGCGATGGCTGCGCGGCTTGCCGGTTTGACCGGATCGGCCACGCCGATCACGGCGGCGACACGCCCATCTATGGCAGCGTAAAGCGCCGTGCGACCCTTGCTTGCGATCTTCGTTTCCTCTGGAGCCAATGCCGAGACGTCAATGCCTTCGCGCGCCATGTAGCGGTCGGCCCCAACCAACACCTCCACGTCTTCGACCACGGCGCGCACGCCGTAACCTGTGACCGATTGAAAGCCTTCGGCCGCCACAAGAGGTGCGCCCTCGGCCCGCGCGGCCCGCACGATGGCGTCCGCGACAGGATGCTCGGAGAGCGACTCCACGGCAGCGATCTTCGAGAGCGTTGTTGGGCGATCGAACCCTTCCGCCAGCACAAGGTCAGTCAGTGCGGGTCGCCCCTCGGTCACCGTGCCTGTTTTGTCGAGGGCGACCACATCAACGGAATCAAGTTGCTGCAAGGCGTCACCTTTACGGAACAGGACACCCATTTCCGCAGCACGTCCCGTCCCGACCATGATCGAGGTCGGCGTCGCAAGCCCCATCGCGCAGGGGCACGCGATGATGAGCACCGACACACCGGCGACCAGCGCCATCGTCAGGGCCGGATCAGGCCCGAAAAACAGCCAGACCAGCACGGTCGCCGCCGCGATCGCCATCACGGCAGGCACGAACCACAAGGTGATCCGGTCGACCAATCCCTGGATCGGCAGTTTGGCGCCCTGGGCCTCTTCGACCATGCGAATAATCTGCGCCAGGGTCGTGTCGGCGCCGACCCGCGTGGCGAGGAACTGTAGGCTTCCGGCGCCGTTGACCGTCCCGCCGGTCACCGTATCTCCGGCACCTTTTTCAGCGGGGATCGGCTCGCCTGTCAGCATGCTTTCGTCGACGCGGCTGGTCCCCTCGATGACCTCGCCATCGACCGCGATGCGTTCACCAGGGCGCACGATGACGATGTCACCCTGAACCAGCGCATCGATCTCGATCTCGACGCTTTCTCCGTCCCGCATCACGCGTGCAGTCCGCGCCTGAAGCCCTAATAGCTTCTGGATGGCCGCGCCCGTTCTCCCCTTGGCGCGCGCTTCAAGAAACCGCCCCAGAAGGATCAGAACGACGATGACCGCTGCCGCCTCGAAATAGACGGTGCGCAGCGTGTCAGGCAGGACCGACGGTACGAATGTCGCAACCACGGAATAAAGGTAAGCCGCCCCGGTGCCGACCGCGACGAGGCTGTTCATGTCGGGGGCACCCCGGAACAAGGCCGGGAAACCCTTGGTGTAAAACGTCCGGCCCGGGCCGAAGAGAACGATTGTCGTCAGCACGAACTGAAGAAGCCAACTCGTCTGCTGGCCAATCGTGGTCTCGATCAGCATATGAACGGCCGGAATGACGTGGCCACCCATTTCGATCAGGAAGACCGGCAAGGCGAGGATGGCCGCAAAGGTGACCCGTTTGGCAAGCGCCTGAGCCTCTTCCTCCTTGCGCGCAACTCTGTCGTCACCGGCCTGGGCCGTTGCCACGGTTGCTGGATACCCTGCCGCGCCGCTTGATTCGATCAGATCGGATGTCGTGACAAGACCTTCGACGTAAATGACCGTCGCCGTCTCTGAGGCGAGGTTGACGTTCACCTCGACCACCCCGGGCACCGCGGCAAGCGCCTTATCGACCCGCCCGACGCAAGAGGCACAGGACATCGCTGCAATCGTGAGTTCGGCCCTGGCCTTCCGCGCGGGGTAGCCCAGCTCGCGAAGGGATTCGATGATGTCGGGAATGCGCTTGAGCGCGTCCACGCTCATGCGAGCAGTTTCCGAGGCAAGGTTCACCGACACATCCTCTACGCCGTCGATTGCATTCAATGCGCGATCGACCCTGCCAACGCAGGACGCGCATGACATGCCTTCGATCGGCAGGCTGATCTGTTTGGGTTCGGGCATATGTGTCACCTGTTTTTCCATTCGAAGTGGAATATGAGGCTTCCAGTTACTGGAGGGTCAATGGGAGGGCGCCAAATAAATTTCTTCACTTGACCTTCCAGCGGGGGGAAGCCCCATGTCACCGATAGAAATCAGATCAAGGAGTGGTTCCGATGAAGTTCAGCGTTCCGGACATGAGCTGTGGGCATTGCACCGCAGCAATCGAAAGCGCGGTGAAGAGCGCAGATCCGAATGCAGGCGTAGAATGTGACCTTTCTGCCCGACAGGTGCATGTCGACAGCGTGTTACCAGCCGATCAGGTCCAAGCGATCATTCGGGATGCGGGCTACAACGTGGAACCTGCGGCCGCTTGATGCAGTGCCTGGACCACCCAAGGGTGGTCCGGGCACAGAATTTCAGTCTTCGACTTTGCGGGCTTCCTCGACCAAGTCGGCAAGCTGCGCCTTTTCGACGAAGCCCGGGACCAGCGCATCCCCGATCACGAAAGACGGCGTGCCGTTAAAGCCCAGAGCTTGGGTCAGTTGCATGGAGGTCGCAATGTGCTCTTCGACCTCGGGGGCCTCCATGTCCTTGCGCAACTGCGCGATATCCAGGCCGATCTCCTCGGCCACGCGCAGCACGGAGGCCTCTTCCGCGCGGCCTTCCAGCCCCATCATTGCCCAGTGAAACTCTTCGTATTTGTCCTGCTTGCGCGCTGCCAAGGCCGCTTTCGCGGCAAACACCGATCCGTCTCCGAGAATGGGCCATTCACGATAGACGAGGCGAATGTTGGGATCGTCTTCGATCAAAGCCCGCACCTCGGGTTTGACCCGCCGACAATAGGGACAGTTGTAGTCGAAAAATTCCACAACAGTGACGTCCCCTTCCAGGTTGCCGAGAACCGGCGCATTCGGATCGTTCTCGATCAGATCGCGCTGGTCATTCAGAACTTGGGCCTGACTGAGCTCCTGCGCTTGCGCCTGCCTTTGTTCGAGGATCGCCACGGCCTCCATGACAATCTCCGGGTTCTCGCGGATTGCCTCGAGCACAAGTTCCTTGACCCGGGACTCTGACAGTTCGTCCGCGAGTGCCGGTATCGGAAGCAAGGCAGCTATCGCGACCGTCGTGAAGGCTTGTCTGAAACGCATTTTAGTTCTCTCCCCGTTGTTCGTCGGCTTCTGTCCGCGCGGCCTGGACTTCGCGGATGCGGTCTGGCCAGGTGGACCGGATGAAGGCCAGGATGTTGTGAATTTGCTGGTCGGTCAGCACGTCTGCGAAACCGGGCATGCCACTGTCGAATTCGACGCCCTGACGCGCCAGAAGCGCCGCACCCCCCAGTTTTGTGTAATCGAAGAGCAGGCTGTCAGGATGATGCCAGGTGTGACCCGTCTCATCATGTGGTGGTGCTGGCAGGCGCCCATCCGCGCCGGGCGTTCGCCATTCCGGCTGGCCTTCCAGACCCGCGCCATGACAAGACGCACAGTTTTCTGCGTAGAGCAACGCGCCTTCTTCGATGTCGTAGCTCTCCGCCCTGGACGCGCTGCCGACATCCGAGGATGCACTGGTCGAGAGCCAATACGTGAAGGCGGCTGCTGCGACAGTGATCGGAAGGGACCAAACGAGATATCTCATGTGACCCGTATCCAGGTTGTCATGCCAGATGCGGCGTGGCTGAGCATGTGGCAATGGAACAGCCACTTGCCGGGATTGTCTGCCGTAAAGGCGATCTCCCGGGACTCGTTGCCGGCCAACAGGATCGTGTCCCGCATCGGCCCGAACGCGCCGTCGGGGCGCAGCTCGCGGAAATGCATCCCGTGCAGGTGCATCGCATGTGGGAAAACGGTCTGGTTCTCGATCTTCAGGCGCACCGGCTCGTTCAGGGATAGATCGGCCAGTGGCGTGTAGGTCATTTCGGCGACATCATTCAGGGCCCAGAATTTGCCCGCTTGGGCAAGCTGACGGAATCCAAGACGTTCCCCGCCAAGCAATGCGGACTGCATTCGCCCCATTGCCCCGCCGGACATGACCAGTCGCAAATCACGCGCATCGGCAAGGTCCGGGGCGTGTGCCGCGGGGTTCGGCGGCAACGGCAGTGGCTTGCCTCTTGGTACTGAACTGGCTGTGCCGTTGACCAGAAAACTCACCAACGGGGTCAGTTGATCATCATCGCCGATGCGAAGCAATTGGGCGGTGCCGCCTTCGTCTTCGGTCACATCCACAATTAAGTCGACGCGCTGTGCCGGGCCGAGGATCAACTCGCCGTCAACCGACTGGGGTTGGCCGGTTGGCATTCCATCCACGGCCACCGTCCAGCCACTGAATCCAGAGAGCCTCAGCGGGAAAATTCGAGCGCTTGCTGCGTTGATGATCCGCAAGCGAATGCGCTCGTTGCGCTGCGCGGGCAAGGTCAGGTCATAGCGCCCGTTGGTCGTGATAAAGTTGCCGGTACGTCCACCGTGGCTCATCATCATGGGCTGTTCGAAATTGTCGAACAGCTGCCCGCTCTCAGGGTCGAGCAACCAGTCCTCCAGAACGATGACTTCCTCGCGGTCGATGTCCGGTCCATCGACCTCTTCGACGATCAAGGCACCGCGCAGACCACGCGCGACTTGCTCGTATGAGCGATTATGCGCGTGATACCAATAGGTGCCCGCGTCCGGTACGACGAAGTCGTAGTCAAAGGTTCCACCCGGCGCTACGGCCTCTTGGGTCAGCCCTGAAACGCCATCCATCGCGTTGTCGATCCGGATTCCGTGCCAGTGAACCGAACTGGGATCGGGTACCTCGTTGCGAAACCTGCGACGCACCCGATCGCCTTGTGTGACCCTGATTTCCGGGGCCGGAACGAGGCCGTCATAGCCCCAGATCTCTGTTTCCGGGTAGGTGTCCGGAAGAAGCTGTCGACGTGCAACCTTGGCAATCAGGTCCTCGAACGGGGTCGCGGCAAAAGCCGACTGCGGGATGGCCGCCGCGCAGGCCGCCAGTGTTGCATGGCGCAAGAAATCCCGACGTGTTTGTCTCATTTCGATCCTCGAGAAAGCGGGGGCGTGTTGCCCCCGCGTGGTGTTAGTTCGACGCGGGGTTCTCCGCCTCGACCGTGTCCTTGTTCAGCAGGAAAAGCGCCATCGCTTCGCGATCGGCAGGTGTCAGAAACCGAGTTCCCTCGCGAACCACTTCCGCCATGCTGCCGCCGAAAGCATCGCCCGAAGGGGTGATGCCGGTCTGGAGCGCATAAGCGAGGTTTGAAACCGTCCAGTCATTTTTGACCAGGTCTTTTGGCCGTATCGCGGGGGCCTTGCTGCCACCGGGAAGCTGGGCGTTGCCTGCAAAGGAAGCACCGATATCGCGGCCTCCCGCAAGATTGCGCGGCGTATGGCAGGCTCCGCAATGTGCCGCACCGCGCACCAATTCCCGTCCTCGATTCCATGCGTCGCTTCGCCCTTCAATCGGTTCGGTATCCGGATCGTAGAAGAACGCCGCTCGCCAGAGCTTCAGCCCCCATCGTTGGTCGAATGGGAAGCTGACATCATTTTCTGGTGCAGGCTCGTCCACGGGCGGCACGGTTTGAAACGCCGCCCAGAGGTCAGCGATATCCTGATCAGAAAAATCCGCATAGAAGGTGTACGGGAAAGACGGATAGTACGGCGTTCCATCGGGGCCGATGCCTTGCCGCACGGCTTTTGCGAACTGTTCTGCCGTCCATTCGCCCATGCCATGTTCCGGGTCTGTCGTCAGGTTGGGCGGGTAGAACGTTCCGAACGGGGTTTCGAGCGGCGCCCCTCCGGCAAGTGGTGCGCCGCCCGCTTCAAAATTGGTATGACAGGCAATGCACCCACTGGCGCGCGCCAGATATGCGCCCCGGTCGACATTGCCCTCTATTGCAATCGGAGTCACTGCACTGCCGACAGGCCATGCAATCACGACGCCGAGGCTGGCCGCGCCGAGCACGGCGGCCCCGCTGACGAGTGTCAAGAACCGGCGCATGGTCAGTCTTCTTCCGCCCGGAAGCGTTCATGGCATGCGGAACAGACCTGGGTCGTCATCGCGAATGCTGCGTCGGCGGGCATTTCGGCAATGGCGGCCGCATCCATCATGTCGCCTCGGCCCATCATCGTGCTCCCGCCCATCATGGTTGTATCGCCTCCCATCATTGACCCGCCGCCCATCATCGAGGCGCCATCCATGGAGGTATTGCCGCTCATGCCGCCCAATCCATTGTCGGCTGCGCGTTCCAGGCCCTCAGAGTATTCTTCCAGCTGACTTGCCAATGCCGCGAAGCGCTCCCAGTCGGTCCACACCTCGTCCTTGGCTTCCGAGGGCATGCCCCCTGTGCCCTCTGGGAACAGCTTTGTCATGCTCTCACCGGCGTGCTGCTGGAACAGGCGCGCGGCATCGCGCACTGTTTCTGCGTCATAGGCCGTTTCGCCCCGCATCATCGGGGCCACGGTCTTGACCGCCTTCCCCATTGCAAGCATGGCATCCATGCGCTCTTTCACGATGCCGGTGGCACCGCTATGCGCGAATGCCGTGACCGCAGTACCTGCAATCAACACTGCCGCTACGATAGTCGTCTTTTTCATGTCTTCGATCCTTCTTTGGGTCTGCTTTTCGAGCGATGTGAAATCAGACCCACCGTCGGGGCGGTGGAGGATCGCTGATCGGGCGCAATTCGGTTCGTTGGATCGCGCCGTCTTGCATGACGGCTTTCAGAAAAGAAGGCTCGTACGCCATGTTCGGCTGAAGCAATAACGCTGCCGGGACAGAACAATCGAGGCCTGGATGGCAGTGGCCAGAGGCCTCGGTCGATGGCCCTGCGTCTTCGTGACCATGGTATTCCTGCCCCAACGACGTTTCACCATGATATACCGGCGCCTCTGGCACCCCGAGTACTACAAGGAAAAGGCCGAAAACGGCCGACAGAATCCATCGGTTCGTCTTCGACCAACGCATCAGTTGATCCCGTTGGCCCGCTGCAATTCGCGGACATAGGCGGCCACCATCTTGACGTCTCCTTGGGTCAATCCCTCGATCTTAGGCATATTACCGAAATTCCAGTGATGTGCACGGACGCCGTTTTGAGCTGCCAGAACAAAAGCCATGTCCGAATGGTGGCTCGGTTCGTAGATCTTGTGCACGAGAGGCGGCGCAACACCGTTGCGACCGGCGGCATTTTCGCCGTGACACTCGGAACATTTTGCCTCGAATATGTTCTTCCCAAGCGCCGCCTGCTGCGAGAGTGCGTCAGGCAGCTGGACCTGGACGATCGGATCGCCTTCGGCAATCTCGCTTGTGTCAGGTGGCGTCATGGAGTGGCCAACCGCTAAATCTTCGGCTCCAACGAACTGCCAAACGGCAAAACCCCCGCCGATAACAAAAACGGCACCAATCAGCGCAGTTAATTTGTCCATGCCTGTATCTTCCGCCTTGCCCGTTGGGTCAGATGAGTTTGACTTGAGTGCCGACAGGCGCTCGCTCGTAGACTTCCTCGATCTGTTCGTTGAACAAACCGATGCAGCCGTTTGACGACCGGCGGCCGATCTTGCGCGTGTCCTGTGTCCCGTGAATACGGTAGTACTGCCACGACAGGTACAGTGCGCGAGTACCCAAGGGGTTGTCCGGATCACCCCCCTCGATACGTGCCGGCCATTCCGGATTGCGTTCCCGCATGGAGGGCGTCGGCGCCCAACTGGGGTTTTTGCGTTTTTCCACCACTTCAGTGTAACCGCGTTTGGTGAGTTCGTCGGTCAGCGGAACGGATGTCGGGTAAATCCGCATCTCGCCGTCCGCTGTCCAGTGCTGTAGCGCCATCGTCACGGTGTCTGAGATGATGATCCCTTTGCCGAGCGTGTCGAAATGGTCTTGCCAGTCATGAACTCGGAAAGAAGAAATGTTGCGGCGAATGGTTTCGGCTCGAACCACGCTTGGTGCAACCAAAGCGACAGCCGCATACCCCAACAGGCTTCATCGATTGATCTTGTTGTTTCGCGATGTCGTCATGACACACTCCTAGCCTACGGTTTGTACATGTCTTTTACGGGAGACCCGGCATCAGGCAACCTGACAAGGCCGCGAGAAGTGTATCCATTTGTATCCTTGACCTTACCCTGCTGGAGGGTCGCAAATGACGCCAGGAACGAGACAAAGAGGGTGTCATGGACGACGAAAATCCCAAGAATAAGCCGATTACAGACAAGCTCATGCATTACGGAATGATGGCGTGTTGCATTGTGATGCTGTTGCCCGTGATCGGTTTTTTTCTCGCTGGCGGAACGCTTGCGGGTATGTGGGGCAATGCATCGGCTTTCGCCCCGCTCCTGTTGTGCGTTGGAGCGCATCTTGTGATGCATAGATTCATGGGGAAATCGTGCCATTCCGACAAGGCAAACGATACTATCGAGGAAGCGCCCGAGCCCATAAGTTCCGTGATTCCTAGCGTCGCCCGCAACAGGCAGTGATGTGCGAGGGAAAGCAAAGGTATTCGTATTGCTGTTGATGGTTACATTACTTGGAGGTTGCGCGGGAAGCCTTGCAGACTGCCTAGATCTGAAGGCTATCGTGTCCACGAAGCAAGCGTCAGACCTTCTGCCGGATGGGTGTCGAACCCTTTCATCTTCTGCGACTGGCGTTGCGCGAATTGTCTGTGCGGACGGTCGTCAGGGTTTTGCCACAGGTGGACTTTGACGCAATTTCCGCCGTCCTGGCGAAATCTGCGGAAAATATGGGAAGGAAGCAGGTATCTTGATCGATTGCCTTTTGATCCTGCGACGGGTTTTGCTTATTCCCTTCGTGCTCCTGGCCGTTGTCTCTGGAAGTGTCGCGGCAGCAACCTCTGCTGAATACCAGAGCGCGCCACTCACCGCGCATCTCATTAGTGTACAGGACGGCGTTCCCGAGAACACACAGACTCTGTCAGCCGGGCTTCACCTTCAACTGAACGAAAACTGGAAGACCTATTGGCGGTCGGCGGGCGAGGTGGGAATACCGCCTTCGGTCGAATGGAGCGGTTCCGAAAACGTCGCAGATGTCGAATTCATGTGGCCCGCCCCGACGCGCTTCACCGCCTTCGGCATCGAAAATTTTGGTTATGCGGGTGAAGTCGTCTTTCCGCTGCGCATAACGCTCAAAGATCCCGGCGCACCTGTGACTCTTTCCGCGCAGGTCAAACTGCTGGTGTGCTCCAATGTCTGTGTCCCGGAAGAGTTTGACCTGTCACTTCGCCTCGGACGGGGCAACGTCATCGACAGCACTTCGGCTGGGCTGATCGGTACGTTTTCCGAGCGCGTCCCCGAAGGGGCCAAGACGAGCGGCGTCAGCGAGGCAAATGCCTTCATCGACGAAGACCTCACGGAGTTGATCGTCAGCCTTCGCGTCGATGAACCACTCCAGTCGCCGGATGTGTTTCCCGAACTGGGTATGGGTGTTGCGCTTGGCAAACCCGATATCCGTTTGGGAGAAGAGGATCGTTTGCTTTGGGCGCGCTTGCCGATCCTCTCGTCGAATACGGATGTGACAGTGGCTCCGTCGATTACCGTCACCGACGGCGAGAACCGGGCCTTCACGATCATCGCGGATCGCGTGGCGCAAGGAATAGCACCACCCTTTGAACTGGCCGCCACGACACCGGACATGATGGAACTGATCTGGATTGCCGCGATCGCGCTGCTGGGCGGATTGATCCTGAATGTGATGCCCTGCGTGCTGCCGGTGCTGTCCATCAAGGTGTCGTCTGTGCTCAAACACACCGATCACGACACAACCCGTGTCCGGTTCGGTTTCGTCGCTGCCAGCGCCGGCATCATGACGTTCATGTGGGGTCTGGCGCTCGTCCTCTGGGCGCTCCAGACGGCAGGCCTCAGCGTCGGGTGGGGTTTGCAGTTTCAAAGCCCGCTGTTTCTTGCGGCGATGATCGCTGTCCTGCTCGTCTTTTCGGCAAATCTGTTCGGAGCGTTCGAGTTCGCCCTTCCACACGGCATGCAGACGCGGCTTGCAGGGGCCGGAGGACGCAACGGGTATTCCGCCGACTTTTTCACTGGCATGTTCGGTGCCGTCATGGCGACGCCTTGTTCGGCACCGTTCCTCGGCACCGCGGTGGCCTTTGCTTTGGCCGGGCGTGGCGTGGACATCCTCATCGTCTTTACGAGCCTCGGGCTCGGCCTCGCCCTGCCCTATCTCGTCATCGCCGCGTTCCCGCGTCTGGTCGCATTCATGCCCAAGCCTGGTCGATGGATGCTGATCATCAAAAGCGTCATGGGGGTTTTGTTGCTTGCAACCGCCGTGTGGCTGTTCTGGGTGCTCGACGGTGTCGCCGGGCTTGCGTCTGTCATCGCGGTCGCGGCGTTGTCCGGTCTCGCCGTTCTGATACTATCTCTCCCGAATGTGCAGTCCCAATTCAGGTGGTCTATTGCCATAGCCAGCCTTGTCCTGGCCATTGCCGCAGGTCCTCTCTTGCAGCAATCAGCACCTGCGCGTTCGACGCCGCAGTTGGCAATGGCTTGGATCGCATTTGATCGTTCGGAAATAGCGAAACGCGTGTCCGCAGGAGAGGTCGTTTTTGTCGATGTGACCGCTGACTGGTGTCTGACTTGCAAAGCGAACAAGACACTTATCATCGATCGGGAGCCAGTCCGGAGCGCGCTTGAAGCGCCTGGAGTCACGGCGATGCAGGCAGATTGGACACGCCCGGACACGCGCATTTCCCGCTACCTTGAGAGTTTCGGCAGATACGGCATCCCCTTCAATGCCGTCTACGGACCATCGGCACCGAACGGCATTGTGCTGTCCGAATTGCTAAAAACCGAGGACGTGATGAACGCCTTGGCGCAAGCCAGTGGTCGGGATGTTTCCGCAAAGGTTGCCGGACAGGAGTGACCTGCTCGACCGGGACACCGAGCAGTAGTCAGCCGCCGAGCCGCTCAAGCGCGGCACGGACCGCCGCACGCCGAGGATCACTGGCGGGCTGCTGCTCCAACAGCGCTTCAGCCTTGCGGTAGGCCTCAACGGCGCGATCGGGCTCCTGAAGGACGGTATAGGCATTTGCCAGCCGCATCCAACCATCCAGATCGTCCGGTTCATCCTCAAGACGCTCGGCCAGCCGCGAGACCATCGATCGGATGAACTCCGCGCGATCCGCGTCATTCATCTCCGACGCCGCCGCGACATCTGCGGCACTCGGGCCTGGTTGCGACGTCGGCCCGCTGGGTAGATTGACGACCGGAAGGTCAGCTGCCGCTGCAATCCGGTTGATCTGCGCTGCATAGGTCTCCATCCAGGGAACGTAAGCCTCTTCCTGATTCAGTCGTGAAACAAGCAGATCGTAGGCCTTACGCGTCTCTTCTTGCTGAAAGTAATACAGAGACTCGAAGTAGGTTGCCGCAGGATTGGATGGGTCAAGGTCCAAAGCGCGATCAATGGCCAATTTCGCCCGTGGAATAACAACGCCGTCATTGGCAACCGCGACAGCCTCTGCCAGCATGGAGAATGTCGCGGAGGTGGCATCCTCCCGTTCGGCAACGACTTCGAAGGCTTCGACGGCATCGGCTGCTCTGCCCATGCGCTGATAGGTCTGGCCCAACAGCATCCACCCTTCGCTAGGGCCGCCGGTCGGATCGGATACAAGCCTTTCGCGAAGTTGTATTGCCAGCGCCGTCACTTCATCAGTCTGTGCCCGCTCCTCTGCACGGGCAGCGAAGGCCATTGAAGGAACCTCCGGCGATCCCATCGTCAGATAGTAGCCCGCGGCAATAACCGGCGCGAGGACCGCCGCGACAACGAGAGTGACTCTGCCACCATTACGGGATGATCCGGCTTTTTCTTCCGAATTGCGGGTCGTCGCGAGGATCCGTTTCTTGATCTCGAGTCTGGCCGCTTGAGCTTCCTGTTCAGAAATCAAACCGCGGTCCATGTCTCGTTGGATTTCCCGCATCTGATCGGCGAGGATCGCCGGTACCGCATCCCCTCTGGTGAGAGTGTTCGATTTGGACAGCAGCAGCGGGTAGAGGACAATTCCGATTGCGACCAGCGTCAAAAGAACGAAAATACCCCAGATCATGACGCATCCCCCGCTTCGTTTTGCCTGAGAATTTCGGACACGGTGTTCTCATCCTCCGAGCCCAAGTCTTCAAATGCCTCTTGCTTTCGCCGACTCATCAGTAGCCCGCCACCAACGAAAACCCCGATCAGAACGAAAGCGATCGGAGCGAACCAAAGCGCGTAGGTCGCAGGCTCCAGAGGCGGTTTCAGCAGCACGTAATCCCCGTACCGCGCCCGTATGTATTCGATCACCTCCGCGTCGCTGTCTCCAACGACCAGGCGCTCGCGTACGAGCAGACGCAAGTCCCGCGCCACACCCGCGTTCGAACTGTCGATGTCCTGGTTCTGACAGACGACGCATCGTAGATCCTTGGAAATCTCCCGCGCACGCTGTTCCAATACCGGGTCGGTCAGCATTTCGTCCGGTTCCACCGCATTGGCGGCAAAGGGAAGGAGCCCGATGCAAAACGCGAAAATCAACTGTCTCATGAACCTGCTCCATTTGGCAGTGCGCCTGCCTGCTTCAGGGCTTGCGTGAACCGTTCGACGGCGTCCGGACCCACGACCGGCCCGACATAGCGAAACAAAACGGTGCCATCGCTATCGACGATGAAGGTTTCCGGCACGCCCGACAGGCCCCATTCGATCCCGGTCCGGCCCGACAGGTCGGACCCGATCCGCTCGTAGGGATTGCCGAGGTCATTGAGCCACTTCACGGCATCCTCAGGTTTGTCTTTGTAGTTTATTCCGAACAACCGCATGCCGTCTCGTTCGACAAATCTTGTCAACACGGCATGTTCCGCGCGGCAGGGCACGCACCAGGACGCAAAGACATTGACCACGACCGGTCGTTCGTTGCCGACAAGATCGCTTCGGGCCAGGCCGGGTGTCTCCAACCCCGGCACGGGATCGAGGTCGAACGCCGGGGCCGGTTGCGAGATCAGGACGGAAGGGATCTCGTTGGGATCCCGGTCGGGATTGAGCCCCCAGAGAAAAAACCCACCGAATATGACCGCCGCAATAAACGGCAGCCCGGCAATGAGACGTTTCATCTTCTCTCCTACTCGGCAGGAACGGCATCGGTGGCTGGCTGTTTGGCACGGCGCGGCGCCCCGACCCTCAAACGGCGATCCGACAAGGACAAACAGCCACCGATCACCAGCAGGATCGAGCCGATCCAGATCAGGTTGACGAGCGGTTCATAGAGGATCCGAAGGGTCCATGCTCCGGCGTTGTTCACTTGATCGGAGGCTGGCGTTGCAATCGACGTATAGAGATCACCCGCCAATGTGGAGCGGATGGCCGACTCCGTCGTCTGGCTTTCCGCGACCGGGTAATACCGCCGTTCCGGGAAAAGTGTCGTGACCAATTCGCCATCCCGACGCACCACAAGGGTGCCGCGATCCGCGATGTAGTTCGGCCCTTGAACCTTTGCGGCCCCTTCGAAGGTGATGTCGAACCCGGCGATCGTGACTTCGGTCCCGGGGGCGGCAAAGACGATCTCCTCACTCTTCCATCCGGTCGAGCCGATCATCCCCATCATCAACACAGCGACGCCGGCATGGGCAAGCGTCATACCGTGAGAGGCGCGTGGCAGGTTGCGCACGCGTCTCGCGCTCTCTGCAAGGGAAACCTCGAACAGACGGATGCGTAGCGCCCATTCCCGCAGGGTCGCAAAAAGCAGCCACGCTGCGCCGAGGATGGCAAGATAGGCCATGATCGGCCCACCGTTCAGAAGATACCATGCGGCCAAGGCTGCAATGACCGCCAGCACGGCCACGAATTGGATGCGATCGAGCAAACCGGCGATATCAGCCCGCTTCCACGACAGGAATGGACCAAGACCCATGAACACGACCAGTGCCAGCATCATCGGAATGAAGGCCGCGTTGAAGAAAGGTGGACCGACCGAGATCTTGTCCCCGGTGACAGCCTCCAGGATCAGTGGATAAAGCGTCCCGAACAGGACCGTTCCCGTAGCGGCGGCCAGAATGAGGTTGTTCACGAGCAGCCCGGCCTCGCGGCTGATCGGGCGAAACAGACCACCCGGCTCCATTTCGGGCGCCCGCCAGGCGTAGAGCGCCAGCGACCCACCGATGGACACGGCCAGCAGACCCAGAATGTAAAGCCCGCGCTCTGGATCGACGGCGAAGGCATGCACGGATGTAAGCAGGCCTGACCGGACGATGAACGTCCCGAGCAGCGAAAGCGAGAAAGTCAGGATGGCAAGTAGGATGGTCCAGCTTTTGAACGCGTCGCGCTTTTCGGTGACGATGGCGGAATGCAGCAGCGCCGTGCCCAGAAGCCAGGGCATGAAGCTCACGTTCTCGACCGGGTCCCAGAACCACCAGCCGCCCCAGCCCAGTTCATAATAGGCCCACCACGATCCAAGAGCGATACCTGCCGTAAGGCTGACCCACGCGGCCAATGTCCACGGGCGGACCCATCTGGCCCAGGCCGGATCGACGCGCCCTTCCAGAAGAGCCGCAACGGCAAAGGAAAACACGATGGAGAAGCCGACATACCCGAAATACAAGAGCGGCGGGTGCATGGCGAGACCCATGTCCTGAAGCAACGGGTTGAGGTCATTGCCGTCGAGCGGCGGCGGAAACACCCGCTCGAAGGGGTTCGACGTCAGCAGCAGGAAGGACAGGAAGCCGACGCTGATCCACGCCTGCACCGACAAGGTGCGCGCCTTGGTCTCGGCGGGGATGTTCGATCCGAACCAGGCGACGCCCGCGCCGAACACCGCGAGTATCAGGATCCAGAGCAGCAGCGAACCCTCATGGCTGCCCCAGGTCCCGGCCACCTTGTAGAGCATTGGCTTGAGCGAATGGGAGTTCTCGACGACGTTCCTGACGGTAAAATCGCTGACGATGAAAGCCTGCATCAGCGCTGCGAAGGCGATGGCCACAAACAGCACTTGTCCTATTGCCGTCGCCTGGGCGGATTTCATCCAGACGGCATTTCTACGCGACGCACCTGCAATCGGTAGAACACTCTGAACAAGCGCAAGCGCCAGTGCGAGGGCCAGTGCGAAGTGACCAATTTCCGGGACCATGGCGTTCTTTCCTATTCAGCGTCGGTGGGCGTCGCGTCGGACGGCTTTGGCGTCCGCGGCGGGGTCTATTCGTCGAGCGTTGCTTTGCGGCGACGGAACTCTTCTTCGTCGATTTCCCCATTTGCAAAGCGGCGCCTGAGCGCTTCCTGCGCGTCCGAGTCCGGGGGACGGGTGCCATTGTCCCGCAGCCTGAACACCAGAAACACCACCAATGCGATCAGCGCACCCCAGAAGGCGAGCATCATGAAGCCGCCCATAAAGCCATAGCCACTGCCCCACATGTGCCCCGTCCAGGAGCCTGGTCCATCAGCCTGCGCCATGCTGGCGGGCAAGCTGGCCAGCAACGGCAGGATCAACGCGTTCAGTTTCATCTGTTTCTCCTTCGATCAGTTCGGTTTCATCCAACGGGATGGTGACAACAGCGCGCAAACCCGCGCTGTTCTGATTGACCAGCTGGATATCGCCGCCATGGGATTGGACGATTGTCCTCGCGATTGAGAGCCCAAGCCCATAACCGCCCGTTTCCAGAGACCTCGATTGCTCGAGGCGATAGAACGGATCGAAGACCTTTTCCAACTGGTCGACGGGAATGCCGGGCCCATTGTCATCGATGTTGAGTACGAGGTTCGAACCGTGGGTCGCCCAGCTGACTTTTGCGGCACCACCGTAGCGAACGGCGTTCTCAAGCAAGTTCCTCAGTGCCCTTCGGAACGCGTTGGGTCGAAGCCGCACGGCAACATCATCACTCGGGGCAAAGGTGCAGTGTGCCGCCATATCGCTGCACAAGCTGTCCAGAAAATTGCGCAGATCGACCACTTCGGCACCTTCGGATCCGGTAAGGCCGCGTGCAAAGGTGAGCGTCGCTTCGACCATACTCTGCATCTCTTCGACCGATGCGATGAGGCTGTCCCGCGTCTCTTCTTCGTCAACCAGCTCCGCGCGGACACGCATGGCAGTCAACGGCGAGCGTAAATCGTGGCCAAGGGCTGCGAGCATACGTGTACGATCACTGACAAACCGGGTCAGCCGTCGTTGCATGCGGTTGAATGCGACGGTCAGATCTCTGACCTCGGTCGGCCCTGTGACCGCCAATTCGCCCACATCTTCGCCCCGGCCAAGATGGTCCGCGGACTTCGACAGGTGCCGCAAAGGACGCGTCAGGCGCGTCATTACAAACCAGAAGATCGCCACCAGAAGCAGTCCGGCGGAAATCCCGAAGGTCAGCATCGAATAGAAAGGCCATTGGATCGGCGGTCGCTCGAACCGCGTTCCGACATTCAGCCAACGCGCTCCCTTGATGGCGATGGACAGGTTCATTTCAACCGCTGTCAACTCTCCGCGCATCATCGCGAGATGCATTTCTGTCATCTCGTCCGAGAGATTGGGAAGAGGCCGCAACTCGCCCTCGACCTCGTGCAATTCAACGCGAATATCCCGGCTGTAGCTGTCATCCATCAGGGCGCGTATGCGCGCTTCCACGATGCCGCCGTCCGAATGACCGGTGTGATCCACGATCGGAGCGTCCGACAGATCGAACCGGATCAGAGGCGAATTTGCCGCGCGAAGGATCGAGTCCTGCAGATCCAGCGGGGCCTCTTCGATCAACCGCGCGACATTCGCTGCGCGACCCGCGGCCTCGAATCCTAAAGCTGCACGGATCGCAAGGCTGCGCTCGTCGGCGAACAGGAACAGGCTGATCACCTGGGCCACGACAAGTGCCGCGACCACAAGCAGGATCAATTGGCCGCTCAGAGATCTCATCGCACGGCGCATCACGGCGCATCCTCGACATCGGCAGCCAGACAGTATCCGCCGTTCCGCACCGTTTTGATGACACTGGGCCTAAGTACATCCGGCTCGATTTTGCGGCGGAGACGGCTGATCTGATTGTCGATGGTGCGATCCATCGGGCCTGCCGTCCGACCAGCGGTCAGGTCAAGCAACTGGTCACGGCTGAGCACCATCCTCGCGCGTTCCAGCAGGACCGCCAGCAATTTGAACTCGGAGGTCGTCAATGGGGTCTCGGTGGTGGACTCGTCAATCAGCACCTGCCGGTCGGTATCCAGTATCCAGTGCGCAAAAGAGACTTTCCTCCCAGCGAGGCTTCCGGCCACAGGTTCGTCGCGGTTGCTTCTCCGAAGAACCGACTTGATGCGGGCGAGCAGTTCTCGTGGATTGAACGGCTTGGCGAGATAATCGTCCGCACCGATTTCCAGACCCACGATCCGATCCGTTTCCTCACCAAGCGCCGTCAGCATGATGATCGGAAGATCACCCTCTGGCGCAAGTCTGCGGCAAACCGACAAACCGTCCTCGCCCGGCATCATGACATCGAGCACGAGGAGGTCGAAGTGACCAGTGGCCAGCTTGGCATCCATCTCCACGGCATCCCTGGCGACGGTCGTGCGCATTCCGTTCTTCTCCAGGAAGCGCGCGACGCTTTCGCGTATCTGAGCGTGGTCGTCCACGATAAGGATATGAGGTGGCGGTCCCATGGCGTCCTTCCTAGATCATCGTTGCATTCTGTTTCATGGGCAGAATTGTAGCCGTTTGTATCAGGTCAGTCCCTTGCTACAGATGGATACAAATCTGTGCCTGCACCGTGTCGTGCTCCCGGGTAGCGTCGCGCGTATGTTATGTGACCTTTGGGATCGCAACCGATCAAAGGATGAGGTTTTCGAATATGGCTCTTGATTTGAACCGGCGCCGTTTCGTTCTGGGTGCTCATATGACGGTGCTGACCGTCGCGGCGTCACCGCTGTTGGCGCAGAGCCGATCTGTCTGGTCGGCAGAGAATGCCTTTGACGCGCTTCTATCGGATACGGCGCGGATCATCGATGTCAGAACGCACAAAGAGTGGCAAGAAACCGGCGTAGGTGCTGGTGTATGGCCGATAAGCATGCACGCGTCCGGTTTTCCGGACCGATTGTTCAGGGCCAAGGAACTGAGCGGTGATCGCACTGTTGGACTGATCTGCGCCACTGGCGGACGCTCCGCATCGCTGCTTCGAGCGTTGAGACAAGCTGGTTATTCGGGCTACGCCGATATCTCGGAAGGGATGTTGGGATCAGGCGAAGGGCCTGGCTGGATCGCATCGAACTTGCCGACCGTTCCGGTGGATGTCGCCCTGAACGGGTTGCCCCCCGCGTTGGCCTGACCAGTGAAGAATCAATTGGTCCCGTTGTGCTAAAAGCCTGATGTATGGTCAAATTGACCTGTTTGAACAGGAAGACGGGTTTGGGTGTATGACCGAGTTGATGGCTATGTTTGTCGGAATATGCGCGGCGATCGTGATGGGAATTGTCCATCATTATGCGTTGTCGGGCATTCTGAAGTTTTCCCCGCAGCGGTCGGATGGCTCCGGCTTTCGGATCATCCTGACGTTTTCCACGTTGCTGTTGCTGCATGTCTTGGAACTTGTGACGCTCGCCGTGTTCAACACGATGGTGGTGGCAAGCGTTCTGCCGCAATCGTTCAGCAACAGCCCTCCGATGTTTCAGGATGTTCTCTATGTTACGGGCATCTCGTTCTCGACCCTTGGCTATTCGTCCATAGAGGTGGTCGGGCCCTTTCGACTATTGCTGATGCTGCAATCGCTTTTGGGCTTCATGTTGCTGACCTGGTCAGCGACGTTTCTTTACTCAGCCTGCCAGCAAGTCTGGCAGAAGGCGAAAGATGACTGAAAATCGCCACGCGCGTCGGACATGAGCTTGGCGTCAGCGTCAAATACGTCCTGATATCGGTCCTTTGACCTCACCGTGGAACGGTTGAGTGAGCGCTGCGTTGCGCGCGTGGATGAATAGCCCTTGACCTTCCAGTTGCTGGAATCCCTAGGTACAAAGCCATGGCACAGATTTTCGAAAAGACAGGCGATCACGTATCGCACCATCGACACGGGGATATCTTGAAATCTCCCGTATGGGTTGGCGTGTTGCTTGTCGTTCTCACATTGCCGGCTCACCTTTTTTTGGATGAGCAAAGCTCGATAGCTCTTGCTTCGATCACGCTTGCTTTGATTGGCGGTGCCTATATCGGCTTTGGCGCTGCGGACGGCAGAGCGCGCGTGTTCTGGGCAGAGCTCGCGGTCGCCCTTTTGTTCGGCTTAGCAGCGTTCCTGGGGCTGATATGGCAGTGGGCCTTCCTCCCCTTGGGCTTGGCCCTTCACGCCCTTTGGGACATGTCACACCACAATTCTTATCGTCTCGCCCGGATTCCGAACTGGTATATTCCATTCTGCGTGGCCTTTGACCTTTTGGCAGCGACGTTCTTCGTTCTGCTCTATGCCGTGTTTTGATCCATGATGATGCGCATCCTTCTTATGGCGGTGTTCCTGATGGGAGTCGTCGCATTGGCCTTCCCGGACGTCCTTGGCGTTGACATTCGCCTGCCGGATCGCGCGGAAATTGACCGCTGGATCGAGGCGGCAGGTCTTGCCGGACCAATTGTCATCGTGGCGCTCATGACAATCGCTATTGTCGCAAGCCCCCTGCCCTCGGCGCCAATCGCACTCGCCGCCGGAGCGGCTTATGGACACACGTACGGGACGCTCTTCGTCGTTCTAGGTGCGGAACTCGGTGCGCTTGCCGCCTTTGGTCTGGCCCGCGGCTTGGGTCGTCCCTTCGTTGAGCGTCATCTCGGTCAGAAGATTAACGCAGGCCTGTTCGGGTCCCAGAACACTCTGACCTTCCTGGTCTTCGGCAGTCGCCTGCTGCCGTTTCTGTCCTTCGATATGATCAGTTACGCCGCAGGTCTGAGCAAGCTGCATCTTTGGAGGTTCGCGCTGGCCACGATGGCCGGGATTATTCCAGCGAGTTTCTTGCTCGCTCACATGGGCAGCCAGGCGATGAACGGCGATGCCCGCACTGCCACATGGACCGCACTTGCGCTGGGTGGCTTTACCGGCCTGTCGGTTCTCTTCGCCGCGACGCGAAAGACCGGTACGAAACGGAAGGAGAGCTGATATGGCCAGTCATTCCCACGCCGGGCATATGCCGAGTTCCGGCAAGGCCCTTGTGATTTCGGCCTGGCTCACCGGCGTCTACTTCGTGATTGAACTGGCCGTCGGGCTCTGGACTGGCTCGATTGCCGTCCTGTCGGATGCGTTTCACACCCTGTCGGCGGTTGGCGGCGTTCTGGTGGCCATCATCGCGCAGCGCATTGCGCGCCGCCCGGCGGATTCGGCGCGGAGTTTCGGCTGGTACCGCGCCGAGATCATCGGGGCACTGGTGAATGGCGGCTTTCTTCTCGGTATGGCGCTTCTGGTGATCTGGATGGGCGCGATGCGGCTCGGGAATCCGATTCACCTGGCCACGGGTCCCATGCTCTGGGTCGCCTTCGGAGGCCTGGTCACCGAAGTGATCTCGCTGGGGCTGATGTGGCAATCGAGCAAGGACGATCTGAATGCCCGTGGTGCGCTCTGGCACATCATCCAGACCTTTGTCGGCAGCCTCCTGATCATCGTCACCGCTCTAGTGATCGAGTTCACCGGCTTTCTGGCGATTGACCCGATCCTCGGCATGGCGTTCGGGGTGGTTCTCCTCTGGGCCTCCGTCGGCGTCATCAAGGAAGCGGTCCACATCCTCATGGAAGGCACGCCAGAGGGAACGGATCTCGAGGCTGTGACGACGGACCTGCGCGGCCAGGACGGGGTTCTGGACGTTCACCATGTGCATGCCTGGACGCTGACCAGCGGCAAACACGCATTTTCTGCCCATATCCGCCATGGTGAGCCCGCAGAGGCCGCGGACCTGCTGAACCGGGCCTATCGGCGGCTGACGGAACAGCATGGGTTTCACATGGTCACGCTGCAGCTCGAAACAGAGTGTCTCGACGAGCGCCACGCGCGGGATCTTGATATAGTCCAGATAGCGGCTGCAAAGGCTGCTGTCGCGTTGCCCTTTAATCTGAGACGCGACGCGTTTGGCGACAATTTTTGCCCTTAATTGTGAGATACGGCTGTCATGGGGCCCCTGTTTCTCGCGCACCTTTGCGCGATGTGATCAACCGCGGCAAGCAATCGAGGCTCCTTCTCGAAGGCGCGCAAGAGAGCAACCCTTGCATAGTCGTCGATGCTTTTGCTGACGATGGCTGCCTTAGCCAAGGGATGAGATCGAGCGGCGGCGATTGCGGCGAGGCAGAACAGCCTAACTTCCGATCTGGGGTTCTGGACAGCGAACGACGGATCCCCGCGGAAGGTTTTGAGTGACATGGCAAAGGTGACTGCGCGCATTGCGCGCCGAAGTTGCTTGGGGCCGCGCGAGCGCGCGGCGCACTCAAGCATCTCTGCCCCGCGGCGCGCTCGGTATATCAGTTTTCCAGATATTTGTTCCTCACGGAGTTTGCCAAGGGTCTGCACAAGTCTCGTCCCGCAAACTTGGCAGTCAAATGCCCAGGCCCGCCTCCAATGCCTGAGCAAAAGACCCTCTCTGGAGCATCGCAGGCAATGCTGGAATGGCATCTGAGCCGTCAGTGAGGCTTCTCGTGGCGTCATTGCCGGAAAGGTCAAAGATCGAACAACATCTGGGTTAACCCGTGCGGCGTTGGCAATCTTCGCCGCCGCAGCCGCGTCGACGTTGAAGTCCAAGGCGGTGCCATGCGCGGTATCGATTCTGAGATGAGCCAGTAGTTCCGCATCATCACAGTAGTTGGCCGCCGCCAGCCGAGACAACCAACCTGACAACAACTCGTCTGGCAGCGGCGCGACAGTCTTGGGCAGCGGGTGCGGCTTCACACCCGGGACTTCTGGAGCCGCCGATGGGGGTTCGCATGGCGCGACCAAACCGGCGTCCATTTTGCGATTGCGTCATCGGTGATGCATTCCTCGCCTGTGATAATGGCGTCGATGGAAAGATCCTTGACCAGAGCGAAGATGCGCGAGGTCACCCCACCGGTCAGTGCCAAGACCTGCTTGAGAGATTTGACCTTCAGGTTGGACTTCTTTTCCAGTGGCATGGCAGCAATAAGGGTCTGGATCATGTCCGAGAACTCGGCATCGTCGCGCCAGTTTGGCAGATGATGTTCGTCCAGCCGTCGGGCAAGCTGGATATCACCGCGAATAGCATCGACGGCCTCGCTGACCCCAAGGCAGACCAGTGACACCTCGAGTTCATTGCTGAGATACCGCAGGACATTGAGAAATCGGCGCTGTTCGCGGTGGGTCCCGGCCAAGAGATTGTGGACCTCGTCGATCATGATCATCCGCAGGCCAAGGTCGCGTAAGAGCGCGATGACACGGACTTCGAGGGAAGCCACATTTTGAGCGCGGGCGCTAAGAGCCGTCGCCGGGGCGCCGACGGCGGCCAGGATGTGCAGGTAAAACCGCCGTTCATCAGGTGCGGGCGGCGCTTGCAACAGCAGAAGCGGTGTGCGGGTGATGCCCGACGCCGGATCGTATTCTGGTGCGTACTTGCGCGACAGGTTTCGGGCAATCATCGTCTTTCCGATCCCGGAGGCGCCATGCACAAGAAGCCCAGGCATACGGGTTTGTCGTGGCGCTTCGATCATGCCCTGCAAGCGGTCCAACACCTGTTCCGCCCGAGGAAAGCCGATCCAGATATCCGATTGAATGAGGGCGATCCGGCCGTCTTCTTCAGTTGTCCCTGCCCTCAATTCACCATCTCTCCACCTTGAACAATGGGCGCGATGTATCACCCGTATCGATCGGGCGCAGCCCTTCGGTTGTCGAGACGGCCGAGTTCGTGCCCTTCAATGTCCCTTTTCTTTCACGGGTTCTGCGTTCGGCCTTCGTCAGGCCCCGGCTTTCAGCTTCGATCTGGCGTTGCTGTCGGATCAGCTCAGCCAGCACCAGCTCATTAGACCCGGACTTGCCAAGGGCACGGGCCTTCCTCATCGCTTCGCGATATTCCCAGAGCGAGACGGGCGGAATTTCCAGGTTTCTGTACCGCGCCTCAACATACCGGCCATCGTCCAGTTCGACCCAGATCATTGAGATATCGCGAGGATCGTAGCGAACGACCACCTTTCCATCCCCGCGCCCAATGTGGCCTGCAAGGGCATCGGACCAGTACCTTATCTGGAACAGATGGATGCCGTCACGCCTGATCTTGCGCAGTTCACTCGGCAGGAAGCTCACCTGAAAGGCTTCCATCTCGAAGGGGATGTCGCCTGTCATTTGCTCTGAGAGCGCCTCCCATTTGGCAACGGGCGTGCAGCCAAGACTTGAATGAATGCTGTTGTTGTAACGGCAGATTTCCAGAGCAAACCAGCGATCGAATTCGCTCAACGTCATCGTGGCCTTGCTTTCGGCGTCATAGTCGCCCTTTGCCGCGATCGAGGATTGCGTTGTTCCCGGCAACAGGTGAACGGCCCCCATCATGGTGCCGATCAACCGTTCGATGTGACCACCGAAGTGAGGACTTGCTGGCGGTCGATAGACCAGATCGATCCCCCAATCCGCACAGGCCGACCGAAAGGCGCGCGACCGGAAATCGCGACCGTTATCGACGTGGATGCTGTGCGGTTTGCCCTGTGCCGGCCAAGGAACATCGCACGCCAATTCCGCAAGAAGTTCCTCCTTGAGGGTCACCGCCTGTGTCAGGCAAAGCGCCACTGACAGACGCGAAGGTGCCTCGAGAGAGGTGTAATATCCGGTCACCATCCGCGTTGCGACGTCGATCGCCAGCGTGACCCAAGGCCGCCCAATTGGTTTGCGTTCAAAGCCGTCGACAAGAATGATGTCCGCCGGTGTATGATCAATTTGGACGATCTCCAGTGGCTGACTGGCCTTGTTCTCGCCTGTGACGGCCGCAAATTTCTGGCGGGCCGCCTTTGCCCCCTCTCGTGCCTTTGCAACTTCGCGGGCATCCATTGCATCCAGACGACGTTGAACCGTCCGCCGTGTCGGCGGTTGCAACCCCTGCTGCCAGCACGCGCTGCGGATCTCAGTCACAACACGCGACAGGCTGGATCGTTCCCGGCGCAAGAAATAACGGCGAAGATGCTCTTCGATCACCGCTTCGACCTTGCTGGATATCAAAACCGTACCTGTCGGGCGGCCTCGTTTTCGCGGAGCCAGCGCGCTGGTGCGCCCACCCTCTTCCGCCAGCCGCTTTATCCAACGCCAGACCGTCGCCCTGCTGACACCAAGCTCCCAAACGGCGTCATTGATGCCGCTTTCCAGACTGCCAGCCCCATTGAGATATGCCTGAACAAGCGGACGTAGCACGGCGGCCCTGCGCGACTCTTCAGCACCAACTGCAACGGAGGCTTCGCCATCATCATCCATCGATATTTGCCGCACATGTCTGTGAACCCTGTCTCAGGTTTAAGGGCAAGAAAATCGGAATTAAAGGCAAAATCTCATATTTAAGGGCAAAGGACAGCCGTTGATTTCGTTGGATTTCCCATCTCACAATTAAGGGCTACGCGACACCAGGTCTTGATCGGATGCGGGATACCGATCGCCAAGATCATCGCTGCAATGGGCAGACCCCAAGCGATCAACGCACCGGGAAGTGTCGACAGAAGATCGGTCCTTTCCTTCAGCACCATGGCATTACCCCGCGCAGCAGCTGAGTTTGGCCACATCCTTGTCGAAAGTCTGGGCCGCAAGTTTCAGCCCTTCAACCGTGGTCAGATATGGGAAAATCGTTTCGCCGAGGGCCTTGGAGGTCATGCCGAACTTGAGCGCCATTGCCAGCGTCTGGATCGTGTCCGAGCCTTCGGGCGCCACGATCTGGCCGCCCAGCAGGCGGTCGGTCTTGGCGTCGGCCACCAGCTTGATCACGCCGCGGGTGTTGCGGGCCGCGGCGGCGCGCGGGACGTTGTCGAGCGTGATCACGCTGATCTTGACCTCGTGCCCCGCCGCCTTGGCCCCAGCCTCTGAAACGCCGACACCGGCCACTTGCGGGTCGGTGAACACGACCCATGGCATCGCCGCATTCTCATAGCGCATTGGCTCCAGTCCAAGGGCATTGTTGATTGCCACCTTGGCACCGTAGGCGGCCATGTAGACGAACTGGTCACGGTCGGTGACATCGCCCGCCGCCCAGACGCCGGCCCGCGTCGTGGCCATGTCAGGACCGACCTTGATCGAGCCGCGCGCGTCGGTCTCTATCCCGAGATCTTCCAACCCGAGGTTCTCGGAATTGGCCACCCGTCCGGTGGTCACAACCAGCCGTTCGGCGGACAAAACCTCGGTCTTTCCATCGCGTTCGACAGTCAGAATGACGCCGCCCGCAGCTTTCGCGGCCGAGACGTAAGCAAGACCGGTCTCGACCGCGATGCCTTCGGTCTTCAGCGCTTGCGTCAGCGCCTGGGCCACCTCCGGCTCGGCGCCGGGCAGAAGGCGCGAGCGGGTCACAAGCGTGACTTTCACCCCCAGCCTTGAGGCCATCTGCGCCAACTCGCAGCCGATATAGCCGCCGCCCAGCACAATGATGCTTTCGGGCCGGTCGGGCAGGGTCAGCAGACCGGTGGAATCGAGGGTCTCCACGGTGTCGATGCCTTTGATGGCAGGTTGATGGGGGCGCGAGCCGGTGGCGATCAGGATGCGCGGGGCGGATATCACCCGCCCGCCGACAGCGACGCCACCCTCGACCAATCGCGCCGGGCCGTCCTCGATATAGGTGACGTTCTCATAGGCGGGCAGCAGGTCGATATATTTCTTGTGCCGCATCTCCGCGACCAGATCGGTCGTGCCTTTCACAACGGCTGGCCAATCCACCGCATGTTCGCAGGACGCAATGCCCGGGAACCGGGCAGCGGACGCGCCACCATGGGCCGCCTCTGCGGCGCGGATCATCGCCTTGGACGGAACGCAGCCGACGTTCACGCAGGTGCCGCCGATGGTGCCGTGCCCGACAAGCGCCACCCGCTTTCCGGCTTCAGCTGCAGTGATCGAAGCCGAGAACCCGGCAGAGCCCGCACCGACGACGATCAGGTCATAACTGTCGGCGCCGACATCCTTCGAAGAGCAGCAATCATGTTCCTTGACGGTTTGATCCATTTTCATTTCCTTTACTTGAACCGGGCGCCACCATCTTGGCGGCGGTCAAATTTCAATTCACACCATCGACCCGATGTCGGAGGCGTAACTGGGATAAGCGAAAATCATCGCCTTGATCTGATTTGCGGTCTGCCCGGCACCCATGGCCATGGCGAAAAGATTGATCTGCTCCTCGGCTCCTGGTCCGATCAGGTGCGCGCCGAGTATTTGCCCGCTGCCCCGTTCGACAAGAACCTTGAATCCGGTGTGTTTCGCGCCGACGCGCAGCGACGAATACCAGCCCTCCGTCTTCTCGAAATGCACATCGAACTTCAGCCCCTGCTCCCTGGCCGCCGCTTCCGACAAGCCCACGGTAGCAACCATGGGCAGGGTGAAGACCACTGACGGGATCGGCGGATACTTGATCTCCCGCGCGTCCTTGCCGCCCAGAATGTTCTTCCCCGCGATGCGTCCCTCTGCCGCCGAGACCGGGGTCAGATTCAACCCGCTATCAGCGCAGTCGCCGGCCGCGAAAATGGCCGGGTTGGTGGCGCGCATCGCGTCGCTCACCTTGATGCCACGGCGTGAGTATTCGACTCCAGCGGCCTCGAGGTTCAGCCCGTCTATGTTGGGCACGCGGCCGGTGCCATGCACCACCAGATCGCAAGTGATCGTTTCGGTGCCGTCGTGACGTTCCACGGTGACCACGACTTCGTCGCCCTGTTTCTCGATCTTCGCCACCTTCGCTTTGGTGCGCAGATCGACGCCCAGCTCTGCGGTCGCCTCGACCAGCATCGCGACCAGATCGGGATCAAAGTTGCCCAGGGGGCGGTCCATCATCTCCAGCACGGTCACCTCGCGCGCGCCCGCGCGCTTGGCCACATGGGCGAATTCCATCGCGATGAACCCGCCGCCGACAAAGGCGATGCGGTCGGGACGCTCGGGCAGTTCCAGGAAATCGGTCGAGGTGGCGAGATACTCCTCGCCCGGGATGTTCAGCGTCATCGGTCGGGCACCGGTGGCGATGTGGAAATGCTTCGCCCTCAGGGTCTCGCCGTTCAACTCGATCGCATCGGGGCCGGTAAACCGTACCTCTCCGTGCAAGACGTCGATCCCGGCCTTTTCCAGCCCGGCCTCGATGCGCGGTGGCATCGCGTCGGTGAAGCTGCGCTTGAAGGCGATCATGTCGGACCAGTTGACCGAAGGCTGCGCCTCCAGCCCCTTGCCCTTCATGTTTTCCGCCCACTCGACGCCCTCGGTGACGGCGATCAGCATCTTCTTGGGATCGCAACCGCGCAGGGCGCAGGTGCCGCCATGGGGCTCGCTGTCGATGCTGGCGACGCTCCAGCCGGCATTCGCCGCCATCCGGGCGACGCCATTGCCACCGGTTCCACCGCCGATCACGATAAGGTCGTAGCTCTTCGTCATAAGGTTTTTCTCTTCAATGCTTTGTCTGAGGCGCTATTTGGATGGATGTCAGCCCAGTTTCCCTCAGGACGCCGAGCCGCGCGCGTTCTTGCGCCAGAGCGCGTAAATGGTCAGCAGGATAAAGATGCCCAGTGCCGGAAACAGCACGAGGTCGAGATATCCGACGACGGCGGCCAGGCCGACCGCGCCGAAGAGGATCACCAAAATGGGCGTAAAGCAGCAGAGCGCCACAATGATGGTGCCGATGATGCCCACTTTCAAAAGGCCGTTCGAAGATGTGTCGTCTGAAGGCATCGTAATTTGTTTCCTCATGTCTGGTGCATCAATTGCGTGGTGCCACCGGATCCGGGATCGACCCGAACAGCCCAAAGACCTGTGCCGGTGCGTTGCTCTACTCGGCCGCGAAATCGGCCGGGCGGTGGATACTCTCACCGGCGGCCCGGGTTTTGGTGCAAGTCTCATCCGGTGCGCCATCGACACCTGCTGATCCCCTGCGCCTGATCTCGCGAACAACCAGCGCCGCGCCAATTGCCGCGACGACAGCGGCTATTCCGCCGAGCCCCATCAACCACCCGCCAATCCCGCCGAGAATGGTGGCTAGGATGACGCCACCGCCGCCGCAGCAGATCACCATGATCGGCGCGGCAATGATGAAGGCCAGAAGCCCGCCCAAATGTTTGTCATCCATGGCCATACCCGTCCTTCCGTGCTCAGGACTCCCCCGCCTGGAGCACCTCGGCCGGATAGCCATTGGCCAGAACCGCCTCGATGATCATGTCTGGGTTGGCCGCCTGATCGTCGAAGGCCACGACGTAAGTGCCCGTGCCAAACTCCTCGCCTTCCTGGAAGTCGACGATTTCGACCGTGGGCACGCCGCGCATCGCCGCCGCGACGGTGAACGAGCAGGTCGGGCATGTCAGTTCGGCGACACCGACATTGATGCGCTGTTCTTCGGCACTGGCGGGCATTGCGGCCAGAATGCCGAGAGTTGCGAGTGCGAGAGAGAGATGTTTCATCGGTTACGCCTTTCAGTAGGACAGGATGTAGGGGGTCAGGTAGGGGAAGATCATCGCCACGGCGACGATCCCGCTGGCAATCCAGAGAATGGACCGCATGAGTGTTCGGTTCATCGGTCGCGCGCAGGTGCCATCAACGCAGGCTTCGGCCGGGATCGGGCTATACGCCTTGTAAAAGCCGTATCCGATGAAAGCGGCACTCAGTGCGAAGGTGATCCACTTATATTGATAGAACGCGCCCAACTGGGCGATGAACACGCCGGTGACGCCGAAGCTCACCAGCACCAGCGGCAGGATGCAACAGGAGGTCATGGCCAGCGCGCCGAGTACGCCGAGCCCGGTTGTCGCCCATGCCTTTTTGTCAGCTGCCGGGGTTTCGCCCATTGCCGACTGGCGGCCGGCGGATGTGGTTTCAGTCATGGTTCGAATCATCCTTGCCTCAGTGATGATCTCAATCTAGGGTCTGTAGCTGGTACAGGCTCAAGGGGGTTTGGTGTGAATAATCATCACAGATCGGTGAAGGTCCTCAGGCGCGGAGATCTGGCCAAGCTGACCGGCTGCAATCTCGAAACTATTCGCTACTACGAGAACATCGGCGTCATGCCCGAGCCGCCGCGCTCCAGCAAAAATTATCGCGTCTACGATGACAGACATGTCGCGCGTCTGCGCTTCATCATGCGCGCGCGCGAGTTGGGGTTCACGCTCGACGAGGTTCGCGATCTGCTCGCATTGGTCGATGGCGGGGCCCAGACCTGCGGCGAGGTGCAGGGTCTGGCAAATGCGCATCTCGCTTCAGTCCGCGCCAAGATCGCGGATCTCAAGCGCATTGAGCACGTCCTGTCGTCCACCGTGGCGCAATGTAGCGGAGACGATGTGCCCGAATGCCCCGTCATAGATGCGCTGAGGGAGGAGGCCTAAAAGGTTTCTTGAGGAAATCCGCGGCAATCAAACCGGACAGTCCTTGGCTTCCGCGCTAGGAACACCGTGACCAATATCGCGGGCAGCGAAGAAACCGCGCTCTGAGGTGCCCCTAGTTTCCTAGACATCCGCTTCCACGAATCAGGCCGTAGCCGGCCAAGCTGATCAACTCGGACAGGTGCAGGCACAGAGTTACCGCAAGATTTATCGCTCGATCCGGCACCGCGGCTTCGAGGTGCTCGCGCCTCTCCTGAAGGTCGCGTATTTTACTGGAAACTGAATGGCTGAAATCCCGCTTGGGCATGTTCTTGTTCGCATTTAGGCAAATTCTAATTTGCTGTCCGCCACATTCGAAACTTTCCCTGCCCTGTTACCTCACGGACCAATCCCCTTTCTTCCATCCAGGTCAGGTTCCGCTGGACCGCCGCTCGGCTAGTGCCGGTCAGGGCCTCGGCCATCGGTGCGGAGAGGAGCGGCCATTCGGTCAGCACGGCACGCAAAGCCGGTGGAGTTTTGCCTGAGAGCGAGCTCATCTCTGCTTCTGTCCTCGCTGACCATGTCTCGATATAGTCCAAGTGCCGCATCGCGGTCAGGCAGGCAGTCTCCATCCCATCCAGCCAGCGAGCAAGACGCTCCGGTGGTAAGCCCGACGCGCGCAACCCCCCTGCCCCACCCATAGCTAGTGGTGCAAAGTTCGCTCCCTTTCCGTCGCTGGCCGTGATCCTTGCCGCGGTAACGGCTGCTTCGATCTGGTCGCCTTGTTGCCCGAGACCCGCCAAGCTCCAGAGGTGAAACCCCATGCAAGCCCGCGTGATCGGGTGTAGATGAACAGCTGATTTCATCACCTCCAGCCATCCGCCCGCGCGCTCCTCTAGCCGCTCGGTGGCATCCTCGATGTTCTCGGGATCGCGGCGGTCCAGAAAGGCCGCCAGATCGACCATTGGACCCGGACCACCCATCAGGCGGCGAACAGCCCAGCCAACTCTTGCCAAGGCATTCGGGTCATCCTGTGCGCCAGACAATCGCATTGATATCCAAAGAGCGAGGCGGTCAGAACTCACCCGATCCCCTGCAAGCCAGCTGAGGTCTGCCGCCTCGATCAGTGCCAGTCTGTGTCGCCAGCCATCCGGGCCACGCAGCAAGCGGTCATCCAGCGCACCCAGGCGTCCAGCCACCTTTGCCAGCCGCGCAGCCTGAGCCGCTTCCGCCTTTGCCCAGTCGTCGATGACAGCAATGTCGGACGGTTCTGCCCGTGGCCCGGGCGGCAAATCATCCGGTTCTTCTTCGAGCGGCCCCGGCAGGAACCAGAGGTCGTCCTCGTGAGCCCCCACATCCCCCTCGGTGGTGATGAGGGGGTCGTCAAAATCATCAGGAAAAGTAGATGCTTGCGGCTTCATATGTGCAAAATATCTATATTATGCACATTACCCAAGCGATTTTGTGGCAGTTGCCCGCGCTCTTTGTATAGTACGGACGCGCGACTGTCGGCGGAACCTCTCAGATCGCGCTCAGTGCAAGAAAACCAAGGGGATTGTGCACCAGCACGACAAGAGATCACTTGCTTGCATTCGTTTTCAAACGGTCGTTTATTGCCGCTATATGAAACTGCAAAAAGACTGTTTTGATGCCATTGATAGGCTATGCGCGCGTATCCACAGAGGATCAAACCCCCCTGCCCCAGTCGCAGGCCCTGAAATCTGCGGGTTGCGCCGAAATCTATGAAGAGCACGCCTCAGGCGGCAATCGCGCGCGGCCGGTGCTTGGGCGTGTGCTCGAACGCATCCAGAGTGGCGATACGCTGGTCGTCGTGAGGATCGACCGGCTTGCGCGGTCTCTGTCGCATCTGCTGGAAGTGATCGAGCGGCTGGAGGCTAGGGGTGCGTTCTTTCGCTCGATCCAGGACCCGATCGACACTGGATCCCCGCAGGGCAAGTTCACGCTGCAGGTCTTGGGCGCTGCGGCCGAGTTCGAGCGCGCCCTGATCCGGGAGCGCACCAAGGCCGGCCTCGCCAGTGCGCGCACAAAGGGCCGCGTGGGCGGAAACCCTGGACTGCGGGCCAAAGACCCTGCCGCTCTTCGCAAGGTGCGGCTAGCGCGACAGGACGGCTACATGGAGCGTCTGAACGAAACGGCACAAGATTGGGTGCCCCATGTGCGCCGGTTGCGCCCTGACTTGGCCTGGGAAGACGTGGTGCGCATCATCAACGGCCCCTTGCCCGAGGCGCGTCGCTGGACCCAAAGCCGTCTCTTGCGCGCCGTGAAGGCCTATGTCCGCGACGGCTTCCTGCCCGAGACAGTTTTGGCCCGCGCCGGCCGCCGCGAAACCGACGACCGCCTGCCCGCCATCGTCGCCGCCATCAAGGGCGCGGATCCCGGCATTACGCTCCAGGCGATCTGTGAACGGCTGGAATCAATGCGCGAACGCACACCACGTGGCCGAACGAGATGGCAGCCGTCGTCAGTCAAGATGCTGTTGGAGCGGGCGGAGAGGCTGGGGCTGCTTGAGTAGCCTAACAACCTTGCAAATCCTCCACTATAGGGAAGGATTACAAGGTTGTGGTCAGTTTCAGGCACAGAAGCCGTTCGCTCATGCAAAGGGGTTGACGATGCGAAGCTGGCCTTCCACCAGCAGGCCATCTTGCATGTCCTCGCTCCACAGCGTGGTACACCCCGCAACCAAAGCGCTGGCCACGATCATCGCGTCGTAGATCGAGAAGCCGTAGCGTTCCGCCAAAGCGCGGCCGACGTCATGGGTCTGCACGGTGAGATCTTCGACGGGACACAAGGCGCGCACGCCTTCGAGAAAGGCCGCTGCTTCCTCCCAACCGAGGCCAGCTTTGCGGCGGCAGTTCACCAGTGACTCGTTTAGAACCTGAACGCTGATCCGGGGCCCCTGCCCCAGGATGACCTCGGCGCGATCGGCCTTTGGGCCGTCGTCGAGCAGGTAAAGAACGACATTCGTGTCCGCGAACTCAACGCTCATGTGCGTCGTCGCGGCTCAGACGTTCTGCTGCGGACAACTTGCCCCGGAAGCGGCGCAGGCCGGTAAGTACCTCATCCGCACGAGCAAGGCGACGGACTCTGACCCGACCGTCGTCCTTGACCAGGTCGATCTGATCACCCTCCTTGAGACCAAGCTCTCGGACGAGCTCCGCGGGCAAACGGACGGCCAGCGAGTTACCCCATTTTGCGACCTGCATCGTGACCTCCCATGCGGATATACGTTTTGTAATGTATATCCGAAAGGTTCCTAAGACAAGCCTGCCGCAAACCCTAGCTACTCTTGTGCATGACGCAGCGACTGACACCAAATCTAGAAAGAGCTTGCACGAATCTGATAGCTCGGGCAATAGTCTCGATAAATAACGCGCGATCACATAAAAAACGCGCCCACGAATCGAGGCAGAGATGAGCGAAGCTGAGCAGGACCTGGACATTGCCATCGGGCACTACGCAGAGCTTCTTGCGTCCAATCTTCATGCGCAACGTGCTGCCCACTTCCCTCCCGACGCCAAAAAAGTCATGCGCAGCCTGACCAGCGGCGAGGCGGCCGAGTTGCTTGGCGTCGATCATACCTACCTTCGCAAGCTTCATCGAGAAGGAAAGATCGCTGACGTCGAAACCACTGCGGGCAGCCACCGGCGATATACCCTCGATGATATCTGGGAGATTCGCCACGCTCTTGAGGCAAACGCGAAGAAGCCTGGAACCTACGTTCCGGGGCGTCGTGCCGGTGACGAGCTTCAGATTGTTTCTGTTGTGAACTTCAAAGGCGGGTCCGGGAAAACGACAACATCCGCTCACCTTGCACAGCGCTTGGCTCTCAAGGGATATCGTGTCCTTGCGATCGATCTGGACCCCCAGGCATCCCTTTCCGCGCTGCATGGCATCCAGCCTGAGCTGGACCTGATGGAGGGTGGCACGCTGTATGATGCGGTTCGCTACGATGAACCGGTCCCGATCTCGGACGTGATCCGCAAGACCTACATCCGTGGTCTTGACCTGATTCCCGGGAACCTCGAGCTCATGGAATTCGAACATGAGACACCGGCAGCCATTCAGCGTGGCGGCGCCCGCGCATTCTTTGCCCGTGTGCGCGACGCGCTCGACAGTGTCGAAGCGGACTATGACGTCGTCGTCATCGACTGTCCGCCGCAGCTTGGTTTTTTAACCATGTCCGCCCTTTCAGCATCTTCAGGGGTGCTTGTTACCGTTCACCCCCAAATGCTCGATCTGATGTCCATGTCGCAGTTTTTGCGCATGACCGCTGATCTGCTTGGCGTCATCCGGGATGCTGGCGCAAACCTTCGCTTCGACTGGCTGCGCTTTCTGCCGACCCGCTACAAGGTGGGTGATGCCCCGCAGACCGAGGTCATTGCTTTCATCCGGGGTCTGTTCGGCAGGTCAGTCCTGACCAACCACATGGTTGAGTCTACTGCGATCTCTGATGCAGGGCTGACGAAGCAGACGCTCTACGAGGCCGACAAGAAGGACTTCACGCGTCAGACTTTCGATCGTGCAATCGAATCCATGAACGCCGTCAACGACGAGATCGCGGCGATCATCCAGAACACGTGGGGACGCAATGGCAAGAAAGCCTAAACTGGGACTGCCACTGCAGACCCTGCGCAACGCGCCCGACGCTCTTGAAGGGCGCAGGCTGCGCGGCGGCGTTTTCGAAATCGAGCCTGACCAAATCGAAACCACAGGTCGGCTCGATGACAGGCTGCAGATTGAGACTGCGGGCCTCAAGGCGTCAATTTCCAAGAACGGACAGCGAGTACCAATCCTCGTCCGGCCGCTTGATGGTGATCGCTACAGCCTGATCTATGGCCGTCGTCGACTGGAAGCTTGCAGAGAACTTGGGATCAAGGTCCGCGCCATTGTCACAGAGATGGAGGGCGATCAGGCACTTCGTGATCAGCTGTTAGAGAACCAGGAGCGGCGGGATCTAAGCTTCATCGAACGAGCGCTTGTTGCCGCAGCCTTGCTCGACGGTGACCATCTGAGCGCATCCGAACGCACTAACAAGGGTGTCGCCGAGGTTCTCAATCTGACCGAGGCAGGAGTGTCGCAGCTGTTAAGCGTGGTCCGCACCGTTGGGGAGGACTTGGTCCTCGCCATCGGTGCCGCTCCGGGCATTGGTCGGCCCAGGTGGGAAGAGCTCAAGAAGTTGCTGGGGGCTACGGATGCCGATCGCGAACTGCTTGCAGCTTTGGCGGGTGAGGCCAAGACATCCTACCAAGGCGGTATTGACGAGAAATCCGATCATGCATTTTTGGCCGTCCTCTCTGCTGCAGGGAAGCCCGAACAGACCACATCCTCGTCTCGCCCTCGCGGGCGGCCCGGCACGGTGATTCCGGGGGTCGGTGCCGCCACTGTCACGATCGGACGTCGTGGAAAGCAACTCAAGCTCGAGTTGAAGGCCGAGGAGAGCGATTTTGTCAGCTGGCTTGAGGGCAACGCCCCGCAGCTGATCACCGAGCTTCACGAGCGCTGGAAGCGTTCGGAAGACTGAGGAAGAGCAACAATCAAAAAGGAGGCACGAGACAGGCAGAAAAGAAAAAGGCCCCGAGAAGCAAGCTTCACGAGACCTTTCTTAGGTTTCGCACGGGACCAGCCCGCTACAAAACTTCAGTTTTCGCACCTCTGAATGTAGCGATCTGGCCCCTTTCCCGCAAGCGCAAAGCGATTCGCGGGCCAGGGAAATTTTGCCTTCGTGAATGACATCATGGATTACACACCGATTTCGCCGTTTATGCGGCCGATCTCGCACGCCCATCTGCGCGTGGTCGAGCGTCCTGAGGCGTCTGTTCCCGGCAAGCCCGTCAACAAGTGGGAGCTCCTCCGTGAGCTGTCCAAGGCACAGGCCGCCTTCGGGGTTTCCGAGCGCGATCTGACCGTTCTTCAGGGACTTCTCAGCTTTTTTCCGGACGATGCGCTTGGCGGGAACACCGAAATGGTCGTCTTCCCATCCAACAAGGCGATCTGCGAGCGGCTGAACGGCATGCCTTGCTCGACGATGCGCCGTCACCTCGCCCGGTTGGTAGAGGCACGCTTGCTCATGCGGCGCGATAGCCCCAATGGGAAGCGGTATGTGCGCAAGCGTGGCGAAGATCGGGTGGCCTTCGGCTTTGATCTCTCCCCGCTCTATTGCCGGGCCGAGGAAATTGCACGGGCTGCAGAGGCTGTGCGTGAGGCCGAGGACCGTGTGCGGCGACTGAGGGAGGTAGTGAGCCTTATGCGTCGCGACTTGGCCGCTCTGGCGGAGTTCGGCGAGGAGATCCAGCCCGGGCTTGGCCTATGGGACCAGCTCCGCGACAAGGCAGCCCTCACCGCCCGCGCTCTTCGCCGCAAACTCTCGCTTGAGGATCTGTCGGCATTTCGGACTGAACTGGAGACCCTTCTTGACCAGGCGCGTAATGTGATTGACGGTCCTGAAACAGAAGAAATGAACACCAATGATGCCCAATGTGAGCGTCACCATCATAATTCAAATAAAGAATCTATAGATCTTGAACCTGCCTTAGAAAAAGGCGGGGCGGCGGGACGCGCGCCTGATGATGATACGGGTGAGTCCGTGGCTGACCTTGAAGAGTCTGACACGAGGCGGGTGCCGAAAATCCCACTCCACCTGGTAATCGCCGGCTGTCCCTCGCTCAAGACTTTCTATCAGGGCGACATTCGACACTGGCACCAACTTTTCGACGCGGCTTGTCATGTAAGGCCGGCCATGGGGATCAGTGTTTCCGCGTGGGAAGAAGCGCAACGCTGCATGGGACCAGAGCAAGCCTCGATCGTCGTCGTGGCCATGCTGGAACGATTCTCTGACATCAGATCACCGGGTGGATACTTGCGGGCGCTGACGTCCAAGGCCGCGGCGGGCGAATTCTCTTGCGGTCCGATGGTCATGGCTTTGATCGGTCGGCGAAGTGCGGCTTAACAGCTGTTAAGTTTCAACGCCGCGGTGCTCAGTTGGCATGACTTAACAGCTGTTAAGTCGCCTCTTGGCAACCATACGATCATCGAGAGGGAAAGGAGTGTTGGTTTGAGGGTGACGGGAAATGAGATCGGGAGAGTGGCTTCCGGCGCCCGTCGTGGAGAAGATCTGATGACGAAAGCTGTCCGGAAAATCACCCTGTCCCCTTCGCGGGATATCCCTTTTGACAAGCTGGTCCTGAGCCAGTCCAACGTGCGGCGCATCAAGGCTGGCGTGTCTGTCGAGGAACTGGCCGAAGACATCGCCCGCCGCGGTCTGTTGCAGAGCCTGAGCGTGCGGCCCGTCTTGGCTGACGACGGCACCGAGACCGGCAAGTTCGAGATCCCGGTCGGTGGCCGTCGGTTCCAAGCATTGTCCCTGCTGGTGAAGCAGAAGTGTTTGGCAAAGACCCCGCCCATTCCTTGCATCGTGCGCGATGCTGCGTCCGACATCCTGGCCGAGGATGATTCCCTTGCAGAAAGCATGCATCGCGTCGCCCTGCACCCGCTCGACCAATTCCGCGCGTTTGTGGCGCTGAGGGACAAGGGCCAGAGCGATGCAGAGATTGCCGCCGCCTTCTTCGTGACGCCGCAGATCGTGAAGCAGCGCTTGAAACTCGCTTCCGTCGCCCCTGCCCTGCTTGAGGTCTATGCCGAGGATGGCATGACGCTGGAGCAGCTCATGGCCTTCACCGTGAACCCCGATCATGCGCGTCAGGTTCAGGTCTGGGATGTGATCCATTCATCTTGGAACAAGGAGCCATTCCAGATCCGGCGCATGCTGACCGAGACCTCGGTCCGGGCGTCTGACCGGCGCGCGGTCTTTGTGGGTGTTGAGGCCTACGAAGCGGCGGGCGGCACGATGTTGCATGACCTCTTTCAGGGCGATGACGGTGGCTGGCTCGAGGACCCTGCCCTGCTCGATCGGCTGGTGACGGAAAAACTCCAGGCCAAGGCTGAGACGGTTGCCGTTGAGGGCTGGAAGTGGATCGAGGTCGCGCTTGACCTGCCCTACGGCTACAGCCACGGCCTGCGGTCCCTGTCAGGTGATCCGGCACCGATGACGGATGACGAAGGCGCGGACCATGCCAAGCTGCTCGCCGAATACCGGGCGCTGGAAGAGGAATACGCGGGTCAGGATGAAATCCCCGACGGGATCGACACGCGGCTTGGCGTGTTGGAAACGGAGATGGAAAAGATCGAGACCCGGCCGTTGATCTTCGACGCGGAGGAGATCGGGCGGGCAGGGGCGTTCGTCACGCTCGACCGCTACGGCGCGCTGGCCGTCTATCGCGGCTATGTGCGTCCAGAGGATGAGCCGGTTGACGTGACAGCGGTCCAGGATGGTGCTGATCCTGCGGTGGCGGGGCAGGGGGATGATCGTGATCTCACCGATGGCTATGACAGTGCCGCTCATGCCGGAACCGTCATCATGTCGGGAGGCCAGCCGATTGGCGGCGATCTGCCGGAGGATGAGGATGACGGAGCGCTGAAGCCACTGCCCGAGCGGCTCGTAATCGAGTTGACGGCACACCGGACGCTGGCGCTGCGTGAAGCGATCGGGCGCTCGCCCGACGTGGCGTTGATTCTGCTGCTGCTGAAGATTGTGACGGACACCTTCCGCACTTCCTCTGCTTCGGGAAGCTGTCTCGAAGCCTCAGTGCGTCACATCTACATGCCGGCGCAGGCGAGCGATCTGAAGGACAGCGTGGTGGCAAAGCTGGTCGACGAGCGTCATGCGCCGGAACGATCTCGTGGCGCTTGACGATGAGGACCATGCCGAAGGGCAGGGGGCGGATGCCGAAGCGGCTGACAGCGTCAGTGAAGCTGACCTTCCTGCATTTCTGACGGATGACCTGCCTGCTGAAGGCGCGTCGATGCTGGCCTCGGAATAACGTGATCCAGCGGGGGGCGGAGATTCCGCCCCCAATCACCCTATAGTGTAATAATATCAATGGGATGAGCGCGATTACTCGCATTCAGAATGAAGAATCATGTCTACAACAACCATCATCGACACCGCACCCCTCGGGGCGCTGCGACGTGAGACTTCAAGGCCAATGCTCCCGATCTTTCACATGGGCATTTGGAGCATCCGTTGGCAATCTGACGGATGCCTGAAATCCAGAAGTTTCACCGGGACGTGGTGACTGGAGCAAGAGAGAGGTTTCGATCCGTTCTGCGATGGCTGAGACGATAGCGAGGCCAAGCCCGCTACCATCAGTTTTTGCATCTGCCCTCTCGAAGCGCCCTGTCAGGCGTTCGAGTGTTTCGGTTGCTACCGCGGGGCCCTCGTTCGCCACGATCAACTGCCCCTCGCTCGTGAGTGTAACCGCGACTGGGGCATTCTGCGCCCCGTGGCGTAGGGCGTTTTCCACCAGATTCCGGCACAGAATTCCTAATGCGTCGGGGTCGATATCAGACAAGACAGGCGTGTCCGGCAAGTTCAACGTAAGGCGCCCGTTCTCTGTGGTGCGCGCGATATCTTCCACCACGACCCGAGTGATGGTTCTGACATCAGCGCTCTGGTCCATCCGAAGTCTACCGCCTTCCGCCCGCGCAAGCTGCAGGAGACGCTCGGAAAGCCGAGTGAGACGCTTGAGCGTTGCCTCGATCTCGGCGGCACGGGCGTCGATGGTCGGATCTTTGGTCTCTGACCGCAGTCGCTGCGCCTGGGCGATAGCGCCCGCCAATGGTGTCCTTAGTTCATGAGCCGCATTGGCTGCAAAACTTCGCTCAGCCTCGAACGCGTCGCGCAACCGAGCCAAAAGGCTGTTCAAGGTTGCGGCCAGCGGTCCGATTTCGGTCGGCAGGTCGGCCGCGGGTACTTCTGACAGGTCGCGCACGCCGCGCGCTTCAAGCCGCGTACGGAACCGATGGAGAGGGGCGAGGCTAAAGCGCACAGCGAGAATAATCGACGCGAGCGCCAACGGCAGCACGACCAGCAGCGGCAGGCCGAGGCCCATCTGGATTTCAAGAGCAACCGATGCGCGATGCGCCAACGGTTCGGCCACGGTGATGCTGATCGTCCCCTGGAGCGCCGCGTCGCTGTAGAGGCGATGTGTGGCGTTCTGCCCAAATCCCGGCCCGTCGTATGGAGGGAACACGGCAGGGTCCGCCGCATGGGATTGCAGCAAAATGCGTCCCTCGGCATCGCGTACGATGTAGGTGAAGAACTCGTCATGCTCCCGGATCGGCGCGAGGCGCTGCGTCACACCCTGATCTTCTCGGCCGACGATGTCGGTCACGGCCAGCGGAAGGATGCGCTCGGCGGTTTCGCGCAGGGCGCTGTCGAAGACCTCGTCCATCTCGCCCCGAACGATCACCGCGGTAACCGTGGCGGCGGCGAGCCAGAGGATCGTCAGCACAAGGCCGAGTGACAAGCCGAGCCGTACCTGAAGGCTGGATGGCCACATCATGGCTTGCCCAGCCGGTAACCCATGCCGCGCTCGGTCTCGATGATGGCGCTCCCCAGTTTCTTGCGCAGGCGGCTCACGTGCACCTCGATGGTGTTGCTCTCGACTTCGGCGTCGAAAGCGTAGAGCTTCTCCTCCAACTGCGCCTTGGACAGGAGCTGCCCGGGACGCGCCAGGAAGGCCTCGAAGAGCGCCCATTCCCGCGCCGTCAGCGGCACATGTCTGCCATCCCGATGGACGCTGCGCGCGGCAAGGTCGATGTCGAGCGGTCCGTGGGTCAGGATCGGGTTGGGGTTGCCGCTGTAGCGCCGCGCGACCGATCCGATCCGTGCCGACAGTTCCGACAGGTCGAAGGGCTTCACAAGATAGTCGTCAGCGCCCGCATTGAGGCCTTCGATCCTATCGGACACCTGGTCGAGCGCCGTCAGGATGATGACCGGCGTCACGTCTCCACGCGTCCTGAGGCCCTTGAGGAACCCGATACCACGTCCGTCTGGCAGCATGAGGTCGAGCAGGAGCAGGTCGTAAGAGGTTGCGCTCATCGCGTCTGCCGCCGCGTCTAGCCGCGTGACCCAGTCTACTGACTGGCCATCAGCTGCGATCTGGTCGCGCACGGCAGCGCCAAGAGTCGTGTCGTCCTCGATCAGCAATATGCGCATGGTCGTACCCGTCCTTTCCTGATGTCCCTCCATGATCCGTCTGGCTGACACGAAGCTGAAGCTTGTGGGTCGAGCCCCTTCAGGCTGCCGTCAGCTTCGCGGCGCATGAATGGCATCAAGAGGCGAGCCACTAGGAGTGTGCCCCATGAAGAAGACATTGACAATTATCGGCTTTCTCGCGGTCTTTACGGCCGGCGCGGCGCTGGCTGACGACGATTGCTTCGTGCCGATGGCCGACTGGCAGCCGCGCGATGCTGTTGCCATGCTGGCCGAGGAAAATGGTTGGACGGTGCGCCGGATCAAGATCGATGACGGCTGCTACGAGATCGACGGGAGGGATGCCGAGGGGCGTGCGATCGAGGTGACTGTCCACCCGGCCACGCTGGAGGTAATCGAGTTCGAATACGAGGACGACGAGGATGATCGCCGCGAGCGGGATCACGAGAGACGCGACGATGACTGATGCAGCGCGTCGCGACGGTATTGTCCCGGTGCCGAGCCTGCCGCCACTCTCCCGGCTTTCCCTAAACTCTCCTCTAGCCCTGACGGGCCCGGTGCTGGTTGCGTTGCCATGCCTGCTGGCGGCTTTGCTCGGTTTCAACACCTATGCGACTTATGGTGCGGATGCCGCGCTCGGCATCGCCGTCGGGGCCGCGGCAGTTGTCGCGATGGCACAGACCCTGATCCTCGCCGCACGGCCGCCGCTGGTGGAGCCGTTGTTCGGCGGTCTCGATCGCATGTACCGGGTCCACAAGTGGCTTGGTATTTCCGCAATGGTCCTGATGATCCTGCACCAGCAGATCGAGCCGGATTTCGAGCGTTTGGTGCGTGAAACCTCCCTTGGTGAACTTGGTGAAGAGGCGGGCGAACTTGCCTTCAACGCGCTTCTTGCCCTGGTTGCTGTCAGCTGGTTCCGGAGATTGCCCTTCACCCCACTGGAAATCCCCTATCAAATCTGGCGGTTCAGCCATCGTTTCATGGGGGCCCTTTTTGCAATCGTGGTCTTTCACCAGTTCTTCGTCGACCTGCCGACAGAGGTAGATCCATCGCTCTCGGTGCTTCTGAACACATTCGGCATCGCCGGAGTGATCGCGTGGATATTCACCGAGCTGGTCGCCCCGTACCTGCGGCGTAGAGAATTCACCGTCACAGAGATCAGCCAGACCAAGGACACCACCACGCTAACCCTCCGCCCCGAGGGGCGGGCCATGCGGTGGCGGCCGGGGCAATTCGCCTTCTTCCGCGCGCCAGAGGCAGGACTGTCCGAGCCGCACCCTTTCACGATTGCCAGCGCCCCGCGCCCTGACGGCACCCTGACGTTCTGCATCAGGGGGTTGGGTGGCTGGACACGAAGCCTGCCCGCCATCTTGCGGACCGGAACGCGCGTGCAGGTCGAAGGGCCATATGGATGGTTCAATTTCCGCAAGGGCGGTGCGCGCCAAATATGGCTTGCCGGCGGCATCGGTATCACGCCGTTCCTCGCCTGGGCGGAAAGCCTGACAGAGGCGGAGAGTCGCGACATTCACCTCATCTACTGCGTTCCGACACAAGAGGAGGCGATTGGCGTAGAGACGTTGCGCGCTGCGGCTGCCCGCAACCCGAGGTTCAGTTTCGAGGTGGTCGTTACGACGCGCGATGGCAGGCTCACGGCCGAGCGCCTGATTGGCGCGGTCCCTTTCGCGATCCGGCAAGCCGATCTGTGGTTCTGCGGCCCAACCGGTCTGAAGGACGGGATTCTCAAGGGCTTGAAAGCACAAGGCCAAACGCCTCGCCGTGTCCGCTTCGAGCAGTTCGAATTCACCTGAACGCGGGGCAGGGCGTATAGCCATGCCAGCCCTGTAGCCTGCGCTCGCATCTTTTTGGCCCCGTCATCATCGGCGGGGCCATTTTCCTGACGGCAAGCTGAAGCAGGAATCGCTGGGGCGTCAGGATGCCCTCAGGTCGGGGTGCCAGATTGGTCTCATCAAACGAAAGGACCCCTTGCCATGAAAAAGACCCTGACCGCCCTTGCCCTGATCGCACTTTTGCCCGCCGGCGCTGCGCTGGCCGACGACGATGATTGCAATGCGCCCCGTGACCAGTGGCAGCCGCGCGAGGCCGCCATGCAGATGGCCGAACAGAACGGTTGGACGGTGCGCGACTTCGAGATCGACGACGGCTGCTACGAAATCGAAGGCCGAGACCAGAATGGCCGCGAGATCGAGGTGAAGTTCGATCCGGCGACGCTGCAGATCGTCGAGATGGACTACGAGGATGATGACGACGACCGCGGTGGCGCCCGCAATCCCGCGCCCGCTGGAACGGTCGCTCCTCCGCAGAACGGCCTCTTCGGAAACGGCGCCCCTCCGCAGGTTCAGGTGAACTGAACAGCTCCGAAGCACCCTGAACAAGGATCATTCCCATGAAATCACTTCTCGCAACGCTCGCGCTTACCACCGCACTCACGCTTCCCGGCCTCGCTATGGCACGGCCCGTGACGCTCACAACCACCCTTAACAACTATGGTGGCGACGGCGCTTACCTCGCGCTTTACGTTACCGACGCCTCGGGCGCCTATGTCGGCAGTCTCTGGATGGCTGGTGGCAAGTCCAAGTACTACGAGCATCTGAGCGACTGGTACCGTGCCACGGGCGGCGATACCGCGCAGGTAAACGGTATCACCGGCGCCAGCGTCGGCGCGGGCCGCAGTCTCGAGATCACGCTCGATCTGGCCGACGCGCTGTTCGATGCGGGCTACACGCTGCACATCGACGCGGCAGTCGAGGATATGCGCGACAGCCCGAACGAGGTGGCCGTGCCGCTGACGACGGCGGGCGCGGGCACGCCGGTGAGCGGGCGGCGCTACATCGCCAACTTCTCCTACGACATGTGAGGGGCAGGGCCATGATCCGTACACTCCATCGCTGGCCGGGTCTTCTGGCACTCGCGCTCGTCACGATCCTGAGCCTGAGCGGCGCTGCGCTCTCGGTCTTTCCGGCAGTCGAGCGCATCACCGCGCCGCAGGTGGAGACTGGCCTGACAGTCGCCACCCTCGCGGAGCGCATCCAGGTCGTCTATCCGGGCGTCGAGCAGATCCGGCGGTCGCCCTCCGGTCGGATCACCGCCTATTGGTTCGATCAGGGCGCGCCGGGTGCTGCCGTGATCGACCCGGCGACGGGCGCGGGCGTGGCCTCGGCCGACCCGAACCAGGCGCTTCGCTGGCTCACCAACTTTCATCGCTCGCTCTTCCTCGGGGATGGCGGGCGCATCGCCATGGCCGCCGGGGCCGCGGCGATGCTGGTCCTCTCGCTCTCGGGTGCTATGCTGGTCGTGCGACGGGCGGGCGGATGGCGGCACTGGTTCGCGTCCTTGCGCGGTCCGTTCACGGGCAGGCTGCATGTCGAGATCGCCCGGATCGCCGTCATCGGCCTCGTTCTGTCCTCCACCACCGCCCTCTGGATGACAGCCTCCACCTTCGATCTTTTGCCGGACGGTGGCGTCCTGCCGGCTGATCCCACCGAAGTGAGCGGAGAGATTGGGTTCGCTCTCGATCAGATGGCCACGCTGCTGCAGACGCCCGTCGCCGAGCTGCGCGAACTGAGCTTTCCCTATCCCGGCGATGCGACGGACGTGTTCACACTGAAGACCGACCGGGGCACCGGCTATCTTGACCAGGGAACCGGCGCGCTCGTGGCATGGGCCGACCTGACCGGGTGGGAGCGCGTCTCGGAAACCATTTACATGCTGCACACGGGGCAGGGGGCCGCGATGCTCGGCCTTGTGCTCGGGATGATGGCGCTCGGAGTGCCGGCGATGGGCGTGACCGGCGTCTTGATCTGGCTTGCCGGGCGGCGCGGGCGGCCGCGCATCCGGGGCAACCAGCCCGCGGGCCGTGCCGAGACGATCATTCTTGTCGGCAGCGAGGGTGGCAGCACCTGGGGCTTCGCCGCGACCCTGCATGCCGCGCTGACGGCAGCGGGGCAGGGCGTCCATGTTGGCCCGATGTCGGGCTTCGCACCAGAGCGCTACGCCCGTGCAGAGCGCATCATCGTCCTCGCCGCGACTTATGGCGATGGCGCGGCGCCCGCCTCGGCCAAGGGGCTCCTCGACCGGATGAACGCGTCGGCCCCTGCGCCTGATATCCCGATGGCCCTGCTCGGCTTCGGCGACCGCAGCTTTCCGTCCTATTGCGCCTTCGCCAAGGCCGTTGCGGCAGCGGCGCAGGCGAAGGGCTGGGCCGAACTCATGCCGCTGGACACGATCGACCGCCAATCGCCACAGGATTTCGCGCGCTGGGGCCGAGCTCTTGGCGAGGTGCTTGGCATCTCTCTCGAGCTTTCTCACCAGCCCGTTTCGCCGCGCACCGAAACATTGACCCTCGTCTCGCGGCGCAACTACGGGGCCGAGATGCAGGCGGGGGCCGCGATCCTGCGCTTCGCCCTGCCGCGCGCAACGCCGTGGCAACGGCTGACGGGCACGGGCTTCGCACGGTTCCAGGCGGGCGACCTGATCGGCGTCCTGCCGCAGGGCAGCCCGATGCCGCGCCTCTATTCGCTGGCCTCGGGCCGGCGCGACGGGTTCGTCGAGATCGTGGTGCGCAAGCATCCGGGCGGTCTGGCCTCGGGCCAGCTGACCGCGCTGGAACCGGGCGATACGGTCCGGGCCTTCCTGCGGCGCAATCCCGGCTTTCACGCCGGTCGCGGTCTCACCCCGCTGATCCTGATCGGGGCGGGCACCGGCATCGGGCCGCTGGCGGGCTTCATCCGCGGCAATGCGCGGCACAGGCCCGTGCACCTGTTTTTCGGGATGCGGCATGCGGACAGCGATTTCTTCTATGGCGAAGAGATGCCCGGCTGGCAGGCTGAGGGGCGGTTGACCCGGCTTGTCACCGCCGTCTCGCGCGGCGCGCGGCGCAGTTATGTGCAGGACGCCTTGCGCGCCGACGCGGCGCAGGTGGCCCGGCTTATCTGCGACGGGGCGCGTGTGATGGTCTGCGGCGGGCGCGACATGGCCACGGGCGTGAGCGATGCGTTGGCCGAGATACTCGCACCTGCCGGGCTTACGCCCGCAGTCCTAAAGGCAGAGGGGCGGTATGTCGAAGATGTCTACTGAGCGCGCGCGCATCGCCCTGAACGGCCCCGCCATGGGCACGCGCTGGTCGGCGCTGTTCTTCGCGGATCGGGTCCGCGACACGGATGCAATTCGTGCCGCCCTTCAGGCGGCTGTCGACGAGGTGGACACGCAGATGTCGATGTGGAACGCGGAGAGCGCGCTCATGCGGATCAATGCGGCGCCGGTGGGCGATTGGGTGGTGGTGCCGGAGCAACTGCGGGCGGTCCTGCGCCTCGGGCTCGAGATCGGGCGTGCCTCGGGCGGGGCCTTCGATATCGGCATGGGCGATGCGGTGACGGCCTGGGGTTTCGGGCCCGGGGCCGCCGCGCCCGAGGGTATCCGCGCCGCGATGGACGCCCCCCGCCGCCCGGCTCAGGAGGTGCTGGAGATCGAGGGGATGCAGTTGCGCAAGACCGCGCCCGTCGCGCTGGACCTGAACGGCATCGCCAAGGGCCACGGTGTCGACCGGCTCGCCGAGACCTTGCGCGATCATGGGATTGCCGACGCCCTTGTCGGCATCGACGGTGAGATGCGTGCCATGGGCCTGCGCCCCGATGGCGAGGCATGGATCATCGCGGTAGAAGCGCCGGACCCTGATCGCCGGACGCCGCATTCGGTTCTGGCGCTGCAGGACGCCGCCGTCGCGACCTCCGGTGACTACCGCCATTGGGTCGAGGTGCATGGGCGCCGCCTGTCGCATACCATGGATCCGAGACGTGGCGCGCCGCTGATCGCCTCGCCGGCCTCCGTCACCGTCGTGGCCCGCACCTGTGCCGAGGCCGACGCCTGGGCGACGGCGCTGATGGTGCTCGGTGCGGAGAGGGGTGCGGACCTCGCAAGACAACGTGGACTCGACGCCCTGTTTCTTCTGCGCGATGATGAAGGGAATGCAATGGGCGTGGGAGTCGGGCGTCTTTTTTCCGAAGAACCAGCGGCAATCGCCTCAGCCGGGGGAAGATGAGCCGCATGGAACAGACCCGTACCGATCGCTTCAAGACCGCACTCCTGCTGATGGCCGCAACCGGGCTGATCGTGGGACTCGCATTCTACCTTGCGGGCCAACCAGAGGTTGCGAACCTGATCTGGATTGCAGGAGTTGTTCCCGCGCTGGCAGCGCTTGTGGTCGAAATCGTCCGCAGCATTGGGCGCGGCGAGGTGGGCCTCGATATCGTTGCCGCGCTGTCGATGTCGGCGGCGCTTGTCTTCGGCGAGACCTTGGCTGCGGCTGTCGTCGCAGTCATGTATTCTGGAGGCACTTTCCTCGAAGCCTTCGCTGAGGGCCGTGCACGTCGTTCGATGAAGGATCTTCTATCTCGCGTACCCCGGACCGCGACGCGGCACCGGAACGGCGGTCTTGAGGATGTGCCTCTCGAGGAGATCGCACCGGGCGATCGCCTGCTGATCCGGCAGGGCGATGTCGTTCCCGTGGACGGTTCGGTTACGTCCGACACCGCCTTCCTCGACACCGCGGCGCTGACCGGCGAATCCCTCCCAGTCCGGCTGGCGCGCGGGGCCGACGCCATGAGCGGATCGACCAACGCGGGCGAGGCCTTCGACCTGACGGCGACGCGCGAGGCCAAGGACAGCACCTATGCCGGGATCGTTCGCCTGGTCGAGGAAGCGCAGGCGTCCAAAGCGCCGATGTCCCGGCTGGCCGACCGCTGGTCGCTGGGCTTTCTGGTCGTCACCGTCAGTATCGCCTTCGCGGCCTGGTGGTTCACAGGCGATCCGATCCGCGCGGTCGCCGTGCTGGTGGTCGCCACGCCCTGTCCGCTGATCCTTGCCGTGCCGGTTGCGCTGGTCGCGGGTCTCTCGCGTGCGGCGCATTTTGGCGTTTTGATCAAGGGCGCAGGGCCGCTCGAGACAATGGCGCGCATCCGTACGCTGATCCTCGACAAGACGGGGACGCTGACAGATGGCCGTCCGCAGATCATCTCGATCGACAGCCACGATGGCATGAACGAGGACGACATCCTGCGCCTCGCGGCCGCGCTCGATCAGGCCTCCAAGCACCCTGTCGCGCAAGCGATCGTCACCGCCGCCAAGGCACAGGGCTTCACACTGCCCGTTCCGACAGAAGTGGCTGAGATCCCGGGCGAAGGGGTCTTGGGTCGTGTGGAGGACCGCGAGGTGATCGTCGGGGGCGACGGCTTCGTGGCGTCCCGGGTCGGGCGGATGGTGGGCGATCACCCCGCCAAGGGCGCCGGATCGGTCCTTGTCGCAGTGGCAGTTGACGGTCACATGGCCGGGCACCTCGTCATGTCCGACCCGCTGCGCGAGGGAGCGGGTGCCATGCTGGACGGTCTGCGCCGCCAAGGGATCTCGCGTATCCTGCTGGCCACCGGCGACCGCGCGGACGTGGCCGAGCGTGTGACGGAAGGGCTGGGCCTCGACGGGCTGCGGGCCGGTCTGACGCCGGATCAAAAGGTGTTGCTGGTGCTCTCTGAGCGTAAACACGGGCCGGTGATGATGGTGGGTGATGGTGTCAACGACGCGCCCGCCCTGGCCGCAGCCGATGTAGGCGTGGCAATGGGGGCACGGGGCGCCGCGGCCTCGGCCGAGGCCGCCGACGTGGTGCTGCTCGTCGACCGGATCGACCGGCTGGGGCCCGGCATCGAGATCGCGCGGGCTTCACGCCGGATCGCGGTCGAAAGCGTTGTCGCCGGGATCGGCCTGTCTGTCATGGGCATGATCGCGGCCGCTTTCGGCTACCTCACGCCGGTTCAGGGCGCGCTCCTGCAAGAAGTGATCGACGTTGCCGTGATCCTGAACGCCCTGCGCGCGCTGCGCATCGCGCCACAGGAGCCAGCTACGGGCAAACCCCAGGCGATCATTTCAGAGCAAGCTGACATCGTTCAAGGAGCCACGCCATGAGCCGTCTATCACATTCTGAAATCCATATGGTGCATCGCATCGGCTGGCTGCGGGCCGCCGTTCTCGGCGCCAACGATGGTCTTGTCTCGACCGCGAGCCTCGTCGTCGGCGTCGCCGCAGCCGGGTCCGGCAAGCCCGAGGTCATGATCGCCGGGCTGGCCGGGCTTATGGCTGGCGCGATGTCGATGGCGGCGGGGGAGTATGTCTCGGTCAGCTCGCAAACTGACGCCGAACAGGCGGACCTCGCCCGAGAGAGCCGTGAACTCGAGGAAACGCCCGAGGCCGAGCTCGAGGAACTAACCCGGATTTATGTTGAAAGGGGGCTGGACCGCGACCTGGCGGAAAAGGTTGCCGTGCAACTGACTGAACGTGACGCGCTCGGATCGCATGCGCGCGACGAGCTCGGCATTTCGGAAACCGTTACCGCCCGCCCTGTCCAGGCGGCTCTGGTGTCCGCACTGACCTTCGCCGTTGGGGCGGTGCTGCCCCTGATCGTCGTGCTGCTGGTCTCGGAGGCGCAGATCGCTCCCCTGGTGGCGGGATCGACGATCCTTGGCCTTGCGGTTCTTGGCGGATTGGGCGCTTCGGCCGGCGGCGCAGGCGTCGTCCGTGGGGCCACGCGGGTCACGCTATGGGGAGCGCTTGCAATGGCGGCGACAGCCGGGGTCGGTGCGCTGTTCGGGGTCGCCGTAGGCTAGGAGTTAATGGGGTGTACCAGAACCCCGCTCCGGCTGCTTGTTGCGGCAACGCTCGTCAACATCGTGCTGATCATCGAGGTGCCACAGATCGAGTCGCAGCGCGTGGGGTCATAAACCCATGTCCGCAAATGGGTCATGCTGGACGAGATCAACACCGATGTTCTGGAGCGGTCCTTTGTCTGGGAGGACCGCACGCCCATCGGCACGTTCAGTTCCGTCTTCACATCCAAAATCCAGTCCAGCCTGATCGCGCTTGCCAAGTCGGGCGGGGCATCCGTTGTCGATCGGCCGAAGTAATCTCGATCAGCGCGGGGTCTACCCAGCTTCACTTGTTCCCATCGATCCACTTCGACATCAGCTCCTTGTCGCGGAAGCATTCGTCCGGCACGGCGCGGCGCTTGATGCGGGCGAGGCGCTCGGCAAAGGCGACCTGCTTTGATGTCGGGCGGCTGTCCTGCGTGCCCGGCTTCAGCTTGGCCTGTGCGTCGATCCAGGCGCTCAAGGAGCGCCGATCTTGCTGAACCTCACACGGCAGAAGCGTCTGGTTGCGAAGGGCCAGTGCGCGCGCATAGGCGATCTGCTTTGGCGTCGCGGGCAGGGCGTAAGTGGTGCTTTCCATCGGGGATCTCCCTTCTTAGCGTGGCTTTCAACATAGAACATAACAGGAACAAAATCAAGCCACCTGCGGAAATCATGGGGTTTGAGAGGAAGAGGAGGGCCGGGGGAGGTCAGGCCTGAGGATGCCCGAAAGAGGGTGTCCGGGCCTGATCCTGTTCCTCATTGGGGTCTGATGCCGGAAAGTGGAGGATCCTACGTTCTCATGAGCTTTGCATTTAACGCTCCTCGGCATCAGATCCCTAAAGAGTGAAAGTGTTCTTCGGGTTTTGTGACTGACGGATGAGGGCCTTTGAGGTCCCTCAGATGGGTCCGGGCCGGATTCCGGTCTGCCGTTCCGGATGAAGGGCATTCTCATGCAAACAGGTGTCTTGCGCGTATTGCGCGCGACCGCTGCCTCGTGGTGGCGACACAAGGAACTACGCCGAACCGGCCAGACGGGGCAGGCACAACGGCGCGAGCGCGAGACCGTCCTACGTGATCTCGGTTATCTGAAGCAGGCGGCGCTGTTGCCTAACGCGCATGTGATCTGCGGGGAGGGCGGGACATTCCTCCATCTCGGTTGGACCACCGTGTCGACCTTCGCGCCGATCAAGCGCTTTCCCTTGGCCGCCCTCGCGGTCGCACAAGGGACCCCGTTCATCGATATCCGACCCGTCACCGATGTCATCGCCTTCGCGAACCTGCCGCGGGTGGCGCGGGACGGATCGGACGACTCTGAACCTTCGGGTCCCGGCAGGTCCGTGTCGCTGACCACCTACATCGACATGGCCGAACAGCTCGGCGCGAGCATCACCAACGATCCGCGGCTCTGTCGGTCAACCTAGTCACCACTCCCTCTCACCAAAACTCGAAAGGACGCCAGCCATGGCCCGATCCCGCACGCCCAAATTCGATGCCTCCGAGGTCATCACAAACGAAATCATCCGCATCATCGAGCGCGGCGTCCTGCCGTGGCGCAAGCCCTGGACCGCAGGCGGCAGCTCACGCCCCCTGCGCGTGGGCGGCGAACCCTACCAGGGGGTGAACAACTTCCTGCTGACGATGCGGACCGTGATGGCGGGCCACAGCTCTCCCTTCTGGATGACTCTGCCTCAGGCCAATGCGTTGGACGCAAAGGTCCGCAAGGGCGAGAAATCCTCTGTCGTCGTCTATTACGGCCAAAGCCGGAAAGACGCGGGCGGCGAGGACGACCGCAGCGATGGCGATGATCGCTCCGAGGAAGCCCGCATCTTCCGCTTCCAGAAATCCTATCGCGTGTTCAATGCCTGCCAGATCGATGGCCTGCCCGACAGTTTCTACCCTGACCCGGAGCCCGTACCCGAGCATCCGCCGTCCGAGCCGATCCCGCACATGCAGGCGTTTTTCGATGCCATCGACATCACAACCGTCTTCACGGGCACGGAGGCGTACTATTTGCCCCCCGTGGACAAGGTCTATATGCCATCCATCACGCGGTTCCAGGACCCGCGCAATTTCTACGGGGTCTGGGCCCATGAGCTGGCCCATGCCACGAAAGCCCCACATCGACTGAACCGTGATTTCGGGTTCTCGAAGTTTGGCAACACGTCCTATGCGCGCGAGGAGATCGTCGCGGAACTGACCTCGGTGTTCCTGGGTCAGACGCTCGGCTTCACGGCGCATACGCTCGAGATGAATGCCGCCTACCTCCACAACTGGTTGCGCGTTCTTCGGTCGGACAAGGGTGCGATCTTCCGCCATGCCGCCGATGCGCAGCGCGCCTGCGACTATCTGATCGCCAGATCGGAGGTGGGCAGGGCAGGGCGCAGTGCCGAGGCCGCCTGACCACACGGAGAACGGAGACTCGCATGTCACGCAAGGAACCCAAGGCGCTGCGGGTGGCCTGCTTTGAAGACGGCCGCCGCAAGATCATCACCTTCAAGCGCGGTGCCTATTGGTGGAGCCCGTCCGAGGGTGCTTATCCGCTCTCGGCAGCGCTCGAGAGCATCAAGCACCAAGGCGGCTGGATCGAAACCATCCCTAACCCGAATTACAGACCCAAGGGGCTGTTCGGGTAGGGCACCTTCTGCTTCGGTCCTTCCGCCAAGCAGAAAAGAAAAAGCAGGCTTTGGGAAGGGTGTTTCAACTTCTCAAAGGAGAGCCCTATGACCATCACTGCACAGCCCCAGACAGAATGCCCGGATCCGAGTGTGATCGCCGCGCAGAACGACGCGTTCCGCAAGCTCGCGTGCCTTGGAGTGCCGCCCGCGCAGCCCATCCAAGGCCGGATGCATGTCACCCGCTCGCTCATGGAGGCCGGTGACGGCTTTATGGCCGAGGCGGTGAAAGCCACCGGTGAGTTTACCACCTTTGAGCAGGACAATGATCCCGAGGGATGGCATGATTTCGGAGCGGTCGAGATCCGGGGCGAGACCGTGTTCTGGAAAATCGATCTCTATGAAGCGGATTCGGATTTCCGCTACGGGGCGGAAACGCCCGGGCAATCCCGTGACCACAATGCGCGTACTGACCGTCATGCTGGCGCGCGACTGGTAGAAGGGCAGGGGACGCCTCCCCGTGACATCTCAGACGACTAAGGCCCGCTGCCCCCAAAAAAGGCAAAGCGGGCCTTTTTTCGTGGTGATCCCCGAAGCCGGGGATTGGTCCCGCGCGTAGAGGCGCGGGCCACACCTAACCCATCTGGAAGGATATCCCATGACCACAAGTTTTGCCCCCCTCACCGTCGCTATCGGCGATCTCGTCCCGCATGCCGCCAATGTGCGCAGCAACGCGCCGGAAACCTATGACCCCGAGAACATCGCGCATCTGAAGGCCAGCATCGCTGTGCTGGGCCTCCTGCAGCCGCTCCTCGTCCAGAAGTTCGACGGCAAATACGCCGTGCTGGCCGGTGGACGGCGCCATGCAGCCCTGAAGGAGCTGGTCGCGGACAAGAGCGAGAAGGGGTTCACCGCGAAAACCAAGGTCGACTGCCGCCTTGTGCCCGAGGATTGCGACGTGACGACGGCGCTGTCCCTCGCCGAGAACATCACCCAGGCCCCCATGAACGCCATCGACGAGTTCGAGGCTTTCGCCCGGATGATGGAAGTCGACGGCCAGACGCCCGAGACGATCGCCAAGACCTTCGGCACCACGGTGGCGGCCGTGAAAGGCCGGTTGCGCTACGGTCTGATCCACCCCGACATTCGCGCTGCGGCCCGGGCTAAGACCATCACGCTCGACACGATGAAGGCCTTTGCGGAGCATCCGAGCCAGGAGGTGCAGCGCGAAGTCTTCGAGGCGCTCACCAAGGAAGATAGCTACCTGCAGGCCTATACGGTCCGCCAGGCGCTCAAATCCCGCGGCGTGCAGGTCAGTGACGATATCGGAGCTTTCGTGCGCGAAGACTACGAGGCGCGCGGCGGCGCTGTCGCCGCTGACCTTCTGGAAGAGCATTCCGTGCTCGAGGATGCCGCTCTGGTCGAGACCATCTTGCTCGAGAAGCTCGGTGCCGCTGCCGAAGAGGCGCGTATGAGGCTGGGCTTTGCCTGGGCCGATGCGATGGTCCGCTATGATTACGCGACCATGGCCGACTACGGCCGCGTCTATCCCGGCCCGATCGAACCGGATGAGGCTGCGCAAAAACGCATCGATGAGATCGCCGCCGAGCTTGAGAAACTGCAGCTCGAGATGGAGGATGAGGGGCTCGAGGACGGTGCCTACAACGCGCTTTACGAGCGCGTGGACGCCTTGGAAGAGGAAGCCCGCGACCTGCAGGAGGCCTACAGCGCCGAGGACCTCGCGCGGTCTGGGGTAATCGCGTCCTGGTCGGGCGGGCAGGTGACCCTCCATGTTGGCCTCGTCCGCCCGGAAGACACCGTCAAAAAGGAGGGCGCGCGCGGCTCCTCGGCTAGCCCGACCGGGGAGGAGGCCCCAGACGCCGGCGAAATCACCTATCCGGCCTCACTGGCTGAGGACCTCAAGACCGAGCGAGCCATGGCGCTTGGGGCCGCGATGGCGCTGCATCCGGAAGCTACGCTCGATCTGACGCTCTTCAAGCTGGTGAGCGACGTTCTGGCCAGCGGCATGAGTGTCACGCAGGCGATCAAGATCGATGCCCGCAAGGAATACCGCAGCCATGCCAAGATGGACGAGATCGACGCAACCTCGCTCGAGCAGGTGGCGGCGGCGCATGAGGCGCTGGACCTCTCCTGGCTCGATGACACCCGCGCGCCCGCCGATCAGTTCGCGGCGTTTCGCGCGCTGGAGGCAGGCGAAAAGGCCAAGCTCGTGGCCTATGCCACGGCCAGCACCACGCAGTCCTGCTTCGCGCGGGACCGCCAGCGCGACAGCCTGATGCATGCGTTCGAGATCGAGATCATGCCCGACATCCGCTCCCACTGGACGCCGAATGCGGCGCTCTTCAACCGCTTCAAGAAGGCTTGGCTCCTGAAGATCCTCGGCGAGGATCTGGGTCTCGCCCAGGAGGCGGTGACGCTGGCCTCGTCGAGCAAGAAGGAGATCGTCGCCTTTTGTGACAAGCTCTTCGCCGAGCCCTTCGCCACGCTCACGGACGCGCAGCGCGCTGCCGTGGCCGCCTGGTGCCCGCCCATGATGCAGACAGCCGGTGTCGCCTGTGATGAGGCGGAGCCCGCGGCCGAGACACCCGGAGCCTGACGGCGACATCGCGCAAGCGGCCTGAGTCCTCACGCGACCCGCGCGTGGACCATGCCGCCCGCGCGGGTCGCACCCTTCCAAACCGAACAGAAAGACATCCCCATGGCTATTCTCAAGTTCTCTGCCTCCGCTGTTGCGGCGCAAATCGCACATGCGCGTGCCTGCAAGACCTTCCTGCCCAACTGGAACGGGCCCGTGGACAGGCCGGCCCTGATCCTCATCGTCGGCAATGGTGTGCATCTGCGCTCAAACGGCATCGATGGCACGACCACCCGTATCGTTACCACCGAGCAGGCCGATCCCTCCTTCGCCTTCGCCGACGGCATGAACCCGTTTCGGGACACCGACTGGATGGCGCAGCGCCGCATGGCGTTTCGCGATCTGACCGGCCAGTTTTACACCGACATCCTGGATGACGTGCAGGTGCTCATCGACCGGGGGCGAGGGGCCATCCGGCTCGCCACCGATGGCCACAGCATCCGCGTCTTCGTGCGCCGGGCCTCGGACTATCTCATCGGCGGGACCTACGAAGTGCCCTCGGGCCTCGGTGGCACCTTCAGGGTCATCCTCAAGGATGCCTGCGACACCTTTGCGATCGTGCAGAACTGTGGCAATTGCGAGGATTTTGACGCCATGCAGCCCTACCGCGTGCCGCTCGATGCGCTGATGGAAATCGATGACCGGAGGGCAGCATAGTGGGCTGGCTTTTCTATACCGACCGCCGCGTCAAAACCTACGCGGACGAGAAAGCGGAAATCACACGGCTTTGCACTTTCGAGACGGATACCCGCAAGACATTGTTGCTCAAGGCCTGCAAGGTCGGCTCGACCTGGTATGCGGCAGCGAAGGTCACGAATATCGACGGCTCGCGGGTCGAGGATGCGACCTATGTGACCGACGAGGACGGGTCGATCACCTTCGGGGCCGTCTTCCTGACGCGCTACGACGATGGCTGCTGGGGCTACAAGGACATGGAGGAGAGCGCCGGGCCGGTGGAGTCGCGGGCACCGCTCGGTCTTCTTGCCCTGTTGTCCGAGTTGAAGGATCCCGACAGCCATGCCCATGCCTGGCGCCAGCGCTGCCGCGACTGGGCCGCGATCCCGGAATACGAAGAGGGCGACAGGATCAAGCTCGCTGCGCCCGTCACGCTGACCGATGGCAGCACCTGCCAGATCGTGACCGCTACCCATTATCGGCGCGGGCGGCAGAAGCGTCGCTGCTACCGCATCGAGGAGACAGGCGGCCTCATGCGTCTGTCTAAGGCCTCGCTTGCCGGGTCCGAGCTTCTCGGCACCGCGAAGGGTGACGCGAGCCCCGTTCTGGCGGAGTTCTTTGCCGGGAACGGTTCCTGACCGCCGGCAGCGTCGCCATCTGTCCAGCCTTGAGCCGCCTCCGCGCAGACAAAAGCGCAGAGGCGGCTTTCTGTCCTGTCGAACCCACAACCTGACTCAAAGGACAGACGATATGGACAACCGAAGCCCGGTACTCGCACGCGATTTCCCATCGAAACCTCACCTTCTTCAGGCCATTCGCCTGATCGGCAGCGAGATTGAGAAGCAACCGCTCAAGAGCTCATCGCTCGCTCGGATCATGCGCGAGACTTTCGGTGGCAGCGATGCCGGCGGCGCGTGGTTCTGGCGCATGGCCTATGACCTGATGCAGGCCGCCGCGGTCATGCAGCTTGTGCGGGACAGCAGTTCGGACGCGCTTGCGATGGCCAGATTGCTCTCCTCACGGCTTCTGACGGAGACGCGGCGCTCCGAGCAGCAGATCCGCCTGCAACAGTTCTCGACGCCGCTGCCCTATGCGGCGCTGGTCACGCGTGCCGCGGCCATCCGTCCCGGCGAAACCTTCCTCGAACCCTCCGCAGGCACCGGCGCACTGACCGGTTTTGCCGTTCGCTCTGGCGGCAAGCCGATGCTCAACGAGATCGACTCCTTTCGCCGGGCGCTTCTCGAGGCGATCTTTGATATACAGGTGACCGGCTTCGACGCCGAGCATATCGACGATCTTCTCGAAACCTCCGAACTTCCCAGTGTTATCGTGATGAACCCGCCTTTCGCCTCCTCGGTCGATCGGTCGCGCGACAAGCACATCGCGGCGAAACATCTGATCTCCGCAGCCAAACGCCTCGCGCCCGGCGGGCGTCTCGTTGCAATTATGCCCACGGGCTTCACGCCGGAACGGGATGCGGGGCATTGGGCACGGGCCTCGGCCATCGCAAAACCGCGCCTTGCGCTCACCATCCCCGGCCATGTCTATCGCAAACTTGGCACCACCGTCGAAACGCAGCTCATGGTCTTCGACAAGCTGCAGGAAGACGTCGAGTTTGTGCGCTCAGCTGTCGACGATTTGGATGCGGCGCGGGAAATCGTCGATAACATCGGTAAGTCGCGACCCGGTGCGTCTCTCGTCCAGACCAGAGCACAGGTCCGGCATGTCCCACGGCAAGGCGGTGCGCCCGCCGCGCGCAAGCTCCCCGCCACCGCAACCTCTACTGTCAAATCGACATCCCACGCCGCTGTCCCGCTGTCCTTCACCAATCTCGACACACCCCGGGAAAACACCCCCGTCTCCGACATCTATGCCCGTTACCGTCCGCAGCGGATCGAGATCGCGGGTGCGCAAGAGCATCCCACGCCGCTCGTCGAGAGCATCGCCATGGCCTCGGTGGCGCCCCCAGTCCCGTCGAACGAAGCCGCCGCCGATCTGCGCCTGCCCGGTCGCCTGATCGAGGGGGGCCATCTCTCCGAAGCCCAGCTCGAGACCATCCTCATGGCGAACGACGCGCACGCGCGCGACCTGCCGGGGCGGTTTACCATCGATGAGGACCAGACCCGGATGACCCGCGCCGACACCGATCTGGAGGCGAAGGCCTATCGGCTCGGCTATTTCCTCGGCGATGGCACCGGCTGCGGCAAAGGCCGGGAATGCGCAGGGCTCATCCTGGTCAATTGGCTCGCCGGGCGGCGCAAGGCGGTCTGGATTTCCAAATCCGCCACGCTCATCGAGGACGCCATCCGCGACTGGACCGATCTCGGCGGCTCGCCCGCCGACATCCAGCCGCTCTCCAAATGGAAGCCGGACCAACCCATTCCGATGGGCGACGGCATCCTCTTCGTGACCTATGCGACGCTGCGCTCGGCGGGCAAATGCGGAACCACGCGTCTCAGTCAGGTTCTCGACTGGATGGGCGAAGACTTCGACGGCGTGCTGGCCTTCGATGAGGCCCACGCCATGCAGAATGCCGCCGGGTCCGACGCGGGCAGGGGCGTCAAGCCCTCCCAGCAGGGTCTCGCCGGGCTACGCCTCCAACTCGCTGCGCCCCGGGCGCGGGTCTTCTATGTCTCGGCGACGGGCGCCACCAGCGTGCAAAACCTTGCCTATGCCTCCCGGCTCGGGCTCTGGGGGCAGGGGCCGGAATATCCATTCCCGAGCCGAGAGAGTTTCGTCTCCGCGATGGAGGCCGGCGGCGTGGCGGCGATGGAAGTCGTGGCACGCGATCTGAAGACCCTCGGCTTCTACACCGCGCGAGCACTCAGCTTTGACGGCGTGGAGTATGACGTGCTCGAACATGCGCTGACACCGGCCCAGATCGAGATCTACGACGCCTATGCCGGGGCCTTCCGGACGATCCACCACAACCTTGAGGCCGCGCTGACCGCGACTGGCGTCAACGACGCCTCCGGTCAGACGAACGCCTCTGCCGCCAAGGCCTCGGCAAAGTCGCGCTTCGAGAGCACCAAGCAGCGCTTCTTCAACCATCTCCTGATGGGCATGAAGGCCCCGACCGTCATCCGCGCCATCGAAGAGGATGTTGCGGACGGTTATGCCTGCGTCATCCAGGTGGTCTCAACTGGAGAGAGCCTGTTGAAACGCCGGCTCGAGGCGATGGATCCTGAAGACGAGCTCGTGCAAGGCGCGCTGACACCACGCGACTACGTGCTCTCCTACCTCGAACAGGCCTTCCCGATCCACGCCCAGAAGCTGATCGAGATCGACGGCAACATGGTGGCCGAACCACTCCGGGATGCGAATGGTGCCCTGGTCGTTTCGCGCGAGGCCGAGGCCTTGCGGGATGCCGCGATGATGGAGCTGATGTCCCTCGCGCCGATCCCCGCGGCGCTCGATCAGATCCTTTGGGCCTTCGGCGATGAGGCCGTGGCCGAGGTGACCGGGCGCTCCATCAGACCCCTTAAATCCGGTGACGGCGCTCTCTTCATCGAGAAGCGATCCGCCAGCAGCAATTCCTCGGAAACCCGCGCCTTCATGGACGGCGAGAAGGACATTCTCATCTTCTCCGATGCCGGCGGGACGGGCCGGTCCTATCACGCCGCCCAGACGGCGAAGAACCAGAAGCGGCGGCGGCACTATCTCCTCGAGCCCGGCTGGCGGGCCGACGCGGCGATCCAGGGGCTCGGCCGCACGCATCGCTCGGCTCAGGTGTCCGCGCCCTTTTTCCGGGTCTGCACCTCGGACGTGCACGGCGAGAAGCGGTTCACCTCGACGATCGCTCGGCGGCTCGACCAGCTCGGCGCGCTCACCAAGGGCCAGCGCGAGACCGGCTCCCAGGGCATGTTCCGCGAGGAGGACAATCTCGAAAGCCCGATCGCAAGGGGAGCGCTCCGCGGCTATTATGCCGATCTGGCCGCCGGGCGTGCCGGGGCGATGAGCTTCGAGCAGTTCTGCGATTGGACAGCGCTTCGTTTGATCGATCAGGACGGCGTGCTGCTCGAAGAACTTCCGCCGATCCAGCGCTTCCTCAACCGCGTGCTGGCGCTGCCGATCCACATGCAGAACGCGCTCTTTGCCGAGTTCATGAGCCGCATTGCCGACCAGACCGAGCGGGCGCGGGCGGCAGGCACGCTCGATCTCGGCGTCGAGACTTTACACGGCGAGAGGATCGAGCAGGTTTCGGCAGAAGACCTCTGGACCTGTCCGCGCTCCGGCGCGGTGACACGGATCATCGGGCTCGAAGTGACGGACCCCGTCCATGTTCTCGCCGCTGAAGAGGCTCTGGATCGAAATCCTGATAAGCAGCCGATGATCAATCGCGCGTCGGGTCGCGTGGCGTTGATCTCTTCGCGTCCGATGCAGATGTATGACGAGGAGATTGTCACGCTCATGCGCAAGGTGACGCGGCCGAGCGGGTCCACCTATGTCGAGGAAGGGAAGTTCCAGGCCTCCGCCTGGGAGGAGATCAAACCGTCAGAGTTCCGCCGCCTCTGGGACAAGGAGGCCGATAGTCTCCCTAAAACCGCCACGACGAAGCTCTACCTGCTGACGGGGCTGCTTCTTCCGATCTGGAAGGACATCCCGTCGGGCAACGAGCGAATCTACCGCGTCACGCCAGAGGGCCAGGCAAGCATGATCGGCCGGACCGTCAGCGAGGACGGCGCAGCGGCGCTGCGCGCGCGGTTCATGGTTGGCACCCCGAAGACCCCGCAGGAGGTGCTGACGGCGGCACTCGGGTCCACAGCGCCGGTCGATCTCGGTCGCGGTCTCACGCTCATCCGCCGCCGGGTCGCGGGGGCGGCCCGTCTTGAGATCGACGGGGCCGACCGGGGCATGATCGACGGGCTGAAGGCCATGGGCTGCTTTACAGAGATCATCGCCTTCCAGCTCCGGGTCTTCGTGCCGCACGGAGAGGGCGTTGATACCGCCGCGATCTTGTCTCGGATCACCGGTGCCCAAACTGGCGCGTCCCAGGAAGCCGCCTGACACGCGTCGGCTCGAGCAGGTCCAGACTCCAAAACGTCCATTCCACGGGCCAGATCGATTGATCGGGCCCGTGGGCATTCCCAACCAATCCCCTACGGAGATCAATATGAACTTCGCAGAGATCGAATCCGCCGTGGATGCGAGACACTCCGTGCACTGGTCACATGAAGGCTACCGCGTCCACCGGGATCCACCTGGCCAATACCTGATCACCTATCTGCCGAATGGCAGTTCGATCGGCCTCACGGACCGAAGCGGCACAAAGCTGAATGGGGATGAGATGTCGTTTTTTGTCTCCCGTCCCGACCTGGGCGTCACCATCCATTGCAGCGCCTGTGGCAGCGAAGACGTCCTGCGGGATTGCTGGGTCGGCTGGAATACCGAGTTGCAGTTATGGGAGAGCACCGACCTGCAGGATCACGCCTTCTGCCGCGCCTGTGACGGGGAGGCCATACTGACAAAGCGTACCATCCGGGACTATGGCGCGGCGTCAGGGTTCAGCAGTTCCGGATGCGTTCCTGTCCGAACCATTGCCGAAAAAGGGCAGGGGACGGGTGCGTGCGGGGAGGTCGCAGGCACCGATCTGAGTGGTGTCTCGTGTTGCACAGTGGGGGGAGAGAGGAAAGAGGGCTTTCTGAATTGGTGATCCCATGAGGGGTCGAAAAGCAATCCCGTGTGCTCTGGCCAAGTGTCAGGCACCGGCAAACCCAAGGAGAAGACCCATGTTCGCAGGAACCCTGACCAAAAACGCCGAAACCGCAGCCGCCGTCTATTCCGGCATGATCCATTCCGCGCGGTTCGATATCGCCATCCAGCTCGAGACGCGGACCAAGATGTCCGAACGCAGCCCCGACTTTGACGTGACCGCGGTGAACAAGTCGGGCCGCAAGGTGCGCATCGGCACGGCCTGGAGCGAGACCGGCAATACCAGCGGTAATCCTTACGTCTCGATGCAGATCGATGTCGGCCTCGGCCCGTTCCGCGTCAACGCGGTGCAGACCAAAGAAGCACGCGAGGCCGGGAGCGGCGCGTTTGAAATCATCCCGCTGGTCTCGAACGGCGAGATGAAGTCCGGCTCGATCTCGGGTGAGCTGACGGCGATGGATGCCGACAACGCCTTTGCCGGCTACATCGCCAATATGATGTTCGATCTCGACTTCATGCTGATCGAGAACGAATTCAAGACCGAGGAAACTCACCCCGACTACCGGATTGAGGTCTCCTCACCACGCGGCCACCCAATCCGCATGGGCTCGGCCTGGATGGCGAAGAGCAATCGTACGGGCAATGATTATGTCTCGCTCCTCATCAACACGCCCGATGGCGATCTGCGGGTCAACGCCGTGCAGAACGAAGAGCAGCGCGGCGGTCAGACCTTCTCGATCATCCCCTTCGTCGACAGCGGCGAGCAGGCACAGGAGACGGGAGGTCTTTCACTGGTCGCCTGATGGATCAGGGAGAAGATCGTTACCGGACGGGAGCCGCGTAAACGCGGCTCCTATTCCCCAACTCGAGGCAGTCGCCGCGACACAGAGTGCGCCCAATTTCTGAACAATAATATACGACATGCGCAAGAATGTAGCATTGCATGACATGCATAGCTGCATTGCAGCGAAACCCCTTGTTGCGGCGCAGCATTCCCCCTACATTTTTCTTGAAGGTTGGGCCTCCTCTCCTCCTCCCTGGGGGTCGGACCGGAGTTCTGCGCTGCACCTCCTCCCGCAGCGTGGACGCAAGAAATCAGGCGTCATCTCACCTCCCGAGATGGCGCCTTTTTTCGTTCCGTCTTTGGACGATCTGACCAGGTGAAAATCCTATTGGCCTAACCCTGATTGAACGCCGACCCTGTAGCCGATGTTTGGGATTTGCCTAAGCAGTTATGAGCCCTGCCACGCCCGATGGGCGTGGCACCGCGCCTTAGGCTGCGCCTGCAGCCCGGCCGCTCCGTTCTCCCTAAGGCCAATAGCGCTCTTACATGTCTCTTTCGAGCCAGGTGCGATCGCGGCCAAATGGTCGTTCGGAGCTGCCGCTCTGCGCCCATTCGGGTGACAGTCGCTGGGCTGGGGCCCGCCATAACACGTTAAGTGTCATTTGTCGGGGAAAAGAGTGAAAGCGGGCTTGGGGCAGGGTGAACCTGCTGGGTGAGAGAGCGTCGGTGGGTTCATCCCTTACCTGCTCTCCTGGAGCACACCCATGACCGATACCAACAACGCCCCGGGTCAGACTTTTGATATGTCCGCCTCGATGCAACGCTATTACGCTGATCGTCAGCGCTTCGAGGCATTGTCCGCGAGTATCCGACCCGCCAACAAGAAGGTGCTCTTCGATGTCCTGGCGGCAGCGGATATCGCGCAGGTTATCGTTGCCTTCGATGGCTATGGTGACAGCGGCCAGATCGAAGACGTCTCAGCCCTATCAGGCGGAAAGAATGTTGACCTGCACAAGGGGCAGATTTCCCTCTCGCGCGCGAGTTGGGGGACAGACGAAGTGACCGAACACAGCATGACCATCGAAGAGGCGGTCGAACAGCTGGCTTATGATTTTCTTGCCGAGACCCATCCCGGCTGGGAGAACAATGACGGTGCATATTGTGGCGAGTTCACCTTCGATGTGAAATCGCGCGTGATCACGCTCGATCACAACGAGCGCTACACCGCCACTGAATCCTACGAACATACATTTTAAGGAGGCGGCAATGGCACATCCCTACCACCATTCCCTGTCCTCGGTGAAGAAATGGGGCGGCGAGGTCGACGATTTCATGGCCCTCCACAGCTGGTTCGATGCGAGCAAGGAGATTACCGCCGACTTCCGCCATCGCGCCCTTCGTCATCATGCCGAAGGCATATTCATGGCTGAGACAATCTTTGGGCCCACGCTCACCCTGTCCACTGGTCGGGTGATCCCGACCCGTTGGGTCGGTGAACAGCATGTGCGTGAGGATCTGGGCTTCATCCCGAGTTTCGCCGATTGGGTCAAAGCCATCCGGCCTGAGCCCTGGATGGGGCGCACGCAAAAGATCGAACCGGAGGTCGATCCCTTCGTCGCTGCCGCCGTGGGCTGACACTTGGGTTTCGTCATCAGGAGGCCGCGTGGTGTTCCGGCGCTTGGTGGCGAAAGCCTATTCGGAGAAGACCTTTCTGACAGATGCCAGCCGCATCCAATCTCGCCCGCCGAAGGCGACCAGGGCAAGGTAGATTACCCCGGCCTCGACATCCGGCCTAAACACGATGGTCAGCCGATACCCGGAGCCGCCGTGCCGCACGAGCCAGCCGTCCAGCTTTCCGCCGAGACGCATGCCCGAGGTCGGATTTTCTTCAATGGCCTGAAGCATGGCATCGATCTCGTCGAGCCGCCGCAGCGCGGCCGCCGTGTCGCCTTGCGTGACCTCGACAATGTGATCGACAATGCCAATGAGATCCCGCTCGAAGAACGGGTGCCGGACGAAGCGCATCAGGTCTTGTGGGATATCGCGGCCAGATGCGCGCGCGCGCCCGCGGTGACTTGTGAAGCCTCACCAACCGGCTCCCATTGATCGAGCGGCAGGGACAGGCGCCGTTCCAATTCTGCCTCGAGAACGGATTGCTCACGTTGACGCTCCGCCTTGGCCTTCGCCAATTCACCCGACACTGCCGCACTCATATTGGGGTATTCCCCTGCCTCGACCAACTCTTTGGCGAAGGCATAGGCGGTATCGGTGAAGCTGACGGTCTGTTTTTGAACACTCATGACGGGCCTCTCGGTGTGCCAACAGACTACCGAATTGGACGTTTCTTGACAAGAGCTGGGGTGCGGTCGACTGGCTGGGAGGTCAATGCCTTGCGGCCACTTCTGCTCGGTACGCCAAGTCGCGGTTGAGCATCGGCCTGTGGCCGATCGCGCATTCGGCCATGCGGCCTCACCGCGGCGTTGCGCCCGGCGTCCCGGTTTGCCCGTCTCGCGAGCACGTCGCTCCCCGGCCGCTCCGCCGGATTGCGCTCCGGTCTGTTTTGCAAAATGCAAAACGATCCCGCCGCTTCATCCGTCTCCCGCGTCCGGTCGCGCCGTTTGCCTGCTCGTTTGGGCAAACCTACCGTCAAACACACACACATGAGTGCGGAAGCATATCCTCCGGATGGCCCCCAAATCAGCCCGCCTCAAGGATCGCAAAACTTTTCGGTGGGGGCAGCGGCGATGGAGAGGGCGGTTAAGTGTTCGATGACCCGGCTGCGGGAAGCGATGTGCCCTGAAAACTTTTGCGCCCGCCAAGCCGGCGGCTGCGCCGTCCCTGACCCGGACAGATTCGGTGAACCAGAATTTCGGCCATGCCACCACACTCCCGTGGTGAGCCAAGTAATCCCGAACATCTGGAGATATGAACAATGGCTTACGACCAAGCGAACACCTACGAGACCATCGAACTATTCGGCCTGACCGAGAAAGGCGCGGACCTGCCGAACCCCGACGATCACATCCTGAAGGACAGCATCATCCGCGAGACCTTCGAGACCCTGCTCGGCCAGTTGCGGAACACCGGGCTGGAAGCCGAGATCGAACCGCTCGCGCACGGGCTCGCCACGATCCTGCAGCGGCGCAAGGTTGCCCTCGGAAAGGAAATGGACCGCACCGCCGACAAGATCGGGGCCCTGGCGAAATCCCATGACGGATCGGAGATCGCCGAGACCGCTCTGGAAGAGGCGCAAGCTCGCTTTCTGCAACTCCGCGAGATCGTCGGAGCGATTGAGGTCATGAGCGAGGCGGCGGCGGAATGCTACGAGGTCGAGACTGGCCACGCCTTTATCCCGGCCGCGGGGTCGCGGGCCAGCGCTCGCGCTCAGGAGACCGGGGCGGTTTTCGAAGCCCGGCAGTTGCTGGAACAGCATGATCGCGAAACAGCAGCCAAGTCGAAAGTCGAAGGCGTGCCCCTGATCGTCTCGGGGGCGACCGACTGGACCGATATCGATGTCATCTTCTCGACGCTCGACAAGGTTCGCGAGCGGATCAAGCAGAACCGCAATCAGGAAATCTTCCTCTGCCACAAGGGCGGCAAGAATGGGGCCGAGATGATCGCGGCCCGATGGGCGCGCGCTCGAGGTGTCGCGCAGGCACGGTTCGATCCCCGCTGGTCCGCACATGGCCGAGCCGCGCCGTTCAAATGCAACGACGAGATGCTGGACGACAAGTTCGCCGCAACCGGCGTCGTGCTCTTCGGTGGCAATGGGGTCGCGCTAAACCTCGGGCAGAAGGCGGAGGCGAAGGGGCTGACGGTCATGCGGGTTGCTGATCCGGCGAAGGCAACGAGTGAGTGAGTTTGAGAGGGTCGCCTAAGGGCGGCCCTTTCGTCGTTTCTCAAGGATGCGGTGGTGCTCCCCAGTCCTTTTTGCCTAGCAATTTCATGTTTTGATAGGTATATGCGTACCAAGCAAAATTTCAAATTGATTGGCATGATACCTCTCAGCAGCATAGCCACAAGCGCTTATACCGATCTGGTGCGTCTCCTGAAGGACGACGCCTTGTCCGGTGTCGAAGGCAAGCCCACGCTCAAAACCCGCGGCGACAAGGCCTATTGGTACGCCGCGCGTCGTGTCGGAACAGAGATGCGGTTTGTCTATATCGGAGAAGACAACGACGAGACGCGTTCACGTATCGACCGGATCGAGGAGCTGCGCGCGACTGCCAAGGATCGGCAGGCTGAACGGTCTCGACTGGTTCGGCTCCTGCGCGCCGAAGGCATGACACCGACCGACCGCGCGACGGGCTCCATCCTTTCGGCGATGGCAGCAGCCGGGACTTTCCGTTTGGGTGGCACCATGGTCGGGACAAATGCGTTCCGGCTTTACGAGGGTGAGCTTGGTATTCGTTTGCCCTTGGGGGGCATGGCCAATACCGGGGACATCGACATTGCTCAGTTCGAAAAACTCAGCATCGCGCTAAAGGATCACGTTGACCCCGGGCTGGCCGAGACCTTCTCGACGCTCAAGTTTGATCCCCTGCCGGCTCTTGACCGAGGTCGGACCTGGCGATGGGCGCAGGGTGGCAGTGGCCAGCTCGTTGAGTTTCTCACACCGGCCTTCGGAGACGAGACCATCCGTGATCTGCCCGCCCTGGGCGTGAACGCCCAAGCTTTGAATTATCTCAACTTCCTGATTGCCGAGCCGATCCATGCGGCTGCGATCTATCGGTCCGGCGTTCTGGTCCAGGTCCCGCGCCCGGAACGTTATGCGATCCACAAGCTGATCATTGCCGACCGGCGCCGTGACGGGGCAGGGAGCCTCAAATCGGCGAAGGACCGGGAGCAGGCGGCATTTCTCGTCAAGGTGCTGGCAGAGGATCGTCCTGATGATCTGTCTGAAGCTTACACCACTGCGATGGACGTCGGGCCGCGCTGGCGCGATCACATTGGCGCTTCGCTGGACCGGTTGGAAGAGACGCGTGCCATCTTTGAAGGTATCGGTTCCTGAACGCAAAGCTTTCGTCTCCTTCGCTCAACAACATCCGGTGACCGGTCACACCCTGCTCGCGGGACTGGTCGCGCTCATGGCCGCGGCGCTGCGAAGTCATCGAAGCTGACACCTGCTGTGCCGATTCGCCGGGTGGGTCGATCATCGTGCCAATGGCTCAAACCGGGGTGGTCTATCCTGCTCCGGTCTTGGCAACTGAGCGGGATCGATGGCGTTAAGATCAGGGCCGCTCACCCGGGTCTCTCTTTTTTGCTCACAGATGTGGATCGCACGGGGTCGGGCCGTCCGTGCCCTCCGCTTCGCTCCGGCAAACACAAATACGGTTTCCACGCGCGGGGCGCGCGGACCCTCCGCATTTGCATTTGCGGCCGCCCCTTGTCCCCCGTGCCGGTCGATCCCCATCGCAAAAAGGAGAGACCCAAATGACCAACCACTACGTCGCCACCGTTCCCGTCAAGTTCACCGACAACGACGGCAATGAACGCACCCGGTTCCAGCGCGTCGGCGCGATGTTCCGCAACACCCGCAACGGGGACGGCTCGGAGTTCTTCAGCCTCAAGCTCGACTTCCCGGTCGCAGTCCAGGAGCTGGTGATGTTCCCGCCGAGCGCGAAGGAACCACAGGAGTAATCCTCTCACGAGGATGGGCCGCCGTGAGGCGGCCCTTTCCCTGCTTCAGGGAAGGCTGCGCCAGACCCAGAGACCCCTGCCTGCGGCCGGTGTCTCTGGGTAAAAGCCAGGACCGCAAGCGGTCCTGCTGGAGATCAAAGACAGCCGCTGGAACAGGACTGCCGGCCAGCCCCAAGGGGGCCATCCGGAATAACAGTCGGGCTGAAGCCCGCCGGTTTTTCCGGCAGAGATTTGGCGGGCCAAATCTGGCCTCCCTTGACCCTGTCCGTCAGCCCCGTCGGAGAAGAGATGCGCCGCCCCTCGCTTCCGTCCGAACACATGCGTGTTTGGACGGAACCTCGGGCGCGGGCATTGGGAAGATCGGACGGAGTGCGGACGGAGAAGGGGGCGACTTTTTGGCCCTTCGGGCGGGGCCTCGCACCTGCGGTGCTCGGCCAGAAGCGGAATACGAGGCCGCGTATAGTTGAAGACCAAACATATAGCATTNACGAGGCCGCGTATAGTTGAAGACCAAACATATAGCATTGACACATTGGTATAGTTTCGTAATGTGAGCGTGCGGCCACGTATGAAGGTGGCAAGATATGGCTGGCGACGACAAGATCGTCGATGATGTCTGAAATCTGGGTCATGAAATTTGCGTCCTGTTCTGTTCCGGCACTGCGCGCCCACATCGTATGGTGCAGGGACATCGTGTCAATAAGTTGCGTTAATTTTCCTATATATCGAGAAATTTATTGATCAAGCGTGCGCACCTACCTCGTGGCACCGGGACATGTGGCCGACGTGATGACCGCTGACCAACGCGGCAAGGGTATCGGCATCGACGTCCAGCGCATTGCCGCGCCAGGCGATGTGCAAATCGGGGCGCAGCAGGAAATAATCCCGGCCATAAATCGCGCGCAGGCGGTCGTCCGGGAAGATCTTGACCTCCAACGGCAAACCACAGGCGAGAAAGGCTTTTTCAATTGGATCGGTCGCATTCCCCGCGCCAAAACAGACAAGGGTGAACCCGCCCCCGATCACGTCGTGAATGGAGACACCTTTGGAAATCCACACATGCGGGAACCGCACGCCGGTCCAAGCGGTGGGAACATAGGTCCGAAACAACGGCTCGGGCCCGCCGGGTTCATCCCAGATCACCGGGCTGTCGACATAGCGGTATCCCAGTTCGGCCCCGATCATTTCATTGGTCTTGCGCTGTTCGACATCCGCGACATCCGCCAGGTTCCGGCGCTTGGCCGCACCCTCGGGCGTGTCGTCGTTGAACCCCGGCTGCCATTGCCCCCGCCATTTCCGCCGCCCGGTCGATGCGTATCTTGAGGCGCCTATATTGCGGTCACCGATCTGGCGACGCTCAACTTCATAGGATCGCAACAGATTTGGCCCGGCCCAGCCCTGTAGGGTGGCGGCCAGTTTCCATGCCAGATCGATCGCGTCTCCAACCCCGGTGTTCATGCCCAGCCCACCCGTCGGAATGACCAGATGCGCGGAATCCCCGGCAAGGAAAATGCGCCCTTCGCCATAGCGGTCGGCCAACAACAGGTTCTGCTTCCATTCGCCGACATACAGCATTTCGTAATCGACGTGAGCGCCGACGACCTGTTCGAACTGACGCGCCATCGCCGCGTCGTCCTCGACCACCGCGTGCAGGGTCCAGTGTCTGGTCGAATCCTGCATGATCAGGAACGAGGCCTGATTGTCAGCCACATGGTAGTGCCGCCCCTGCCCCGGCCCATTTCCGAGCGGCAGCCGGTCAAACAGATCGTCACACCGATAAAGCGCTTGGCGCAGTTTCAACAAATTGCCTTCGCCGCGCAGCGAAATATCCAGCGATTTACGCACCGGGCTGGCCCCGCCATCGCAGCCGACTAGATAGTTTGCATTCACCGTTACCGGGGTTCCGTCCGCTCGGCACAGATGCGCCGTGACACCGTTGTGATCCTGATGCTGGCCTTCGAATTCGACGCCATACATGACCGTGACCGAAGGCAACGCCTCAGCGATGTCCTTCAACAACGGTTCCAGCGTGTATTGCGACACAAGCTGATATGCCTCGGCGGGTTGCGAACTGTCCTCGGTGGCCGCAATTTCTGCCTGCGCCGTGCTGACAGACGGGTATTCCAGATGCAGCAATGGCGCCTCTGTCATCTTGGTGACGACGAAAACATCCATCGGCACATCGGCATCCAGCCCGGCGGCGCGTATCTTGTCGGCAATGCCCATACGGCGGAAAATTTCCATCGTCCGTGCGTTGCAACGCTCCATCTTGGGCAGGAATTCCGGCGCGTCTTTCTTTTCCACAAGCGTACAGCGCACGCCCTTTTGGCCAAGGGCAATGGCAAGAACCAGACCCACTGGTCCGGCGCCGACAATCAGAACGTCCGTTTGCATTGATCTCTCCGTCAGGTGGCAATACGCAGGGCGACCCTACTGTCACGGGCGCAATAATCAATTAATTTTATCATTATGTAGGAATTTTAAATGATGCCGCGATCCATATTGCCCCGGCCCCGGCTTTGTTCCATTTTCACCCCAGCACTGGCAGGAGGCACACAATGCAGCGCCACGAGCGGCTTATTCAGATCCTTGATCTGTTTTCTCAGGAAAAGCCCAATTGGGAGCTGGAGGAGATTCATACAGCCCTTGGGCATAGCAAATCGACGCTGTATCGCTATCTGAAAACCCTGACCGACGCGGGGTTGCTGACGACCTTTCCCGGGCGCGGGTACAGTTTGGGATCGCGGTTTGTCGAATTTGATTATCTGATTCGGGTCACCGATCCGCTGATTCGCCTTGCCGGGCCGGTTCTGACCCAACTTGCCGAGACGAATGCCTGCGTTGGTCTGCTGTGTCGGCGCTATTCGGACAAGGTTCTATGCGTCTTTCAACACACGGCCACGACCAAGATTCACAGCAGTTACGAACGGGGCAAAGCGCGCCCGATCTTTCGGGGGGCCGCGTCACAGGTCATCCTTGCGCATCTGTCCGCCTATCAGCTTAACCGCCTATACACACCGAACGCGGCAGCGTTCAGCGAAGCGCGTCTGGGCGATGATCTGGCCGGTGTGCGGCAATCGCTTAGCGCCATTCGCGCCGTCGGGTGGCACGCGACCGAAGGTCAGGTAACTCCCGGTGTCGTCGGCATTGCCGCCCCGCTATTTGACGAACGCGGCGACATCACCGGCAGTTACAGCCTGACCCTTCCGGCCGGAAACGTGACCTCCGAAGACATTCGCACGCTTGGCGTAACCGTTGCGGGGGCGGCGCAGGAAATTTCCCAAACCCTTAAGAAAGCTCCCGCATCCTAAGCCGGATCGCCCGTATGCCAGTTCAACTGTGTGCCGATCTTGTCCGACAGTATTTTCAACAGGATCGTGACCAGCTCTTTATGCGCCCCATGCCGCCCGTTGCACCGGTTCACAAGGCACAGCGTACGGGTGATCCGCGGGCTCACGATGGGCCTGATGGCAAATCGACCATTGGCGATGTCATCGGAAAAAAGCCCGAAGGGCACGATGGAAAAGGCGCGCCGGCTTTCCATCAACTCGCGCTTCAGGTTGACCGCTTCAACCTCCATGACGACATTCAGCGCGATGCCTTCGGCTTCGGCCATCGACTCCAGCAGAACCCGGGTGATCTGGTTCTTGGAATCCAGAATAAGCGGCTGTCGCGTTGCCCTTAAATCTGAGACACGACGC
>NZ_ML112601.1:0-79897 GCF_003703915.1 Salipiger sp. D13
CCCCGGGGGCGTCCATACACGGGACATTGGCGACACATGAAATCTCTCTAAGAGAAAGGACACTGAAATGGGCTGGCTCTTCTACACAGATCGCCGCGTCAAAACCTACGCAGACGAGAAGGCAGAAATCGCCCGGCTTTGCACGTTTGAGACGGATACGCGCAAGACAGTGCTGCTCAAGGCCTCCAAACTCGGGTCGACCTGGTATGCAGCTTTGAGGCTCACCAACATCGATGGCGCGCCGGTTGAAGACAGAACCTACGTGACCGATGCCGACGGGTCGATCACCTTCGGCGCCGTGTTCCTCACCCGCTATGACGAGGGCTGCTGGGGCTACAAGGACATGGAGGAGAGCGCCGGGCCCGTGGAGTCGCGCGCGCCGCTCAGCCTTCTGGCATTGCTCTCCGAGTTGAAGGATCCCGACAGCTATGCCCATGCCTGGCGTCAGCGCTGCCGCGACTGGGCGGCGATCCCGGACTACGACGAGGGTGACAAGATCAAACTGGCCGCACCGGTAACGCTGACCGATGGCAGCACCTGCCAGATCGTGACCGCCACCCATTACCGGCGCGGAGGGAAAAAGCGTCGCTGCTACCGCATCGAGGAGACAGGCGGCCTCGTGCGCCTGTCGAAAGCCTCGCTCGCCGGGTCCGAGCTCCTTGGTTCGGCGAAGGGCGCGGCAAGTCCGGTTCTGGCCGAGTTTTTCGCCGGGAAGGGTTCCTGACCGCGGGCAACATCGCCATCTGTTCAGCCTTGAGCCGCCTCCGCGCGTTTGAAAGCGCAGAGGCGGCTTTCTGTCCTGTCGGACCCGTAACCTGATTCAAAGGACAGACGACATGGACAACCGAAACCCGGACCTCGCACCCAAATTCCCATCGAAACCACACCTTCTGCAGGCTGTGGCTCTGATCGGCAGCGAGATTGAAAAGCAACCGCTCAAGAGCTCATCGCTCGCTCGGATCATGCGCGAGATCTTCGGCGGCAGCGATGCCGGCGGCGCGTGGTCCTGGCGCATGGCCTATGACCTGATGCAGGCCGCCGCGGTCGTGCAGCTTGTGCGGGACAGCGGTTCGGACGCGCTTGCGATGGCCAGATTGCTCGCTACACGGCTCCTGACGGAGACCCGGCGCTCCGAGCAGCAAATCCGCCTGCAGCAATTTTCCACCCCGCTGGCCTATGCGGCTCTGGTCACGTGTGCAGCTGCCATCCGCCCCGGCGAAGCTTTCCTCGAACCGTCGGCCGGCACCGGCGCGCTGGCCGGTTTTGCCCTACGCGCGGGTGGCAAGCCGATGCTCAACGAGATCGATCCCTTCCGCCGGGCGCTTCTCGAGGCGATCTTTGATGCGCAGGTGACCGATTTCGACGCCGAGCATATCGACGATCTCCTGACGGTGTCTGACCTCCCCGGTGTCATCGTGATGAATCCGCCATTCGCCTCCTCGGTCGACCGGTCGCGGGACAGGCATATCGCGGCCAAGCACCTGATCGGCGCCGCCAAGCGCCTGGCGCCCGGCGGGCGTCTCGTGGCGATCATGCCGATGGGATTTTCGCCAAAACGTGACGCGGCGCATTGGGCTCGGGCCTCGGCCATCGCAAAGCCTCGCCTCGCGCTGACGATCCCGGGCCATGTTTACGCCAAGCTCGGCACCACGGTTGAGACCCAGCTCATGGTCTTCGACAAGGTGCAGGAGGAGATTGAATGCGCCCGTGCCATGGTCGACGATCTGGATGCGGCGCGCCAAATCATCGATGACATCGCCGCAACCCGCACTGCCACTCCCTCGATCCAAACCGGTGCGCAGTTTCGGACTGGGTCGCGCCGGGTCGGTGTCCCTATTGCACGTAAGCACGCAAGCGCCCAAGCGGCGCCTGCCAAACCCAAATCCCATGCCGCCGTCCCGCTGGCCTTCACCTGCCTCGACACACCCCGCGAAAACACACCGGTCTCGGACATCTACGCTCGCTACCACCCGCAGCGGATTGAGATCACGGGGGCTCAGGAACATCCGACGCCGCTCGTCGAGAGTATTGCGATGGCATCTGTCGCGCCCCCGGTCCCGTCGAATGAAGTTGCCTCGGACCTGAGGCTGCCCGGTCGCCTGATCGAAGGGGGTCATCTCTCCGAGGCCCAGCTCGAGACCATCGTGATGGCGAACGACGCCCACGCACGCGACCTGCCGGGCCGGTTCACGATCGACGAGGACCAGACCCGGATGACCCGTGGCGACGAGGATCCGGAAGCACGGGCCTATCGCCTCGGATATTTCCTCGGCGACGGGACGGGGTGTGGCAAGGGGCGGGAATGTGCCGGACTGATCCTGGTGAACTGGCTTGCGGGACGGCGCAAGGCGGTCTGGATCTCCAAATCCGCCACGCTGATCGAGGACGCGATCCGCGACTGGACCGATCTCGGCGGTTCGCCCGCCGACATCCAGCCTCTCTCGAAATGGAAACCCGATCAGCAGATCCCCATGGGCGACGGCATCCTCTTCGTGACCTATGCCACGCTGCGCTCGGCCGGCAAATGCGGGACGACCCGCCTCAGCCAGGTTCTCGACTGGATGGGCGACGGGTTCGACGGCTTGCTGGCGTTCGACGAGGCACATGCCATGCAGAACGCCGCCGGGTCCGAGGCGGGCAGGGGCGTCAAACCCTCCCAGCAGGGCCTCGCCGGGCTGCGCCTGCAGCTCGCCGCGCCTCGGGCGCGGGTCTTCTATGTCTCGGCGACCGGGGCCACCAGCGTTCACAATCTCGCTTATTCCGCGCGTCTCGGCCTGTGGGGACAGGGCCCGGAATATCCCTTCGCCAGTCGCGAGAGTTTTTTCTCGGCGATGGAGGCCGGCGGCGTGGCGGCGATGGAGGTGGTGGCGCGCGACCTGAAAACGCTCGGCTTCTATACGGCGCGTGCGCTCAGCTTCGACGGCGTGGAATATGATGTCCTCGAACACGCGCTCACCCCGGCCCAGATCGAGATCTACGACGCATTCGCGTCGGCGTTTCGAACGATCCACCTGAACCTGGAAGCCGCGCTGACCGCGACAGGGATCAACGACGTCTCCGGCAAGACCAACGCCTCCGCCGCCAAGGCCGCGGCCAAATCGCGGTTCGAGAGCACCAAACAGAGGTTCTTCAATCACCTGCTTCTGGGTATGAAAGCTTCGACTGTGATCCGCGCCATCGAGGTGGATCTGGAGGCGGGTTATGCCTGCGTCATCCAGGTGGTCTCGACCGGCGAGAGCCTCTTGAAGCGACGGCTCGACGCGATGGACCCCGAGGACCAACTGACCGAGGGTGCCCTCACACCTCGGGACTATGTTCTGACCTACCTCGAACAGGCCTTCCCGATCCATGCCCAGAAACTCGTGGAAATCGACGGCAATGTCGTCGCCGAACCGCTGCGGGATGCGAATGGTGCCCTGGTTGTCTCGCGCGAGGCCGAGGCCCTGCGCGATGCGGCGATGATGGAGTTGATGGCGCTGGCGCCGATACCCTCGGCGCTCGACCAGATCCTCTGGGCCTTTGGCGACGAGGTGGTGGCAGAGGTGACGGGACGCTCCATCCGCCCGCTGAAATCCAGCGACGGCGCGTTCTTCATCGAAAAGCGGTCCGCCAGTAGTAATTCCTCGGAAACCCGTGCCTTCATGGAGGGCGAGAAGGACATCCTGATCTTTTCTGATGCCGGCGGGACCGGCCGCTCCTACCATGCCGCGCAGGCGGCAAAGAACCAGAAGCGGCGGCGGCACTACCTGCTCGAACCCGGCTGGCGGGCCGATGCGGCCATCCAGGGGCTCGGGCGAACGCATCGCTCGGCTCAAGTGTCAGCGCCGTTCTTCCGGGTCTGCACCTCGGACGTTCATGGCGAGAAGCGCTTCACCTCCACGATCGCCCGGCGGCTCGACCAGCTGGGCGCCCTCACCAAGGGCCAGCGCGAAACCGGCTCCCAGGGGATGTTCCGCGAGGAAGACAATCTCGAAAGCCCGATCGCAAGGGGTGCGCTGCGAGGCTACTATGCCGACCTGGCCGCCGGGCGTGCCGGGGCAATGAGCTATGAGCAGTTCACGGATTGGACCGCCTTACGGCTGATCGATCAGGACGGCGTGCTCCTGGAAGAGCTGCCGCCGATCCAGCGCTTCCTCAACCGGGTGCTGGCGCTGCCGATCCACATGCAGAACGCGCTCTTCGCCGAGTTCATGAGCCGGATCGCCGATCAGACCGAGCGCGCCCGGGCGGCAGGCACGCTCGATCTCGGCGTCGAGACGTTGCGCGGCGAAAAGATCGAGCAGGTCTCGACCGAGGATCTCTGGACCTGTCCGCGCTCCGGGGCGGTGACGCGGATCGTCGGACTCGAAGTGACGGACCCCGTCCATGTCCTCTCGGCCGAGGAGGTTTTGGATCGGAACCCCGACAAGCTGACCATGATCAACCGTGCCTCCGGTCGCGCGGCGCTGATCTCGTCCCGTCCGATGCAGATGTATGACGAGGAGATCGTCACGCTGATGCGCAAGGTCACGCGGCCGAGTGGATCCACCTATGCGGGGGAAGGGAAATTCCAGGCCTCCGCCTGGGAAGAGATCGAACCGTCCGAATTTCTGCGCCTCTGGGACGAGGAGGCCGACAGCCTCCCCAAAACCACCACGACGAAGCTCTATCTGCTGACCGGGCTGCTGCTGCCGATCTGGAAAGACATCCCCTCGGGCAACGAACGCATCTACCGGGTCACGCCCGAGGGGCAGGGGAGCATGATAGGCCGGACCGTCAGCGAGGACGGCGCCGCGGCCCTGCGTGCGCGGTTCATGGTCGGCACACCGAAAACCCCGCAGGAGATGCTGACGGCCGCGCTCGGGTCCACCGCACCGGTCGATCTGGGCCGCGGTCTCACGCTCACGCGCCGCCGCGTCGCCGGCGCGGCCCGCCTCGAGATCGATGGGGCCGACCGGAGCGCGATCGACGGGTTGAAAGCTTTGGGGTGCTTCACGGAAATCATCGCCTTCCAGCTCAGGGTCTTCGTGCCGCACGGGGAGGGCGTCGATACCGCCGCGATCCTGGGCAGGATCGTGGGGGATGGGGTTCAGAAGGCGGCAGATCGCGCGGCCTGAAAGGAAAAGTGGGCTTTGGGCCGGGGGAACGCGGATGGGGTTAGCCCGCTCGCGTTCCGGCGCCGTGGCGGGTCTCCGGACCCCTCGGCGCTTTCCCCCAATCCCAGACATGAGGACCAGACCCATGACCGATCCCCAGATCAACTTCGCCGAGACGCTGGCGAAGTGGCAGGCCGAACGCGAGGCCGCCAACAAGGCCGCTAGGGGCGAGTTGCTCCCGCTGCTGCGTGCCCTCGGCATTACCGAGGTGGTCGCCGAATACGAGGGTTACGGCGATTCCGGCAATATCGAAGACGTGACGGTGCAGCCTGCGGGCGTCGAGCTTTCCGACGAGCTCAATACGAAAGTCGAGGATTTCGCGTGGTCCGTCGCCTATCACCAGCATCCGGGCTTCGAGAACAACGAGGGCGGCTACGGCACCCTGACCTGGGATGTCATCGCCGACAGCATCGCGCTGGATCACGCCGACCGCTACGTCGAGTGTTCCCACAGCTTTGACGAGGGGCTCTGACATGGCCCATCCCCTGCACCATGCCGAAAGCTCGGCCCGGAAATACGGCGGCAAACCTTCGGACTATCAGGCGCTGCACGAGTTCTTCGACGTCTCCAAGGAACACCTCGCGCTCTTCGTCCACCGTGCTTACAGGCACAACACGCTCGGAATCTTCGAACTGGAACGCCAGTTCGGCAGAACGCTGACCAACAGCGCGGGCCAGGTCATTCCGACCCGCTGGATCGGCGAGCAGCATGTGCGTGAGGATTGCCAGGGCCGCATACCCTCGCTTGCCGACTGGCTCACCCGCATCCAGCCCGAGCCATGGATGGCCAATGGCCGGATCGACTTTGATCCGCCCGGCGACATCGGCGACCCGAAACTCGCATGGATGGCAGAGGTGGCAGCGGGCAGGACGATCCTTGGCCTCAAGGACTGGATGGAAGGGAGGGGTTGATCATGCGAAACGTCCGCAGGTTCTACGATTGCAGCACCACACATCTGCCCGGGCAAACCGCCCGGGCCATCGACGACGGGCTCTTCGCCGAATCGCCGAGCATGCAGAACGAGTATGGCTGGCTGTTCTCCGTCCCTGAAACCCTCGCCGATCTGCCGGAAGGCGTCGACTGCGACGCCTTCAAGGCGGTCATGGCGTTGGCGATGGATGCCGGGTGTGACTACGTCCTCTTCGATCGGGACGCCCCGCCAGTCCCCTATCTCAAGGTCTTCGACTGGTAGGTCAATCGCGGTTGCACAGAGGCCCGATCCACGGATCGGGCCTCTCTTGTTTCCAACACTAATACTGAAATGGAGATCCAGATGAACATCGCCGAGATCAAGGCCGCCGTGGATGCCGGCAAATCTGTCCATTGGGCGAACGAGGGTTACCGGGTTCACCGGGATGGTCTCGGCCAGTACCTGATCACCTTTGTGCGGAACGGCAGCACCATTGGCCTGACCGACCGGAGCGGCCAACGGTTGAACGGGGCCGAGGCCGACTTCTTCATATCGGAGCCGGGCCAGGATGCAGTGGAAGAGCAGGGGAGGGAAGTGGGCGTGGCGACGTGGGCCTCCCACTCGGGCGCCGGGCCGGGCTGACAGGCAGGAGAGAAAGGAAAGAGGGCTTTTGGTTTTTGCGATCCCATGAGGGGTCGAAAAGTAATCCCGCGTGTCCTGGCAGGAAGCCGGGCAGCGGCAAATCCAAGGAGAAGACCCATGTTCGCAGGAACCCTGACCAAAAACGCCGAGACCGCCAGCGCCGCCTACTCCGGCATGATTCATTCCACCCGGTTTGATGTCGGTATCCAACTCGAGACCCGGACGAAGATGTCCGAGCGGAGCCCGGACTATGATGTGACCGCGGTGAACAAGGCGGGCCGGAAGGTGCGCATCGGCACGGCCTGGAACGAGACCGGCAATACCACCGGCAATCCCTACATCTCGATGCAGATCGATGTCGGCCTCGGGCCGTTTCGCGTCAATGCCGTGCAGACGAAGGAAGCGCGCGAGGCGATGACGGGCGAATTCGAGATCATCCCGCTGGTGTCGAACGGCGCTATGAAATCGGGCTCGATCGCCGGCGAGCTCACCGCGATGGATGCCGACAACGCCTTCGCCGGTTACATCGCCAACATGATGTTCGATCTCGACTTCATGCTGATCGAGAACACGTACAAGACTGAGGAGACCCACCCTGACTACCGGATCGAGGTCAGCTCGCCCAAGGGCAAGGCGATCCGCGTGGGTTCGGCCTGGATGGCGAAGAGCAGCCGGACCGGGAACGACTACCTGTCACTGCTGATCAACACGCCCGATGGCGATCTGCGGGTCAACGCCGTGCAGAACGAGGAGCAGCGCGGCGGCCAGACCTTCTCGATCATTCCCTTCGTCGAGAGCGCCGGCCAGGAGCGGTCGGACAACACCGGCCTCGCGTTGGTGGGCTGAAACATAGCGTCACTGCAGCGAGAGGGCGTCTCGGGCAACCGGGGCGCCCTTCGGGCATACAGGCCTGATCCTCCTCCCAAGAACCAGGCCTGACGGGGCGGTGCCGACATGTCTCCGACTGGCCCGCGCCTCCTGTCCCCGAAAGGCAGGTCCCGTGAAGGGAGCCGCGGCAGCGCGGCTCCCCTCTTTTTGTTTCACCCCATCAGAAGGACGACAGCGATGTTCAATCTCACTCACCCCAAGCTGGTCACGCTGGCCGAAGCCGAAGGCTTCGGAGGCACGACGGACTTCCTGGAAGCCTATGCGCTCGACGGCATCGTGCCCGCGATCTGCATGGCGCCCGATTGCGACCACACCGCCGATCTCGAACCGGATCAGCGCGCCGGCTTCTGCGAGGCTTGCGGCCGTCCATCCATGAAATCCGGCCTTGTCATCGCCGGCGTGATCTGAGCGGCAAGGATCGACGGCTTCCCATGACACAGTATAGATACACCACGCCCGGCACGCGGCTTACCTGGTCCGACGTCAGCGAATGGGTCGATGCGGCCTACCGGATCGACGGGCGCCGTCTGGGCGCGGCACGGAACCGCGCATTGGCTGCCCACGGAGCGGTCACGCCTCGCGAGCTCATCAATCGCGAGACGGACGTGCCTTCACTCGAGGCCGCAATCCACCTCCTGAAGTATGGACCTCCCGGATTGGCCAGACCGTCCAAGGGCGCGCGCGCCAACCACCCGACGACGCCGGTCATCATGGATCTGATGAACCGTCTCGCCGTCCTGAAACGCCAAGACCAGATGCCCGCCGGGAACAACTGGACCGCCATGTTCGGAGGTTCCGATGCGCATTCCGGCTGACATCACCGACATGATCGACCGGGGCGGACTTGTGGCGATCAACCATTCCGGCGGCAAGGACAGCCAGGCGATGACGATCAGGCTGGTCGAGGCCGGAATCCCGCGCGGCCAGCTCCTCATCGTCCATGCCACCCTCGGCGACGTGGAATGGCCGGGAACGATCTGCCATATCCGGAAGACCACGTTCGGGCTGCCGCTGGTGATCGCAAGACCACGAAGATCATTCTTCGAGATGGTCCGGGCACGGGGCATGTTCCCGTCCCCACGATATCGACAATGCACCTCCGACCAGAAGCGCGGCCCGATCGAGCGGGAGTTGCGTCGCTATCTCGCGGCCAATCCCCGCTTCGCCGGACGCATCGTCAGTGCGATGGGGATGCGCGCCGAGGAGAGCGTCGCGCGTCGGTGCCGTCCCGTCGTCAGGCTGAACAACCGCAACAGCGTGGCGGGCCGAACCTGGATCGACTGGCTGCCAATTCATGAGCTGTCCCGGCGGGAGGTATTCGACACCATCGCCGCGGCAGGGCAGGAGCCGCATTGGGCCTATGGCCGCGGCATGTCGCGGCTGTCCTGCAGCTTCTGCATCATGTCTTCGCTCGCCGATCTGCGATGCGCGGCGCGGCTGCGACCGGACCTACTTTCCGCCTACATGGCTCTCGAAGACGAGATCGGCCACACCCTGCGTCCCGACGGGACGAGCCTCCGCGAAACCCTTAACCGATTGGAGGCAGCATGACCCTCTATGACCCCCATCAGATCACCGAACGGCGCGTGCCCGGCTTCTCGGAGGCCGAGATCGCGACCATCGACGCCGCCCGCGACATCCTGCGCAGGTATGCCCGGTCGACCACCGCGTTGCAATCCTGGACCATGCTGACCGACTACTTGGCGCTCACTTCCGTTCGCGAACGGGTCGAAGTGTTTCGGGTGCTGCTGCTGGACCGGAAGAACAAGCTGATCCGCGACAGGATCATGACCCGGGGCAGCATCGATCACGTCCCCGTCTATGTCAGCGAGGTGCTCCGGTCGGCTCTGGTTCTTGACGCCTCCGCCATCATCATGTGCCACAACCACCCCTCGGGCGATCCTGAGCCGAGCCAGGCGGACATCGAGTTGACCGGCAGGATCGTCGCGGCCTGCAAGGTGATGGAGATCGTTGTCCACGATCACATCATCGTCGGCTTCGGGCGGGAGAAGAACGCGTTCAGCATGCGGGCGGCGGGGATGATGGGTGACTAGAGATCCGGGAACATGTGCCGGGTGGACGCCAGCCTCATCCAGTTCCGTCCACCAAAGGCAACAAGTGCGAGGTAGATGATATCCGCCTCGACATCCGGCCTGAAGACGATTGTCAGGCGATGGCCGGACCCACCATGTCGCACGAGCCAGCCTTTGAGCTGTCCTTCAAGCCGCACGCCAGATGTCGGGTTGTCTGCAATGGATCGCAGCAAGGCATCGACCTCATCCAGGCGCCGAAGGGCTGATCCGGTATCGCCTTGGGTGATGCCGACAATATGGTCGACGATGCCGATGAGATCCCGCTCGAAGAACGGATGCCGGACGAACCGCATCAGGTCTTGCGGACCCTCGTGGCAAGATGCGCCCGTGCACCGGCCGTGACATCGGAGGCGTCGCCGACCGGTTCCCATTGGTCGAGCGGCAGGGACAGACGCCGTTCAAGTTCTGCTTCGAGCATCGCCCGTTCGCGCTCACGTTCTGCCTTGGCCTTTGCCAGTTCCCCCGAAACCGCCGCGCTCACATTGGGGTACTCCCCGGCTTCGACCAGCTCCCTGGCGAAAGCGTAGGCGGTATCGGTGAAGCTGACGGATTGCTTTTGAACGCTCATGGCGGACTCCTTGGTGCTCCAATAGACTACTGAAATCCGCGGCATCTGGCAAGCCGGTCAGCCCGACCGGGAAAACCGCCCCATGCCTGACGGCCTCCCCTGTTCGGTACGCCAAGTCGCAGGGGAGATATCGGCCGCTGGCCGATCGCGCATTCGGCCATGCGGCCTCACCGCGGCGTTGCGCCCGGCATCCCGGTTTGCCCGTCTCGCGAGCACGTCGCTCCCCGGCCGCTCCGCCGGATTGCGCTCCGGTCTGTTTCGGCCGGAGGCCAAAACGATCCCGCCGCTTCATCCGTCTCCCGCGTCCGGTCGCTCCGTTTGCCTGCTCGCGTCGGGCAAACCTACCGTCAAAACACACACATGAGCGTGGAAGCATATCCTCCGGATGGCCCCCAAATCAGCCCGCCTCAAGGATCGCAAAACTTTTCGGCGAGGGCGGTGCTTGAGGTGCAGGGCGGTCCAGTGCGCGGCGGCGCGCCCGTGGGGGCGCTCGCGCTTGGAAAACTTTTGCGCCCGGCAAGCCGGCGGCTCCGCCGTCCCTGACCCGGGCAGATTCGGAAACCGGACATTCGGCCATGCCACCACACTCCCGTGGTGGTCCCCGAACATCTGGAGACACCAACATGACTTACGAGAACGCGAACGCCTACGAGACCATCGAACTTTTCGGCCTGACGGAGAAAGACGCAGAACTGCCGATCCCCGAGGATCACATCCTGAAGGACAGCATTACCCGCGAAACCTTCGAGGCCCTGCTCGGCCAGCTGCGGGGCACCGGTCTCGAGACCGAGATCGAACCGCTGGCGCACGGGCTTGCCACGATCCTGCAGCGCCGCAAGGTCGCTCTCGGCAAGGAGCTTGACCGCACCGCCGACAAGATCGGTGCCCTGGCAAAATCCCATGACGGATCGGAGATCGCGGAGACCGCGCTGGAAGAAGCCCAGGCCCGCTTCCTGCACCTGCGGGAGATCGTCGGCGCCATCGAGGTGATGAGCGAGGCGGCGGCGGAATGCTACGAGGTCGAGACCGGCCATGCCTTCATCCCGGCGGCGGGGTCTCGCGCAAGCGCTCGCGCCCAGGAGACCGGGGCGGTCTTCGAGGCCCGGCAGTTGTTGGAACAGCATGATCGGGAGACGGCTGCGAAGTCGAAGGTCGAGGGGGTCCCTCTGATCGTCTCGGGCGCCACCGACTGGACCGATGTCGATGTCATCTTCTCGACACTCGACAAGGTTCGGGGGCGGATCCGGCAGAACCGCAACCAGGAGATCTTCCTCTGCCATAAGGGCGGCAAGCATGGCGCCGAGATGATCGCGGCCCGGTGGGCTCGCGCCCGCGGTGTGGCGCAGGCGCGGTTCGATCCGCGCTGGTCCGCACACGGGCGGGCGGCACCGTTCAAGTGCAACGACGAGATGCTAGACGACAAGTTCGCGGCGACGGGGGTTGTGCTCTTCGGCGGCAACGGGGTCGCGCTGAACCTCGGGCAGAAGGCGGAAGCGAAAGGCCTGACGGTCATGCGGGTTGCGGACCCGGCGAAGAAGGCGTCGCAGGATTGAAGAGAGAGGGTCGCCTTCGGGCGGCCCTTTCGTCGTTTTCATGAGCCTTTTTGCGATGGCATCCGGGTTTGTTCNATGAGCCTTTTTGCGATGGCATCCGGGTTTGTTCGTCGCGCGTGCAGGGCATCCCCTGGCCACTCGTCCGGATTGCGCTCCGGTCCGTTTTGCCAAAGGCAAAACGATCCCGCCGGTCCATCCGTCTGCCCTGCGTCCGGCCAGCCGGTGACGAAGACGCCTCGCGGACCGATTGGGAAACCATCGATGGCGGGGGCGTCAACTTCCACTGGGGGGAGGTCTTTGCACATTGTGGGCACGTCTGGGAGTCTCTCTTCGCCTGAACGTCACCTGCCACCGGGCGGCCCGTCGCCCGGCGACCCTTCTCTCGAAACCTTCCACGCTCGCGACGACTGCGACACCATCCACAAGAGCAGCCCCGCCCGGCCTTGGCCGGGCGGGGCTGCTTCACCTTTCAACTGGCCGTGGTCCCTCAGTCAGATGCAGATGACATGATGGTCGACGGTCATCGGGTTTCCGTCATGACGGGCCCCTGCCGGCGGTTGCACCGCCGTCACCGCGCTCGCAGGTTCCGGCCGTACCGGCCTCCACCCGGAACACGGGGCCTCTGGCCACGCTGAGCGGCATACCCCGGCGGCGGTCTCCTTGCGGAGCCAGCCGGCGGGGTTGCCCTCATGCGCGCCAGAAACCCCGCGATCCGCCCGTCCGGGTGCAGATCGCTGGGGCGGGCGCAGCGCAACGACCGCGCCGCCCGATGACGGCGACACATTCCCGTCGGACAACCTGCGGATCGAGCAAGGCTGGCATCGTCACCCCAGAGCGCGAGACCGGCGATGCGCCCGAGGCTGAAGACCGTGGGCGTGCCGATAGGGCGCACGCGAACCATCCCACCGGCACCTTGGATGAGAGCGGCACGGACCTTGTCACGTCTCACATAACTCGACAGGACCGATGGCGGCGTCATTAGCGAGATGCGCATCCGGGTTCCCCTCTTTGCTCCTAGATGTGGATCGCACGGGGTCGGGCCGTCCGTCCCCTCCGCTTCGCTCCGGCAAGCACAAATACGGCTTCCACGCGGCGAGCGCGCGGACCCTCCGCATTTGCCCTTGCGGCCTGCCCTTGTCCCCCGTGCCGGGTGATCCCCATCGCAAAAAGGAGAGACCCAAATGACCAACCACTACGTCGCCACCGTTCCCGTCAAGTTCACCGACAGCGACGGCAAGGAACGCACCCGCTTCCAGCGCGTCGGCGCGATGTTCCGCAACACCCGCAACGGGGACGGCTCGGAGTTCTTCAGCCTCAAGCTCGACTTCCCCGTCGCAGTCCAGGAGTTGGTGATGTTCCCGCCGAGCTCCAAGGAACCGCAGGAGTAATCCTCCCACGAGGATGGGCCGCCCTAGGGGCGGCCCTTTCCCTGTTCCAGGAAAGGCTGCGCCAGGACCGGGAACCCCTGCCTTCGGCCGGTGTTCCCGGGAAGGTGTCAGGACCGCAAGCGGTCCTGACGGGGGATATGAGAGATCGCCTGGGACAGGTCTGCCGGCCAGCCTCAAGGGGGCCATCCGGAATAACAGTCGGGCTGCGCCCGCCGGTTTTTCCGGCAGAGATTTGGGCCAAGCCAAATCTGGCCACCCTTGACCCTGTCTGTCAGCCCCGTCGGTGAAGAGATGCGCCGCCCCTCGCATCTGTCCGAACACGGGCCCGTGTTCGGACAGACCCTCGGGCGCGGGCATGACAAAAGGCGGCTGGTGTGCGGTTGGAGATGGTCGGTTTTCTTGGGCCTTGTGGGCCGGGCCTCGCACCTGCGGTGCTCGGCCAGAAGCGGAATTCAAGGTCGCCTGGGGGCATTCTACAATAATATTGGATTGACCGTGACATATAGTTTCGTATGATGGGGGCGACCTTGAATGAAGGTGGCAGGAAATAGGGAGGCTTTCTTCCGCATGTCCCGGACCAAAAGACTGACCATGCTCGAGAGAGCGGAGATCGTCCGTAAGGCCGCAGAGGGGGTCTCGACGTCGGAGCTGGCGGAACGGTTCGGCGTCACGGCGCGGGCGGTGCGCTACACCCTGAAAGCGGACGCGGATCGCCAGCGGGATGCGGCCGTGGCGACCGCCGCGGTGACGGTGAAGCTGACCCCGGAAGAGCTCGAGGCGCTGGATGAGGTCCTGGCCGCGGCGGGGATCGAGACCCGCACCGAGGGGGTCCGGCGGCTCATCCAGGCGGCGGGCGGAACCTTCGTGCCGGACGCGCAGCTGGCGGCTGAGATGGCGCGTTACCGGGCCTCCCTGCACGAGGTCGGCAACGGCGTCGCGCAGATCGCCAAGCAGATGACGCAGGCCAACCGGACGGGGCAGGGTGCGGGTGTCGAGTTCACCGAATTGCGCCTCGCGCAGATGCGCGGGCTGGCGCGGTTCATCCTTGATTCCGCTGACGAGATCGACCTGCTGCTGCGTCGCCGCCGGGACAGGGTGCAGCTCTCCGCCACCGCCGCTCTGAGGGAGTTCGCCCATGCGGCTGAATGATGCCGTCCATGACGTCACCGGAGAGATCTTCCGGGATGGCTGGAGCCGCATTAGGGGCTCGATGCAGGGGCTGCAAGCGTCCCGACAGAGGCAGCTCGTGCGAGCGGCCGCCGGTCACCGTGCGGCGGTCTTCAAGGCGATCCGGGGCGGGGGCACCCATACGAAGTCCCAGCTCATGAACCAGCTAGATTACCTCACCACGAAGTCGTCCCATATCGTCGACTCGAGCGGCTTTTTGGACGGGAAGACGAAACTCGAAGGGTCGGAGATCAAGGACCTGACCGAGCGGTTCGCCAAGCGCTGGAGTGCGGGGTTCAAACCCAAGCTCGGACAGACGACGCACATGCTCATGTCCTACCCGATCGGCACGCGGGGCGAGGACGTGCGCGACATTACGGCGAATGTCGCGGAGCGGTTCTTCCAGTCCGAGGAGGGGCATTTCGACTACATCATCGCGGTCCATGAGGACCGGGATCACCCGCACGCGCATATAGTTTTGAATCGCCGATCGCAGGAGGGCGAGTTCTTCTTCCTGGGCCGGGACCACCGGTTCAACTATGACGACTTTCGCCTCGCTATGGTCGAGGAGGCCGAGAGGTTCGGGGTGCGCCTGGAGGCCACGCGGCGGCTCGATCGGGGTGTCGAGCACTATCCGCCGCAGACCCGCGAGGTCTACGCGGCGAAGGAAGAGGGACGCGTCGCAGAGCCGCGCCCGCGGGTCGGAGCGGATCTCGACCGCGCGCTCGAAGAGATCGCCAACACCCGGATCATCTATCACTCCCTTGCTGCCGAAGCTTCCGCGGACAATCGCGAGGATATCGCCAACGCGCTCTTCCGGTCCGGAGAGCTCCTGGCGAAGGGCGGCAAGCTGCATTTGGAAGGAGGCGTCTACGTGGCAGAGGAGCAATCGTTCGAGGATCTGCGCACCCGCTATGCCGATCAGGTCGTGCGCGTTCAGGGCATGATCGCCGAGAAGCCGGAGGCCGAACGGCCGAAGCTCGAGCGCAGCCTCAATGAGATCCAATCGCGGCTCGCGCATATGCAGCCCTTGGGGCTGCGCTCCATGACATTGACCGAGAAGCCCTCGGAGGGCGGTGTCTATTCCGAGACCAATATCGATGCGGCCCGGCTCGACCGCTTGCGGGACCCCGAGGTGCGGGCGCAGGTCGACACGGCGCTGCGCGGGACCGGGATCAGTTCGTCCGTCGTCGTCGCGCGGATGGAGACGGGCGCACAGAACGCCGCGCTCGAGCGCCAATGGATCGCCGACGATCTGGCGCGGGTGGCTGAGAGGGACGGTCTCAACCTCGAGCGCCGCGCGGATCTGGAGACGGCGCGCGAGACCCTCAACCGGGCCCATGTCCAGCTCGGCGTCGCAATGGAGCGGGCGGGGGTCTTGCGTGAGGACGGTGTCGTGGAAGATCGCACCGTGACGGAGAGGGTCCATTATCACTCGGACGCCACTGAGGACATGGAACGCGCGATCCGTAAGGACATGCGCGCGGAAGGCCTGACCGGAGACCAGATCGAGGATCGGGAGTGGGAGATCGCCTCCCGGGCGGAGCGGCGTATCGAGGAAGAGCAGCGGGGCTACCTCGATGCGCATCCGGAACTGCTCGCGCGCCCCGGCGATGTGATCGACCGGTCCGAACCCTACCGGGAGCGTATCACCGACGAGGCCCGTGCCCGCGAGATCACCCGCGAGGTCGACCGGATCATGGACGGGCGTGACGCGCGAACATCGGTTGCGGATGCCGTCGCGGAGGCGTTCCGCGCGCGTTATCCCGATATGCCGTCGCATCTCGCCCGCGGGCTTGGCGCGACCTATGCCGCCGTTACCGAGCTGCGCGACACCGAGGCCATCGACCGGGTCCGCCGCGAAAACGAGTTGCGGGAGGTGGCGCTCGACCTGCGCGAAGGGCGGCTTTCGGGCGAGCGCGAGGGGGAAGCTGTCGAGGGCGCATCGATTGCCGATCCGGACATCCGGCGGGTCGTCGACCATGAACGGGCCGGCAATCTGCATTCGCCCTTCCAGGACGACGGCCAACGTCTGGCATACCGAGACGCCGTCGAGCGCGAGCTCGACGCGGCGCAGATCGAGCGGCTGCGGGACGGGGATGTCGACGTGCTGAAGACCCAGATCGAAGACCGTCTCGACCGGCTCTATGCCGCCAAGACCTATCTGCAATCCGACGCGGCGACCGCCAACAGCGAGGCGACCCGTGCCGTCGTCGAGGAGATCGCCGACCGCGAGTTCGAACTTCATCGCGCCGATCTGGTCTATGGCGAGAGCGAGCGCGGGGAGACCCACTGATGGGAGGGGTGGGGAAGGGCCGCCTCGCCCTCGGCGTGGCGCTGGTCACGCTCGTCGCCATCGCGATCGGCTATGTCATCGCCTCGGCAGTCGTGACCTTTCGCGATCTGGGTTTTCGGGCCGAGATCGATTTCTTCTACATCGCCCAGAACTACCGGGCCATCGGGGCCGCCCGCCCCGATGATTTCCGCCTGATCAACCTGATCATGGGCGGGGCCGGGGTGGCGGGCCTCATGATGAGCCTGGCGATGTCGGGCTCGGCCCTCACGCGGTTCGGCTATACCCATTGGCAGACCCGCCGGGAGATGAAGCGGAACGGCTTCTTTGGCGCGCCGGGCACGGGTTTCATCATCGGCAAGCTGGGCAAGCCCGGATCCCGTGCACCGTTCCTCTGCTCCCGGACCTTCCCGCACGCGCTGATCGTGGCCCCGACCGGGCGCGGCAAGACCACCGGCTTTGTCATTCCGAACCTCCTGACCTGGCAGGGCTCGGCGGTGGTGCTCGACGTGAAGGGCGAGTGCTTCGAGGCCTCGGCCCGCCACCGGGCGGCGCAGGGCGACGCGGTGTTCCGCTTCGCGCCGATCGACTGGGAAGACAAACGAACGCACCGCTACAACCCACTTCTGCGCATCTATGAGCTCAAAGACCCGGCCCGCCAGCAGATGGAGTTGCAGCTCCTGGCCACACTCTTCCTGCAGAACGACAATGACCGGGTGCAGGGCCTCCTGAAGGGCGGGATCGATCTCTTCGTCGCCGCAGGGCTCCTGGCCTTCCAGCGCCGCAGGCCGACGCTCGGCGAGATTTACCGCATCGCCGCCTCAGGTGGGCAGAAGCAGAAGGAATATCTCGCGCGCGCCCATGAGGTCCAGAACGCCGCGGCGCGGCTGATCTTCACGCGGCTGGCCTCGACCAACAACGACACGCTGACCTCCTATGTCTCGCTCCTGATGACCTCTGGCCTCGATCAGTGGCAGAACCCCGCGATCGACGACGCGACGGCGGTGTCGGACTTCGATTTCCGGACGATCCGCAAGAAACCTTTCAGCGTCTATCTCGTCGTCCAGCCCCTCATGGTGAAGCCGCTGGCACCGCTGATCCGGCTCTTCTTCTCGGACCTGCTTTCGGCGCTTCAGGACAAGGAGCCGGGTCCGGACGAGCCCTGGCCGGTCATGATCATGCTCGACGAGTTCAACCGGCTCGGAAAGATGCCGATCGTGGCCGAGAGCATCGAGGTGCTGCGCGCCTATCGCGGGCATCTGGCGGTGGTCACCCAGACCATCCCGGCCATCGACGAGATCTACGGCGAGAACACGCGGCGCGCCTTGCAAGGCAACGCCGGGATCAAGCTCTACCTGACGCCTTCAGACGAGAAGACGGTCGAGGAGCTGAGCAAGGCCGTGGGCAAGACTACCAAGACCGTGGTCACACGCTCCCGCGCGGTCGGCAAGAACCCGTTCGAAGGGCGCAGCCAGTCTGAACGGACGGAGGAGGTCGCGCTCCTGCCGGAAGACGAGGCGCGACGTTTGCCGCTTGATGAGATCGTGGTGGTTGTGGACGCGCAGATGCCGGTCCGGGCGAAGCGGGTCGTTTACTACGAGGATCCGTTTTTCAAAGGCATCCACGCGGCGCAGGAGGGGGAATTGCCGTTTCCGAAAGGCCCAGTTCCTCCGATGGGGGAGTTGCCCCTGAGTGTCCGGGCGATGCCTTCAGCTCCGCGTGGGTCAGGTCTGACAGAGCGCGATTTAGAGGCCAGGATGGGGCTGACAGACTCCGGAGGGAGTGCACCCATTGAGCCCAGCCCGGCTCAAGCGCCTCGGCGTGGTCGTGCCGCAGTTCTCGCGGACGATCAGCGGCAGTTCGAGATGGAGTTCGGGCGGCAGGCAGATCTGGAGGTGGAGGCTGCGACAGAAGACGACGTCGTCCGGGTACGGGACGCCGTGAGTGATCTGGAGCGGTTGGAGGCGGAGATTTCCGGTTCGGAAGCAAAAATCAGCGAGGCGGGCGAGAAGTTCGGGATCGGCTAAACCGCCATGCGGGCGACTCGAAAGAATGTCGCGATGGCGTCTTGTGGCCCCGCCCTTGAGCCGACCATTGTCACGGGTGAAGAAAGCCAGGGTCTTCGCGCTCTGGTCGAGGGGCTCGCTCAATCGTCGCAGGGTCGATCTCACGCATCGTCAACTGAGCGTTCACCCTGCGGGCCGCGGGGCCCGCACGAAACCACTTCGCGGCGGAAGCCAGGTTAAAGCGCGGACGACGCTGCCCCTTCGCCGGCTTTGAGGCTTCCATCAGCACCTCGATCATCTCATCGATGCGGTAGAGGCCGCCGGCTACGGGAAGGGGCATCTTGCGCTGCTGCAGCGCCTGTCGCTTAACCTCGAGTTTCTCGGCAACATCCGCAAGAGACACCAGGTCGGGACGGACCTCGCGCAGGACTGTGCCCGCCGGCAGCGCCTTGATCAGCGCCCGCGCCGCTTCAAGGATCGCGCTTTCGGCCTCATCCCCCTCAATCTCCAGTTCCACACCCAGCAGACCGGCATGGCCAGTGCCCACGAGCGCATCTTCAAAGCCCGCCTCGAAGACCGCGTCAGAGAGCGCGAACGCATCGTGCTCCCCGTCGGGGAGCGCAAAGACCAGCTCGAATTCGAGTTCTTCAGCCATCGGCATTACCTTCGTCGTTCTTCTGAAGCTTCACGCAGGCCAGAGCCTTCTGTCGGATCCTTTTCGCGAACTGTTGTGGATTCTTTGGGGTCGACCAGACAGACATCTGACAAAACTCGCCACAGCGGCAATCCTTATCGTTGGTCGGGCATCGGAGGATCCCCCACGCGTGCCCCTTGCCCTCGATAAGGTCCCATCCCAGCTCTTCGAGCTCCTGAATGACGGCCTCGATTTCCTTTGATGTGTGCTTCTTCCTTGGCACCTTAGATACCCCACTTTCTTAAATTGTCAAGTGACAAGTTAATGACTCGGCAAAAACATCGCTGCAATCTGCTGCCCGCCAAGCGCACACCCCCATGGAAAGCGTCCGGCGGGCTCTTTAGATTTGAGATGCGAACACAGTACAGGCGTGCCAGATAGCAACACCAGCGCTGATGGCGATCGGATGCGTCGCAAGTATCATACGTAGCGGTTTTTTGGGGGGCGGGTACTTCTCAATCACCAACGGTTGAATTCTAAGGAATACGCATATATCGTCTTTGTGCATATTTCGGAGGTGAGCATGGCAAGCACCAGCGTTACACTCGGCCCGCATTGGGACCAATTCATCGCCCTGATGCTGAAGGAGGGTCGGTACGGGTCGACCAGCGAGTTGATCCGTGCCTCGCTGCGGCTCATGGAAGAGCAGGAGGGCCAACGCGCTCGGCTCCGGGTCGCCCTGATGGAGGGCAAGGATTCCGGCGATGCGGGACCGCTGGACATGGCCACGATCAAACGCGAGGCGCGGGCCAGGTCTGGTGCCAATGACGCGTGAGATCCGGCTCAGCGAAGCCGCCGGAACCGATCTCATCGACATCTGGGCGCAGACATCCCGTAAATGGGGACCCGACCAGGCAGACAGATATCTCGACGACATCGAACATTCCCTGAACGGATTGCTCGACAATCCGCTGATCGGAACGGACTGTTCGGATCTCTTGCCGGGATGCAGGCAACTGATCACAGGCCGCCATCTTGCGTTCTACGAGGTCGATGGGGCCGCGATCTTCGTGATCCGGGTCCTGCATCAGTCCATGGATGTGCCGCGACATTTGAGGGATCGGTGACGGCAGAGGCATTCCGGTTGGTTGAGGGAGGTTCGCGGCACCCCATCTGGGAGCTATACCCGTTTCCCCTGTCTCTGTTCGCCGTGGCGTCAAGCCGAGATAGCGTAGACTGACCCGTCGCCCAGGTCCTTGAACATATCAACCTTCGCGCCATCCCAATGGTAGTTGATGTGGCGCCCTTGGACGGGAGTGGAAACGACATCCGGATAAAAAGTCGCGAAACATGTGCCGCCAGGGTTTCGGACGGACGGGTAGACGATACCATGCGCTCCATGAGCACGTTGCTCTCGCGCGAAGGCCTGGGAGCTGGTGTAATCTTCCGGGTTGAGAAGATCGTCAAACCCCTTCCGGACGTCGACAAGGACCGCATCGAGTTTCCCGATCAGTTCGCGCTTGTCCGCGATCCATCCCGGCGCTTCGTCGGTTGCGGCACAAAACAGCTGGGTGTGATGGACGGTCTCAAAAAGGGCCGTTTCGAAATCGTCCGCTCCATAGAAGGCGCCGAAGGTGCCGTCGTGGAACCGCCCCTGGTGATCGGGTGTCACATGCACGAATGGGGCCATCAGATAGGATGCTCCAGGCCCTCCGACGCGCCGTTCCTCGGGGACGAGGTCCAGGTTTCCGATGGTCAGGGCGAGCCTGGGGTTGGTCTTGCTCTCCCCCGAGCCGAGAAGCAACCAGTCGGCTGGGTCTGCGATATCCTCGAAGAGATCGATCGGTGGGTAGGCCGAGTTTACCAGGCGATGGTACCTGTCCCAGATGACCCTGGTCTCAGATGCTGTCACCATGGTCCCCGCATCGCGTCAAGGTAGCGCCTGACCCGCATAATGTCGGTGATCTGCCCGCCAAGCATGACGTCAAGAGCCGTCGAGCCGCCGAATGCCGTATTGGGTCGCTTGATCCAGCCATACCCGCGTGCCGGTTCCTTGAATAGCAGTCGAAGCGCCTTGTGGATCCCCATGATGTTCGAGAGGCGTGCGGCCGTATCGATCCCGGCACGGCCGAATTCCCCGGCTTTCCAACGCCGGAACGTCCGCACCGAAATATCGCCCATGAGGACGGAGGCCTGCTCGTCGGTCATGCCCCAAAGCTCGGCGAGCTTGATGAACGCGCGCTGCATAGCTTGAATCTCTTCATCGGAGAATTGCGGCGCGGGCGCGGCGACGTGCGGTTCGATCCGTCTGAGTTCCGGCATCTTGGCCTCCATCTGGATATTTGGCAGATATATGGATATTGACTGCCATTTGTCAATGGGGGCGTGGCTACCCGCGCCTGGCAGAATTTTCCGGATGTGATATACCGCGTCACCATTATGCGGTGTTCGTGGTTTCAAGTTGTTGTTCTGGTGATTCATTTTCCGGTTTCCGCTTTGGATAATCATGATGCCTCTGCTCTCAACTGCAGAAGGACATCCCCCATGAACGCCCCCTCGAACTCTCCGCGCGGCGGATATGCCGACGGGCGGCCGGACCTGCTTACGCCTGTCGCTTTTGCGCTTTATGCTGGACGGTGCGGAAAGTTCTGGGTGGAAATTGCAGGTGGCTGACAAAGGCGATATCGAGGCGGAGCTGGCGCGGGTCAGAGGCCGTCTGGCCGATCTGGATATTGAACGAGCGCAGCTTCAGCGTGAAATGGCGGCACTTGAGGCCCGCCTCGCTGCAGGGCCCACGGTGAAACAACCCCCATGTGAGAAAGCCCCTGTCACGAATGCCTCGCCGTCGCACCAAAAGGTCGAATTGTTCCGGCTCCTGTTCGCGGGGCGGCCTGATGTTTTCCCGGTGCGGTGGGACAATAGGAAGACCGGTCGCTCAGGGTATTCGCCCGCCTGCGCCAACGAATGGGTGAAAGGGATCTGCGGCAAGCCAAAGGTCAAATGCGGTGAGTGTCCCCACCAAAAGTTTATCTCGCCGGATGAAGGCGTCATTGAGAGACACCTGCGCGGCGACGATGGTCGGGGCGGGGATTTTGTCGCCGGCGTCTACCCGCTCCTGCTCGGTGACACATGCTGGTTCCTGGCGGCGGATTTTGACAAGGCATCCTGGGCGCAAGACGCCAATGCGCTGCTCGAAACCTGCCGGGTGAAGGGCGTGCCCGCAGCGTTGGAACGGTCGAGGTCGGGAAACGGGGGGCATGTCTGGATCTTCTTTGCTGAGCCGGTCTCCGCTCGTCTGGCACGCCAGCTTGGATCCGTCCTGATCACGGAAACGATGGAACGACGGCCTGAAATCGGCTTCGCCTCCTATGATCGGCTGTTTCCGAACCAGGACACCATGCCGCTCGGCGGCTTCGGCAACCTGATCGCGCTGCCGCTCCAAAACACCGCACGCAAAGTGGGCAACAGCGTCTTTGTGGACACGGACATGCAGCCACATGATGATCAGTGGGCCTTTTTGTCTTCCTTGCCGAGAATGACGATGGCGGCGGTGACCGACCTCGTCGAAGCGGCAGAGCATTCCGGGCGGGTGCTTGGCGTACGCATGCCGGTGGAAGACGAGCAGGCAGACGAACCTTGGAAAATGTCCCCATCACGCCGTAGCACGCCGCATCGACTGGAAGTGCCCATCTCGCAGACCATCAAGGTGACGGTCGCGGATCAGATTTACATTGACCGGTCCGATCTGCCGCCGGCCATGATTGCCCAACTGGCGCGACTGGCCGCGTTCCAGAACCCCGAATTTTACCGCGCACAAGCGATGCGGCTGCCGACATTTGGAAAGCCGCGCATTGTGTCCTGCGCCGAGTTGCATCCCCGGCACGTCGCGTTGCCGCGTGGCTGCTTTGACGAGGTGGCCGGGTTCCTCTCCGATCACGGTGCGGCAGTCGAAGTGGACGATTTGCGCGAGGACGGAGCCCCATTGCCGGAGGCTGTGCGGTTCCGCGGTGATCTCCGCCACCAGCAGACGCGGGCATTCGATGCCCTGATCAAACACGATACCGGCGTGCTTGCCGCCACCACCGCCTTCGGTAAGACGGTCGTGGCCTCGGCGCTGATCGCGCATCGCGCCCGCAACACGCTGGTTCTGGTTCATCGCCGGGAATTACTGATTCAGTGGGTCGAACGGCTCGGCTCATTTTTGCAGATCGATCCCAAGCTGATCGGCACCATCGGCGCCGGAAAGCGCAAACCCACCGGTGTGATCGACGTGGCGCTGATCCAGAGCCTGGTTCGCAAGGGTGAGGTTGACGATATCGTTGCCGATTACGGCCATCTTGTCGTCGATGAATGCCATCACCTGTCCGCCGCAAGCTTTGAACTCGTCGCCCGCAGATCGAAGGCACGCTATGTCACCGGATTGTCGGCAACCGTCGCCCGAAAAGACGGGCATCACCCGATTATCTTCATGCAATGCGGTCCGGTGCGCCATCAGGTGAGCGCCAAATCGCAGGCCGCAGAAAGTGGCCTTCGCCATCGGGCACGGGAACGTCACACGAGATTCCGGTTGCCGGAGGCGCTCGCCATGGCCGAACGCCCGTCCATGCCTGCAATCTATGCAGCACTGGCGGCGGACGAGAGCCGAAACGACCTGATCTTCGACGATGTGCTGAAATCGCTTGAGGCCAATCGCTCGCCGATTGTCCTGACCGAGCGAAAGGATCACCTCGAATATCTCCAGCAGCGGTTCTCCAGGTTCGCCAGGAATATCGCCGTGCTCCGTGGCGGCATGTCGGCAAAGGACCGGAAAGCCGCGCAGATGGCGTTGAACGTTGCCGATGATGAAGAGCGGCTGATCCTCGCTACAGGGCGCTACATTGGCGAAGGCTTTGATGATGCGCGGCTCGATACCCTGTTTCTGACGATGCCGATCGCCTGGAAGGGCACGCTGGCGCAGTACGTCGGCAGATTGCACCGGCGACATGACGACAAGAAAGACGTGCTGGTGGTCGACTATGTCGACAGTTCGGTTCCGGTTCTCGCGAGAATGGCGGCGAAGCGACGAACCGGTTACCGAGCCCTCGGCTATGTCATGGAATAGCGCCCCGCAGAAAGCGGGACACCACTATTGCCCGAGCGTTCTGGGACGTCGTGCAGCGACGGCCAGGATCTGCATCAGCTTGTCCGAGGGCTCCCGGAACTTGCCTGGCTTGATCAGCGGTGCATGATGCGCCTCGAGAAGCGCGAGCTTCTCGGTCGGGTCCGCGCGCAGATACATCTCGGTCGTCTGGATACTGGCATGGTGCAAGCCAGAGCGCGACCTTGCGGATATCACTGGTGGCCTGAAGGGTGTGCATGGCTACGGCTGTTCAGGCATCACGACGAATTCGGGGATGGCCGCAGGCTGTGCTTCGACCGGGAGTTTGGATTGGCCCTCGTACCCTGACGCGGCTCGACGGTACCAATCCAGACCCGTTCAGACTCTTCGCCGCGATCGCTGCCAGCGGAAAAGGTTTGGGAATGCGGGGGAAACTTTCTCCCGGCAGAAATACCTCGTTTTGGTCGGTGCTACCGGCGGCCCAACCTGCTCAGCCGTGCCAGTTGGGCCAACATGCGGGCGCCGGTGCCGGACGAGCCACCGGATGATGCCGTTGGTGCGCCGCCTGCGGCATTCGGGCGGGCCGGGAGAGCCTGTACCCCAACGAGCTGCCGTGCCCGAAGCGCGGCATACTCGGCACCGGTCGCGCCACCGATGGCGTATCGGTTGTAGACCTGCTGGCTTCCTGCCAGGCCCCGGGCAAAAGCATAGCTCCCGCCAAAGCCGGCCGAAAGCGCAGGCATCATGATGTTTCCTGAGACAGACCGGACGATGAAGGGCGTGGCGATGAGGAACCCCTTGGCCATAAGCACCATCATGAAGAACGGCAGAAGTGCGCCGATGTTCGAAGCCCCCTCCGGATCACCAAGCTCGGCGAGCAGCGCACGAGAGACGCCGGTAATGGTCGCGAAGACGCCGGCGATGACGATGGGGTAGATTGCGAAAGAGATCAGCGCCGAGAGCCAGCGCGCGAAATAATCCTTGGTCACCTCGAAGAGGGTCAGGAAGATCATGACCGGCGCGATCCCGATCAGAAGCGTGATCATGAGCCTGGAGGCGACAACGATGAAGGCCGCCAGCCCCCCGAGGATCGAGAGCAGGAGAACGCCGAGCGTGTCGAGGAGCGCGCCGGCCATCCAGTTCAGCTCGGACCCCGCGGCGTTCAGGTAATCCCCGAGCGCCGCGATGAGTTGATCGAACTCCTCTGCGAAGGTGCCCGACGGGCCGGGCGTGCCGCCGCCGACCGAGGCGACCAGCGATCCGGCGATGCTGTCTATCCCGTTCAGGATGGCGGATGCGAGGGCGTTGAACTGGACCCAGTTGGTCGCGAATATCCCGATCAGACCGATTTTCACGGCGAGCCAGAAGGCGGTCCGGCCGTCCATGGATCGGTACTGGTAGATCATGTTGAGGCAGACGAGGATGACCACGAGCGTCGTTCCGAGGACCAGCATTGTGCCTACTGTGGAGGCCACGGCCCCGAACTGGGTTTCGGCCGCCGAGTCCAGATAGCCTTCGGCCGTTTCCACGAAATACGCGACAACGCTCATGACTCGCTACCAGTTGCCCACCGCTTCACAGATCGGCATGGCCTGCTTCCGGAGATCGTTCGCCTGTCGTCGAAAGTCTGATGTCGCCTCGACCACGCCCCAATAGTCTGCCGATGAGTAGCGATCGAAATAGACCGCCTCTGCGGCCTCCCAGGACGGATACCGGGTGGTGCAGGTGCAGCTTTGCGCGTCGACGATGCGTCCCATGCTCTGAAACCGGTAGATTTGCTGGACCAGGAGCCGCTTGTAGGCGTCGCGCGCCTCTGTGTTTCGCATCCACTCCGGCTCGGGCGGCTGATCGGGGCAGACATCGGGTTGATTGTCGAGCGTCGGGACCAGGTCACGCTCGGCCAATGCGATACTGCCCGAAAAAAGAAGGAATGAGTAGACGAGAATGGTGACTCGTGTCATGTCGCCGTCTCCGTCGGCCGGTCCGCGACCTCACGCTTGAGGAGCGCGGTATAGCCATAGTCGCCCGCTTCGGCCGAGATCACCTCCCAGCCTTCGGCGCCCCGTTCGTTCAGGGCGCGCCGCATCTCTTCATAGTCCTTCTGCTTCTTCACCTTGCAGAACAGGATGTCGTACTCAAACCGCTTCATGCCTTGTGCCTTTCCTGCAATTCGGTCCCGGGGAGATAAAACTCGGTGATGCCGCGTTCGCCGTCCTCGCGGCCGGCCTGGATAATCACGTCGATCGAGCTCTCGATGTACTGGACCATGTCCTGGTAGGTCATCGGGATTTCGGTTTTGAGCGCGGCGATGGCGAGACGTTGGACGGCGAGTTGCGGGGTCTCGGCGTGGAGCGTTGTCATCGAGCCGCCATGGCCGGTGTTGATCGCCTCGAGGAAGGTCATGGCCTCCTGGCCGCGCACCTCGCCGAGGATGATGCGGTCGGGCCGCATGCGCAGCGTCGCGGTCAGGAGCACGTCGGCGGACTGGAACTCCGCGTCGCGGTTGGCGATGAGTGTGACGGCGTTTGGCTGGGCGGGCAGCAGTTCCGCCGCCTCTTCGATGGTGACGATTCGTTCTTCGCCCGGAACGTAGGAGAGGATCTTGCGCGCCGCGACGGTCTTGCCGGTCGAGGTGCCGCCGGAGACGATCATGTTGAGCTTGTTTTCGACGCAGAAGCGGATGGCCGCGTAGATGTCACCGGAGGCGACGACCTCGCGCAGCGCGCGGTTCTTCTCCTGGCGCAGTTCCTCGAGCTTGCGCTCTTCGCCGTAGAGGAAGCTGAGTTCGATCCGGTCGAGCGGCAGGTTGGAGAAGAACCGCAGCGAGATCGACATGCCCGCGAGGACGGCCGGCGGGGTCACGACCTGGGCACGGATGGGGCGGCCCCGATAGGTGATCGAGACCGAGACGATCGGCTTGTCCTTGCTCATCGTCGTATTGGCCGACGACGCGATCTGGTTGCCGAGATCGCGCAGTTCGGTGAGGCTCAGGCGCTGGTCCAGCGCGCGCATGAAGTGATCGCCCTGGAATTCGCCCCAGCAGGTGCCATCCGGATTGATGCAGATCTCGATCACGTCATCGCGGGCGGCGTCAGGGAGCTTGTCGAGCGAGGCCTGGAGATAGGAGAGCGTCATCTCAGAAGATCTCCAGATCACGGTCGACCATCACGGTGACGCTGGCGCCCTGGTCGACATAGATGACGGGACCGATGGAGAGGTAGTCGCCGATCACGGAATCGGTGGCATCCGCCAGGTCGTCTCCCACATCCTGCAAGACCTCGGCGGTGGCCTCATCCTCGACCTGCGCCGACGCCGCGTTCGGCGCGGCCGAGATGATGGAGATCAGCGCGGCGGAGCCGAAACGCTCGTCAAAGCGCGTGTCCACGAAGCCGGTGACGCCAGAGCGCCCGAGCTCATCGCCGCCGAAGGAACTGATCTGCACGGTCTGACTGTTGGGCAGGATGATCCGGTCCCAGGCGATGGTGACACGGCGCTGCGCGATCTCTAGGCGCGCGCGATAGCGCCCGATCAGGCGCGACCCGCGCGGGATCAGAAGCCGTGTGCCGTCATAGCTGAACACATCCTCCGAGATGATGGCGCGGGTCTGGCCGGGGAGAGCGCTGTCGAGCGCGGTCTCCATCACGGCCTGGATCATCGTGCCCTGGATGACGGTGTTCGAGGGGTTGGCGATGACCTCGGCCTGCGTGACCGTGACCGGCAGCGCGCCGTTCAGCACGAAGTCTGTCACCTCGCCAAAGGTGCGCTCGGTGAGTTCTGTCTCACCTGCATTGGCGCCGCCTGTGCCGCCGAAAGCGATGACGGGCGAAGCGATCCGCCGTTCCTGGAACGCGCGCTCCTCCTCGGCCCGGCGCTTAAGCTCCGCCAGCCGCCGTGCCTCTTCCTCGCGCCGGAGCCGTTCCTCTTCGCGGGCGCGGAGCTCCTCGTCACTGGGTCCGAGCGGGGCGGGCGACGGCTTGTTGACCTCCAGGAGCGCAAGGTCCAGGTCCATGCGTAGTTGCTGGAGTTCGCGATCTCGGGCGGCGAGTTCTTCCCGGAACAGCGCCTGGGCGCTCTCGGACGCCGCCTGCAGTGCTGCGATCCGTGCGGTCAGCGCCTCGATCGCCTCGGCGGCTGCGCTGTCGCCCTCGACCACCGGTTGCGGCGCGTTTTTCAGCTCTTCGATTTGCGCCTGCAAGGCTTCGATCTGTGCCAGCAATTCGGCATTGGGCTCGGCCGGTTCGGTTTCGACGAGGACGATTTCCGGGTCGGGGGCGGGGGGCGGCACGAAGGGTTCGATCTCTCCGAAGCCGTCGCCCTCGAGCTGGAACTCGTCCGGTGTCGCCGTCGGCAGGGTGACTTCGGTTTCCGGCCGCGAGAACAGGTAGAGCACCACGCCGCCCACAAGGATGAGGCCCATCATCAGGAATGCGAGGAGCGGGGACCGCCGCCTCATGGATGCGCCCGGGCGTCGGTTGCCTTGCTCGAGGGCGGCCAGACGTTTCTCGAGATCGGGGTTCGGGCTGTCGGTCATGAGGAGCCTCCCTGGGGCGGGGCCGCCTCGATGCAGACGACCTCCTCGCCCAGGCGCAGCACCCATTGGCGGCTGACACCGGAGACGCGGATCACGCCGTCCTCCACGGCACCTGTGTTCACCGTGCGCTCGCGCCCACCCGCAAAGCGGAAGATGGCCGGAACCGGCGCGTTCCGGGGGAAGGCGAAATAGGTGAAAGTGCCGTCATCCCAGACCCGGGTCGGGGTGAACTCGGTCCGCGCGCTGGCCCCGTAGTTGTAGTTCGGGGCGGCCTGCGCGATGGCGTTCGCCGGGCGCCGGCTGTCCTCGGGGTACCGGAACTGGACCACGTAGAAAGTCGGGCTCGAGACCTCGGCGACGTTGAAATAATAGCTCCGCCGATTGGTGTAGACGGTCACATTGGTATGGACGCCGCGGGCGAGGGGTTTGATCGCGAAGGCGCGGCCGCCCGGCACGCCGTCGATCTCGAAGCCCTCCGTGTCGCCGGCGATGATCGAGCGGATGCTCTCGCCTGTCCCGAACTCGATGGTCGTGACATGGGTGAGAGAGACGCTGAGCCGGTAGACCTGGCCCTCCTGGTAGGTGGCGATCCGGACGCGGGCATCGTTCGGCCCGCCGCGCGGGATCGCCTCGGCAAGGGCGAGCTCGGTCGAGAACAGGACGGACAGGAGTGCTGTGAGGCAAATCTTCAACTAGTTCTCCAATCTGTCCGAGCGGATCGAATATTCGACGACGGTGAAGCCGAACGGGTTGGTCCAGACCTCGTCGATGGTGCGACGCGTCTCGGGGCGGAACTCGAAGAGCAGCGTCGCGGTGAAGAGGCCCGCCTGCACGCCCTGGATCGAGGTCAGGCGTTTGCGCAGCCGCACGGTCGCCCGGTTGCCGCCGATCAGGTTGATGCTGAGGACCTCGACGTCGAGGCGGGCGTTCGGCCCGTAGACCTTCGGCGGATAGTCCGCATTGGCCGAATTCCAGATCTGGCGCAGCGAGGCCCCGGCCGCGCGGTCCGACCGGCGCAAGACGCCGCGGATACGCAGATCGTTGTCGAGCTGGTTATAGATCTCGCGGTCGGTCACGTAACGGAAGACCTCCGCCTCGATGATCGCCCGGTTTTCGGTGACGGTGGTGGCGCCGACCGAGGCTTCAGGCAGGGCGAAGCCGGTCTCGGGATCGTAAGGCACGACGACGGGCGGCGGATCGACATCGAGGATCGCAACGGCCGCCGCGCTCAGACAGCCAAGGATACCGAAGACCATGCCGAGGAGGCCCAGGCGCTGCCAGAGCCGTTCCCGTCTCAGCGCGCCGTAAACCAGTTCCTCCTCGATGATGGCCGTTTCTTCGTCCAAAGCCTTCGCCTCATTCCGCATTCAGTTCCGGGAGGGTGAACTCCATGAACCGCTGTTCCTCGGCGATGGTCGCGGCATCGATGACGCCCCCCGTGCCGTCGCCGACGGTCTGGATCGCTTCGAGCTGCCACATGGCCACGAGCGCGATGGCCAGCTCGGCTGTCACGCGGGTGTTGAGATCGACGCTCTCCTTCAGCTCGTCCATGTCGTCGATGAGGCCGACGAGGCGATCCACGCGTTCGAGGGACTGCCCGGCATCCTCGTAGCTGTTCTGCGCCGCCGCCGAGACCAGCGCGCCGGTCGTGGCCATGGTCGCAACGCGGCCGGCGCCGGGATTGCCGCTCCGGGCCATCTCCGAGAGCGTGTCCTCGTCGAAGCCGAGATCGGCAAGGACCCGGTCCATCTGGGTTTCGATCTCGTCGGCGCCGGATCCGGTGAGCCTGGAGAAGTCCCCGGTCTTGATCGCCTCGATGGTGGCCAAGATATCCCCGAATTCCTGATCGAGGAGGCCGTTCAGCTCGTCTTCCATCTGAGTGCGGATGATCTCCGGGAGTTCGGCAAGGCGCGTCAGCGCCTCATAGGTCCGCTGCAACTCCGCGAGCTGGTCCGTGAGTGTCGCGAGTTGCTCGCGGAGTTGGGTGAGCTGCTCGTTCTGAAGGATCTCGTCCTCGATCATCTGGCGGAGCTGCTGGATGTTCTGTGCGATGTTCTGGGTGTCGACGACCGGCACACCCTGGGCTTGGGCCGGGGTGATGGCCGAAACTGACAGGCTGAGCGCCAGGGCGCCGGCAAGGGCCAGGGCGCGGAGCGTTTCTGCCGTGGCAAATCTGCGGGGCATCAATCCAGGTCCTCCAATGTGAATTCCATGTACTCGTTCTCGGCCAGGCGTGCCGCGGCCTGGGCCAGCTGGGCGGCGCTCAGCGGCCGGGTCCGTGCGGCCTTGAGGCGAATGCGCGCGGCCATGAGGCGGACCAGCTCGGCGCGGGCATAGGTGTTGAGCGCCATGCTCTCCTGGATGTCCCGGGTCGTGCCGATCCGGGTGACGATGTCCTGGATGCGCAGTGCCGCCTGCCGGATCGCGGCGGGGGAGTTGTTGCCGTAGAAGGCCGCGCCGTGACCGGCGAGCGAGAGCTGCGCATTGGCGAGGAGCGCCGGATCGATCGTGCCGAGCGCCTCGATGCCCCCGATCCGGGCGAGGTAGAGGTTGTAGCGTTCGGGGATGACCCTGACGTAGTGCCGGGTTTCCTTGAAGGGAGGCACGCCGCCGTATTCGAACACCCGGCCCGGGCCCGCGTTATAGGCCGCGAGCGCGTTGATGATATTGCCATCGAAGGTGGCGAGCTGCGCCGCGAGGTAGCGCGCGCCGCCCGTCACCTGCAGATAGGGGCTATCGTAATATTCCGGATTGATCCCGAGATCGCTGGCCGTGCCCGGCATGATCTGGGTGAGGCCGAAGGCCCCGACCGGAGAGCGCGCGCCGATGGAGAACCGGCTCTCCTGCCAGATCAGCGCCTGCAGGAGCGCGCGCCACTGCACCACTGACAGACCCGCGCGCCCGACGCCGGCGAGGCCCGAGGTCTCCCGGGCGACCCGTATGATCAGCTGTTCGATGTTCTCCGCCGCATCCCCGAACATGCGCGCACCGCCCGGATTGGGATCGACATCGCCGGAGCCGTAGACCGCCTCTGCGGATCGGTCGGCGTCGCCGCTGCCGGCCTCCAGGTCAGAGACCATGCCCGTTACCTGCCCGCCGCCGAAGCTGGTCTGGGCGTCGAGGATGTCGCGCAGAACCGCGAGTTGCTCCTGCTCGATCGTGGTCAGCAGTTCCTTCACCGCCAGTTTGTCGCGCTGCCGGGCGAGGTCGGCGTCCCGGTCGCCGGTCTCGACGATGTCGCGCGCGGTCAGACCGGAATCGTTGACAGGCACGCCCTGGGCGAGCGCGGCTGCCGGCAGGAGAGCCGCCAGGAGGATATGGGCAGTCCTAGACCTCAACACCGTCTTCCGGGTTTCCGATGGGGATGAAGACGCAATCGGGCTCGGCCTCATCGAGCGAGGCGCGGAAGGCGAAGCAATTGGCCTGTGGCTCGCGGTAGTGCGCGCAGGAGGCCAATGCGCCGAATGCGGCGAACAGGGCGAGAATGCGGATCATGAGAGCCTCCAGAAATCGGGTCGGCTGCGGTAGTCGGCCCCGACGAGGGCCTCGCCCTTCTCCATGCCGCCGAGGATGGTGAGGAGGGGGCCGAGCGCCGAGAGGTCGGCGTCGACGACGACCGATCTGCTATCGTCGCGGATGAGCGCGAGACGGCTGTCGCTGCCGGTGTTCAAAAGCACGTCGAGCTCCTTCTCGAAGAGGTTGAGCATCGCGTAATCCGATGCATGGGCCCGGATGTTGGGGAGCAGGATCTGCGTCGGCACCGCCTCGATGATGGTCTTGCCGGTCCGCGTGCGCTCTAACTGGCTCGCGTATTGCGTCATCATCACCGCGACCGTGTTCTGTTTCCGGGCAGTCACCAGCCAGTTCGACAGACGCTCGGCAAAGTATGGGTTGTCGAGCGCCTTCCAGGCCTCGTCGATGACGATGATCGTGGGCCGCCGCTCCTCTATCTCGCGCTCGATCCGGCGGAAGAGGTAGGAGAGGACCGCCATGCGTTCCCTCTCGCTCTCGCTGTCGAGGATGCCGGTCAGGTCGAAGCCCACGACATCGCCCTCGAGCGAGAACGTATCTTCGAGGCTCTGGCCGAAGATCCAGCCGTAGCGACCGTCTTCGGTCCATTCGAGCAGACGCTGATGCAGATCGCCGCTGTCATCGGTCGAGACGAAGAGTGAGGCGAAGTCCCGCCAGTTCCGCAAGGCGGGATCGGTGGCGGTGGCGTTCTGACGGACGACCTCCTGGATGCGGTTCGTCTGGGCCGGGGTGAGGGGCTTGTCCGGGCGATAGAGGAGCGAGGCGAGCCAATCCGAGAGCCAGGCCGTCCCGCGCTCATCGATCTCGGTCCAGAGCGGGTTGAGGCCCGTCGCCTGTCCCGCCTTGATCGACGCGTAGCGCCCCCCATTAGCACGGACGGCCATTTCCATGCCGAGCCGGTAGTCAAAGACGAAGATGCGGGCGCCGACGCGCCGGGCTTGCGTCATCAGAAAGGCCGAGAGGACGGACTTGCCGGAGCCGGGCCGGCCCAGGATCAGGGTGTGGCCGCTGGTGGGTTCTTTTTCCGGCGATCCCTGCTCGTGGTAGGAGAAGCGGTAGGCGCTCTGTTCCGGGGTCGGGAAGAGCGTGATCTCCTGGCCCCAGGGCAGCTGATGTTTTTCCTTGCCGAGCTGGGTGCGATGCAGTGCTGCGAAATCCGCGAAATTGCGGTTGGTGACCGCACTGGCGCGGACGCGCTTTGGCTGGTTGCCCGGATGCTGGCTGAAGTAATGCGATTTGGCCGCCATGCGCTCGCCGATCATCTTCACGCCCTCGGCCGCGGCGGCGTTGACGATCTCGGCCCCGAGGGACTGGAGCTCGTCAAGACTGTCGCAAAAGACCGTCACCACCATGTGGTGCTCGCCGAAGCTCTGGCGTTTGGCTTCGAGGTCGTCATGCGCGATGTCGAGCGCTTCGAGGAGCGAGAGCGCGGCATCCTGGGAGGCCTGCATCTGACGCTTCTGCCGCTTGATCCGGCCCGCCATCAGGTTGGAATTGATCGGTGTGAAGGAGTGCGTGACGATCATGTCGACGGGCAGGTTCAGCATGTCGAACATGGTGCAGGTCGTAGCCTCTGCATATTCGCCGATGGTGAAGCTCTTGCCGAACCGGTGACCGACCACACCACCCGACAGCTCGAAATGATCCTCGAGAAAGGTCACGCGGGTGTTGGCGACGTTGGTGGCGAGGAACCCGTAGCGCCCCGCCGGATAGAGCGGCAGCTCACGGCCGGTGTTGAGCGCGCCGAGGAACCCGACCAACTCGCCAGAGGCCGCCGACAGGATACGGGGCTTGAGTTCCGCCAGGCCGGAGGTGAAGACCCCGACCGCCTCCCTGAGACGCCGGACCCGCTTCGCCGTCTCCTCCTTGAACCGCTCCGGGGCGGAACGATTCACGAAGCCGAGAAAACTCCTCGGCGGCGGGCGGTGGATGACGGTCAGCGTCAGGGTCTTGTCCCGAAGACCTGCCGTGGCGAGCTTTGCGCGCCAGGCCTCATCCACGGCGTGAGCGAAGCCGTCGCCCTGGACCGGGAGCAGGTCCGGCGTGATCGACTTCGAGACCTTGTGCACGTAGTAGCTGAACTCTGGCCCGAGCTGCGCGATGATCCGGGCAAAGAGCGCCGTCACCTTGTCGAGATAGGCGTCGTCCGTGGTGTAGCTGTTCACGCCGCCGAGGCGGATACACTGGAAGATCTCGTTGACCCGGGTTCGGACCGTCTGGTCATTGACCAGGCTGACATAGGGCAACATATGTGCGAGGCGTTTCTCGCGCTGATACCAGTCGGGCATGAGGGTGCGTTCATCCATGGTCTCATCACGGGGCATAACTGTCACCCCCGTGAATGGTCCGGTTCCGCGTTGGCGGTGTTTCCTGCAGCGATGTCATCATCACGTCGATGAAACGCGGATCCCAGTCCGCCGCCTTCCAGAGCACCGGATAGAGCACCGCCGCCACCGCCAGCACCACCATGTGCTGCACCCAGACGAAGAGCAGCACCGAGCCGAAGAGCCAGACCATAGCATACATGATCGGCAGGCCGAGGAGCTTCGGCGGGCGGACAAGGCCCAGGAAGAGGGGGGATCGCTCTGCCACGTTGCCGACCCTTTACGGCGTACCACCACCAAAGACGGCGGCAACGATCGTCGGCGCGGCGGCAACGCCCGCGATGCCCACCAGCACCCAGAGCGCCTGGCGCAGGTCGATGATGTTGAAGAACCAGCTCAGGAAGACGCCCAGAACGGCGAGCGTGGCGATGACCACGCCCAAAGGTCCGGTCAACGCGTCGACGATCCCCTGCAACAGGCTCTGGATCGGCGAGAGGTCGATGCTTTGTGCGAGCGCCGGTTCGGCGAGGACGAAAAGGAATGTGGCAAGCGCGCCAAGGGTTGCGATGGGGTTTTTCATAACATCTATCCTTCCAGCCGGGTGAAGACGGCCAGCACCCGCTGGACGTGGAATTGGGTTTCCTGAAACGGGGGAATGCCGCCGTGGTCTCGCACGGCGTCGGGGCCGGCATTGTAGGCGGCCAGCGCGAGGCGTATGTCGCCGAACTCGGACAGCATCAGCGCGAGATAACGGGCCGATCCGTCGAGGTTCTGCCGCCAATCATGAGGATCGACCCCGAGCGCACGGGCGGTGTCTGGCATGAGCTGCCCGAGCCCGATGGCCCCGGCATGGGAGACGGCGCGCGGATCGTAGGCGCTCTCGATCTCGATATTGGCGCGATAGAGGTTCAGCCAGTCCGTGACGGTGATGTCAGCCGCGCGAAGACCGGGGTGGCCGGCATAGCGCAGCCCGGTGTCCTGGATCGCCGCGAGGATGTCCGGACGAGGCGCAGAGGCATTCGGCGCGATAGCCGCGACCCGCAACTGATCGTCCTCTGCAGCATTTTTGTCCTCACCAAAGATGCGCAGCCCGTCCGAAGTGGAACCTTGCCCCATCCCGTCGTTGTAGGTGCGGGCAAAGCTTGACTGCGCGGCCGACGGGGAGAGCGAACCGTCGCCTCCCATCACCAGCACCATTTCGGCTGACGCCGGAAAGCTCAGGACGGCAAAAAGAAGGGCGCTAACCCCGGCTGGCAGCGATCTCCTCGCCGGACAGTTTCTGGACCGTCCGCTTGCCTTCCTCGAGCGGGATGTCGGCATGGGAGAAGCCGATGCCCTGCAGGAAGGAGATGACGCCGGTGACGGTTCTGATCTCGCGGATCTTGATGTCGTTACGCGAGGTGCGGGTCCGGGCGGTGACGAGGAGTTTCTCGACGCCTTCGTCGCTGACAGCGCGCAGAATCCAGACTCCGTGCCAGTTGGGGCCCTTCTTGAAGGCGTCCTCCTTGCAGACAACTTCGACGCGATAGCCGCTGGCGACCAGATCGCGGAATCTGGGTTCGGTGACCACATTCGGGGCTTCTTTTTCTAGGTCCATCACCCGGATCATGTTCTCCATAAAGGCGAATGACCGGGCCAAAGATGTTGAAGCCCAGACATACAATGATATAGCTTTGACGCACAAGATATATTATCAGCGCGACAAGCGGATTCTCGCTCACGCACTGGATAGACCGGGCGCATGCAACTGATCAAGAAAATAGGGGACTTACGTAACTTCCGGTTGAGTGGGGCCGGTGTATCGCAAGCTATACTTCTGTTCCTTCTATCCACCGGGAATGCCTCGGCCGAATCCTGTCTCGCCCCGATTCGTCCCTATGTGCCGGGCGACGCCCAGGCCGCGCGGGACTACGCCGATCTCATCCGGCGCGACTTCGAGCTCTACATCCGCGACATCCAGAGCTACTTTCGCTGCCTTGAGGCGGAGCGTGCGCGCGCCTTCGAGGAAGCGCGCGAGGTGAGCGAGGAATATGGGCGCTTCCTGGAGACGATCGATCAGTGACGCCCGGAAGCGCGAACCCGTCGCGGATCTATTGGCAGGGCCCAAGAAGTCATACGAAAGAACAGATTTAACCGCAGAATCCATGATACGCACACAATATCCACTTTTTAGATAATCTACAAACTGGATTAGCCCGTTCACAAGAGGTTTGTGACGCGTGGCTAAGACGATCAGGAGTTCGGGACATGAGGCGCTGCGCGATGCATTGATCGCGGCGAGAAAGACTGCTGCGCTGACGCAGGAGGAACTCGCCGGGAGGCTAAAGTGTCATCAGTCCTTCGTCGCGCGGGTCGAGAGCGGGGAGCGCCGGATCGATGTCATCGAGCTGATCGTGCTGGCGCGGGCCCTGGAGATAGAGGCTGTCGAATTGTTGTCGGTTGCCGAGGGCGCGACGGAGCCGGATCATAGGATCTGAAGCGGGAAATGGGCGTCAGTCGATGGGATGCTGGCGCAGGGTTTGCGGCAGAGGCATCACAGGCAAAGAGCTGTCGGGACTGCGAACTCGCGGAGTGCTTTAGAGACGCCCCTATTGTATTATACTGGTTTTGGGCGCGATTGACGATGCAAGCACACCAACACCTCCGTCAGGCGGGGTGGGGTCACCTCGAAAAGGTGCTTCGTATATTCTCACGTGACGTGCGGACTGGACCTGGCGCCTAGTAGTTCACCTGTTCATAGCCGTAGTTGCCCTCGTAGTCGCGCCAGTCGACGAAGACCGACCGATGAAAGATGCCCGGGCAATGCTCGCCCCAACGTTCAAGACCCACGTGCGCTTCGGGTAGGGCCGTCAGTGAGGTCGGGGCCCAGGCGAAATCGCCCTGAACCCCGTAGGTTCCGAGGCGGACCGCAGCGGTTCGATTGCAATCCCCATCGCGGCCGGATTCATGCTGTCGTGCGTATCGCACGTCGTAGACACGTATCGAGCGCACGAAATTGAACTCGGGGCCACTGATATCGATGTCCGCCCGGTCCTGTGCCAGGAGCAGCGCGAGCCCATTTGGCAGATCACGGCTTCGATCGGCGTCCAGAGATAGCATCGCCGGCGTTGCCTCTGATCCAATCGGTGGCCGACTCTCGGGTAGACTTCGGGGCAGGGGGGCATTGTCGAAGAGAATGTCGTAGAGGCGATCGCCGCGGCCACCGTCGCCGTTTGGGTGGTACGACGCGCCCATCGGGCAGCGCCAGATCTGCAACGGCGGCTCAACGGGCCAGGGCGTGATCCGCCGGATGAACTCGGCGCGCGCCCGAGCGCAGGGCACGGATGCCGGCCATCCGCCGGACAGGCACAGCAGAATAGCGCAATCGATCGGGTAGGATTGTGCCGAGGCGTGTTTTGTGCCGCCCAGGATAGGGAGAGCACCGATGACGGCGGCGACAATGAAGCGGGTGGGTGAGCGAAGCATGGGCGGGGTCCATCACAATGGAGGTTTCCCGCATCATTCATCAATAATATAGCTATGTCACTCTAAATATATCAATGATGGATCGAGCTATCGACCGACAACCCCTTCAATCTACTTGGGCGTCCCACTCGCCGTGAGTCTATCAAGAAGCGCAGTGATTTCGTCGGTGGTTACAGATTTGGCCATGGCAAGCACCTCCGGGTCCAAGGGCGGCTCGATGCGCTCCGGCGTCAGATCGCGTCGCAGCCAAAGGATGCCAAGCTCGAGCGTGTTCCAGAGATAAACCCAGCCGACCGTCAGGTTCGATCTGCCGCCGACCAATCGGGCAATCGCCGCGCCTTCGTCCCGTTTGGTGTTCATCGTGACCTGCCTTTCTGCCCGCGCTTGCGCTGGTGACCCGATGAGTTCGGGTCAATGTCGCGTTCGGTGTTTGGCTGGGCTCCTCATGCCTTGCTGGGAAAAGAGGCGGCGCCGAGAATCCGGCGCCGCCAGGTGGTCGCCCACAGGGAGGTAAAGGGAGAATTCTTGCGTGAAAACAATTACTTAATAAAACACGCATAAGAGAACTTATGTAAATTATGTGGTGAATTGTAACACCTTTAAACCGCTTCCAATGCGATCGCGATCCCCTGACCCACACCGATACACATGGTGGACAGGGATTTCTCGCCCGGCTTCAGCTCGAGCACCGCCGTGCCAGTGATCCGCGCCCCAGACATGCCAAGCGGGTGCCCCAAAGCGATTGCCCCGCCATTGGGGTTCACACGCGGGTCATCGTCGGCGATCCCCAGATCCCGAAGTGTCGCCAAACCTTGCGAGGCAAACGCCTCGTTCAACTCGATTACGGCAAAATCGCTCTGGCTCAGCCCCAACCGCGCCATAAGCTTTTTCGACGCAGGCGCAGGGCCAAACCCCATGATCCGCGGCGCCACACCGGCCGTCATCCCGCCAAGAACCCGGGCAATCGGTTTCAGCCCGTGTTTCTTGGCGGCTTCTTCGCTTGCTAGGATTAGGGCCGCAGCCCCGTCATTGACACCCGAAGCATTGCCCGCCGTCACCGTACCATCGGCTTTGACAAAGGTCTTGAGCTTTTGCAGATTGGCAAGCGTCGTTGAGGCACGCGGATGCTCGTCAGTATCGACGATGATAGGATCGTCTTTACGCTGCGGCAGCACGACCGGCACAATCTCTTGCGCCAAACGACCATTTGCCTGCGCCTCGGCCGCCTTTTTCTGCGATCGGAGCGCGAAGAGGTCCTGATCCTCGCGGGAGATGTTGAAATCCTCGGCCACGTTCTCGGCGGTCTCAGGCATGCTGTCGACGCCGTATTGCGCCTTCATCAGCTTGTTGACAAAGCGCCAACCGATGGTGGTGTCATACACCTCGTTGGCCCGCGCGAAAGCCGTGGTCGCCTTGGGCATGACGAAGGGCGCGCGCGACATGCTCTCGACGCCACCAGCTATGACCAGATCGGCTTCGCCCGATTTGATCGCGCGGGCGGCGGTAATAATCGCATCCATGCCCGAGCCGCACAGACGGTTCATCGTGGTTCCCGGAACGGATTCGGGATACCCGGCAAGCAGGAGCGACATGCGCGCGACGTTGCGGTTGTCCTCTCCGGCCTGGTTCGCGCAGCCGAAGATCATCTCGTCGATATCGATGAGGTCCAACGTCGGGTTGCGCTCGGCCAGCGCCCCTTCATCGACATTTTCACATTGGCGAGATCGACACCGCTGCCATCCGCCTTCACGCGGACCTTAACGTTGTAGTCGATCACGCGTTTGACGGGGACCAGAACCTTCATCAGTGTCTTCCTTCTGTCTGTATCAAGATAAACAGGCTCCGCACCCGGTGGGCGGTTGCGGGGGGCCGCTCGGAGCCGCCAATCACCCGCCCTCCTGTTTGGGTTGCCACCGGACGGAGACAACCGGGCAGCAAACGTACGCGAGCAGTCCCGAGGATGCGGCGCGCCCGCGCGCCAGGCAGAGCTTCCGACCGACGCGGCGGCGGCCTGACATCGGTCCGATGCAGTGGCACGGGGGACCGGACACCCGGCCTCCCTTGCCTACCATTCAGCGCATGACGAAGGGATTAGCGGGCGTCTCGCCCCATGACATCCAGACCGTCTTGGTCTCCAGATACTGATTGATCGCCTCCACCCCGTTTTCGCGTCCCAGGCCCGAGGTCTTCATCCCGCCGAAGGGGGCCAGATAGCTGACCGCTCGGTAGGTGTTCACCCAGACAGTGCCCGCCTGCAGTCGCTTCGGCGCCTCGAAGGCACGGGCGAAGGATTGCGTCCAAACCCCGGCGGCCAAGCCGTAGTCGGTGTCATTGGCAATGGCGAAAGCCTCTTCATCGTCATGGAACGGGATGATTGAGACGACAGGGCCGAAGACCTCTTCCCGGGCGATGCGCATAGCATTGCTTACCTCGCCGAACACAGTGGGTTCGATGAACCAGCCCTGTCCACATTCCGGCCGCTGCGCCGCGGCCCCGCCCAGCAGACAATCTGCGCCTTCGCCTTTGGCGATGTCTATGTACGACAGGATCCGGTCAAACTGCGGGCGGGTGGTGACCGGGCCGACCTGGGTTCTGGGGTCCATCGGATCGCCCATCCTCGCACTGCGGGCCAGGTCCACGAACCGTGCCGAGAATTCATCCAGTAGGCTGTCGTGCACCAGAAGTCGCGATCCGGCGATGCAGGTCTGTCCGGTGGCCGCGAAAATACCCGAGACGGCGCCAGAAACCGCACTGCCAAGGTCGGCATCGGGAAAGACGATCTGCGCCGATTTGCCACCCAGCTCCAGCGTCAGGTGTTTGAACGTGCTGGCCGAGGCCTCGACGATCCTGCGCCCCGTTGCCTCGCCGCCGGTGAAGGCCACCTTGGCGACCTTGGGGTGTCGTGTCAGCGGATCGCCCACATCGGCGCCAAACCCCGTCACTACATTCACCACCCCGGGCGGGAACCCTGCCTCAGCCACAAGCGCCGCGAAGTCTAGCATCGAGGCGGAGGTGTGTTCCGAGGGCTTGATGACCAGCGTGCAGCCCGCCGCTAGCGCGGGCGCCAGCTTCCAGGCGGTCAGCATCAGGGGAGAGTTCCAGGGGGTGATCGCCGCTACCACGCCCACCGGCTCGCGCCGCGTGTAGGTGAACATCTGCGGTTTATCGATCGGAGGGACCGAACCGTCGATCTTGTCCGCGAGACCCGCGTAAAAATACAGCCACTGCGGCAGATAGCGCAGCTGCGCCCCCATCTCGGCGATGAGCTTACCATTGTCGCGCACCTCGGTTGCGGCCAGCTTTTCGGCATCGCGGGCGATCAGATCGCCCAGGCGCCGCAGGAGATGCCCGCGCTCGGTGGCGGTCATCTGCGGCCAGGGGCCGGAATGGAAAGCGCGATGCGCCGCCTCGACTGCGTCGTCCACATCACGCATATCGCATTTGGGGATCAGGGCCCACGGCTTGTCGGTGAAGGGGTTCCAGCTTTCGAATACCTCTCCGGAGGCACTGTTGCGCCATTCGTTGTCGATAAAAATCCGATAGGATTTAAGTTCGGTCATTCTGTCCTCCCAAACATATATCAGCGAAACAATTCGGCCAGGCTCGGAGCCTGCGGCAGACGGGTGAGCCGATCCAGCCAGACCAGCCGCGCCTCGGCCTCTTGCGGACGGTAATAGCGGATCAGGCCATCGGCCTTCGCCAGCAATTCGTTCCAGGTCAGCGGATTGCCGGGATCCCCCTTGGGGTCATCCGTGGACCCCGACAGAAAGCGACCGTCGCGCGTCTTGACCGTCACCCGGCCCAGCCATTTGCGCGGATAGACCGCCTCGACCTCGGGCGAGTGAACCATGGTCACCCGATCGCGGAAGGCAGCCACATCCGGGCAGGCCAACGCCAGTCGGTCGAACTCCTCCACGCCGGCCCGGCCATGAACCGCGACGAGGCCGAGCACAGTTCCCATGCTGAACTTGGACTGATGCACCGTTTCCGGCACGATCACTGCGCCCAGAACGTCGATGGCGGCGCGGTGGACATGGGCCGTCACGCGTTCGATGTCATCGGCCCTCAGCCCTTCGCGCGCCATCACCTCGGCCAGTGCATCGGCGGCGGGATGGGTGTGGCGGCAGGAAGCGTGCCATTTGTAGGAGGTCTCGCAGATCGCCCAACGTTGGCCAAGCCCCTCGGTCAGGCGGGCAGGCTCGGCATCCTGAGACAGAGCCGCCCCCATGCCATGCGTCCCGCCGAAGATATCGGACGCGCCGGTCAGCCCTTCCGCTGCGGAAAAGGCCGCGAATAACCCGTTGGCGCTTGCCCGGGCCGTATGAAGCTGCTTGGAATCCGCGGCATCAGCGAGGAACTCCCAGAGACCTGCCGCCTGCGTCCCCGCGCTGCCGAAGGCGTGGAGCATCTGCTTCGTGTCCAGGCCCAGCAGCCGCCCCACCGCTGCTGCTGCCGCGATGGCACCCACGGTGGCCGTGGTGTGGAAATGGACATAGTGGGACCGGCCTAGGAACTCGCCGACGCGGATGCCGGTTTCATATCCCGCCACCACCGCCTCGATCACCGCCGGGCCGCCCAGATTCCGGGCCTCGGCCACGGCGAAGACCGCCGGGAAAACGACCGCTGCGGGATGGAAGACCGATCCGTTGTGAACATCGTCCTGCTCCACGACATGGCAGGCGGCGGCGTTCAGCATGGCGGCGACGTAAATCCCAGCCTTCTCGCCCGTGGGCAGGACAGTGCAGGGTCCCTGCCCCGGCATCAGCGCGGCGCAGGTTCGATGTAGGGCTTCCACGGCTCGCGCCCCGCCGCCCGCGATGCAGGAGCCATACCAGTCGATCGCCAAATCACGGGCCATGTCGATCACCCGGGGCGGCAGGTCCTCAAATCGGACAGATGCGACGAAATTGGCCAATTGGCACGTGGGTGCTGCGTTTTGCAGCATGGTGTCTTCCTCCCCTAAGTAAAGTTGACCACAGCGTGAAGCGTGAGCAGCGCTCAAAGCAAGCGACAAAACCTCAACCTCTTTCGCCGGTAATCTCAATTGCACGGAGCCAGCTCTGGTTTGTATCCAATAGTGAAAACCGACGTCGCAAAGGAGGGTGGTATGGATTTCGATCCGACAGAGGATCAGAAAATGATGGTCGAGGCGGTGGCCCGGCTTTCGGCAGATGCGTTGGCCCCGATCCTGGCGCGAGAGCCTGCGAGCCAACCTCTTTCCAAAGCGGTGATGGCGGAGATCTACGGCCATCTGGCAGGGTTCGGCCTGACAGCGATGCGTCTCCCGGTTGAGTTGGGTGGAAGCGGCATGTCGATGGTGGACTACGGTCTGATGATCGGCGAGCTGCCCCCGGCGGTGGCCCTGTCGCTTGTCTCGCATGACGGATCGACGGTGCGTATGGCCACCGGCGCGCCCGAGGATCTGCGGCAACGCCACCTGAACGAACTGATCGCCGGGCGGAAGATCATCTGCACGGCAACCTCGGAGCCTGAAGCCGGGTCGAACTCCAACGCCATCCGCACCCGGGTGACATTCGATGGCGAGACCGCCCGGATCTCGGGCCGGAAGATGTGGATCACCAATGCCTCGGTCGCGGATCTGTTCATCGTGACCTGTACGTCCGGCACGGATGCGGCGGGCAAGCCGCTGAACCACCGAATGCTGGTCGAACGCGACCGCCCCGGCGTGACCGTGACCGAGATCCCGCTGACCGGGCTGCGCCAGGGCCATCTGAGCGAAGTGAACTTCGAGGATGTCGTGGTTCCCGCCGATCATGCTATCGGTGAGCCGGGGGATGCCGGCAAGCTGATGACGCTGGTCTGGAACGGCAACCGCCCGCTTCTGGGCCTGATCGCCCTCGGGATCGCTCGCCGCGCCTTGGCCCTTGCGCAGGAGCATTGCGCCACGCGCCGCCAGTTCGGGCGCCCGCTGGCGGCGATGCAGTTAGTCCAGCAGGACCTGTCCGAGATCGAGATGCTGATCGAAAGCGCCCGGCTGACATGCCTTTCTGCGCTGCATGCGATGGACATGGGTCGCCGCGCCAATGGCGCCTCTGCCATGGCCAAGCGGCTGGCTACGGGCAATGCGGTGCGGGCCATCGATTTGGCCATGCAACTGCATGGCGCCCTGGGGATCACCGAGGAGATGGGGCTGGAGCAGATGTGGCGCGACGCCCGCATCTTCCAGGTGCCGGACGGAACGATGGGGATCCTGTCACTGATCCACGGGCGCGAAATGACGGGCATGGCGGCCTTCTAGAACAAGGAGGGTAGGATGAAGATACTGATCACCGGCCAGACGGCTGAACTGCGGCTCTTGGCCGATCTTCTGCGCAAGCTGGGCAATGACGTCAGCGAAGGTGCCCCGGCGCCGGGTCATGATGTGCTGGTCTGGTCATCCGAGGTGGCCGATGAGGCCACAGCGACCCAGATTGCGGCGCTTGACCCGGCCCGCATCTGTGACATTTCCGGCGGGACCGACCCCTTGGCCCCCGGGGGCGTGCTCGACGAACAGGCGCTGCAGGCGGTGGCCGGGCTGGTGGACACCACCGGCTTTCCCGGCGGGCCCCCAACCCGCACACCTGTGCCCTTCGTCGCGATCTCCACGGCTCTGCACGCCGCTTGCGCGATCCTGGCCCAGCATCTGGGTGGCGACGGCGGGCGGGTTGAGGTTTCGCGCTACCTCGCGGCCGTCACAGCGCTGACGACCTTCCTGCCCGCCGGATTGCTGGGGCGTGAGGCCTCGCGCATCGGCAATGCGCATCCGGCCTCCTCGCCATGGAACGGTTATCCCGCATCGGATGGCTGGGTGCTGATTTGCACGAGCAAGGATGACCAATGGCGCAAGCTGTGCCAGGTTGCCGACTATGCGCCTCTGAACGACCCCGGCTTTGCGGTGCAATCGGACCGGATTGCCCGCCGCGCTGAGGTCGACGGGCTGCTGTCCGACTGGACCCGCGGCCTGACCGCCGCCGAATGCGCCCGTCGTCTGGGTGCCGTGGGCGTGCCGTCTGGTCCGATCCTGACCCTGCTGGGCCTGGCGAACGAACCGAATGTCGCCCTCCGCCAGCCCGAGGTGGTGCGGCAACTCGGCATGGGCGGTGATCCCTTCGGTGCGGCGCAGCTGTTCCAATCGACACCTTGGCCGGAAACGAAGCCAACCCGGGGCTGGGAAACGGGGACCAAGGGTCCGCTATCGGGGCTGAAGGTGGTCGAGATCGGTCAGTTCACCACGGTGCCCCTGGCGGGCCGCCATCTGGTGCATCTTGGTGCCGATGTGCTGAAGATCGAACCGCCGGGCGGCGAACCGGCCCGCAGCTGGGCCCCGCTTCTGGACGGGCTGAGCCATTATTACACCATCACGAATTCCGGCAAACAGGTGGTCCAGCTGGACATGCGCGATCCCGACCGTATGGCCTGGCTGCGCGACCGGATCGCTGAGGCCGATGTGCTGGTCGAGAACATGCGTCCCGGCGTGCTAGCACAGTTTGGCCTGACGCCCGAGGCGCTCTCTCGGTTGAACCCCCGCCTCGTCGCTGTAAGCGTCTCGGGCTTTGGCGCGCACTCGGCCTATCCCGGTCGTGCGGCCTTCGACACGGTCATTCAGGGCATGTCCGGCATCATGGACCTGACCCGGGCCGAGGGCCAGCCGGTGAAACTGGGCATCTCGGCTGCCGATATCTTGGGTGCGCAGGTCGCGCTTCTGGCTGTGCTCTCTGCCTTGACCCAGGGAGAAGGCTGCTTCGTCGATCTGGCGATGCAAGATGTGGGCGTTTACGCAGCCCTGGCTTCCGATGGGTCGGCGGTCGCGACGGTAGATGTGCCTATCCGCACCGTGCGCGAAATCGCGCAGAACCCGGCTTTCCAAGCGGAATGCCTGACCACCATCCCAGATGAACAGGGCCTTCCCCGCGCCGCCGTGCGGATGCCCTACCAGTTGCACCCGGGCCCCGCCCGAATGGCGTGATCGGATGTAACGCTTGCCGCCTTGCCAACGCGACAGCGGCAAGGCGGCGACCATGCGGAACAGGTCGTTCCGGACGGACAGGGTTCATCGGCCTTGGTCACATGGTGGGCATGCGCTGCGCCGCATTCCGGCCGCGCGGTATCCGTCTTGGCACCGACCATCACATCATTCTGGCGGCAACAGGGGCAGGGCGTGCTGGCCCGGCACACCGAGGCCAGATCTGTAATTATTTGTTTAAGATTACTCCCTTGCGTGATTTAATGGCGCGCGACAGGCGCTCGGCGCAGGTCTTTTCTAAGGATACGTTCATGAGGAACCTTCCACCGCTCAACCCACTGCGCGCCTTCGAGGCCGCAGCGCGCCATTCCAGTGTACGTCTGGCCGCTGAGGAGACGAACGTGACGCCGGGTGCGGTCAGCCGGCAGATCAAGGTCTTGGAGGACCATCTGGGCGTCGTCCTCTTCCGCCGCTCCCCCAGCGAGATCACCCTCACTGCGGAGGGCGAGCAGTATTTCAATTCGATCTCTCCGCATCTCTGGGGGCTGTCGGATGCGACGGTGAACCTGACCGGCAGCAAGGGTGGGCAGATCGTGCATATCCGCGCATACACGACTTTTGCCGGCAAATGGCTGATCCCGCGCCTTTCCAGCTTTTCCGACGCCTATCCGAACATCGAGATACGACTGACCACATCTTTGGAAGCGGTGGACTTCCAGCGTGAGAATGTGGATGCGGCGATCCGGTTGGGGGATGGCGATTATCCGCTGTTCGAGGTGGACAAGCTGATCGAGAACCACCTCGCCCCTCTCTGCACCCCGGAATACGCCAAGCGCGAACAGATCCGCATAGCACAGGACCTCGCGGGCAAGCAGCTTTTGCACACATTGGCCCGTCCCGAAGACTGGCGAATCTGGATCGAGACGGTTGGGCTGCAGGGGCGGCTCGATTGGCATTCCGGCCCGAAATACGCCAGTTCCATTCTGGCCTATCAGGCGACGCTGGAACACCAGGGGCTGATGATGGCACAGAAGGCTCTGTTCGAAGAGGATCTGCGCAAAGGCCGTCTGATGCAGCCGGTGGGGCCGACGGTCACGCGGGGAAAGTTCACCTATTACCTGATCCTTCCCCGCAGCCGGATGCGCAACCCCGCGTTGCGGCGGTTCCGGGAATGGTTGCAGAATGAATGCCAGGCTGTGCAAGAGGATGAGCCGGTCATTCCCACGGCGCCCCGCTGGAGCGGGACGCCGGGTTAGGCCGGCCCGATCAGGCCGACCTGGTGTCGTCAGGCATGCACCATCGGGATCGGCACATAGGCATAGGCAGAGCCCTCGCGCCGGATATTGCCAAGTCCCGGGAACGGGAAGTGATAGCCGATCATCGGCATCTCCTCGCTTGCGGCCATGTCGAACAGTTTCAGCCGGGTTTCGGCCGCCATGCCCGGATCGCTGTCGAAGGCAAAGCGCCAGCCGGGATTCTCGAACAGCAGCGCATAGTGATGCACCACGTCGCCCACGTTCAGGAACGTTTGCCCGCCCGAGGCGATGACATAGGAAATGTGCCCCGGTGTATGACCGGGCGTGGAGATCGCGGTGACGCCGGGCATCACCTCCTTGCCATCGGCCACGAAGCTCAGCCGGTCACGATAGGGCAACAGGTTCTTGCGCGCCCCGGCAACGAAAAAAGGTATGAAGCCCGGACCGGACAGGTTCGCCTCATCCGTCCAATAGTCGAAATCCACCTGACTGATGTGGACGGTGGCATTGGGGAAGTTCAGCGCACCATCATCAGCGACCAGTCCCCAGCAATGATCGCAATGGGCATGGGTCAGGACAACGTCATCGACCTGCCCGGGCTCGATCCCTGCTGCCTGGAGATTGCGCAGCATGCGGCCCGCCTTATCACCGAAGGTCTGATCCGAGCCGATACCCGAATCGAACAGCACCACACGGTTGGCGATGTTCAGGACCAGGCAGTTCTGCTCCAGCATCATCGGATCGGCGGGCAGGAACTCCTCCTTCATGATCCGGGCGATATCGTCCTGCGGGGCATTGGGGAATTGGTCATTGGCCGAGCCGAGGTTCAGCAGCCCGTCCGAGATGATCGTGGCTTCGATGTCACCGATCCCGAAGCGATACCACCCCGGTACAGTGCCACCCAGAGGCGGCGCTTCGGCCAGGGCGGTGCGGGGCATCAGCCCCCCGGCCAGAGTTGCGGCTCCGGCCAGCAACAGGTGGCGTCGGCTCAGATAGGGTGAATAAATTTGGGTCATCTCTCGTCCTCCTCCAAGGTCAGTCAATTGCGGGAACCAATCCCTGTGAGGCAGGCTAAGGGCAACCGGCAGACCAGCAGGCAGGACAATATCTCAATGAGCGCGGACATTTTGTAAGCTTCTGCCCGAACCCTAGCAATTGTATTTCTCAAGTCGTCGCGGTGGTTGATTTCTGACGGCTCTTGCACAGGGCGTTCGCGATGGTGACGAGCTTTCTCGCAACGGCGATGATGAACTTGTGCGGTTTTCCGGCCTTGCGGATGCGATCTGTGAAGGATTTCAGGCTTGGGTTATGATGTGCCGCGACCAGTGCCACCTGGAACACCAAGCTGCACGCCATCTGCGACAGTCAGGGACGAGTGACCGGCCTGTTCGTCACCGCTGGACAGGTCGGCGATTACATCGGCGCACCCGCACAGCCCGGCGGCCCCGGCAAGGTTCTGCCGGGGGCCGTTGCCCAGTCGGCGCTGGTTGAGAAAATGTAAATTTACTTCGGCCTTATTGTGCTTTGCGTCGCAGCCACTCTTTCCCGAAACTTGACTGGCAAGGTAGGTGTGTCTGTCCAAGAGGGTCAGATGTCTCTTCTGCGCAGGCGGGTTCGGAGGAGCTCGTGCAAACATGTTTTGGGAGGAATCATGAAGATCATTAGTATGGGGCTATCAGTCTGCCTGTCTGCTTTTGCGGGTCTGGCGCAGGCGCAAACTGAAATAAACGTGGGCCTGATCTCGGATATGAGCGGGGTCTACTCAGATTTTGCTGGAAAGGGGTCGGTCGAGGCGATGAATCTCGCCATCGAAGATTTCACCGCCGCGCATCCCGAGGTGAAGATCACGCTGGAGACGGCGGATCACCAGAACAAGCCGGACCTCGCGTCGAACATCGCCCGGGAATGGTATGATCAGCGCGGGGTCGATGCGGTGTTCGATGTGACCGCCTCTTCCGCTGCCCTCGCCGTCTCGGCCATCACGCGCGAGAAGAACAAGGTTTTCATGGCCACCAATGCAGCCACTAATGCGCTGACTGGCGCGGAATGCTCGCCCAACACCGTGCAATGGACCTATGACAGCTGGGGCATGGCGCGTGGCACCGTCGCTCCCACCCTGGATGGCGGCGCGAAGTCCTGGTATCTGATCGTTGTCGACTATGCCTTCGGCCACAACGCTCGCGACGTTGCTCGCGACCTGATCGAAACGGGCGGCGGCGAGGTCGTGGGCGAGGTGATGCACCCGCTGAATTCGGCCGATTTTTCGTCCTACCTGCTGCAGGCCCAGGCCTCGGGCGCCGATGCCATCGCGCTTCTGAACGCGGGCGGCGACACGATCAATTCGATTAAGCAGGCCGGCGAGTTCGGCATCACCCAATCGGGTCAGAAGCTCGTCACTCTGGCGATCTTCCTGACCGACGTCCGCGCCATGGGTTTGGAGGTCGCGCAGGGTCTCACCTTCCCGACCTGGTTCTACTGGGACCTGAACGACCAGACCCGCGCCTTCTCGGAGCGCTTTGCCGAACGCATGGATGGGGCGCGACCCACGATGGGACAGGCGGCCAACTATTCTGCCGCGATGCTGTATTTCGAGTCAGTGCTTGCCGCAGGCAGCCCCGATGACGGCGCTGCTGTGGTCACGGCGATGCGGGACAAGGGCGCTTATGAGGACCCGCTGTTCGGCGAGACCGAGATCCGCATCGACGGCCGCGCCACCCACCCGATCTATCTGGCCCGTGCGAAGACACCCGACCAGTCCAGCGGCGATTGGGATTTCTACGAAATCCTGCGCACCGTGCCGCCCGCCGAAGGCAACATGCCGTTGGAAGCGTCGAAGGCGGCAGGCTGCACTCTGGTGCCCTGAGCCATCTCGGGGCCGCGGGACCTGCGGCCCCCCCCCTCTTTCCAATCAGGTGACCCGGTGGCTGATTTCGTACTTGAAACCCGTAATCTGACAAAAAGCTTCGGTGGCTTCAAAGCCGTGTCCGATGTTTCGCTTCAGGTGAAGCGGGGCAATATCCATGCGCTGATCGGACCCAATGGAGCGGGCAAGACCACCTGCTTTAATCTGATCACCAATTTCCTCACCCCGACCTCTGGCCAAATCCTGCTGGATGGGCGCAACGTGACAGGGATCGGCGCCTCGCAGATCGCGCGGATGGGCATGGTGCGGTCCTTCCAGATCTCGGCGACCTTCGGGTCGATGACCGTGCTGGAGAATGTTCGCATCGCGCTACAGCGCCGAGAGGTGAACACATTCAATTTCTGGAGCTCGGAACGGGGGCTGGACCGGCTGAACGGGCGCGCGATGGAGCTTCTGGACTGGGTGGGCCTGGCCGATCTGGCGCAGCGCAGCGCCTCGGAACTGTCCTACGGCCGCCGCCGCGCACTGGAGATTGCCGCGACGCTGGCCCAGGAGCCCTCGGTTCTGCTGCTGGATGAGCCGATGGCCGGCATGGGGCGGGAGGATATCCGCACCATCGCCGACCTGATCCGCCGCATCTCGGCCAGCCGGACCATTCTGATGGTCGAACACAATCTTTCAGTCGTGGCCGATCTCAGTGACCGGATCACCGTGCTGGCCCGCGGTCAGGTCCTTGCAGAAGGTGTCTATGCCGAGGTGTCGAAAAATCCCGACGTGATTGATGCCTATATGGGAGGTCAACATGCTTGACGCCGCGTCCGAACCCCTGCTCCGCGTGTCCAACCTGCAAGGTCACTATGGCGACAGCCATGTGCTGCACGGCATGAATTTCGAAGTCCGCGAAGGCGAGCTGGTCACGCTTCTGGGCCGCAACGGCGCGGGCAAGACCACCACCATGCGGGCACTGATGGGCCTTCTGAACAAGCGCACAGGGTCGATCACCTTCCAGGGTCGCGAGACCATCAGCCTGCTGCCCGAGGCCATCGGTCGCTTGGGCTTGGCCATCTGCCCGGAAGAACGTGGCATCTTTGCCTCGCTTTCCGTGGCCGAGAACCTGGAACTGCCTCCTGTTCTGCGGCCCGGCGGGCTGACGCTGGCCGAGGTGCATGACATCTTCCCTAGGCTCAAGGAACGCGCCCGCAGCAGAGGCAACCAGCTTTCGGGGGGCGAGCAGCAGATGCTGGCCATTGCGCGCATCCTGCGGACCGGCGCCAAATTCCTGCTGCTGGACGAGCCGACAGAGGGCCTGGCGCCGGTGATCGTCGAGCAGATCGGCGCCGTGATCACCGATCTTAAGCGGCGTGGCTTCACCATCCTGCTGGTCGAGCAGAACTTCCACTTCGCAGCCACGATCGCCGACCGCCATTACGTGGTCGAGGACGGCACGGTCGTGGACATGATCCCCAATGACCAGATCGAGGCCAATGCCGGACGGTTGGCCACATTTCTTGGCGTCTGATCGAAGGAGCTTATCATGTTTGCCGATCTTTTTGGAATACCGCCGCAGGCACTTTTGGGTCAGCTTCTGCTGGGTCTGATCAACGGTGCCTTCTATGCGCTGCTCAGCCTGGGCCTGGCGCTGATCTTCGGGTTGCTGCACCTCATCAACTTCGCCCATGGAGCGATCTACATGCTCGGCGCCCTCGGCGCATGGGTCGCCGTCAGTGGCCTAGGCCTCTCGTTTTGGGCCGCATTGATCATCGTTCCCCTGGCCGTGGGTCTGATCGGTATAGTCCTGGAACGTGTGCTCATCAGCCGCCTCGCGGGTCTTGATCCCCTCTACGGTCTTCTCCTGACTTTCGGTCTGGCGCTGTTGATCGAGGGACTGACGAGGGTTCAGTTTGGTGCCTCGGGTCTTCCCTTCAACTCTCCCATCAAGGGGGGGATCAACCTGGGCTTCATGTATTTGCCCTGGTATCGCGGCTTCGTCGTCCTCGCCTCGGTTGTCGTATGCCTTGCCACCTGGTTCGCGATCGAGCGTACGAAGCTCGGCGCGCTACTCCGCGCCGCGACCGAAAACCCCGATCTCTTGCGAACCTTCGGTGTCCGGGTGCCAGTGCTGGTGACCCTGACCTTCGGCGCGGGGGTGGCCCTGGCCGCGCTGGCGGGGGTTCTGGCGGCTCCGATCTACCTGATCAACCCCTATATGGGCACGCAACTGATCATCGTCGTCTTCGCGGTGGTGGTGATCGGCGGCATGGGCTCGATCGGCGGCGCGATTCTCACGGGCTTCGGCCTGGGGGTGCTGGAAGGCCTCACCAAGGCCTTCTGGCCACCTGCCTCCTCGACCGTGATCTTCTTCGTCATGGCGGTCGTGTTGATGGTCAAGCCCGCCGGCTTGTTCGGGACAACGAAATGAGGAGCTTCATCATGTCCAACCATCCGAAACTGCTGATCGGTGCGGCGATCCTTGTGGTCATGGCCCTGTTGCCACTGGCTGTTTATCCGGTGCTGCTGATGAAAGTGATGTGCTTCGCCATCTTCGCCTGCGCCTTCAATCTTCTTCTAGGCTTCACGGGCTTGCTGTCCTTTGGCCATGCCATGTTCTTTGGCGGCGGTGCCTATGTCGCGGGCTATCTGATGAAGGCCCATGCCGTGCCGCCGGAACTCGCCTGGCTTGCAGCCCTTGTGGCCGGGGCCGTGGCGGGGGGGGCGGTCGGCTGGCTGGCGATCAGGCGCACGGGGATCTACTTCTCGATGGTCACGCTGGCCCTTGCGCAGATGGCTTATTTCTATTTCGTCACTTCGCCCCTGACAGGTGGCGAGGACGGGATCCAGAGCATCCCGCGCCAGCCCGTCCTTGGGTTTATCAATGGCGCTGATGACCACATCCTCTATTACGTCATCATGGCGATGTTCGTCTGTCTCTGGCTGCTGATCTGGCGCATCGTCCACTCGCCCTTCGGCCAGTCCCTGAAAGCCATTCGTGACAACGAGGCGCGGGCGATCTCGCTCGGCTACCGGGCCAGCCGCTACAAGCTACTTGCCTTCGTGATCTCGGCCGCTATAGCGGCGCTCGCGGGGGGCATGAAATCCTATATCTTCCAGCTGGCCTCGCTCACCGACGTCGGCTGGCACATGTCGGGCGAGGTGGTGCTGATGGCGCTGATCGGCGGCATCGGAACGCTCACCGGCCCGGTGGTGGGGGCGGCCTTCCTGATCCTGCTCAGCGACGCGCTGGCCTCTTACGGCGAGTGGGTCGTCGTGATCCAGGGCGCGATCTTCGTCGCGGTGGTGCTGCTGTTCCGCAAGGGCCTGGTCGGCACCTTATCCGAACTGCCCGGCCTGATAACTCGCCTGCGCCGCCCGAAGGCGAAGTCCGCAGAAAAACTCAACAAAGACAAGATCATCACGGAGTGAGAAAATCATGGAACCAGTGTTCGTACATGGCGAGAGTGGGAGTTTGACCCTGCTCGCCTCTCGCAGCCGTAGGGACGGCCAGGCTGTCTTCCCGCGTCTTCCCGCCACCTCCCCCGCGGCGGCGCTGTATGATGATGTCGAGTTGACCGGACCGGCAAAGCTTTACAGCTACACCGTCATTCACCCCAATCCCAAGTCCGGGCAGAAACCCTTTGTCCTTGCTCTGGTGGATTTCGCCCAGGGCGCGCGCGTCTTCGGAAGGCTCGACATGGCCCCTGATCAGGTGCGTATCGGCATGGCCGTGGGGGCCGTGCCTGCCGAGGGGCCTGAGGGCCAGACTTATCGTTTCGCTCCGCTGAAAGGGAACTAAGATGGCAACCGAAGTCTACATCGCCGGTGCAGCTATGACGCAATTCGCCCGGCACGATCAGAAATCCATGCAGGACCTGGTCCAGGAAGCCGCGTTGGGGGCCCTGTCCGATGCCGGGCTGATGTCGGGCGACGTTCAGGCCATGTACAGTGCCAATGTCTATGGCGGGATGATCCTGGGTCAGGTCCTGGTCCGCGACCTTCAGATCACCGGACCCGCGCTCTACAATGTCGAGAATGCCTGTGCCAGCGGCGCCACCGCCGTCCAACTGGCGAAACAGGCGTTGGAGTTGGGCATTTATGACACCGTCCTCGTCTGGGGCGTCGAGGCGCTGACCCAACTGGGCGGCGGCACGATCCCGCTGCAGCGCAATGACTACAAGACCACGCTCTACGCCGCCCAAGGGATGACCCTTCCCTCGGTCTACGCCATGCGCGGGATGCGCTACCTGCACGAACGGGACGAAACCCCCGAGATCCTGGCCCGTGTTGCCGTGAAGAACCGGGCCGCTGGGGCGCGCAACCCCTACGCCCAGCAGCAGAAGGAGGTCACGCTGGAAGAGGTGCTGACCTCGCGCCCGGTTGCCGAACCCCTGACCCTGCTTCAATGCTGTCCCTCGATGGTGGACGGGGCTGCAGCGGTGGTGCTGACGACGAAGCGGCCCGCAAGCGCCAAGCCGGTCAGGATCCGCGCGTCGGCAGTGCAATCTGGCCATCAGGAACTGGGATGCGACGACATCCTGGATGCAGAGATCACCGCAAGAACGGCTCAGCTGGCCTATGATCAGGCAGGGATCTCGCCATCCGAGGTTAATGTGGTCGAGCTCCATGACGCATTCACTATCGCAGAGCTTCTGTATTACGAGGCACTGCAACTTGCCCCGCACGGCGAAGGCGCCGCGCTTCTTCGCAGTGGCAGCACGGCGCTGGGTGGGCGTGTGCCGGTCAACCCCAGCGGCGGACTTCTGGCCAAGGGCCACCCGTTGGGTGCCACCGGCGTCGCCCAGATGGTCGAGATGGTCTGGCAGTTGCAGGGCCGTGCCACCGGGCGGCAGGTGGAAGGCGCTCGCGTGGCCCTGACTCAATGCACCGGCGGCGGCATCGCGGGGGTGGATCACGCCGCCTCTTCCGTCCACATTCTTTCGGTGTGAGGCAAGCATGCGCACTGCAATCGTCACCGGCGGAGCACGGGGCATCGGGTTCGGCATTGCCCGGGCTCTCATGGGGGCCGGCTATGCCACCGCCCTGTTTGACCTGAACGAAACCGCCTTGGCCGAGGCCCGGGACGCGCTGACCCGCGAATTCCCGGATGTCCAGGTCATGCCCGTCACCGTCAACATTACCGAGGCCGCCGCGGTGGCCGAGGCCATCACACAGGTCCAGACCGCCTGGGGCCGTATCGACCTGCTGGTGAACAACGCCGGCATCGTCCGCGACAAGCGGATCACCAATATGGACGAGACCGATTGGGACGATGTGATCAGCACTAACCTGCGATCCAACTTCCTGACCTGTCGCGCCGTCGCCCCGGTGATGTTCGCCCAAGGAGAAGGTCGGATCGTCAACATCTCGTCCCGCGCCTGGCTGGGCGGGTTCGGACAGGCCAACTATTCGGCCGCAAAGGGGGGCGTGGTCAGCCTGACCCGAAGCTTGGCGCTGGAATTCGCAAGCAAAGGGGTGACGGTCAATGCCATCGCCCCCGGCATCGTGGAAACGCCGATGTTCGCGAGTTTCGAGCCCGGCGTGCAGGAAAAACTGCGGCAATCCGTCCCGCGCAAGCGGATCGGTCGCCCCGATGACATCGCCCGCGCCGTCCTGTTCTTCGCCGATCCGGCCAACGACTACCTGACCGGACAGCTTATCTATGTCTGCGGCGGCCGCTCGCTGGCCAGCCCCAGCGTCTAGGAGATGTGATGCCCATCCTGACACAAGTGGCCGATGCCATCGCCACCATCACGCTGGACCGGCCGGAGAAGCTGAACGCCCTGGACCCGGACCATTTGCACCAGCTCCGTGCCGCCATCCGCTCTGCGGACAGCGACCCTGCGGTGCGGGTGCTGGTCCTGACCTCCTCGGGCGAGCGCGCCTTTTCGGCCGGTGCCGATATCGGCGGCACCAAGGTGACGGAGGGGGTGGCAGAGGCCTATGCCTACGGGCTGGAACAGGCGGCGCAGGCGGGTCTCTACATCCGCCTGCTGGACCTCTCGGACCTGCGGCGGCGCAAGCCGATGATCGCCGCCGTGAAGGGGTTCTGCCTGGGCGGCGGCCTTGAGATCGCCCTGCAGGCCGATCTGGTCGTCGCCGCCGAGAACGCACAGTTCGGCTTGCCCGAAGTGGCGACCGGCAGCCTGCCCGGGGCGGGCGGGGTCAACGCCCTGTTGCGCGCCCTGCCCCGGCATCTGGCCGTGCATCTTCTCTTCACGGCCGAACGTCTGTCAGCGCAGCAGGCGCTGTCGCATGGGCTGGTCAGCGCCGTGCATGATCTGGCAAGCTTCGACCAACAGGTCCAGGCGCTTGCGCTGCGGATCGCAGGACAGGGGCCTTTGGCGGTGCAGATGGTGAAGATGCTGATCGACCAGTCCGATGGGCTGGCGCCCGGGCAATGGATGCAGATGGCGGAGCTTGCCTGGGGCCATTTGCGCGACACCGAGGACCGGGTCGAGGGCCGCCAGGCCTTTGCCGAGAGGCGTCCCCCTGTCTTCAACGGGCGCTGACAGGGATGGATGTGGCCGAGGCCCTGACGTCCCGCCGCAGCACCCGTGCCTTCCTGGACCGCCCGGTGCCGCGCGCGCAGATCACCCGGATCCTGTCGCTGGCGGCTCAGGCCCCCAGCGGCAACAACACCCAGCCCTGGCAGGTGAATGTTCTGACAGGCGCCGCGCTGGAACGCCTGGCGTCAGCACTGCTGGCCGAGCGGCGGGACGGCGCGCCGCTGCCGCCGCCGGAATACGACTATTATCCCGCGGAATGGCCAGAGCCGCATCTCAGCCGCCGGCGCGAGAACGGCTGGGCGCTGTATTCACTGATCGGCGTCCAGCGTGGTGATCGCGCTGGTGCCGTGGCGCATCATGACCGCAACTTCACCTTCTTCGGCGCCCCCGTGGGCCTGATCCTGTCGATCGACCGGCGCCTTGGTCAGGGCGCGCTGATCGACGTGGGCATCTTCCTGCAATCCCTGACCCTCGCCGCACGGGCCGAGGGCCTGGGCACCTGCCTGCAGGCCGCTTTCGCCCCCCATCACCGGACAATCCGGGCCAGTTTGCTGATGGAGGCGCATCAGATGGTGATCTGCGGCATCGCCCTGGGCCATCCCGACCCGGAGTCCGAGATCAATCGCCTGACCCCACCGCGCGAGCCGGTGGAGGTGTTCACCCGCTTCAACGAGACTGACATGGATTCACTTACCAATCCGCTCCTCAACGACCTTGGCATCACGCTGAGCCAATGGGAGGAGGGCCAGGCCGAGTTTCGCCTCATGCTGTGCCCGCGCCACCTGAACCGGCACGGACAGTTGCAGGGCGGCGTGATCGCCACGCTGCTCGACGTCGCCTGCGGTTATGCCGGGATCGAGCCCGGCAGCCGCGCGAGCGCCGTGACCATCACGCTGAACATCAGTTATGTCGCGGGTGTTTCGGAAGGAGAGATCATCGCACGCGGCGCGGTGTCGGGCGGCGGGCGGCGGATCTACTTTTCGGGAGGAGAGTTGCGAGCCCCGGACGGGCGACTGCTCGCCACCGCCCAGGGCTCGTTCAAAAGGGTCGGGGAGGCGCGTTAGCGCCTCCGGTCAGATCGTCCGGCCGCCGTCCACTTCCAGGATCACCCCGGTGATGAAGCGGGCGTCGTCGGAGGCGAGATACAGGGCCGCACCGGCCACATCCTCGGCCGTGCAGAACCGGCCCATCGGGATCGTCGCAAGGAAGGCCGCGCGATTTTCGGGCGTATCGGGCTTGCCGAGGAAGCTTTCCAGAAGGCCCGTTGCGCCGACCACAGGGGCGATGCCGCAAACGCGGATCCGGTCCGCCGCCAGTTCGACCGCGAGCGTGCGGGTCATCAGGTTCACCGCACCCTTGCTGGTATTGTACCAGGCGAGACCCGGGCGGGGACGGATGCCCGCCACCGAGCCCACGTTGATCATGATCCCGCCGCCCTGCGCCCGCCACCTGGGCGTCATGGACCGGGTCATGTGGAAGATCGACAGCACGTTGATGTCGAAGATCTTGCGGAAGGTCGCCTCGTCCGTCTCCATCAACGGCGCGTTCCGGTTGCTCCAGCCCGCATTGTTGATCACGATGTCGGGGCAACCGAAGACCGCTTCCGTCTCTGCGACCGCCGCCTCGACCTGTTCGGCCTTGGACACATCGCATCCGACAGCTGCGGCGTTGCCGATCTCAGCCGCGACGGCCTTAGCCCCCGCTAGGTTCAGATCGGCGATCATGACCTTCGCGCCCTCGCGCACAAACGCCTCGGCCATGCCCCTTCCGAAGCCCGACGCGGCACCGGTGATCAGGGCGACCTTGCCCGCCAGCCGGTTCATGCTGCGGCCTCGAGCCAGTGTGGCAATTTTTGGTACATGACGATCCTCCTTTACTCATGCATCAACGAAAGGTGCCTAATCCTTGGAGATTGGGCAATTGACTATTTCGACGATCATAGAGGAGAAAATGTATCGCAGGAGCATGGCCGATGCGATGCCTGCCGGGTCAGATGGGGTATTCGGCTTGCGCCCCACTTCCAGCCTCGGTCTCCGGTAGGTGCTGCGTCTCGAGCTGATGATAATACGTGGTCTGTGTGAAGCAGCCACAAGCATCAAGGAAGGAGACGCAGCATGAAACATTATGCCGGATTGGATGTCTCAGTAAAAGAAACCGCCATTTGTGTTGTCGACGACGACGGCCAAGTCTGCTCAGAAATGAAGATTGCGAGCCACCCCGAGGAGCTCTCTCTAGCCTTGAGCGGTATCGGGGTCCATTTCGAACGGATTGGGTTGGAAGCCGGTCCGCTGTCGCAATGGTTGTTCGAAGGGCTGGCGCGCGCGGGGCTTCCGGTGATTTGTATCGAGACACGCCACGCGAAGGCCTTCCTCAAGGCGCAGGTGAACAAGACCGACCGCAATGATGCGCGTGGGATCGCGCAGATGATGCGGGTCAACCTATACCGTCCGGTGCATGTGAAGACCCGGGAAAGCCAGCAGCGCCGAGCTCTGCTGCGAGCCCGGAAGCTCCTGCAAGAGAAGGCGATTGCTGTCGAGAATGATATTCGCGGCTTGCTGCGCAACTTCGGGCTCAAGGTCGGCATCGTTGGCAGAGGGAAGTTCGAAGCCCGCGCCTTGGAACTCATCGCGGAACTGCCGGAACTGGAGAAGGTGATCAGCGTCTTGCTCGCGGCAAGGCGCAAGCTCCGTGAGGGCTTCGCCAAACTGCACCGCGAGGTTGTGGAAATCGCGACGGGAGACGCCGTTTGCATGCGTCTGATGACAGTCCCAGGTGTTGGCGCGGTGACTTCTCTTGCCTTCGTCAGCACCATTGATATCCCGGCGCGCTTTCGAAGATCTCGAGCGGTTGGGCCGGTCTTAGGGCTGACACCGGTCCTAAAACAGTCCGGAGAAAGTCAACGCGTCGGCCGGGTATCCTTGTGTGGCGACGGAATGATGCGAGCCTTGCTGTACGAGGCCGCGCAATCCATGCTGACCAGGGTGAAGAAATGGTCATGGCTAAAAGCTTGGGCCGTGGGCGTCGCGAAGCGTAGTGGCTTCAAGAAGGCCGTCGTGGCTTTGGCGCGGCGCCTTTCGGTGATCATGCACAGGATGTGGGTCGATGGCAGCGAGTTCCGTTGGTCGCGGGAGGGAGCCATCGCAATGTGATCGACCCGGAAAGGATTTAGAGTTCCACCGCAGGTGGGAAGACGTCCTTCGCGGGACGATGGGTGAGGTGAGTTCGCAATGCGTCCAGTTCCGGCAGCATCATGGCTGCCAGGCCGCGAGTCAGATTGGACCGCTTCACTCTTCTAATCCCATGATGGGAGGGCCAGCGTGCCGATCCCGAAGAGAAGCGAGGGCCCGCGAAAGACCTGAAGACCCGCCGTTGACAACTGCTCGAAGGCGCTTGACCAAAGAACGCCGAATAGAGAAGGATGCATTGATTTCGGGCGGGAGTGGGCAAAACTTGGGGGTCAGGCAGCCTCCCTGCGGTATGCGCTGGTCAACCTTCCATCGAGAACGGTAGCCCGCACGATGGCAACGTGATGGGCGCCTTTGGGTGACCATCTCATCCGTCGGCGTTTTCCCATGCGTGTGTTGCTGATGTCGTCCACGCAGCCTTCCGCTCGGGACGAAGATATCGGAAGACCATTGCGGTACCGCCAACCATAGTCGGTCAGGCTATCCATATTGTTTGCCAGATAGGTGTAGAGTTCCCGGCGGTCGTGTCCGACACTGATCGGGCTGGTCGGCGTGCTCTGGTTAGACTGGAGCAACAGCGCCAACCGCATCATCTGGCTCGGCGCGGCCGGCTGCTTCCTCGCTGTTTTCGCGATCACCATGGGCTATTTCGCGCCTAGCAACACGGCGCTTGCCGCAAAGACCATTCCTGTCGAGCAGGTTTCGGGGAAGCTCGATACCTGGCTCATGATCCACAATTTCCGCATCGTCCTCGCCATCGCCGCTTCGGCGCTCGGCGTGTTGGCGGTCAGCCGCTAGAGGCAGGCCACTATGCTCAAGATTGTACACCCCGTCGCCGGCATGATCGCCATCCTCACCATCTCGACCTTTTGGCTCTCGACGGCAATTTCCGAATTGTTTCTCTCCGAAGCGGCGATCGTAGCAGTCAAGACCACTATTCCGTGGGGCTTTCTTATCCTGATCCCGGCTCTTGCGGCGACTGGCGGTTCGGGTTTCGCCTGGTCAAAGGGTCAGCGACGAGGGCTTGTCGGCACCAAGCTCAAACGTATGCCGTTCATCGCGGCGAACGGCATTCTCATCCTCATCCCGGCGGCTCTGTTTCTCGCTTCCAAGGCACGGGCGGGCGAGTTCGACACGGTGTTCTATGTCGTTCAGGCGCTCGAACTGATCGCGGGAGCAACCAACATCACGTTGCTCGGCCTGGAAATGCGAGACGGCATGAAGCTCACCAAATGGCGGCGTGGCAGTTTTCTCAAGCGGGGCTTGTCCTACACGACCAGCCTCATCGGCAAGGAAGACGTCGCTCGCGGCACCCTCGCGGTTCACCTGAAGAAGCCGGAAGGCTTCGCCTTCAACGCCGGTCAGGCCGTCTATGTAACCTTGCCCTCGCTCGAGGAAGAGGACGGCAAAGGACGCGTGCGGACCTTTTCCATCGCTAGCGCACCGGATGACACCGATCTGGCGATCGCGACCAGACTGACGGACTCAGCCTTCAAGCGGAGCCTTGCCAGCCTACCCGCCGGATCGGCAATCGAAATAGAAGGCCCCTACGGTGATTTAACGTTGCATGACGAAACGGCGCGACGGGTGGTGTTCCTTGCGGGCGGGATAGGCATCACGCCATTTCGCAGCATGATCCGCGACGCTGTCCGCCACGCGCCCACCCGTGACACGTATCTCTTCTACAGCAATCGAAACCCTGCCGATGCAGCGTTCCTTTCGGAGTTTGAGCAGGCTTCAGCAAACAATCCGGGCCTAAAGTTGGTGGCGACGATGACCGATGCACCTGACTGGCAAGGCGATCGCGGGTTCATCACGCGCGAAATGATCGAACGGTACGTCGGTGACATCACCAGCCCGGTCTTCTATCTCGCCGGTCCATCGGCAATGGTCGCCGCCATGGCAACCTTGCTCACGAAGGCGGGCGTTGGACCGGAAAACATCCGTGCCGAAGAGTTCACCGGATACTGAAGCAGGTAAGTCGACCCCAGACCCTTTGCCCGCACCGTGTCGCGGGCTGGTTCGCACTTCGGATCGCCGCTAACAGATCTAGTTACATTAGAGTCTGCGCCCCTCACCGATACGAGCGGATGCACGCCCCGTGCCCTCGGGAGTCAATCGGCCTTTTAGTTGCGGTTCTTCGTCAAGCCTGCTTTTGTCCGTGCCGGGGTCATGGTCCTTTTCGAGGTCATAGCCTCATGTTGATGTTCGGGTCGGGTGCCTTCAACTTACGCAACGCAGGTGCTTTTCTGGCCTGCAGCCGATTGAACGCGGTCGCCGCAACCACCGTCCCGGCGGGACATCACAGGCTTGGTGTCAGGCCTGCAATCTCGGGGTCGGGTCAAGCGTCAGTCATGCAGGTAGCTCTTTCCCCCATTCAAAGACCGTCCCGTCGACCCAGACGCAGTGGAGGATCACAGCCAACTTCCGGGCGACAGCGAACTGCGCCTTCTTCATCCCGTTGCGCTTGGCAAGGCGAAGGCCCCAAGTTTTCAGTGCACACCATCTCTTTGTCCGGTGTAGCAGGACACTGGCCGCCTCGAAGAGATAGGTTCGAAGCAGCCGGTCTCCCCATCGCGATACGCGGCCGTTGGTGTCATTTTGGCCGGATTGCTTGCGGCGAGGAGCCAGACCGAGGCAGGCGTCGACCGTCGCCGCACTTCGGAATCGCGAGGGTCGTCGATCGTATGGCGGAACATAAGCGCCGTCACTACGCCGATGCCTGGAACCGTCATGAGCCGTCGGGTAGATTCGTCTTCCCGTGCGAGTTGGCGCACCCTCCGATCAAGCCCGTCCAGTTCGCCACACACATTCGCATGGACGGAGATCAGCGGCAGCAGCACTGGCCGAAGGATATGTCCTTCGCCCGACAGTTCCTCCACCCGGCGCCGGAACTTCCCGCCGATCGAGCGAGGAATGATCCGGCCGCACTCCTTCAGCATGGCGCGCATCTTCTAGCAGGCAAGATCGAGGCCTGCTCCTACGCCAGGTTTCAGGAGATGACCGGGCTGACGCTTGATGAGGCGGATGGCACCATGAAAGAAAACCTGCCGCCGATCCAGCAGTTCCTGAACCGCTGTCTTGCGCTCCGCATCGACATGCAGGATGCGATTTTTGAGGCCTTCGGCGGGTTCCTTTCGGCCATCATCGAGGATGCGCGTCAGGCGGGCACGCTCGATGTGGGCCTTGAGACGCTTAAGGCCGAGAAATTCGTGATCTCCGACCGGAAGGTCATCTTCGAGCATGAGGCGACGGGTGCGACGGCCACCGCGCTGACGGTCGAGCGGACCGATCGCAATGATCCGCTCAACCTGCCCCGCGTCAAAGCCATCTGCGCTGATACCAAAGGCGCGACGCTCTGTTGGAACAAGACCTCCAAACGCGCGGCGCTGATGGTGAAGGCGCCGGCCTTCATGGATGAGGACGGTGTGCCGATCCTGAGGGTGAAGCTCCTGCGGCCCATGGCGACCGAAATCCTTGCGCTTTCCGAGTTCTCGAAATCACACTGGGAAGGGGTCGACGATGCGATGTTCGACCAGCTCTGGCAGGCCGAGGTCGATGCGGTGCCGGAGTTCACCACCTCCAAGATCACGCTGATCTGCGGTCTCCTTCTGCCGATCTGGGACCGGCTGCCCGCCGACAACATGCGCATCTACCGACTTCAGACCGAAGACGGGGAGCGCGCCATCGGACGTCTGGTCAGCCAGGAGCAGCTTCTGAACGTCTATGCGCGGCTTGGGCTCGATTGCCAGATGGATATGACGCCCCAGGAGGTCTTTGCTGCGGTGATCGACGGGAAGACGACCCTCAGCCTTCTTGGCGGTTACAAGTTGCGCCGGTCGCTGGTCATGGGACAGCCGAGGCTTGAACTCACTGGCGCGTCGGGCGTGGCCCTGCCCGCATTGAAGGCCTTGGGCTGCTTCACCGAAGTGATCCAGTGGAAAACGCGGGTGTTCATCCCGGTGGATGGCATCGATGTGCTCGCGTGCGTGCTCGCCGAGCATCCGGTTGGCGCCAGCGGTGCCGATGCCGCCGCATGAGCGCGCGGCGCAGCATCGCAGACCTCTCGGCCGATCTGGCAGACCGTGCCGAGAGTTTCTGCCGCCAGTATTTCCCCGAAGGACGCAAGCAGGGCAATTATTGGCAAGTCGGCGACACCTCGGGCGCCAAGGGTCAGAGCCTTGCCATCCGTCTTCAAGCTCAAGGTGGGCGCAAGGCCGGGTCCTGGCAAGATTTCGCGACGGGTGAATACGGCGACTTGATCGACCTGCTGCATGAACGGCTTGGGTCGGTCACGCTCAAAGAGACGCTGAGGGAGGCCCGGTCTTTCCTCGGCGAGGCCCCCTGCCCTGTCGTACCTCGTGAAACCCAAAGGGCTGAGCGCCCGGATGCAGCCCCCAGCAAACGCATCGCTCAGGCACGCAAACTCTTTGCCGCAGGCAAGCCGGTGCTTGGCACCTTGGCCGCCACCTATCTGCAGGGGCGCGGGATAACACGGCTTGGACCTGCCCTGCGCTATCACCCCCGGGTTTTTTTGTGGCAAGGCGAGGACGACTCCGATCTGCCGCAAAAGGCCCCTGCCCTGCTCGCGAAGATCACTGACGATCGGGGCCAGATCACCGGATGCGCAAGGGTCTATCTCGACCCGTCCACCGGCGGTCTGGCCGCGATCGAGAGCCCGAAACGGATCCTCGGGCAGCTTCACGGCCATGCCATCCGCTTCTGGTCCGGCTCACCTCGCAGCGATCTCATCGTCGGCGAAGGGCTCGAGAACACCCTCTCGGTTGGCACCGCTCTCCCGGAGTTCGATCTCGCCTCCTGTCTCACCGCCACCCATCTCGGGCTCTTCATCCCGCCACCGGGGGTCAAGCGCATTTGGATCGCGCGGGATAACGATGAAGCTGGCCGTAACGCATCCATGAGATTGCGTAACCAGCTGGAATCGCTAGATATTGCCTGTGGTGAACTCGTGTCGACCATGGGGGATTTCAACGACGATTTGCGGGCATTTTGCCAAAGATGCGCTGCGCCTGTCCCTGCTCAAGGCCATGAAGGCGCAAGGTCTGGAGATCGAGGACGGGTGAGCGCCTGTCTCCACTCGTGATGGCTGAGGGGGCAAAGGTTCCGCGGGCTCGATCTGATCCCGTTTGGATAAGGGGAGCGATGGACCAGCGGGTCGGGGCTGAGCGCCCCTCGCCCGGGCAGCAATGCGCCCGCTACCCGGAAAATTCCCCTGCCCCTTCGGGTCATTCCTCGCGGGACCAATTTTCCGGTCCGGGTCACATTCTCCGCTTCGCTCCGATCCTGACGGATGCGGCCCGGTCGCCGCCGGTCCTGACATCGCCCCATCCAAATCGGGTCAGATCAATCAGAGGAACCAGACCATGCCCCATCAGACAGACATCCAAGAGGAAACCGGCGTGACCTCCGCCATCCTCGACCACTTGACACTTCATGGCGCAACGCCCGGGCCCGGCGACACCGATCATCGCCCCCTGCCCCAACCCGATGAGGTTGAGCTCGCGATGGCGACGCTTTTTGAGACCACCATCGGCCTCCTCACGGGCAGCCAGTTGGAAGACACTCTCGAAGAGATGCTCTGGTCCCTGACCTCGATTTTCCATCGCCGGCTCACCCATATCCAGAAGCTTCTCGATGACAACGAATTCGAGGTCCGGGAAAGCCTCGCTATCCAGGACGGCTCCGAGGTCGCCTCGGTCGAACTCGAGCGCCTCCAGATGATCGGGTTGAAGCTCTGGGACCATCGTGACGCCTTCGAGCAGATGCGCGATCTGGCCGTGGACCACTTCTCGGCTGCCACCGGCTCGCCTTGGCTGCCCCGTACCGGGTCCAAGGTCTCGCATCGCGGCCTCACCTCCGCCGTGGTGGACAGCCGGGCCTATCTTTCGGCCAAGCGCCGCAAGGAGACAGAAGTGCATTGCCCCGAAGGCACGCGGATCGCTTTTTCAGGCGGGGACTATCAGGCTTACGATCTGATCTGGTCCGTCCTCGATGCCACCCACGCGAAATACCCCGACATGGTGCTTCTGCACCGCGGCACGCCCAAAGGTGCCGAGATGATCGCCGCCCGCTGGGCAGATACGCGCGGTGTCACTCAGGTGGTTTTCAAACCCGACTGGAAGAGCCACGGCAAGGCCGCTCCCTTCAAGCGCAACGACAAGATGCTCGAGACCATGCCCCAAGGGCTGATCGCCACCCCCGGTTCGGGCATCACCGAGAACATCGTCGACAAGGCCCGCAAGCTCGGGATCCGGATCAAGAGGATTGGGGCTTAGGCCCCGGTTCACGTGCCGCGTAATAGATCCTGCACGACAGAAGGCTTCTTTGCGATCAGTGCCAGCAGAACCTGTGCCGGGCCTGTCGGGTGTCGGCGCCCGTGTTCCCAGTTCAGCAGCGTGCCTTTCGCGACGCCAATGCTCCTGGCGAACTCCGCCTGGGACAGGCCAGTCCGTTGCCGAACTTCGGCGACATCGACCTCAGCAACGGAAACTTCATGGACCTTCGCGCCGGCCACGTCGCCATCTGCGAAGGCCAGCGCCTCTTCCAGCCCCTTGGTGATGGATTCGAATGCACTCATGTTGCGTCTCCATATTTCGCGACAAGCGCCTTGCTCATCTCTACTGCCGCGGCCTGTTCGGTCTTTGACAGGTTGGCTTTCTCATTCTTGGCAAAGACCGTAATCAGGAAAATCGGCATATGGGTCCCGCCAAAGGCATACACCGTCCTGAAGCCGCCGCTTTTTCCGCCCCCCTCTCTCGGGATGCGGACCTTTCGCAATCCGCCACCAAGAGAGATGCCCGCTTGCGGATTGGCGGCAATGAAGCTGATCGCAGCCTCGCGCTCCTGGTCCGACATGATGGCCTTGGCGCGCCTCTGAAATTCGGGCAGTTCGACCACTGTTTGCAATCGTGTCATCGTCAGTTCCATATAGGTTTTCGCGGCGTATGTGTCAATGACGTATAGTATGCGCACTGGAAGGGCAAGTTGGCAACTGATGCCGGAGCTAGGCAGCAGTATGCTCTGTCCGTTGGTAGCGGCGGTCCTTGACCAAATATCTTTTCGCATGTTCTGACCGAACCAACTAGCCGGGCTGTCATTTAGGACTATTGGATGGTTGCGGTGTCTCGCGGCGACCCGGCCTTTCGTTCCACGCTCTGTTCGCCTGGAGCACTCCTCCGCATCGTGGCGCTTCAGCAAAGACAATCGGCGCGGTAGTGATCCTGGGGGATGCGGTATTGACATCTGCTCTGTGTCTTACCTCCGGTGAGTTCGAAGGGAGCCATGGCCCTCGCGGCATCTCCATCGTTTTTTCACCCTGGTTCCTTCGCGGCTACTGCACTTCTCCGGTTGTCTGAGTTGCATGACATGCTGGTCGCAGCTGTCGTCCCGTCCACAAAGGTTGTCACCGATCTTTTTCCCCTGACCCTGCGGGTCATTCCGCGCGCAGCAAAAAGACCGGCGCCTGCCCCTCTCCGCTACGCTTCGCCTTCGGTGTGGCCGGGCCTTGGCCAGCTGCAAGGTGACCATCATTGCAACGCAAACAAGGAGAAGAGCAATGACCACCAACTGCATCAAATTCACCAGCGCCGACATCGAAACCGCCAAGGGCATCGGCTCCATCTCGACCCTGACCTTCGACCTCGACATCATGGTCGAACCCGTCGCGAGCGCGAACCCGATGGCCCCCACGCACCGTGTCCTCGGCCGCTCCCCGCGCGGCAAGCTGGTCGAGTGCGGCGGCATCTGGAAGAAGCAGAACAAGGAGACCGGCGCCGACTACTACACGCTGACCATCCGCGACCACGGCTTCAACGCCAACCTCGGCAAGGCCGCGAACCAGGACGATCTGTCCCTGCAGGCCGTCATCCCCTGGCGGCCGAAAGACGCCGCGTGAGCGAAGGGTTGGCAGGGGTTCGCCTCTGCCAAACCGTTTACAGTTGTAAACTCCAGGGCAAGCGCGAACCGCGCATGTAGTCTCTTCCTGCTTCAATAGACACTATATAGAGGAAAAATCTTGACTTAGCGTCGTGAATCACTGCTCTTATTCTCAAGTGGCGCGAAAAAGGCCACATTTTCGATTTTGGGGCAACTAGATGATTCCTGTGACACCACTGGCAAGCGAGAAGCCTTCAGCGCTCGCGACAGATATTTCCGAGCGGTTGAACGCTGCCATCCGGGAACACCTCCTCTCTGCTTTTGCCCCAGATAGCACCAAGACGCTACGGTCTTTTTCTGCGCCTGAGGCGGCAGAACTTCTTGGGGTCTCCGGTCAGTTCATGCGAAAGGTGCACTCAGAGGGAACGATCTCAGAGCCCGAGGATGTTCGTGGAGGGCGGCGCTATTACACGGCGCAAGAGATTTGGGATGCACGCGAGATCCTAGAGAAGTCATCACGCAAGAAAGGACGGTATCTGCCGCGTCGGTCTGGTGATGAGAAACTGCAAATATGGCAGTTGATGAACTTCAAGGGCGGCTCGAGCAAGAGCACCACGAGTATCCATCTTGCGCATTATTTCGCGCTACGCGGCTATCGAGTGTTGGTCGTTGACCTTGATCCTCAAGGATCACTCACGTCCATGTGTGGCATCAGCCCGGAAATCGAGTTTGATGGGCTGACTGTCTATGACGCGATCCGCTACGACGATCCGGTCAGCATGGCCGACGTCGTTGTTCCCACTTACTTCCCGGGGCTTTCAATTGCGCCGTCGCGACTCATGCTGTCTGAGTTCGAGACTGAATCTGCAGTTCATTCGAACCCCGACCAGCCGTTCTTTACGCGGATCCGAAATGCATTGTCCCAAGTTGAGGATGATTTCGACCTTGTCTTGATGGACAGTCCGCCCCAGTTGGGCTTCTTGACAATCGCTGGAATGGCCGCAGCGAGTTCTCTGATTGTACCTCTAACTCCCTCGATGTTGGACGTTTCGTCGACCGCTCAGTTCCTCGAACTCGCCGGGGCCTACATGGGGGTAATCGAGGATGCAGGCGCGACGCTGCAGTATGATCACTTCAAATTCCTGATCACTCGGGATGAGCCGACGGATGTTCCCTCACAGCAGCTGACCTCGTTTATGCGTGCGCTTTTCCAAGACCGCGTCATGTCTGCGACCGCTCTCAAGAGCACTGCAATCAGTGACGCGACCATGCTCAAGCAGTCCATCTATGAGGTTGTGCGCTCGGAAATGACCCGAGCGACCTACGATCGTGCGAAAGGCTCGATGGATGCTGTGGGACAGGAAGTGGAAGTCATGATCCACCAATCATGGGGGCGTAAGTAATGGCTAGGAAATCCCTTCGAGATATGTCGGGCATCGCGAATACCATCGCGCGTTCCAGCAGCACTTCGGCCGAGAGGGTCCCCAAAACGAGCGCGCCTGCGTTAGGGGCTCTTCAGGGGTCACTTGTGTCTATCCGCGAGATCGATCCTGCTCTGATCGACGATTGGGGTCCCCAGGATCGGTTGGATGAGTTTACAGCTGTAAACGCCGAGGATGACGATGAGGGTTTTGAGGCGCTCAAGAACAGCATCCGTGAAGGCGGTCAACAGGTGCCAATCCTCGTTCGGCGCTCCAAAGCTGCCGAGGGGCGCTTCGAAGCGATTTATGGTCGCCGCAGATTGAAAGCTTGCCGGGAGCTCGGAATTAAAGTCCGTGCCAACGTTCAGGATGTCGATGACGCCACGGCCTTGTTGGCCAAAGGGCTGGAAAATGCGGCGCGTCGCAACCTCTCGTTTTATGAAAAGGCGCGCTTTGCTGAAGCTATCCAAGCCGCGGGGCACGAAAGCGCAACGGTACGCCAAGTTTTGAATCTGTCTGCATCAGGCCATTCGCACCTGACGAAGGTGACGCAGAATGTCCCGTCCAGAGTCGGAGACGTGATTGGTTCGGCACCCAAGTCCGGCCGGCCGAGATGGACGGACTTGGCCGAGCTGTTCCTCGAGCGGAAGCTCACCGAGAAGATCGCGCTCAAATTGCTGGCCAAAACTAGCACCTCATCGACGTCTGATGAGCGGTTGGAAGCGCTGATCAAGGAAGCAAGCAAGCGCGGAACGAAAGTGTCCAGCGGTCCTCGTGAGATTACGCCGATGGATGGCGTTGTCATCAAAGCAAGCCGAGGGAGCGTGTCTCTTTCGGTGAAGAAGTCCGGCACAAGTGCCGAGTTCGCAAGCTGGCTTGAGAGCAACCTCGAGGACATCATCAAGAGATCCTACACCGAGTTTACAGATGTAAACTCGGAGGGTGACAAGTGAGGACGAGCAGAAAGGAGGAAAGGTAAACAAAGAAAACCCCCGAAACCGAAGCTTCGAGGGCTGCTGCGCAGAGCGCAATTCTTAGATTAGACACCTAGAATCTAGCAGCCAGCGAATCGCCATACAAGAGAAAACGCTTCTGAGCGAACGGGATTTCTTTGTCTGCTGACAAAGTATGGAAAAATTCAGTGGTGCTCCGTCTGGAGCGACTGAGGCAGGCATGCCTCAGCACGAGAGAGGTATGTCCATCGCATGGCAGCCCTCCGGTTGGCGCAAAGCCTCAGCAGGTCTCGCTGCCGCAGAGCAGCTTGCCCAAGCCGGTGAACAGGTAGCTGTACCCAAAACACGGGCTTTCGTTGCCGTGAAGCGGGTTGGCGCATACATCGGCCTCAAGGCCGGAGACATGATGCTCCTCGACACGCTCGGGGCGTTTACCCAAGCCCAGGACTGGGAGGAGGGGCAACGCCCGATCGTCTGGGCGTCAAACGCCTATCTGATGGAGCAGACCGGGTTCTCGCTGTCCGCGCTCAAGCGCCATGCAAGACGGCTGGCCGAGACCGGCGTGATCTCCTTTCAGGACAGCCCAAACGGCAAGCGCTGGGGCCGCAGGGACGCCGAGGGGCGCATCGTCGAGGCCTATGGCTTTGATTTGTCGCCGCTGTCGGCGCGTGTCGAGGAGTTCGAGGAGCTTCATGCCGAATTGCAGGCCGAACGCGAGCTCTGTCAGCGCCTGAAGCGCCAGATCACGGTGGCACGCAGGATGATCCGGGCGCGGATCGAGGCGGCCGTCAGCGGCGCGCTGCGCGGGCCCTGGAATCAATTCACAGCCCTTTTCGAGGAGCTTCTGGACCGGCTTCCGCGCCGCCATGAAGCCTCCGAGCAGCTTGCGCGGCTCTTGACTTGGTTCAGGGAGCTCCAAGAGCGTGTCGAGGCGGCCTTCCTCAAGGCAACAGAGGCTACTCTGCCTGTGGAAAACGCGTTTGAAACCAAGGAACAAGTTCCCGAAAAGACTCAAGAAATGAACCCCAGGGAGGTCATTTCCGACCCCCATATACTAATTACAAATCAACTTAATCCTGTAACCTGTAATTCCTCAGAAAATGAGGAAGTCGCGGCCATTGTGACCAATGCTCAGCCCGTAGATCAGGTTGATAGGGAGCTGGAAGAGTGGGTTGCCGAGGTGCGCAAGAAACGCGCTGCGCTGGATCTGCCTACGGTCATGCAGGCCTGTCCCGAATTCGCATCCTGGGCCCGCAATATGGGCGGGTTCCTGAAAGATTGGGGTGATCTACACCGGGTTGCCGGGCAGCTCAGACCGATGATCGGGGTGTCCGAGCATGCCTGGAACGTGGCGCAGAATCGCTTGGGCAAACAGGTGGCGACAGCAGCGCTGGCGCTTGTCTTCGAGAAGCATTGCGCCGGCGAAGTTTCGTCGCCAGGGGGCTATCTGCGCGGCATGGTCGAGAAGGCCGGGGCAGGGGAGCTGCATCTCGAGCGCAGCTTCTATGGCAGGCTCAGCGGGCAGGCGGCGTGATGGGGCAGGGTATCAGAGACCGGCGGCCTTGGTCAGGTTCACGCGGAACCGGTCACGGCGTCGCTGGTAACGGCGGGTTATCTCGGCGGAGGCATGCCCCAGCTGCTTCTGAACGTAGCGCTCGTCGACCTCCGCCGAACTGGCGAGGCCAGCACGCAGCGAGTGACCGGAGAACAGTGCCAGTCGTTCTTTCTCGGGCAGCTCGGATCGGATGCCGGCGTCCAGGACTGTGCGCTTGATCAGCCGGGCCACATGCTTGTCGTTCAGCCGTGTGTCGGAGGGGCGTTTGCCATCCCGTGAGGTGCCGACGAAGACCGGACCGAAGTCGATCTTGGTGAAATGCAGCCATTGTTCCAACGCATGCACGGGACAGGTCTGATCCTTGGAACCTCGGCCGATCTCGACTTCGCGCCAGCCGGTCTTGGCATTCAAGGTCAGAAGCGCGCCCTTGTCGAAGATCTCGATCCAGCCGCCGGAGTCCAGCGTATCGTCTTTGTGCACGTCCAGGCTCACGATTTCCGAGCGGCGCAGGCCTCCGGCATAGCCGAGCAGCAGGATTGCGCGATCCCGCAGCCCGCGCAGGTCATAGGGCAGGGAGGCCACCATCGCGAGGATGTCTTCCGCCAGGATCGCTTCCTTCTGCACCGGCGGGCGGGCATGTTTGCGCTTGATCCCCGCCAGCACCGTGGCGATGTGCCGGTTCTTTCGGTCGAGGGAAAAGCCGCGCTGTGCGTAGTTCCACGCAAGACCGGACAGGCGGCGGTCTATGGTGCTGACCGAAAGGGTAGGGGAGGGGCCTGACCCGGACGCAAGATCCGCGAGATACAGTCCGATCATCTCGGGTGATGGTGGCAGCGGCTCGGCACCCTTCATCCTGCACCAGCGTGCAAAATGTGCCCAGTCCTTTGCATAGGCCTTCAGCGTGTTCTCGGACGCAGCGGCTCGGGCATAGTCGCGGGCGGTGTCGACCAGCCGATCGAGGGTCCCGGACCCCGAAACATGGGAGGGCAAAGCAATGCCAACGCTTTCCTCTTGATCTCTCTCGTAGATGGGCGCATCCTTATTCGTATCAGAGGGCGTTGATGTCGATTGCTCGGTCTCTGAGGCCATTTTCCAGCAAATCCAGCGATGAAATTTAATGTCGTTCTAGTTCCATTAGTGGACACTAACTTATTGATATCATTGCGTTCATGTTCTTGTTTCATTCCCGGATTATAGTTTCATTATCGGACATAAGACACCTATTTTCCGGGTTTGGCCATGGTGGATCGATCAGACATCAACGCCGTCGACGATACTGCGTGGGAACAGGCGGTTGCGCGGGAAGCTGTGATCCGTCGGCTTGCAAGCAAGGTGTCACCGAACCGTGCCGAGTTTCTCAAGGCCTGCCGCGAACTTGGTCTCAAGCGCTCCCGCCTGTACGAGTTGATCTCAGCGTACAAGGCGCGCCCGGTCGCCAGTTCCTTGCTGGCGGCTCAAGTCGGAACACCGACGGGCAGCCGTCGGCTGCCTGACGAGATCGAAGCGGTGATTTCGGGGGCGATCGAGGAGTTCTACAAGTCCCTCCAGAAGCCAAGTATCAATGCCCTGCAAAAAGAGGTGCGCAGGCGGTGCAGTCAGAGAGGTCTACGTCCCCCGTGCTGGACCACATTGCGGGACCGTGTGGCGGCGATAGATCCGGCGGAGCTTATAGCTGCGCGTGAAGGCGCCAAGGTCTCTCGCCAGCGCCATCATCCGGTGCCAGGCAGCTATCAGGTCGAACGGGCCTATGAGGTGGTTCAGATCGATCATACGCTGGTGGATGTCATCGTCGTGGACCGGGTTCACCGGAAGCCTTTGCAAAGGCCCTGGCTGACGCTCGCCATAGACGTCGCCAGCCGCATGGTGGCCGGATTCTACCTGACGCTGGAGCCGCCGTCGGCCTTGTCGGTGGCACTGGCCATTCAGCATCTGGTGCAGCCCAAATTCGACTGGCTGGAGAGCATGGGTATCGACGCGGATTGGCCCGCAGAGGGATTGCCGGAGACCATTCACGTCGACAATGCCAAGGAGTTCCGCTCAAAGGCGATGAAACGGGGTGCCGAGGAGCACGGGATTTCGCTGCAGTACCGGCCGATAGGTGCGCCACATTACGGCGGTCACATTGAGCGGCTGATCGGCACGATGATGGGGGCGGTCCACCTTCTGCCGGGATCGACCTTCAGCAACATCAAGGACCGCGGCGACTATGATTCCGTGGGCAAATCGACGATGACGCTCGACGAGCTGGAGCACTGGTTGGCGCTGGAAATCACCCGTTATCATGCCGAACGGCACCGCTCGCTCGGGATTCCGCCGGTTGCGGCCTGGAACGAGGCCTATGGGCGCCGCGAGGCACCTTTGCGCCGGCCTTACGATCCGGAGGGGTTCCGGATCGACTTCCTGCCGAGCACGGAACGCATGGTGCGCCGCGATGGCATACATCTCTTCGGCCTGCGGTATTGGGACGATGTCCTGAGCCTCTGGGCTGGTCGTCAGGACCGGCAATTGCGCGTGTCTTATGATCCGCGCGATCTCTCGACGATCTTTGTGCTTGGCCCCGAAGGCCAGCGCTATGCTGTGCGGTTTGCGGACTTGTGCCATCCCTCAATCACTCTTGCGGAGCATCGCCGTGCGCAGGCGATTTTGCGCGAGCGCGGGCGCGCGCTCGAGGATGAAGACCTCATATTCGCGGTGATCGAGGAGCAGCGCGCCCTGGTTGATGCTGCCAGCAGCAGGACACGGGAGGCTAGGCGATTTTCGGAGAAACGGGACCGAGCGCTTGATGGGGTAGGGGCCTACGAGGCTGTGGATGCAGGTTCGGAGCCCAAGGAAAGCGAGAATGTGCTCAGGGACCACCCGGGGTTCGAAGTTGAGGAATGGTCGTGACCGAAGGCAGCGCATTTGCACATCTCGATCCGACCTACCGCCGGTTTGCGGCGCTGCCGGATGATGAGCGCATTGCCTGGATCCGGGCTGACCGCTGGATCGGATTCGATCAGTCTGGGGCCGCTCTGGCACGTCTGGAGAACTTATTGACCTATCCACCGCGAGACCGGATGCCATGCCTGCTGATCTACGGTGACACCGGCATGGGCAAGACCAAGATCGTCCGCAAGTTTGAACGTGACCACCCGCCGAAATTCAGCCAGATCACCGGCGTTGACCATCGCCCGGTGGTTGTCGTGCAAGTGCCATCCGAACCCATCGAGCGCGATCTTTACCGCGAACTTCTGGCCAGCATGGGCGCGCCGACGATGACAGGCGGAACGCTCGCTCGTGAGAAGGATATCTGCCGGTCGCTGCTGCGTACCGTGGGGGCGAAGATGATCATTCTCGATGAGGTGAACGGGATGCTGGCCGGTACCTTCCGTCAGCAGCGCATCTTTCTCAATGCGATCCGATTTCTGGCCAATGACCTTCGGATTCCACTGGTTTGTGCCGGAACGGACCTGGCTCGGCAGGCCCTGCTGACCGATGCGCAACTGGCCGAGCGCTTCGAGGCGTTCCATCTCAAGCCCTGGCAGAACGATGCTGCCTTCGCCGGGCTCCTGAAAAGTTTCGAGCGCATCCTGCCCTTGCGCGAGGCCTCCGATCTGGTCAGCGCGGAGGCCAGAGAGCGGATTCACAAGCTGACCTCCGGCGTGACGGCGCGCATCTTCCGCCTGATCGAGACGGCGGCGGAAGATGCGGTCCGGTCGGGCAAAGAGCGCCTCGACGCGGAAAGTTTCGGCGACAATCTGGTTCTGCCGCTGGTCTCGATGACCCAGACGGTTCGGAGGCGGGGAAGGCGTGTACCGCAACCGGTCGGGGTATGACGGCTCAAGTCCGGTTTCCCGTCGCGCCGCGTCCGTTCCGGGACGAACTGCTTTCGTCCTGGGTGGCGCGGGTTGCCGCGCGCTACGGGGCGGAGCCCCTTGAGCTGATGGTGTATCTGGCGGGGCAGGGGGGTGGGGACGCAGGCGCGCAGCAGGTTGACGACGTGGCGCCGGATATGGAGCTGCTCAGGCTTTGGGCGAAAGCCTGCAGGATCGATCCGGAACGGCTTCGGCGCAGGTCACTGGCTTCCCGATATCCTGATCAGCCGCGGGGCTGGTTGCTGATCGAGATTGTGCCGGTCTGTCTTGCCTGTTTCGATACGGATGTCGTTGCCGATCGCGATGCCTATCTGCGGGTGAATTGGCGACTGGCGGAACGGGTGGTTTGCCCGGCGCACCGGACCATGCTCCTGGACCGCTGCCCCGCCTGTCTCGGCCGCCTGAGGCTTTCCTTTCGCATGCTGAATGGCCTGCTGCGCCCATTCTGTCGTAAGTGCGATGCCGTCCTGACCGGCAGGGGAGGGGAGACAGAGGACCCTTTGAAGGCGGATTTTGCTGCGGGAGTTCTCGAGCTCCAACGCCAGATCAGCGAAATCGTCAGAGGGGACCCAGGCCGTCTCGATCGACTCGAGTATGCAATTCGCACTTTATGGGCGCCGCTCGATCGCGACGGGGCGGCCCGGCCCGTCCTCGCGCTCTGGTACGATGAACCTGGATGGAATTGTCCCTACGAGGCCCGTGCGGCCGTCGGTCGGCCTGCGCCGCTTCAGCACCTATCAGTGCGCTGGCGGGCTCTGACGCTGGTGATCTTGCATGACCTCTTTGGAGCAGATCTGGTGCCCGGCGCGTTCCTCCCGGAGGCCGCGCTCGTCCTGTTCCGGCGTGCCGCCCCATTGCCGTGGCTCACGGATGGGCGGGATCTACGGAACGGCAAAGGAAAGCGCATGATTGACGCTGGAGCGGAACGAGTCCACAGATTGATCAAGAGGCCCGTCCACCGGTTAAATGGAAATTTCCTCGACGAGAGAGGCGATTTCGGCCGAATCCACCCATGAAACTAAAACGACAACCCATGTTTCTGGGCATATCATTTTTATGTCCGATAATGCAAAATTATTGGACGTATCGGAGATCGGCAAGGCGGGGCGGTTTATACACTATGTGGTAGGCAAAAGCGCCGCCGTCGGATAGTCTTGGGGCATGACATATCAGCCCGCCACCATCTCCGACGACCTGAACACCCTACCGCAGCTGCCGGGTTGGGTCACCTCCGGGGGAGCGGAAACCCTTGAAACTGTGGCCTTTCGGTCGGGGGCTGCGCTGACGGTGCTCGATCAGCTGGTCTCCGATCCGCGGCATGGTGTGCCGGCAAAGCTGCTTGCGAACCGGTTGGCGCTCAGTGCCGCGACGGCGACGTCCAAACTGGAAGGGCGGCTGGCGCGGGAAGCCGATATCCGCGACGCCTACCATCTGACACCGCCGGGCGAGGCGCGGGGGCCGGACGGTGATCTGCTGGCGTTTTGGCGCGAGGCGGTTCGGCTCCAGCTACGTGGGCCTAAGGAGATCGCAGACCTGATCGGTCCGCATCTCGTGGAGGATTTGGCCGATTGGTTGGACATTGGACAAGATCGGGCACGCACCCATGGGCCGCTTGCTGGTGGAGTGGAGGTCCTACGCGCCATGCTCAAGGCCGACGACCGGGCGGAACGGGTCGCCTGCCTGCTCTCGGACATTGTCCTGGCGCGGGCTCTGAATTGGAAGGCGGTTCTGCCGGTTACGGCGCAGCAGCTCACCAAGGGGATTCTGCGTGATCTAGCCGCAGGCGGGCAGGGGGCCAAACTGGCGGTTCAGGCCCGGATTCTTGAGAGCATCCGAGAGACGATCCGGCTGGCGCGGGATCTTGTCCGTCGCGCAGAGGCGCTTCGTGCCGTCGCCCCGAAACTCAGGGCAAAGGGATCAGACGCGGCCGTCGATCTGTTCCTGACCGAGGATGCCGTGGCGCCGGCGTCGATGCTGTCGCCGCGCATCCGGGGGACCTCGATCCCCATGACCGACCGCGCCGCGCGGCGGTTCTGCGACCGGCTGGTGGAGTTGGGCGTGGCGCGGGAACTGACCGGGCGCCCGACGTTCAGGCTCTATGGGATCGCATCATGACGAGTGCGACCCGGAAACGGAAACCTGCTGAGGGGGGCGGCGCTGTCTTTGATCGGGACCTCGATGACCTGCCGCAGGAGCTGCGTTGGCGCGAATGGATGGGACGGATCGAGGCGGTATTGTTCACCAGTGCTTCGCCGGTCGGCCGAGAAGACCTGGTGCGGGTGGTGGGGCAGGGGGCCTCGGTGGAGATGCTGATCGAGGACATCCAGGCCGAGTTGACCGGACGCCCTTACGAGCTGGCGCAGGTCGCCGGCGGGTGGATGTTCCGGACCAGGACCCAGTTCGCCGAGGCGATCAAGACGGCAGCCAATCTCGGCGAGCAGTCCCTGGCTTTTTCCGAGATGGAGATGGGGGTGCTCTGCGCCATCGCTTATCATCAGCCGATCGACCGGGCGGGGCTGGCCGACATCTTCGGTAAGGAAGTCAGCCGCGACCTGTTGGCCCGGCTGCGCTACAAGGACCTGATCGCCAGCGGGCCACGCTCGCCGCGGCCCGGCGCGCCGCATACCTTCGTAACCACGGAGACCTTCCTGGTGACCTTCGATCTGCAGAGCCTGCGGGATCTGCCGGAGCTGGAAATGCCGGAACCTTGATGTCCGAAGTATGTCCTATTCTTCGGACAAAGCGTGTTCTGCTGCCTCTGCAGGGCTAGATTGCTGGCTTTCGATCGGTCGGTCCGAGAGCTTCAATCGGTCGGGCATTGACTTTCAATCGGTCGGGTGCGTACTTTCAATTGGTCAGCCAAAGATGAGCGGAAAATGTACCCGAGATTCGCCAAAGAGAGAGTAGAGGAAGCACTCTCAGACACGCGCGTGGTTCTTATCTCCGGACCGCGCCAATCAGGCAAGACGACGCTTGCGATGGACGTCGCAGGAGACAAGACGCCCTTCCTAACTTTAGACGATGCCAACGTTCTGAGATCGGCAGTTGATGACCCTGTCGGTTTTGTGCGCGGTCTGGATCGTGCTGTAATCGACGAAGTCCAACGCGCGCCGGACCTGCTGCTCGCAATCAAGAATCTGGTCGACGATGACAAAACACCAGGTCGCTTTCTGTTGACGGGTTCCGCAAATCTTATGACCCTTCCGAAGGTTGCGGACTCGCTCGCCGGACGGATGGAGGTCATACGGCTCTTGCCTCTCAGCCAAGCCGAAACCATAGGCGTAAAATCGAACTTTATCGACAGGGCGTTTGCAGGGAAAAAACCAGCCGTAGACCACATAGTTGTCGGGGATGGCTTAGTCGAAACCGTTCTGTCTGGCGGCTACCCTGAGGCGCTTGGCCGGAGAAGATGGTCGCGCAAACAGGACTGGTACCACGAATACCTCGATGCACTTGTCCAGCGAGATGTACGAGACGTGGCGCAAATCGAACAGCTTTCTGTCATGCCAAAGCTTCTGACAGTTCTAGCAGAACATTCCGGTCAATTGGTGAATTACTCCGGTATTGGCGGCGCCATTGGCCTCAACCATGTCACGACGCAAAAGTATGTTGGTGTCTTCGAAAGTCTTTACCTCGTGCATACCCTCCAGCCTTGGTTCACGAACCGGCTGAAACGTTTGACAAAATCGCCGAAACTTCACTTTTTGGATGCGGGATTGCTGGCGGCGATGCGTGAAGTGTCGCCGGATTCGGTCAAGAAAGACCGAACCGCTTTCGGCCCGATCCTTGAGACCTTTGTTTTCAGCGAACTTCGCAAGATTGCTTCCTGGAGTGAACAGCGATGCACGTTCGCTCACTACCGAGACAAGGAAAAGAATGAGGTCGACTTGGTTCTGGAGAACCGGCGGGGCCAGATCGTCGGGATTGAGGTGAAATCCTCTGCGACGGTATCAGCGGCGGATTTTTCTGGACTGCGTAAGTTGGCGGACGCATGCGGAGACAAGTTTGTCCAAGGAATGGTGCTCTATGATCACGACAAGGTCGTGCCATTTGGAGAGAGAAGTTTCGCGGCCCCGCTTTCCAGCCTTTGGAGTGCGCTATGAATAGCATTCAGGAAGTTCCATTTCGTGTTTCTGCTCGAACGGCTCGCTTGATCGGTCGCGAGAATGTTGCGACGGCAGAGGGCGCGATGTAAACGCTGTCGCCGCCCCACATTGCCGACGGG